>NZ_JBFTEF010000014.1:0-133366 GCF_041023745.1 Massilia sp. X63
ACAATCGACAGAGGCTGCATCAAACCTTGAGCTATCAAACACCGGTCGCCGTCGAATCAGCATTTCGTGTGCTTAATTAAGATGTCCGGGAAATCCGGACCACCTCAGGTCTGACATTCGGACACGAGCTCGAGCGTAACCATGCTGTTTTGCTCAGCTCGTGTCCGAATGTCAGACCTGACCCTCCACCTTGCGGGTTCCGTCATTGAGCGTGGCAAGTTTCATGCAGGGCTTTCATGAATAAGGGCCAGGATCGAGAAACCCCTATTGTAAATGAGCCCTTCTCAGTACTGGACCACCACGCCGGCGCCGATGCTGCGCTGGAAGTAGTTGTAGTCGATCAGGCTCTGGCCGTAGCCGGAGAACCAGTGCACATAACCCTTGAGCGGCCCGGCCAGCGGGAAGGCCCAGCCGAGCTGGGTGGCTCCCTTGTGGGTCGAGAAGTTATGGCGCAGCAGGGCCGAAAACTCGTGGCCGTCCACCCGGTAGGTACCGGCCAGTTCGGCCCGGCCCATGTAGTCGACGATGTCGGGGTTATCGTCGTCTTCGGCCGGCTCGTTGAGGCGCTTCCACACGCGCGCCGTCATGGAAAGCCGACCGCGCTCGAGGCCGACCTGGGCATAGATGCGGTTCCAGCTGCGCGACAGGGTCGAGGCCTGGCCGTTGGACTGGTGATTCAGGCCCAGGTTCAGGAACTTCAGGTTGGCGCCCAGGATGCTGGTGTGCAGCGGCGTCACCAGCATCACTTCGGGCTGGTAGTTGGTTTCGCGGAAGGGGCTGGACGCCTTGCTGTTGCCGGCCTGCCAGAAGCTGTTCTGTGTGTAGCCGAACCAGACGTCGACCGGCAGCTCGAAGGCGGTTTCGACCGCTTTCATCTTGAAGCCGAGCTGGTACTGCAATTCGGCGTGTGAGAGATCGGCCGAGTAGCCCACGCGACGGAAGGGCCGATAGGGCGTCTCGTTGGGCTGGTAGGCGTGGGCCGCGATCAGGTAGTTCGGATGGTGCGGGCGGAACACGAAGACGCCGCGGCGGTGCTTCTGGTCCAGCTCCCAGTGGGCGTCCATGGTGTACTCGGCGGCGGCGGCAACGACCGGATCGCTTGAGGCGGCCGGGTCCGGCTGCGGCTTGGCCGGGAAGGCGCTCGGGGCCTGGGCCGGCGCGGCGGCGGCCACCTCGCTCGCGGCGGCGGGCGAGACCGGCGCGGCGGGTGTCATGCCATGGGCGGCGGCCAGGCGGTCGAAACAGCCGAGCCGCCCAGTGGTGTCGGCGATCCTGGCGCAGTCGGCCAATTGCTGCGGGAGTTGCTGGGCGACGGCTGGAAGGGTGATCAGGAAAGGCAGGAGCGCTACGGGGATCTTCTTTAAATGCATGGGCTAGTATCGGAAACGGCTGTGCGGCCCCCATGACACGAACCAGGCAGGTGCGTGACATGGCGGATTGTCAACCGGAGTGTCGCGGAAAACCCGGGAAAGTGTCGCACCGTTTGACGCAGCGCAGTATCGTAGCGGTCCCGGCTTGAACAGACTGAACGACTATTCATCGTCCGCCTGGACGCGCGGCCGGCAGAGCCGCCCCCTACGGCACCAGCAGGTCGAGCTGTTCCTGCTCCAGGAAACACCACTCCCCTTCCTTCAGCCCGAGCGCTTCCAGCGTCAGGCCGCCGATCTGCGAGCGGTGCAGCGCGCTGCAGTGGTTGCCGGCGGCGGCCAGCATGCGCTTGACCTGGTGGTACTTGCCCTGCTCCAGCACGATCTCGAGCTGGTGCTCGCCACGCTGCACGCAGGACACTGCCTTCAATGGCGCCGGTTCGTCGTGCAGCTGTACGCCCGACAGCATCTGGTCGACCAGCGCCTGCGTGACCGGGTCGGCCGTGGTGGCCTGGTAGACCTTGGGCACGTGGCGCTTGGGCGAGGACTGGGCGTGGATGAAGGGGCCGTCGTCCGACATCAGGAGCAGCCCGGTGGTATCGTGGTCGAGGCGGCCGACCGGCTGCACCTCGCGCCAGCCGAACTGCTCGGGCAGCAAGGTCAGCACGCCCGGGTGGTGGCTCGGCTTGCGCGAGCACTCGTAGTCGGCCGGCTTGTACAGCGCCACGTAGACGTGCTCGCGGTAGCGCCACTCCTCGTCGAATACCGTCAGCATCAGGTTGCCGGTGTCGAACGTGGCCTTGTAATTGTCTTCGACCGCGCCGTTGACGAGCACGTCGCCGTCCTCGATCAGCGCGCGGCAGTATTTGCGGGTGCCGAATCCCTGCGATTGCAGGATGCGGTCCAGGGAAAGTTTGCTCATGGGGCGCCACTTTAACAGAAGGGACAGTACCGATAAAGCATGCTCCCACCTCGTTCAGCCGAATCCTACCCTGCCTCCGCGGCACACTCCACGGCAGGGAACATGCTCTCCGACAAATTTTGCATGCATCTGCACATTTGACGCGCGTCAAGCCTAGGAACTTTCCTATTGATAGACTTCAACGCGTTAGGAATCCGCCTAACGACCCGAGGAGTATCTTTAAGCAGAACATCCTCGCCCAGACCAATAGGACAAGACCGTGCACACCGACGCGCAACCGACCGATGGCCCGCTCCAGCTCGCAGTTACCCCTGCCGAGCGGCGCCGGATCGCCAGCACCCATGCTGCCCTCTTCCCGACCCGCCTGGCCCTGTCGCGCTGGCAGCATGGCGTGCCTGTCCGCCACTTGCACTATGGTGGCGCGTCGGACACGACGTGCGCCCTGCGCGCCGCCTGGTATGCCGCCGCCCAGCGCGATTTCCAGGCCTGGCTCGACCGCGGTGGCTTCAGTCAGCATGAAGACACGGCCGCGCCGTCCAGGCCGACCAGCTGCCAGCCGGTGAAGGGTGGCGATGCGCAGCAGATCGATACGTGCATCTAGTATCTATAGGAAATGAAAACGACGGCCGAAGCCGTCGTTTTCATTTCCTAAGAAGGAACACTACCGTGAGGAATTGAATTCACTCGAAGCTGCACCCGCAGTGCAGTGGGAAGCGCTTCTCGATCGGGTCGGTCATGACTGTACGTCGTGACCGGCCTGCCCGCGAGTCGCTTCACCCAATATAGAACATGTTCCGCAGGATGCAAGCAAATTGTCATCGAAGCTGCGGCACAGCCCCCTTGTAGGCAGCGCTGACGGCGCCATGTCCGACTGCCGCGCCGAATTTCTTCAGGACGCGTTCCGGCAGGCCTTCGTGGGCGGTGTAGTCGACGATGTCCTCGGCCTTGACGATGTCGCGCGCCACGCTGTCGACCGTGCCGAAACCGTCGGCCAGGCCCATTTCCACCGCTTTTGCCCCCGTCCAGTACAGACCTGAGAAGGTTTCCGGGGTTTCCTTCAGGCGCTTGCCGCGGCCGGCGCGCACGACCGCGATGAATTGCTGGTGGATTTCGTTGAGCATGGCCTGGGCGTGCGCCTTGTGCTTTTCCGATTGCGGGCTGAACGGATCGAGGAAACCCTTGTTCTCGCCGGCGGTGAGCAGGCGCCGCTCCACGCCCAGCTTGTCCATGGTGCCGACGAAGCCGAAGCTGTCCATCAGCACGCCCACCGAGCCGACGATCGAGGCCTTGTTCACGTAGATGCGGTCGGCCGCAGCGGCGATGTAGTAGCCACCCGACGCGCACATCTCGTCCACTACCACGTACAGGGGCTTGTCCGGGTAGCCGCGCTTGAGGCGCTGGATCTCGTCGACGATGATGCCCGCCTGCACCGGACTGCCGCCGGGGCTGTCGATGCGCAGCACCACCGCGGCCGAGCCGGCGTCGGCAAAGGCTTTGTTCAGCGAAGGAATCACGGTGTCGGCCGCGCCGCTGCCCTCGGACTCGATCTCGCCGTTGATTTCGATGAGGGCCGTGTGCCGGCCCAGGTTCTCGTCGCCGCCCAGGCCAAAGGTGGAATCGTAATAGGTCAGCAGGGCCAGGATGGCGACCAGCAGGAAGCTCAGCTTGAAGAAGATGCTCCAGCGGCGCGCCGCGCGCCGTTCCTGCACAGTGGCGAACACCAGTTTCTCGAGGGTCGCGCGTTCCCAGTTACCGACGGTGGGATCGGTGGCAAGCCGCTTGTCGGCCTGGCTTGACGGATCGTGGTCGTGACTCGTTTGGTCGCTCATTCGCTCAGTTGCACTCGTTGCGCTCGGTTGTGTTCTTATCTACTCGGTAACTCATTGATCCTGCGGCGCCCGCACCATGTCGTCCGGTTGCCACCAGATGCCGCCGTCCCGTTCGGACACCGCGATCGGCCGCAGCTTGCCGCCACGGCAGGGTCCGCCGGCGCACTTGCCGGTATCCGGCTCGTACACGGCCCCGTGGGTTGCGCACATCAGGTACAGGCCGCTCGACTCGAAAAAGTCGCCCTGCGACCAGTCGAGTTCGATCGGCACATGTGCACAACGGTTCAGGTAAGCAAACGGTTTACCGTCATACCGTACCACAAAGCCCGTGGTTGGGTGCCCAAAGGCAATAACCGGAAAGCGCACGCCCTTGCCGCCGTCAAGCAGGGCGGCGGCTTCGCACACGAACAGACCGCTATCTTCAGCCATCCTTACGCGTTCTCCAGCAGCCAGCTATGCAGCTCGGGAATCGAACGGGCCGAGAAAACCGGCTTGCAGGCCTGCAGCTGGTGTACCGGATGGGCGCCGAACTCGACGGCGATGCCGGAGGCGCCGGCATTGTTCGCCATCATCAGGTCGTGGGTGGTGTCGCCGATCATCACGGTGCGGCGCAGGTCCTGCCCGAGTTCGCGCGTGAGTTCCTGCAGCATGGCCGGGTGCGGCTTGGAGAAGGTCTCGTCGGCGCAGCGGGTGGCGTCGAACATGGACAGCAGCCCGGCCGCGTTCATGGCCCGGTTCAGGCCGACCCGGCTTTTTCCCGTGGCCACGGCCAGGAAATAGCCTTGCTGGGAAAGATCGCTCAACATCTCGCGAACTCCCTTGAACAGCACCAGTTCGTGGTCCTTGGTGAGGAAGTGGTAGCGGTAGCGCTCGACCATCTTCGGGTACAGCACCGGGTCGATGTCGGGCAGCACCGCCTGCATGGCCTCGGACAGGCCGAGGCCGATGACGTGCGAGGCCGAGGCGTCGCTCGGCACCGGCAAACCGAGGTCGCGCGCGGCCGACTGGATGCAGCGGACGATCGCCGCCGTGCTGTCCATCAGCGTACCGTCCCAGTCGAAGACGATCAGGTCAAATTGCTTTCTTGGCATTATTATCGGCGGCTTCGCCACCGGTTCCTTATTGGTTCTGCAAGGTGGACGGCTGCGCCATCCGCCTACATTATGTTAGTGGTTGCCCCAAGCTTACCAAGAATCGGTCGCACTCGGCCGGCAGGGGTGCGCGCAAGGTCATCGGCTGACCGCTGTCGGGGTGGGTAAACGTGATCTGGTAAGCGTGCAGGAACATGCGCTTGAGCGCTCCGCGTTCGCTGTTTGCCTTCTGAAGCTGCTTGTTCAATGCAAAATCGCCGTATTTCTCGTCACCGAGGATCGGGAAACCGCTCGATGCCAGGTGCACGCGGATCTGGTGCGTGCGCCCGGTCTTGAGCTCGGCTTCGAGCAGGGCGAAATCCTTCCACTTGCGCTTCAGGTTGAACACCGTGTGCGCTTCCTGGCCGCCGGCCTGCACCACCACGCGGCGCTCGCCGTCCGGGGTCGTGAACTTATGTAAAGGAAGCTTTACATGTTGGCGCTTGTTGGTCCAGTCTCCGACAACGGCAGCAAGGTAGCGCTTGTCGGTCACGCCGTCGCGCATCTGGTCGTGCAGGTTGGTCAGCGCCGAGCGCTTCTTGGCGATGAGCAACAGGCCGGAGGTCTCGCGGTCGAGGCGGTGCACCAGTTCCAGGAACTTGGCCTGCGGCCGCGCCGCGCGCAACTGCTCGATCACGCCGTACGACACGCCCGAGCCGCCATGCACGGCCACCCCGGCCGGCTTGTCGATGACGAGCAGGTGCATGTCCTCGAAAACGATCGGGAATTCGACGCCGGGCGTGGCCTGTTGGCTGGCCTTTTCCGCGATGCGGATCGGCGGGATGCGCACCAGGTCGCCTTCGGCAAGACGGTACAACTGGTCGATACGGCCCTTGTTGACCCGGACTTCTCCCGAACGGAGGATGCGGTAGATATGGCTTTTCGGGACGCCTTTGCAGACGCGCAACAGGTAGTTATCGATGCGCTGGCCGGCTTCTTCCTCGGTGATTGTCACGAACTGCGCCTGGATTGTTGGCTGTGATGAAGGGGGAACAACGTTGTTCTGGTCCACTGTTCGCATTGTCTTCCCAGAAATTCTCTCTAAGTCCTTCATTTTGAATATATAATCGACAGGCGGCGGTCAAACCTCTGCTGGTGTAAGAATTAAAACGATATTTTACACAGGGGCGCGCTCCACCGGCCCTGCCATGAGCAAATTCGGTGGAAAAAAAACGTGTACGCACATTCAGGCGCGAATCAGGGTTGCACCTGCAGTTGCAATCGGGTTGGGTGGCTGGATGCAGGATGGACTGTTTGGATTTGTATGGATAAGTACCGGCAAGCCGCACCGTTCGCGGCTCGCCGGTTGATGGTGTCGATAACGCTTGTCGTTGTGGCCCGACCCGATGGTAGCCTCACCTGAAGGCTGAGCGTTACGGAAGGCTGATTGATCGCCTCGGTATCGAAGTCTTGGTTGTTCGCTGGCTACGGTTTGGCTCGTTGTTGCACACCGCCCCGCTGTCTCCGCCGTGCCCACCCCAACGTGGTGGCAGGCAGACCAGCTGCTGGTTGCGGCGTGCGTAGACAATGACGTTCGACTCCACTGCGCCCCGTGCGGCAGCGATGCATTGCGTCGCCCTGCCCCGTTCCGGGTATTCCCCCCTCCAGCATTCCTTCTCCGCGTACATTCCCTGTACTTCGCTGCGTCTTACAAACGCGGCATGACACGGCCTTCGGGTCGCGGAGTTAATAAAAATGAAACGCATGTTGTTTAACGCTACGCAGCAAGAGGAGCTGCGCGTAGCGATTGTCGACGGTCAAAAACTGATCGACATCGATATCGAGACCGCCGGTCGCGAGCAACGCAAGTCCAATATCTACAAGGGTGTCATCACCCGCATCGAACCCTCCCTCGAAGCCTGCTTCGTCAGCTACGGCGAAGACCGCCACGGTTTCCTCCCCTTCAAAGAAGTTGCCCGTACTTATTTCCGCGATGGCGTCGACGTGCGTAACTGCACGATCAAGGAAGCGCTCAAGGAAGGCCAGGAAATCATGGTCCAGGTCGAGAAAGAGGAGCGCGGCAACAAGGGCGCAGCCCTGACCTCGTTCATCTCGCTGGCCGGCCGCTACCTGGTCCTGATGCCGAACAACCCGCGCGGCGGCGGCGTGTCGCGCCGCGTCGAAGGCGAAGAGCGCCAGGAACTGCGCGAGACCATGGACAAGCTCGACCTGCCCCAAGGCATGTCGGTCATCGCCCGCACCGCCGGCATCGGCCGCACGGTCGAAGAACTGCAGTGGGACCTGAACTACCTGATGCAGCTGTGGCGCGCGATCGAAGGCGCCGGCAAGTCGGCCGCCGGTCCGTTCCTGATCTACCAGGAAAGCTCGCTGGTGATCCGCGCGATCCGCGACTATTTCCAGCCGGACATCGGCGAAGTGCTGATCGACACCGACGAGATCTTCGACCAGGCCCAGCAGTTCATGTCGCACGTGATGCCGGACATGGCGCACCGCGTCAAGCGCTACAGCGACGACGTGCCGCTGTTCTCGCGCTTCCAGATCGAACACCAGATCGAGACCGCCTACGCGCGCACCGTGCCGCTGCCGTCGGGCGGCGCGATCGTCATCGACCACACCGAAGCCCTGGTCTCCATCGACGTCAACTCGGCGCGCGCCACGCGCGGCTCGGACATCGAAACGACCGCCTTCAACACCAACTGCGAAGCGGCCGACGAAGTGGCCCGCCAGCTACGCCTGCGCGACCTGGGCGGCCTGATCGTGATCGACTTCATCGACATGGAAGTGGCCAAGAACCAGCGCGAGGTGGAAACCCGCCTGAAGGAAGCCCTGCACCATGACCGTGCGCGCGTCCAGATGGGCAAGATCTCGCGCTTCGGCCTGATGGAACTGTCGCGCCAGCGCCTGCGTCCGTCGCTGTCGGAAGGCTCGCACGTGACCTGCCCGCGCTGCTCGGGCACCGGCCACATCCGCGATACCGAATCCTCGGCCCTGCAAGTCCTGCGCATCATCCAGGAAGAGGCCATGAAAGAGAACTCGGCCGCAATCCACGTGCAGGTGCCGGTCGACGTCGCCGCTTTCCTGCTGAACGAGAAGCGCGGCGAAGTACTCAAGATCGAGAACCGCCACCGCATCACCGTGATCCTGATCCCGAACAAGCATCTGGACACCCCGCACTACAAGCTCGAGCGCATCAAGCACGACGACCCGCGCCTGGAAGACGCCGCCGCCAGCTACACCATGGCGGAATCGGCCGAGACCGACATGGGCTTCAGCAAGCGCCAGAAAGAAGAAGCCAAGCCGCGCCAGGAAGCCGTGGTCAAGACCATCACCCCGGCCCAGCCGGCCCCGATGGTGGACCGCAGCGAAGCGGCCAAGCCGGCCAAGGCCGCAGCGCCGGCTGCTCCGGCGCCGGCCCCGGTTGCTCCGGCGCCGAGCGAACTGGGCTTCTTCGCCCGCATCAAGAAGTTCTTCATGGGCGAGCCGGTGACGCCGGCGCCGGCCCCGGTCGTCGCTGAAAAGCCGGCCGCGCCAAGCGCCGCCGAGCGTGGCGAACGCGGCGGCCGCAACGGCCAGCGTACCCGCAACGGCCGCGGCGCCAAGGGCGGCCGCGACGAGCGCGACCCAACCGCCAAGGCCGAGGACGGCGTCAAGCCGGTGGAAGCCGAAGGCAAGCCGGCGCGTGCGCCGCGCCAGCCGCGTGAACAGCGCGAGCCGCGCGAGCCGCGTGCAGCGCGCGAGCAACTCGAAACCGCACAAGGCGCAGCCGCGCCGCGCGCCGAACGTGGCGAACGCGCCGAGCGCGAGCCGGGCGAGCGCAAGGAACGCGCACCGCGCCAGCCGCGCGAGCGTGGCGAGCGCACCGAACGCGCCGCCCAGCAGCCGGTCGAGGCCAAGGCTGAAGAGCTGAAGCTCCAGGCCGTCCCGGTCCCGAGCGAGGAAAGCGAACTGGCAACCACGACGCCGCACGGCGACGTGCTGGATCATGCGGTGAAAGTGGCCGCGCTGGGCGCCAACGGCGAGGAACTGGAAGGCGAAGGCGACGAGCCGCGCCGCCGCCGCCGCCGCGGTGGCCGTAACCGTAACCGCCGCGACCGCGACCAGGTCGAGGGCATCGAGTCGGCCGAAGGCCAGGATGCCGCTCCGGCGTTCGCGCCGGTAGCCGACGAGGAAGCGGCCAAGTTCGCCGCCGCAACCAGGGCGCCGAAGAAGGCCGCTGCGGCCGAAGCCGGTCCGTGGCCGTTCCCGACCGCCGCATCGGTGGCCGCCAAGGCACAGGCCGAAGCCGCCGCCGCTGCTCGCGCCGCTGCTCCGGCACCGGCACCGGCACCGGCACCGGCCGCCCAGGCTGCGCCGGCCGTGGCCGCCGCGGTGGAACGTGGTCCGTGGGTATTCCCGACCGCGGCGTCGATGGCTGCCCTGAAGGCGCAAGCCGCGCAGCCAGCCGAAGCTGCACCGGCGCCCGCTCCGGCGCCGGCCCTGGTGGCTGAAGCACCAGTCGCACCGGCCGCTCAGGCCCCTGTTGCCGCTGCTCCGGCTGCTCCGGCACCGGTCGCCGCTGCTCCGGCCCCGGTTGCTGCTGCTCCGGCCCCGGTCGCTGCTCCAGCTCCGGCCCCGGTTGCTGCTCCTGCCCCGGCCCCGAGCGCCGCACCGATCGACATGGACGACCTGCTGTCCAAGGCTGGCCTGCAACTCGCGTCGACCGATCCGGAAAAACTGCGCGCCGCCCAGGAGGCCGCAACCCAGGCCAACGCCCAGCCACGCGTCGGCCGCGCCCGCAAACCGGCCCCGCCGCCGGTGAACGAGCCGCTGATCCAGGTGGATACGCGCCAGTAAGCTGTTTGTTGCGGTAGCAAGAAAGGGAAGCCTCGTGAGGCTTCCCTTTTTGTTTGTGCCCCGACCGGGTTTTGCTCACCTAAGCTGACCGTCATCCCGGCGCACGCCGGGAACCAATTTCGCCTACCGAAGCCCGCCCGCAAGCAACAAGTCACACTGCTGGGTTACGATGGCAGAATGCAATCTCCCGCCCCCGTCACCCTCCGCGAAGCCTTGCGCTACTGGCTCAAGCTCGGCTTCATCAGCTTCGGCGGTCCCGCCGGCCAGATCGCGCTGATGCACAGCGAACTGGTCGAGCGCCGCCGCTGGATCTCGGAACAGCGCTTCCTGCATGCCCTGAACTACTGCATGCTGCTGCCCGGGCCGGAGGCGACCCAGCTGGCCGTCTACATCGGCTGGCTGCTGCACCGCGGCCTCGGCGGCATCCTGGCCGGGCTGCTGTTCATCCTGCCCTCGCTGGCGCTCCTGATCGGCCTGTCCTGGATCTACCTGGCCTGGGGCCACCTGCCGGCGGTGGCGGGCATCATGGCCGGCATCAAACCGGCGGTGGTGGCGATCGTCATCGGGGCCGCCTGGCGCATCGGCACGCGCACGCTGCGCAACGGCCTGCTCGCCGCCATCGCCGCGCTGGCCTTCGCGGCCATCGCCCTGTTCGGCGTGCCGTTTCCGCTGATCGTGCTGGCCGCGGCCCTGGCCGGCCTGGCCGGCGGGCGCCTGTGGCCACAGCGCTTCCAGCCCGGCGGCGGCCACCCGGCCGACCGCAGGCACTATGGCCCGGCCCTGATCGACGACGACACGCCGACCCCGGCGCACGCCCGTTTCTCGTGGCGCGGCCTGGTCAAGGCATCGGTCGCCGGGGCCGGCCTGGCCCTGGCCGCATGGCTCCTGCTTGCCGCCGTGTACGGGGTCGACGGCACCCTGGCGCGCATGGGCTGGTTCTTCACCAAGGCCGCCCTGATGACCTTCGGCGGGGCCTACGCGGTGCTGCCCTATGTGGTGCAGGGCGCGGTCGAGAAGTACGGCTGGCTCAGCGCCACCCAGATGATCGACGGGCTGGCGCTGGGCGAGACCACGCCCGGGCCCTTGATCATGATCGTGGCCTTCGTCGGCTTCGTCGGCGGCTGGACCCAAGCGCTGTTCGGCCCGGCCGCACTGCCGCTGGCCGGCATCGCCGGCGCGCTGGTAGCAAGCCTGTTCACCTTCCTGCCCTCCTTCGTGTTCATCCTCGCCGGCGGCCCGCTGGTCGAGTCCGGGCGCGGCAACGTAAGGCTGACGGCCCCGCTGACCGCGATTTCCGCGGCCGTGGTCGGGGTGATCGCCAGCCTGGCGGTGTTCTTCGGCCAGCACGTGTTCTTCGCCGGCGGCCAGTTGCAAGCGGCGGCGATCGGCATCGGCGTGCTCGCCAGCGTGGCCCTGCTGCGCTACCAGGTCGGCACGATCAAGCTGATCGCCACCTGTGCGCTGGCGGGGCTCGTGCTATCGTATTGGCATGCCTGAAAAAATCATCCTGCTGAACGACCTGCGCTCGCCGGCCATGCCGGTCCCGCGTGCGCTCGATGCACCTGCCGGGCTGCTCCTGGATGCGCTCGGCAGGCCCCTTCACGACCTGCGCATTTCGGTGACCGACCGCTGCAACTTCCGCTGCGTCTACTGCATGCCGAAGGAAGTGTTCGACAAGGACTACGCCTACCTGCCGCAGGGCGAGCTGCTGTCCTTCGAAGAAATCACCCGGGTGGCGCGCCTGTTCGTGGCCCACGGCGTCGAGAAGATCCGCCTGACCGGCGGCGAACCACTGCTGCGCAAGCACCTCGAGCGCCTGGTGGGCATGCTGCGCGGCCTGGGCACGCCGAGCGGCCGTCCGCTCGACCTCACGCTCACCACCAACGGCTCGCTGCTGGCGCGCAAGGCCCAGGCGCTGAAGGATGCCGGCCTCGATCGCGTCACGGTCTCGCTCGACGCGCTCGACGACGCGGTGTTCCGCCGCATGAACGACGTCGACTTCGCGGTCGCCGACGTGCTGCACGGCCTGGATGCCGCCCATGCCGTCGGACTGGGTCCGATCAAGGTCAACATGGTGGTCAAGCGCGGCACCAACGAGGACCAGATCCTGCCGATGGCGCGCCACTTCAAGGGCTCGCCCTTCATCCTGCGCTTCATCGAATACATGGACGTGGGCGCCTCGAACGGCTGGAACATGGAGGACGTGATTCCGTCCGCCGAGGTGGCGCGCCGCATCGGCGCCGAATTGCCGCTGGCGCCGGTGGCCGCCAACTATAGCGGCGAGACCGCCGCCCGCTGGCGCTACCTGGACGGCGGCGGCGAGGTCGGCTTCATCTCCAGCGTCACCCAGGCCTTCTGCCACGACTGCACCCGCCTGCGCCTCTCGACCGAGGGCAAGCTTTATACCTGCCTGTTCGCCACCCAGGGCCACGACCTGCGCGCCCTGCTGCGTGCGGGCCGCAGCGACGCCGAGATTTCCGGCGCCGTCGCGCAGTTGTGGCGCGGACGCACCGACCGTTACTCCGAGATCCGCAGCGTGGACAGCTCCGGGCTGGCGCGCGGCAGGAAGGTCGAAATGTCGTACATCGGCGGCTGATTTTCAGGACTCACATGGACAAGAAACTCATCACGGGACTCATCCTGGCGGGCGGCCGCGGTTCGCGCATGGGCAACGTCGACAAGGGCCTGCAGCCCTTCCGCGGCAAGCCCATGGCCCAGCACGCGATCGAGCGCCTGCTGCCGCAGGTCGGCTCGGTCATGGTCAACGCCAACCGCAACATCGACAGCTGGCTGGAGCTTGCCGCCCCCGTATGGCAGGACGAAACGCCCGGATTCGCCGGGCCGCTCGCCGGCCTGGAAGCGGGCCTGCGCCACTGCGTCACGCCCTGGCTGCTGGCGGTGCCCTGCGATTCGCCCTTCCTGCCGCCCGACCTGGCCGCGCGCCTGGCTGCCGCGGTCGAACAGCACGATGCCGATCTCGCCTTCGCCGTCACACGGGAGCCGGGCATGCGCCCGCAAGCGCATCCGGTATTCTGCCTGGTGAAGGCCAGCCGCCTGCCGGTGCTGTCGCAGTACCTGGCGGAGGGCGGACGGCGCATGGACGGCTGGTACAAGGACCTGAAGGCGGTCGAGGTGCCGTTCGAGGACGCCGATGCGTTCCGCAACATCAACACGCTCGACGAGCTGCAGGGCCTCGACGACAGCCTCCCGCCCAGCCTGGCGAAGGTGACCAGCTGCCTGTCCGCCTACGACCCCGACGCGCTGCCCGTGCGCGACGCCCAGCGCATCATCCGCGAATTCGTCCGGCCGGTGCAGGCGGTAGAAAAGCTGGCGCTGCGCGCGGCCCTCGGCCGGGTGCTGGCGCTCGACGTGATCTCGCCAATCGACGTGCCGGCGCACGACAACTCGGCCATGGACGGCTTCGCGCTGCGCGGCGCCGACCTGCGCAGCGACGGCCCGGTGTCCTTGCGCATCATCGGCACGACCTATGCCGGCAATGCATCGGGACTGGTCCCCGCCGCCGGCGAGTGCGTGCGCATCATGACCGGCGGCGTGATGCCCGCGGGCTGCGACAGCGTGGTGCCGCAGGAATTCGTCACCCAGGAAGGCGACAGCATCATCCTGCCGGCGGGCACGATCCGCACCGGCGACAACCGCCGTTTTGCCGGCGAAGACCTGAAGGCCGGCAGCGCGGCCCTGCAGGCCGGACGCGTGGTGCGCCCCGCCGACCTGGGCCTGCTCGCCTCGCTCGGCATCGCCGAAGTCGCGGTGCAGCGGCGCTTGCGGGTGGCCTTCTTCTCGACCGGCGACGAACTGCGCTCGGTCGGCGAGCCGCTCGGCGAAGGCTGCGTCTACGACAGCAACCGCTACACCATCTACGGCATGCTGCAGCGCCTGGGCTGCGACCTCATCGACATGGGCGTGGTGCGCGACGACCCGCAGGCGCTGGAAGCCGCGCTGCGCAGCGCCTGCGAGAACGCCGACGCCATCATCACCTCGGGCGGCGTGTCGGTGGGCGCGGCCGACTACACCAGGCAGATCATGGCGAAGCTCGGCGACGTCACTTTCTGGAAGATCGGCATGCGTCCGGGGCGTCCGCTGGCCTTCGGGCGCGTGAGCTCGAACGGCCGCAGCGCCTTCCTGTTCGGGCTGCCGGGCAATCCGGTGGCGGTGATGGTCTCGTTCTACTTCTTCGCGCGTGACGCGCTGCTGCGCATGATGGGCGCCGACGCCCCGCTGCCGCTGCTGCGCGCGCGTTCGGGCGGCGCGATCCGCAAGAAGCCGGGCCGCACCGAATACCAGCGCGGCATCCTGGCGCGCGGCGCCGACGGCCAGCCGGAAGTGCGTATCACCGGGGCGCAGGGCTCGGGCATCCTGCGTTCGATGTCCGAGGCGAACTGCATGGTGGTGCTGCACGACGAGCAGGGCAATGTCGCAGCGGGCGACATGGTGGACATCATCCCGTTCGAAGGCTTGATGTAGGGCGGACGGCAGCGCCGTCCACCCTAGGATTCCTCGTTATCCGGCCTGTCGGCGCCCAGCATCAGCTGCGCCGCCTCGCTCGGCAGCGCCTCCACCGATTTGAGCTTGCGCGCCATCTGGCGGCTGCGCACTTCCGCGCTTTCGATGTTCTTGGCGGCCTTCTCCAGCGTCGCCTTGGTGGTGGCCAGCACGTCGCCGAACTTGGTGAACTCGGTCTTTACCGCGCCCAGCACCTGCCACACCTCGGACGAGCGCTTTTCCAGCGCCAGCGTGCGGAAGCCCATCTGCAGGCTGTTCAGCAGCGCGCTCAGGGTCGAGGGGCCGGCAATGGTCACGCGCAGCGCGCGCTGAAGGTCGTCGGCCAGGCCGGGACGGCGCATCACTTCCGCATACAGGCCTTCGGTGGGCAGGAACAGGATGGCGAAGTCGGTGGTCTGCGGCGGCGCCACGTATTTCTCGCAGATGGTCTTGGCTTCCACCCGCACCGCGCGTTCCAGCTCGGCGCCGGCGCGCGCCACGCCCTCGGCATCGGCCAACTCGGCCGCCTCGAGCAGGCGCTCGTACTGCTCCTTGGGGAACTTGGCATCGATCGGCAGCCACAGCGGCGGGCCGCCGTCGACCACGCCCGGCAGCTTGATCGCGAACTCCACGCGCGCTCCGCTGCCGGCGATGGTCTCGACGTTCTTCGCGTACTGGTCGACCGTGAGCACCTGCTCGAGCAGCATCTCGAGCTGCACTTCGCCCCAGGTGCCGCGGGTCTTGACATTGGTGAGCACCCGCTTCAGGTCGCCCACGCCGATCGCCAGCGCCTGCATCTCGCCCAGGCCCTGGTGCACCTTTTCCAGGCGCTCGCTAACTTGCTTGAACGATTCGGTCAGGCGCGTTTCCAGGGTCGCATGCAGCTTCTCGTCGACGGTCTGGCGCATCTCGTCCAGGCGCTTGGCGTTATCGAGCTGGAGATCGCGGATCTTGGTTTCCAGGGTGCCGCGCACTTCCAGCATGCGCTGAGCATTCGATTCGGTGAGGTTCGACAGGGTCAGCTGCAAGGTGTCGGCGAAGCGCTTCAGGGCGCGCGCCTGCTCTTCGCGGCCGCTGCTCGACTGCAGCTGCATCTGCTGGCGCATGCTGTCGAACTGCTGCACGCTGGCGGCGTGGTACTGGCCCATGTGCCCCGCCACTTCCTGGCGCGTAGCCTGGGCGGTCGACTGCATCTCGAGCCGCAGTTCGCGCTCGAGGCGTTCGATGTGGCGGCCGTCGCCGGTGGAACGCGCCCGGGCCAGCAACACCAGCTGCAGGCCGATGATCACCAGCGCAGCGAGAAGAATCAGGAGTTCGGCGATGCCCATGCGTGTGCTCAGTCGGCCTTGTTCCGCATCCAGTCGGCGGTATGATATAAGGACTGCATCAGGCGCACCCGCAGCTCGTCGGGATAGCCCAGGTCTTCCATCGCCCAGGCCATCGCGCGCAGCCACTGGTCGCGTTCCTTGGTGCCGATGGCGAACGGCAGGTGCCGCGCGCGCAGGCGCGGGTGGCCGTAGCGTTCGATGAACAGGTCGGGCCCGCCCGTCCAGCCGGACAGGAACATGAACAGCTTCTCGCGCGAGCTGTCGTTGGGTTGCGGGTGCATGGCGTGGATGCCGGCGAATTCGGGCTCCAGCTGCATCAGGTCGTAGAAGCGGTCGACCAGCTCGCGCAGGCGCTCGGCGCCGCCCATCACTTCGTAGAGGGTTTGTGCTTCGGGGGTGTTCGGTTCGGACATGCTGCCATGATAGCGCAGCCGGAAGGGCCCGTGGCCCCTCCGGCAGGCACTTGTTGCAAAACCCCGCTCAGGCTTCGCGCAAGGTCTGCAGCGGCGGCTGGCGCAGCACGCTGCGCAGGCCCAGCCAGCCGCCGACCAGGGCGCAGGCGGCGCCGACCACGACGCCCGCCAGCCAGACCTGCGGCTCGAACTTCCAGGGGAACTTGAAGACGTATTCGGCCAGCACCCAGCCCATCGCCGCGGCGCCGCTGGCCGCCAGCACGCCGGACAGGCCGCCCACCAGCACGAACTCGATCCGCTGCGCCGTCGCCAGCTGCCCCCTGGTGGCGCCGAGCGCGCGCAGCAGGCCGGCTTCGCGGGTGCGCTCCGACTGCGATCCCATCAGGGCCGCGTACAGCACCAGCACGCCGGAGGCGAGCGTGAACATGAACAGGAACTCGACCGCCACCACCACCTGGTCCAGCACTTCCTGCAGCTGGCGGATGAGGCCGGAAACGTCGATCACGGTCAGGTTTGGATAGGCGCGGGTCAGCCCATTGGTCAGCCCGCCCGCCGCACCTGCCCCGCCTTCCGGCAGATGGAAGGCCGTCATGTAGCTCTTCGGCGCATTCGCCATCGCTTGCGGATTGATGATGACGAAGAAGTTGGCGCGCATCGAGCCCCATTCGAGCTTGCGCAGGCTGGTCACCCTGGCCTCCACCGGCAGGCCCGCCATGTCGAAGCGCATGACGTCGCCCAGCTTCAGGCCCAGGGTCTTGGCCAGCCCCTGCTCCACCGAGGCCTCGGCCACGCCGGGCGCATCCTTGTACCAGGCGCCCGCGACGATCTCGTTGGTCTCGGGCAGCTCCCGCACCGTCGACAGGTTGAATTCGCGCTCGGCCAGGCGGCGCGCGTTGTCTTCCTGGTAGGTATTGCGGTTGATCTGCTTGCCGTTGACGGCGGTCAGGCGGCCGCGGATCATCGGGTACAGCAAGACGTTCTGCACGCCGGCGCCACGCAGCTGCTGCTCGACACCCTGGGCCTGCTCCGGCTGGATGTTGATGATGAAGCGGTTCGGCGCGTCCGGCGGCGTGGCCGTGCGCCAGGCCGCCATCAGGTCGCCGCGCACCACGGTGAGCAGCAGCAGCGCCATCAGGCCGAGCGACAGCGACACCACCTGCACCACGGTGGCGCCGGGGCGGCGCTGCAGCGAAGTGATGGCGAAGCGCCAGCTCTGGTTGCTGGAGACGCCGCGCAGCCGGCGCAGCAGGCGCAGGCCGAGCCAGGCGACCAGGGCGAACAGGCCGAGCCCGCCGAGGAAGCCGCCGGCCGTCATCAGGGCCAGTTTGGTGTCGCCGGCCTGCCACAGCAGCAGCGCCAGGAATACGCCGACGCCCAGGCCATAGGTGGCCAGCGCCAGCGGCTGCGGGGCTGCGGCTTCGCGCCGGATCACGCGGTTGTGCGGCACGTTGCGCAGCTGGAGCACCGGCGGCAGCGCGAAGCCGACCAGCAGCAGCAGGCCGGTGGCGATGCCCTGCAGCGCCGGCAGCGGGGACACCGGCGGCAGGTCGGCCGGCAGCAGGTTGCCGATCATCTGGACCAGGACGAAGTGGGCGCCGAAGCCGACCGCCACGCCCAGCAGGCTCCCCAGCAGGCCGACGATGGCGAACTCGATCAGGTACAGCGCCCCGACCTGGTTCTGGGTCATGCCGAGGCAGCGCAGCATCGCGCAGGCATCCAAGTGGCGCTGCATGAAGCGGCGCGCCGCCATCGCGACCGCCACCGCGGCCAGCATCGCCGACAGCAGGCCAACCAGCGACAGGAAGCTGTCGGCGCGGTCGAGCGTGGCGCGCATCTCGGGGCGGCCGTTCTCGAGCGTCTCGAGGCGCACGCCGCGCACATTGCGCGCGGCGATGTCGGCGCGCAGCCATTGTTCGTAGGCGGCCACGGCGGCCAGGTCGTTCTTCGACCTGGAAGCGACCTGCAGCCGATAGGTCACGCGCGAGAAGGCGTCCACCAGGCGCGTGGCCGGCAGGTCCTGCAGCGACAGCATCACGCGCGGCGCGAAGTTGGCGAACGAGGCGCCCTTGTCCGGCTCGGTCGCGATCAGCTGCGCGATGCGGAACTGCTTGTCGCCCAGCTGGATCGTGCCGCCCACGCCGACCTTCAGCGCCGGCAGCAGGTTGGCGTCGACCCAGACCGTGCCGGGCGCCGGGATGTCGCGGGTCTTCTGCCCCAGCGCGCGGCTGGCCTGTTCGGGATCCTTGCTGAGCGTGAGCTGGCCGCGCAGCGGATAGCCGGGCGAGACCGCCTTGACCGCGGCCAGCTGGGCGCTCGAGGCCTCGCCTTCCCCCGCCTGCGCCATGCTCTGGAAGGCGACGGTGTCGGCCAGCAGCAGGCCGCGCCGCGCGGCCTCAGCGCGCCAGCGCTGCTGGATCGGATCGTCGGCGCTCAGCAGCAGGTCGGCGCCGAGCAACTGGTGCGCGTCGCGGTTCAGGCCCGCGCGCATGCGGTCGATGAAGAAGCCGACCGAGGACAATGCCGACACGGCCACGATCAGGGCCACCAGCAGGAAGCGCAGCTCGCCCGCGCGCCAGTCGCGCGCGGTCATGCGGAGGGACTGGATGAACATCGGCCTTCCTTATGCGGCGGCGGCGGCGGGCTGCGCCTGCGCGAAGAAGTCGTCCACCTCGGCCAGGAAAGCGCGCTTGCGCTCGGGGTCGAGGAAGGAGGCGGCGAAGCTGTTGCGCGCGAGCTGGCGCGCATGGCCGGCGTCGAGCGGCAGCGCTTCGAAGGCGGCGATGAAATTGTCGTTCATGTAGCCGCCGAAGTAGGCCGGATCGTCCGAGTTGACGGTGGCCGCCAGGCCCTGGTCGAGCAGCGTGCGCAGGTTGTGGCTGCCCATCGCGTCGAACACGCACAGCTTGATGTTCGACAGCGGGCACACGGTCAGCGCCATGCCTTCTCGCGCCACGCGCTCGGTGAGGTCCGGGCTTTCCAGGATGCGCACGCCGTGGTCGAGGCGTTCGACCTTCAGGATATCGAGCGCGCTCTCGATGTAGGCCGGCGGGCCCTCCTCGCCCGCGTGCGCCACCAGGCGCAGGCCGAGCTGGCGCGCGCGCTCGAACACGCGCGCGAATTTTTCGGGCGGGTTGCCGACTTCGGAGGAATCGAGGCCGACGCCGATGAACTTGTCGCGGTAGGGCAGCGACTCGTCCAGGGTGGCCAGCGCTTCTTCCTCGGACAGGTGGCGCAGGAAGCACATGATCAGCGAGGCGCTGATCGGGCCTTCCTGGCAGGCGCGCCAGATGCCGTTGATGACGGTCTCGAAAGGCACGCCGCGCGCGGTGTGGGTCTGCGGATCGAAGAAGATCTCGGCGTGTCGAACCTGGTCGGCATGCGCGCGCGCCAGGTAGGCGGCGGTCATGTCGTAGAAGTCCTGCTCGGTCAGCAGCACGCTGGCGCCGGCATAGTAAATATCGAGGAAGGATTGCAGGTCGCTGAAAGCGTAGGCCTCGCGCAACGCCTCGACCGAGGGATAAGGCAGCGATACGCCGTTTCTTTGCGCCAGCGCAAATATCAGTTCAGGCTCCAGCGAACCTTCGATATGGATATGTAATTCTGCCTTGGGCATGTTCTGCAAGATGCTGCGCAGCTGGTCATTCAGCATGGTGTTCTCCGGCGCTGGTCGTGGTTCGATGGATCATGGCCGACAAGTGTAACGCATGCCTGCCACCCCTTGCGCCATAGGCGAAATCGGCTGCTTTAGCGTGCCCCGGAACGGCCGTACGCGTGCGCCACAGCTTGAGCATATCGTGCAATATCGACTCACAACTGTTGATGTTTAAGCAGCCTGAAGCGGACCGAATCGGCCGGTTCAGACCCGCGTCAAAGACCCTGCCGAAGCATGTTTCCGGGTGCTGCCGGAGGATCGATAAAAACGGGGTTTTCCTATTCGATTCAAGCACTTGTATATGCAGCACCTACGCACACGACACTGCTTTGACTTCGGGAACTAATAGGCACATAATAAATTTCACAAACGCAAAAAAGACGCTCTCCAAGCAACGGGAGGCCGGGGCCGCCAGATTCGGATGCGCCCGGTACGACAACAAGAAAATCGCAGCATCCACGGCCCCGGCGATCCCGGCGCCCGGTGCGCGACCCACGAGGAGCACGCCAATAAAGACCGGGGCCTGAGGCAGCCCTTGCACAGTCGGCTGCCAGTGATCGTTGTTCGTAACCTTGAGGACATTCGAAATGAGCATCTTTGACAACTACACCGCCCGCTACGAGCGTACCCGCGAAGAGGAATACTCCATGTCGGAGTTCCTCGCACTGTGCAAGAAAGACCCCCTGACCTATGCCAGCGCACCGGAACGCATGCTGGCCGCCATCGGCGAACCCACCCTGGTCGACACCCGCCTCGACCCGCGCCTGTCGCGCATCTTCGCCAACAAGGTCATCAAGATCTATCCCGCCTTCCGCGAGTTCTACGGCATGGAAGAAGTGATCGAGCAGGTCGTCTCCTACTTCCGTCACGCGGCCCAGGGCCTGGAAGAACGCAAGCAGATCCTCTACCTGCTGGGCCCGGTCGGCGGCGGCAAATCCTCGATCGCCGAAAAACTCAAGCACCTGATGGAACAGGTGCCCTTCTATGCGATCAAGGGCTCGCCGGTGAACGAATCGCCGCTCGGCCTGTTCAACGAGGACGAAGACGGCACCATCCTGGAAGAAGACTACGGCATTCCGCGCCGCTACCTGCGCACCATCCCGAGCCCGTGGGCGGTCAAGCGCCTGCACGAGTTCGGCGGCGATATCAACAAGTTCCGCGTCGTCAAGCGCTATCCCAGCATCCTCAAGCAGATCGCGATCGCCAAGACCGAGCCGGGCGACGAGAACAACCAGGACATTTCCTCGCTGGTCGGCAAGGTCGACATCCGCAAGCTCGAAGACTACGCCCAGGACGATCCGGACGCCTACAGCTACTCGGGCGGCCTGTGCCTGGCCAACCAGGGCCTGATGGAATTCGTCGAGATGTTCAAGGCGCCGATCAAGGTGCTGCACCCGCTGCTGACGGCCACGCAGGAAGGCAACTACAAGGGCACCGAAGGCTTCGGCGCGATTCCCTTCGAGGGCATCGTGCTGGCGCACTCCAACGAATCCGAGTGGAAGACCTTCCGCAACAACCGCAACAACGAGGCATTCCTCGACCGTATCTACATCGTCAAGGTGCCGTACTGCCTGCGCGTGTCCGACGAGATCAAGATCTACGACAAGCTGCTGCACAACTCCTCGCTCGACAAGGCGCCCTGCGCGCCGGGCACGCTGCGCATGATGGCCCAGTTCGCGATCCTGTCGCGCCTGAAAGACCCCGAGAACTCGAGCATCTATTCGAAGATGCTGGTCTACGACGGCGAGAACCTGAAGGACACCGATCCGAAGGCCAAGTCGATGCACGAGTACGTCGACTATGCCGGCGTGGACGAGGGCATGAACGGCCTGTCGACCCGCTTCGCCTTCAAGATCCTGTCCAAGGTCTTCAACTTCGACAATACCGAAGTGGCGGCCAACCCGGTCCACCTGCTCTACGTGCTCGAGCAGCAGATCGAACGCGAGCAGTTCCCGCCGGAGACCGAGCAGCGCTACATGTCCTATGTCAAGGAACACCTGGCGCAGCGCTACGTCGATTTCATCGGCAAGGAGATCCAGACCGCCTACCTGGAAAGCTATTCCGAGTATGGCCAGAACATCTTCGACCGCTACGTGACCTTCGCCGACTTCTGGATCCAGGACCAGGAATTCCGCGACCCGGACACCGGCGAAAGCTTCGACCGCGAATCGCTCAACGCCGAACTCGAGAAGATCGAGAAACCGGCCGGCATTTCGAATCCGAAGGATTTCCGAAACGAAATCGTCAACTTCAGCCTGCGTGCGCGGGCCACCAATGCCGGCAAGAACCCGGCCTGGACCAGCTACGAGAAATTCCGTAGCGTGATCGAGAAGAAAATGTTCTCGAACACCGAAGAACTCCTGCCTGTCATTTCGTTCAATGCGAAAGCGAGCGCCGAGGATGCCAACAAGCATGCCGACTTCGTGGCCCGCATGGTCGAGAAAGGCTACACGCCGAAGCAGGTCCGCCTGCTGTGCGAATGGTACCTGCGCGTGAGGAAATCTTCCTGACAAGGGCGCCGGCGCACGCCGTAAAAATGGCGTGCGCCGCACACGCGACCGCGGTGCGTATTAAGATAGACCTACAAGATAGACCTATCAGGATTTCGCCCGCCCGCAACGCATCGGCGGCGCGAGGAACCGTCGCGAGCGGCAGCAGTTGCGGTCGAGAAGCGCAACCGTACAAACGTACGGTGAGCATCGCAGGGCTAGGCGCCCCCACCGCAAATGCAACGAGCAGCAGGTTCCTCACGCCGCCACCACAGGAGGTTAGTTTGACTTATCTCATCGACCGTCGTTTGCAGGGCAAGAACAAGTCCGCGGTCAACCGCGAACGCTTCCTGCGCCGCTACAAGGCGCAAATCAAGGATGCGGTCGGCCGCGCCATCAAGGGCCGCTCGATCACCGACATCGAGAACGGCGAAAAAGTCACGATCCCCGTCAAGGACGTGAACGAGCCCCATTTCGGCCACGCCCACGGGGGCGTCTGGGAAACCGTTAACCCGGGCAATACCGAATACCAGAAAGGCGACCAGTTCAACCGTCCGCGCAGCGGTGGCGGCGGCGCCGGACGCGGACGCGCCGGCAACAGCGACCAGACCACCGAAGACGACTTCATCTTCGAGCTGTCGCGCGAAGAGTTCATGAATTATTTCTTCGAAGACCTTGAGCTGCCGAACATGATCAAGACGCAGCTGTCGCAAACCATCGAATACAAGAACCAGCGCGCCGGCTACAACGTGTCCGGCACGCCTTCCAACATCCACGTGCTGCGCTCGCTGCGCGGCGCACTGGGCCGCCGCATCGCCGTCGGCGGCCCCGCCAAGCGCCAGCTGAAGGAAGCCGAGGAAGCGCTGCAGGCCCTGTTCGACGAAGGCGCCCCTTCGGACGACGAACAGGTGATCGAGCTGAAGGACAAGATTCACCACCTGCACATCCGCCTCAACGCGATTCCCTTCATCGACCCCTTCGACCTGCGCTATTCGAACCGGATCAAGGTCCCCAAACCGAGCACATCGGCCGTGATGTTCTGCATCATGGACGTGTCCGGCTCGATGGACGAGACGCGCAAGGACACCGCCAAGCGCTTCTTCATCCTGCTCTACCTGTTCCTCAAGCGCGTATACGAAAAGATCGAGGTGGTCTTCATCCGCCACCACACGGCCGCGGCCGAGGTCGACGAGAACGAGTTCTTCCACTCGCGCGAGTCGGGCGGCACCGTGGTGTCCTCGGCCCTGCACCTGCTGCAGAAAGTGCTGACCGAGCGTTACGGCAGCGCCGACTGGAACGCCTACGTGGCCCAGGCCTCGGACGGCGACAACTGGGACAACGACTCGGTGTTGTGCAAGCAGATCCTGACCAACGCCATCATGCCGCGGGTCCAGTACTACACCTATGTCGAGATCACCGACGGCCCGCCGCAGAACCTGTGGGAGCAATACTGCGAGGTGGCCGACCACCACAAGAATTTCGCCATGCAGAAGATCGTCACCCCGGCCGACATCTACCCGGTCTTCCGCGAGCTGTTCAAGAAACAGCCGAGGTAACAGAGCGCAGTACAAGACAAGACAGAGGCCAGCCATGCCAAGAGACCCCAACAACCCGCGCGCCCTGCCCGAACAGTCCGAATGGACCTTCGACCTGATCGAACAGGCGCACGAGGAAATCAAGCGGGTGGCCAAGCGCTACGGCCTGGACACCTACCCCAACCAGCTCGAGATCATCACCGCCGAGCAGATGATGGACGCCTATACGTCCGTCGGCATGCCGGTGTCATACAACCACTGGTCGTTTGGCAAGCACTTCCTGACAACCGAAAAGAGCTACAAGCGCGGCCAGATGGGCCTGGCCTACGAGATCGTCATCAACTCGAATCCCTGCATCGCCTACCTGATGGAGGAAAACAGCCTGACGATGCAGGCCCTGGTGATCGCGCATGCTGCCTACGGGCACAACTCC
Source organism: Massilia sp. X63 (assembly GCF_041023745.1). Taxonomy (NCBI): domain Bacteria; kingdom Pseudomonadati; phylum Pseudomonadota; class Betaproteobacteria; order Burkholderiales; family Oxalobacteraceae; genus Massilia; species Massilia sp. X63. The sequence continues at coordinate 24,393 of NZ_JBFTEF010000014.1, forward strand.
TTCTTCAAAGGCAACTATCTATTCCGGACCTGGACCGATGCCGACGCGATCGTCGACTACATGGTCTTTGCCAAGAACTATATTGCCGAGTGCGAACAGCGTTACGGCATCGATGCGGTGGAAGAGCTGCTCGACTCCTGTCACGCCCTGCAGAACTATGGCGTGGACCGCTACAAGCGGCCGGCCAAGCTGTCGGTAGCGCAGGAAACAGCACGCCAGAAAGAGCGCGCAGAATATGCGCAGTCGCAGGTGAACGAAATCTGGCGCACGCTGCCACTGCGCGAGGAACATGTCGCGGCCACGGCGCCGGTACGCTTCCCGCCCGAGCCGGAAGAGAACCTGCTCTACTTCATCGAGAAATACGCGCCCTTGCTCGAACCCTGGCAGCGCGAACTGGTGCGCATCACCCGCAAGATCTCGCAGTATTTCTATCCGCAGCGCCAGACCCAGGTGATGAACGAAGGCTGGGCGACCTTCTGGCACTACACCATCCTGCAGGATCTCTATAAAGAGGGCATCGTCGGCGACGGCTTCATGCTCGAGTTTCTGCAAAGCCATACGAATGTCGTGTACCAGCCCCCGGCGAGCAGTCCGTATTACAGCGGAATCAATCCGTATGCGCTAGGTTTCGCGATGATGAGCGACATTCGCCGCATTTGCGAAGAGCCCACCGATGAAGACCGGGCCTGGTTCCCGGATATCGCAGGCAGCGACTGGATCAAGACCCTGGACTTTGCAATGCGCAACTTCAAGGACGAGAGCTTCATCGCCCAGTACCTCTCGCCCAAGCTGATCCGCGAGTTCCACTTCTTCGCCGTGCTCGACGACGACCGCAGCGACAAGCTGACCATCTCGGCGATCCACGACGAGCAGGGCTACCGCTATGTGCGCCAAAAACTGGCCGAGCAGTACAACATCGGCAGCCGCGAACCGAACATCCAGGTCTGGCAGGTCAATACCCGGGACGACCGCGCGCTGACCCTGCGCCACACCCAGTTCAACCGCCGGCCGCTGAACCAGCAGGCCCAGGAAGTGCTGAAACACGTGGCGCGCCTGTGGGGCTTCGATGTCAGGCTGGAGACGGTGGACCCGAGTGGCCACGTCGTCAGTTTCCTCGAATGCCGCCGCGAGAAGCGCGGCCGCTGAGGGCCCTGCGGGCGGCCAACGCGAAGGCGGGCCGCCCGCGCAGTTTCCTGTAACGCTCAGGAACCATCCTGGCGTCAGACCGCGCAGCTTCTCCCAGGCAGGCCGCAGCTTGCCGCCTGTTGCCCGGCTGGCCGACGCACCGAGACGTCAACGTCTTCCCCGGCGGCGCCGGCGCAGCAGATTCCGCCCTGCCATCCCTACCCAGGGCACCCAAGCTTCCTTGCCATGTCCGGCTGCACGTTCTTGCCACCCCACCCCAGCCCAAATGACCAACCGAACGTAATTTTTTTGCGCTTTGGTGCGCCAACACACTGTTCAAAACCCCGATTTCCATGTAGTTTTGCGATGCATGAGAAGCAGATATCGGCTCCGTGATTATCAGAAATATAACTGACGCATATCAAGACGCGTTACGCCCATGAGTTTTGGCTATGAGCTGGCACGGGTAAATGGCGCTGTTTTGAGTGCTCAACAGTACGCGCCGCTTCGGTGGATCTGGCTATAGTTTGTGTAAAGCCGTCAGCTTCATCATATGAAATTTGCCGCACGGCTATTTTGGCAAGAAAAATTTGGTAAAACCGGCATCCATGCCTGACGATCCACAGATGGAGGAGAACAGCTACATAAACTTACAAATCATCAGTGCTTTCTGGACCACACACGCGGGGCCGCAGGGCTTGTATAGATGAGCCGCTTTGCCTGTTTTTACAGGCAGATACGATGCTTTCGGGGATATAAAAATGTCTCCTCAAAAAAGAATTCGTAGGTATAATTCTTTGATGTCCCGGATGCGGCCCTAGGTTTTTGTCGTGTTTAGTGGGTTTAGTGGCAACAAAAAAGAGTTGGTATTGGAGAAAGATGGCATGAATTTTTCGCATGAGAAGAACCCGGGAAAGAACTTCACAGGTCTCGCCATTGTTATCCTGTTGCACGTTCTGGTAGCTTGGGCAGTCATCAATGGCCTGGGCACCCGGATCGTAAGCAAGGTAACCGAGGCTGTGGAAACGAAACTGATTGAAGAGGTGAAGCCGCCGCCACCGCCGGAAACGCCGCCACCGCCGCCACCGCCGGAAATGAAGGCTCCGCCACCGCCTTTCATCCCACCGGTCGAAGTGCAGGTGCAGCAACCGCCGCCGCCGGCAAACGCGATCACCACCGCGACCAATACGCCGCCGCCGACCACCTCGCTGGCACCTCCGGCACCTCCGGCGCCGCCGGCCCCGCCTGCAGCACCGCGTGGTCCGAGCCGTACCGAAGCGGTTGCAGACTTCAACACTTGCGCACGTCCGGAATATCCGCGTTCGTCGCAGCGTAACGAAGAAACGGGTACCACGACCCTGCAGTTCCTGATTGGTGTCGATGGTCGCGTGATGGATTCCAAACTGCAGAAGTCGAGTGGCTTCCGCGATCTGGACCGGGCAGCGCAAGCAGCCCTGAGCAAATGCCGATTCAAGCCGGCCATGGTTGATGGCCAGCCGCAACAGGCGTGGACAGCGGTGCAGTACGTCTGGACGCTGGAATAAAACCGAGACAGAACACCGTCTCAACTCTATGATTTTCGTTGTCAATAGTTCAGCGAACTGTCTATTTTATATTTTTGGAGGAAGCATGTTTAAGAATACCCGTTTGTCCGCTATGCTCGCGGCTGTCCTGTTCTCGGTAACGGCAGCAACGGCCCTGGTCTCCGCACCGGCCTTCGCTGACGCTCCTGCCGCAGGCGCTGCTGCTCCGGCGGCTGACGCGGCTGCACCGGCTGCCGACGCAGCTGCTGCACCGGCTGGCGACGCTGCCGCCGCTCCGGCTGGCGACGCTGCCGCCCCGGCTGCCGCTGAAGGCGCCACCGAAGAAGTGCACAACCCGTACGGCTTCGCCGCCATGTGGGAAGAAGGCGACTTCGTCAACAAGGGCACCATCATCATCCTGTCGCTGATGTCGATGGGTTCGTGGTACATCATCATCACCAAGCTGATCGACCAGCAGAAGATCATGCGCCAGTCGAAGGAAGCTTCGGCCAAGTTCTGGAAAGCGCCGTCGATCGCCGCTGGCTCGGCACAGCTGAAAGAAGGCTCGCCGTTCCGCTTCATCGCTGAAACCGGCACCAAGGCAACCCAGCACCACGACGGCGCCCTGCTCGAGCAGATCGACCTGTCGACCTGGGTGACCATGCAGATCCAGCGCGCCGTGGACCGCGTCCAGTCGCGTCTGCAAGATGGCCTGTCGTTCCTGGCAACCGTCGGTTCGACCTCGCCGTTCATCGGTCTGTTCGGTACCGTCTGGGGCATCTACAACGCGCTGACCGCCATCGGTATGTCGGGTAACGCATCGATCGACAAAGTGGCAGGCCCGGTGGGTGAAGCACTGATCATGACCGCATTCGGTCTGTTCGTTGCAGTCCCGGCGGTTCTGGGTTACAACTGGCTGGTTCGTCGTAACAAGTCGGTCATGGAAGACATCCGTTCGTTCTCGGCCGACGTTCACTCGGTCCTGATCTCGGGTGCCATGTCGACCTCGAACGCTGCCGCTGGTGCTAAGAAGGCTGGCTAATCATGTCGATGAGTGTCGGCTCCGATTCCGGAGATGAAGATGCCGTGATGTCGGAGATCAACACGACGCCCCTCGTGGACATCATGTTGGTTCTCCTGATCATCTTCCTGATCACCAGCCCGGTGGTGCTGAATCTGCAGAAAGTGAACCTGCCTGCGGAAACGAACCAGGTCACCAAGACCAAGCCGGAAGACGTCAACATCACCATCAACAAAGATGGCGAGATGTACTACAACCAGACGCGCATCGCGAACACGGACGAACTGTTCAAGTTCCTCGCGGAGCAGTCGGTGAAAGTGCCGCAGCCGGCAGTGAAAGTTCGTGGCGACCAAGCATCGCGCTACGAAGCGATCGGCCGCGTGATTTACACGGCTCAGCGTGCTGGGATTCAGAAGGTCGGTTTCGTCATCGAACCGCCTGACAAGGGCTAACGTCCTGTCCGCGATATCGGGGTTTTCTACGGAAGACCTTGATATCGCGTCCGTGACCCCAACATTTGAAAAGGAAACACCATGGGCATGAACGTAGGTTCGGGCTCCGCCAAAGGAGCTGATCCGGAACCGATGATGGAAATGAACATGACGCCGCTGATCGACGTCCTGCTCGTTCTCATCATTATGATGATTATCACGATTCCGAAGCAAAACCACTCGGTCAATCTGAACATGCCGGTCGGCACCCCGCCACCGTCGACCACCCAGCCGGTGGTGGTGACGATTGACGTGGACTTCGACGGCACCATCCTCTGGGATGGCCAGGTCGTGCCAAGTCGTCAGGACCTGGAAGCCAAGATGAATGCAGTGGCAGCAATGCCTGACCAGCCGGAAGTGCACCTGCGTCCGAACAAGCTGGTCGAGTACAAGGTGGTTGCCGGCGTCATGGCAACTGCGCAGCGTCTCGGCGTCACCAAGATCGGCATGGTCGGTAACGAGCAGTTCCAGTAATCGATCCATGTATGACCAACACGGCAGGGTTTCCCTGCCGTGTCCATTTTGAAGAAGGATGTTTTCAGATGATTAAATTCCGTCTCGCACACTTTGGCCTCGCGCTGGCCGCTCTCGGCTTCACCGCCGCCCTGCCGGTCGTCGGCCTGGCACCTGTGCACGCCGCGGTCTCCCTGCGTCCGGAAGTCGGCAAGCCGCTGCAACAGGCGCAGACCCTGATGAAACAGGGCAACGCCAAGGGTGCACTGGCTGCCCTGCGCGATGCGGACAAGGCTGCGAAAACCGACGACGAACGCTTCCTGATCGAGCGCGTGCGCGCCTCGGCGGCGTCCTCGGCGGGCGACTGGAACACCGCCGCCAGCTCGTTCGAAAAGCTGCTGGATTCGGGCAAGCTGAGCGCCGGTGAGCGCTCGCAGTTCTCGGAAGGCCTGGTCGGCATCTACATGCGCGCCGGCGACCTGAACAAGGCAAATGACACCATCAAGAAACTGCTGCAAAAGGGCAACGATCCGAAGCTGCGCGCCTACCTGCTGCAGAACTACTACAAGCAGGGCAATGTCGCCGCGCTCGAGCAGGAACTGCGCAATGCGGAGAAGAACGGCCGCCTGAGCGAAGACGAACTGGGCATGCTGGCCAACATCCAGCTGAAGAAGAACGACAAGGCAGGCTACGTCAACACCATCGAGAAGCTGGCCGCAAGCTATCCGAAGGCCCAGTACTGGAACGACCTGCTGAACCGCGTGCAAGGCAAACCGGGCTTCTCCGGCCGCCTGGCAGTCGACGTGTACCGCCTCAAGCTGGCCAACAACCTGATGAAGAAGCCGAGCGAGTTCATGGAAATGGCCCAGCTGGTGCTGCAGGCGAAAGCCCCGGCCGAAGCGCTGAAGGTCATCGACAAGGGCTACAAGGCCGGCGCCCTGGGCACCGGCGCGGACGCCGAGCGCCACAAGCGCCTGAAGGACCTGGCCGAGAAGAACATGGCCGAGCAGAACAAGAGCGTCGCCGCCCTGGAAACCGAATACACCGCCGCCAAGGACAACGACGCGCTGGTGGGCCTCGGCTACGCGCTGGTGCAAGCCGGCCAGGCCGACAAGGGCCTGAAGATGATGGAAGCCGCCATCAAGGCCGGCGCCCTGCGCTATCCGGACGAAGCCAAGCTGCGCCTGGGCGAAGCCTATGCCGCGGCCGGCAAGAAGCAGCAAGCCATCAACACGCTCAAGACCGTGGGCGGCAAGGACGGCAGCGCCGACCTGGCCCGCTACTGGATCATGGCGATCAACCGTCCGATCGCCTGATTTGCCGGGCTGATCGAACGATCGCACAACGCCGCCTGCTCGCAGGCGGCGTTTTTATTTGCGGCGGCGCACCCTCCACCTCCCCCCGCCCGCGGCCATCGTTGCTGTGCAACATGCGAGTTACCGTATAATCAGGTATTTCGCGCCGGACCGGCCGGTTGCGCCATTGGAACCATTGATGAAGGTATTTCGCGGACTTCCCAACGACAGGGCGCGCGCGCCCTGCGCCCTCACGATCGGCAATTTCGACGGTGTCCACCGCGGCCACCAGGCCTTGTTGGCGCACGTCCGCGGCGCCGCCGCCCGGCTCGGGCTCGAAGCCGCCGTGATGACCTTCGAGCCGCACCCGCGCGAATACTTCGCCCGGCGGATGGGCGACCTGTCGAAAGCCCCGGCCCGCATCGCCAACCTGCGCGACAAGCTGGGCGACCTGTCGAATGCCGGGATCGACCGCGTCATCGTCGAACACTTCAACGAACATTTCGCCAGCCAGTCCCCCCAGGATTTCATCGAGCGCGTGCTGGTGGACGGCCTGCACGTGAAGTGGCTGATGGTGGGCGACGACTTCTGTTTCGGCGCCCGGCGCGCCGGCAACATCGCGATGCTGCAGGAAGCCGGGCGGCAGTACGGCTTCCAGGTCGAGACCCTCGACACCGTCATGCTGGGCGAGCGCCGCATCTCGTCGTCGGCGGTGCGCGAAGCGCTGGCCGCCGGCGACTTCGGCGCCACCCAGCAGCTGCTGGGCCATCCTTACGCCATGTCGGGCCACGTGATCCACGGCCAGAAGCTCGGCCGCACGCTGGGCTTCCCGACCCTCAACCTGCGCGTCGCGCACCGTCCTGCCCTGAACGGCATCTTCGTGGTGCAGGTGCACGGCCTGGGCGCGGACGGCTGCGACGCCCCGCTGCCCGCGGTGGCCAGCCTGGGCGTGCGCCCCACCGTCGAAGACGCCGGCCGCATGCTGCTGGAAGTCCATGTGTTCGGCTACGACCAGCCCGCCTACGGCAAGCTGGTCCGGGTCGAATTCCTGGCCAAGCTGCGCGACGAGGAAAAATACGTCGACCTGCCCACGCTCACCGCCGCGATCGAACGCGACGCCGACCAGGCACGCGCCTTTTTTGCGCACCGCAGCGGCGCCCTCACCGCGACCGACCGAATTTGACGCTTCCGCATTGCCCGCCTCCTTGAGGCGCGCTACCGAACAACGGCGCCCGCGCCCCGCCGCGGCGCCGAACCGAATCCCTTAGAGAAGAACCCTATGTCCGATACCAAGCCAGACCAGAAAAGCGCAGTCCAGAACAACGCCGGCCAGAAAGCTGCGAAAAAGCCAGAGAGCAAATATCCGGTCAACATGACCGATACCCCTTTCCCGATGCGCGGCGACCTGGCCAAGCGCGAACCGGGCTGGGTCAAGCAATGGCAGGAAAAGAAGATCTACCATCGCATCCGCAAAGCGGCCGCCGGCCGTCCGAAATTCATCCTGCACGACGGTCCCCCGTATGCGAACGGCGACATCCACCTGGGCCACGCCGTCAACAAGATCCTGAAAGACATGGTGGTGAAGTCGCGCACCATGGCCGGCTTCGACGCGCCCTACGTGCCGGGCTGGGACTGCCACGGCATGCCGATCGAGATCCAGATCGAAAAACAGTTCGGCAAGAACCTGCCGACCGCCGACGTGCTGCAGAAAGCACGCGCCTACGCGCTCGAGCAGATCGACCGCCAGCGCGCCGGCTTCATCCGCCTGGGCGTGCTGGGCGAATGGGAAAACCCGTACATGACCATGGCCTACGGCAACGAGGCCGATGAGCTGCGCGCGCTCGGCACGCTGCTTGAAAAGGGCTACGTCTACCGCGGCCTGAAACCCGTCAACTGGTGCTTCGACTGCGGCTCGGCCCTGGCGGAAGCGGAAGTGGAATACCAGGACAAGCGCGATCCGGCGATCGACGTCGGCTTCCCGTTCGCGGAACCGGAAAAAGTCGCGGCCGCCTTCGGCCTGGCGCAGCTGCCCACTACCAATGGCTTCATCGTGATCTGGACCACCACCCCGTGGACCATCCCGTCGAACCAGGCCCTGAACGTCAATCCGGAAGTGACTTATGCGCTGGTGCAGGCCGAGCGCGACGGTCAAGCGCTGCTGCTGATCCTGGCGCAGGACCTGGTCGAAGCCACGCTGCAGCGCTACAAGCTGGAAGGCACGGTCATCGCCACCACCCTGGGCGAAAAGCTGGGCGGCCTGCGCTTCAAGCACCCGCTGCACGCGCAAGACCCGTTCTACGACCGCACGTCGCCGGTCTACCTGGCCGACTACGTCACGGTCGACAGCGGCACCGGCGTGGTCCACTCGGCCCCGGCCTACGGCCTGGAAGACTTCCAGTCCTGCAAATCGCACGGCATGAAGGACGACGAGATCCTGAAACCGGTGATGGGCGACGGCCGCTTCGCCTCGACCCTGCCGCTGTTCGGCGGCCTGACCATCTGGGAAGCGTCCAAGCCGATCTGCGAGGCCCTGCGCGCCGCCGGCGCCCTGTTCGAACTCAAGATGTTCGACCACAGCTACATGCACTGCTGGCGCCACAAGACCCCGATCGTCTACCGCGCCACCTCGCAGTGGTTCGCCGGCATGGACATCACGCCGAAGGATGGCGGCGCCACCCTGCGCGAAACCGCGCTGGCCGGCATCGCCGAAACCAAGTTCTTCCCCGACTGGGGCCAGGCGCGCCTGCAGGGCATGATCGCCAACCGTCCGGACTGGACCCTGTCGCGCCAGCGCCAGTGGGGCGTGCCGATGGCCTTCTTCATCCACAAGGAGACCGGCGAACTGCACCCGCGCACCCCGGAACTGCTGGAGCAGGTCGCCAAGCTGATCGAGCAGAACGGCATCGACGCCTGGCAGACCCTGGATCCGGCCACCCTGCTGGGCGAGGACGCGGCGCACTACGAGAAGAACAAGGACACGCTGGACGTGTGGTTCGACTCGGGTTCGACCCACCAGACCGTGCTGCGCGGCTCGCACAAGGAGCAGTCCGCCTTCCCGGCCGACCTCTACCTGGAGGGCTCGGACCAGCACCGCGGCTGGTTCCACTCGTCGCTGCTGACCTCCTCGATGCTGAACGGCCGTCCACCCTACAAGGCGCTGCTGACCCACGGCTTCACGGTCGACGAGAACGGCAAGAAGATGTCCAAGTCGCTCGGCAACACGCTGGCGCCGCAGAAGATCTCCGATACGCTCGGCGCCGACATCCTGCGCCTGTGGGTGGCCTCGACCGACTACACCGGGGAGCTGTCGATCGGCGAAGAAATCCTCAAGCGCGTGACCGAGGCCTACCGCCGCATCCGCAACACCCTGCGCTTCCTGCTGGCGAACACTTCGGACTTCGACCCGGCCAAGGACGCCGTGCCGGTGGCCGAGCTGCTCGAGATCGACCGCTACGCGATCGCCGCCATGGCCCAGCTGCAGGACGACATCGCCGGCCACTTCGAGCGCTACGAGTTCCACCCGGTGGTGGCGCGCCTGCAGAACTACTGCTCGGAAGACCTGGGCGGCTTCTACCTCGACATCCTGAAGGACCGCCTGTACACCAGCGGCGTGGATTCGACGGCGCGCCGCTCGGCCCAGACCGCGCTGTGGCACATCGCTCATTCCCTGCTGCGCGTGATGGCGCCGATCCTGTCCTTCACCGCCGAGGAAGCCTGGGCCGTGTTCGCGGGCCAGCAGGGCTATGCGGACAGCGACGAGACCATCTTCACCCAGACCCTGTGGAGCTTCCCGCAGCTGCCCGATGCCGAGGCGCTGCTGGCCAAGTACGCGGCCCTGCGCGAAGTGCGCGCCGACGTGACCAAGCAGCTGGAAGAAGTGCGCGCCTCGGGCGCCATCGGCTCCTCGCTGCAGGCGGAGCTGGCGATCAAGGCCGCGGGTGACAAGTACGCGCTGCTGGCGAGCCTGGACGATGACCTGAAGTTCGTGTTCATCACCTCGCAGGCCAGCGTCGAGCAGGTGGCGGACGCCGCCGCCGAAGCCGTCAGCGTGACCCCGTCGGAAGCGGAAAAGTGCGAGCGCTGCTGGCACTACCGCCGCGACGTCGGCCACGACCACGCGCATCCGGGCCTGTGCGGCCGCTGCACCAGCAACCTGTTCGGCAGCGGCGAAGCGCGCCGCTTCGCGTAACGGGCATACCTGGGCATACCTGGGCATACCTCCCCCTTGCGGGGTTCCGCCGCCGCGCCGCGCCTGGGAAACCGGGCGCGGCGCGACGGGCACCACTTCCTCTACCATGGCCACTAAAAAGAAAACCGCATCGCCGGGCGCCAAGCCTGTCTACAAGCCTTCCGCCAGCCTGCTGCCCTGGTTCGGCATCGCCATCCTGGTGATCCTGTTCGACCAGGTCACCAAGCTCACCGTCGAGCGCACTTTCGCCTACGGCGAGACGCTGCCGCTGACCGGCTTCTTCAACCTGATCAAGGTGTACAACCCGGGCGCCGCCTTCAGCTTCCTGGGCGATGCCGGCGGCTGGCAGCGCTACCTCTTCACCGGCATCGCGCTCCTGGCCGTCGGCTTCATCCTGTACCTGATGAAGAAGCACGCCACCCAGCGCCTGTTCTGCTTCGCGCTGGCCCTGATCATGGGCGGCGCCATCGGCAACGTGATCGACCGCCTGGCCTACGGCCACGTGATCGACTTCCTCGATTTCTACTGGAAGGGCGTCGGCCACTTCCCGGCCTTTAACATCGCCGACATCGGTATCTCGGTCGGCGCGTTCCTGTTCATCGTGGACGAACTGCGCCGCGTGAACAAGTCGTAATCCTGGCGAATCAATGCTGAACCTGGAGGCATCATGAGCATGGACCTGAAGGGCAAGAAGATCGTCCTCGGCCTGACCGGCGGCGTGGCCTGCTACAAGGCGGCCGAACTGTGCCGCGCCCTGGTCAAGCAGGGCGCGGGCGTGCAGGTGGTGATGAGCGAAGCGGCCACCCACTTCATCGGCACGGTGACGATGCAGGCCCTGTCCGGGCAGCCGGTCTACACCGACCAGTGGGACCCGCGCATGGCCAACAACATGGCCCACATCGACCTGACCCGCGACGCCGACGCGATCCTGATCGCGCCCTGCTCGGCCGACTTCATCCGCAAGCTGGCGCACGGCGCCTGCGACGACCTGCTGTCGACCCTGTGCGTGGCGCGTCCGCGCCGCGTGCCGCTGCTGGTAGCCCCTGCGATGAACGTCGAGATGTGGGAAAACCCCGCCACTGCCCGCAACGTGGACCGGATCCGCGACGACGGCGTGTGCCTGTTCGGCCCCGCGGCCGGTTCCCAGGCCTGCGGCGAGACCGGCCTGGGCCGCATGCTGGAGCCGGACGAACTGGTGGAGGAGCTGATCGCCTCGTTCCAGCACAAGCTGCTGGCCGGCCGGCGCGTCCTGATCACGGCCGGGCCGACTTTCGAACCGATCGACCCGGTGCGCGGCATCACCAACCTCTCCTCGGGCAAGATGGGCTATGCGGTGGCGCGCGCCGCGCGCGAAGCCGGCGCCGAGGTCACCCTGGTGACCGGCCCCACCTCGCTGCCGACGCCGCACGGCGTGCGCCGCATCGACGTGCTCACCGCCCAGCAGATGCACGACGCCGTGATGGCGGGCGTGCAGGGCCAGCACGTCTTCATCGGCGTGGCGGCGGTGGCCGACTGGCGGGTGGCGAATGCCAGCGGCCAGAAGATCAAGAAGCAGGAAGGCGGCGGCGCGCCGCAGCTGGAGTTCGTGCAGAACGCCGACATCCTGGCCTCGGTGGCCGCCACCACCTCGCTCTCGGGCTGGCCTTACTGCGTGGGCTTTGCCGCCGAGTCGGAAAACCTGATGGAGTTCGGCCCGGCCAAGCGCGAGAAAAAAGGCATTCCCCTGTTGGTGGGCAACATCGGGCCCCAGACCTTCGGGCAGGATGAGAACACCATCATCCTGTTCGACGAAACCGGCCACACCGTGCTGCCGCGCGCCGACAAGCTGAGCCTGGCGCGCCAGCTGGTTTCCGAAATCGCGAAGCGCCTCGAACAGCGCTCCTTACTTACCTGAGCATCAAACGAAGAACAGCATGAAACACATCGACCTCAAGATCCTCGACCCGCGCATGAAGGAGCTGCTCCCGAGCTACGGCACGCCCGGCAGCGCCGGCCTGGACCTGCGCGCCTGCATCGACGCCCCGCTCGTCATCGAGCCCGGCCAGACGGTGCTGGTGCCGACCGGCCTGGCGATCCACATCGGCGATCCGGGCTACGCCGCCATGATCCTGCCGCGCAGTGGGCTCGGCCATAAGAACGGCATCGTTCTCGGCAATCTGGTAGGCTTGATCGACTCCGACTACCAGGGACAGCTGATGGTCTCGACCTGGAACCGCGGCCATGCCAGCTTCACGCTGCAGCCGCTCGACCGGCTGGCGCAGCTCGTGATCGTGCCCGTGCTGCAGGTCGGCTTCAATGTGGTGGAGGAGTTCGCATCGAGCGAACGGGGCGCCGGAGGATTCGGCAGCACCGGCAAACAATAAGAGCAATCAACAGGAGATCAGGAGGATCATGTTCCGCATCCATTTGCGTCCGAATATTCGTCGCGGCGCGCTGGCCATTGCCACCGCCGCATTGCTGTCGGCCTGCGCCACGCAGGGGCCGATGCAGCCGGGCCAGCCGCTCCCGCCAGGGCAGACGGCCCCCGAGACTGCGCAAGTGACTCCGGAGATGACGGCGGCCGCCGACACCCTCACCAAGATGGCGAACCTGCAGGAGCGCCTGTACAAGGTCGCCGCGCCCCTGCTGATCGACAATGCGGAACTGTGCACGCGCCACGCGCGCAACCTGCTCGGTTTCACCGCCAAGAACCGCTACACCTACCCGGGCACCTATAACGAGGCCGCGCACATGGTGCTTGGCATGGGCGAGCGCCTGCAGGTGACCAATGTGCTGGCCGGCAGCGGCGCGGCCAAGGCCGGCCTGCGCAACGGCGACGAACTGGTGGCCGCCGGCGGCAAGCCGCTGCCGACCGGTCCGAATGCGCTGTCGCAGGCAGGCGCCGTGTTCGGGCCGATCGTGCAGAAGCAGGCCAGCCTGCCGCTGACCATCGAGCGCCGCGGCGCGCAACGCGACCTGACCATCCCCGTGACGCGCGCCTGTGCCTTCGGTATCGAACTGGGCAACGCCGACAACGTCAACGCCTACGCCGACGGCCAGCGCGTGATGGTCACGCGCGGCATGATGGGCTTCGTCCAGAACGACGACGAACTGGCCTACGTGGTGGCGCACACGATGGCGCACAACATGCTGGGCCACGCCGCCAGCCAGCGCAATGCCGCCACCATCGGCAGCATCATCGACAACCTCACCCGCATTGCGCCGGATACCTCGATGCTGATCGGCAGCGGTGGCATCAAGGCGATGCCGGCCACGCTCGACACCACCGCCGACCGCCTCGCGGTCTACCTGCTGGCGCGCGCCGACTACCGCGTCGACGGCGTCGCCGGGTTCTGGAAGCGCTTCGCCGACACCTATCCGGCGACGGTCCTGAACGGGCACACGGCGAACCACCCGGCGCTGCCCCAGCGCCTGGCCGCCATCGACAAGGCGGTGGCCGAGGTCAAGTCCAGGAAGTCGGCCAACAAGCCGCTGACGCCCTGAGCATGCCTGCCTGAGCCTGGCGAATACGGACGCTGCGTGCGTCCGTATTCGTTTTGTGCGTCCGGCAAGCCTGCCGCGATTTTTGTATCATTGTTCATCTCTCACCAAGGCCGCCGGCACCATGGACAGCATCGACCTCGACGTACTCAAGACCTGCGACGCCTGGCTCGCCGCGGGCCGCCGCTGCCAGCTGGTGACGGTCATCAAGACCTGGGGCTCGAGTCCGCGCCCGATCGGCGCCACCCTCGGCATCTGCGACGACGGCGCCGTGGTCGGCTCGGTCTCCGGCGGCTGCATCGAGGACGACCTGATCGCCCGGGCGCGCAGCAAGGGCATCGAGCTGGCGCGGCCCGAGATCGTCAGCTACGGCATCAGCGCCGACGAGGCGCACCGCTTCGGCCTGCCCTGCGGCGGCACCATCGAACTGGCGATCGAACCGCTGACGCCCGAGAGCCGCATCCGCGAGCTGCTGGCGCGCCTGCACGAAGGCGAACTGGTCGAGCGCCGCGTGGACCTGGCGAGCGGCGCCGTGACGCTGGCGCGTGCCGATGCCGGCGCCGTCCAGCGCGTGGAAGACGGCGTGCTCGCCACGCTCCACGGACCGCGCTGGCGCTTGTTCATCATCGGTGCCGGTCCCTTGTCGCGCTTCCTGGCGCAGGTGGCGAGCGGCATGGACTACCGCGTGGTCGTGTGCGACCCGCGCGAGGAGTACCGCAGCGGCTGGAACCTGCCCGGCGTCGAGCTGGTGCACATGATGCCCGACGACCTGGTGATCGAGGCGCGCCTGGACGCCCGCAGCGCCGTGGTCGCCCTCACCCACGACCCCAAGCTGGACGACCTGGCGCTGATGGAAGCGCTCAGGTCCGACGCCTTCTACGTCGGCGCGATCGGCTCGCGCCTGAACAACCAGAAGCGCCGCGAGCGCCTGAAGCTGTTCGACCTGGACGATGCCCAGCTGGCGCGCCTGCACGGTCCGATCGGCATCTACATCGGCAGCAAGACCCCGAGCGAGATCGCGATCTCGATCATGGCCGAAATGACCGCCGTGAAGAACGGCGTGCCGGCCGCGCTGCTGGTGCGGCATGCACAGGCGGCGGCACCCCAGCCGGCGACCGGCGCGGCCTGCGTGGCCGTGCGCAGCGCCGCGGCATGAGTTCGACCGCAAGAAGCGGATGGCGCGAGCGCCCCCGCCCTGTCACAATCGCTGCTTTGTCCCTGGCTGTCTTCCCATGAATACCGTGAACATGCTGCGCCTGGTGGCGCTGGCCGCCATCTGGGGCGGCTCCTTCCTCTTCATGCGCATCGCCGCGCCCGTGCTCGGCCCTGCCGTGCTGATCGAATACCGGGTATTGTTCGCGGCCCTGTTCCTGGCCGCCGTGGCCTGGGTCATGCACAAGCGCGGCAAGGGCGCGCCGCTCGACCTGCGCCGGCACTGGCGGCACTACCTGATGCTGGGCTTCTTCAACTCGGCCCTGCCCTTCCTGCTGTTCGCCTTCGCCGCGCGCACGCTGTCGGCCTCGGTGCTGTCGGTGCTGAACGCCACCGCGCCGATGTTCGGGGCGCTGGTCGGGGCCGTGTGGGCGCGCCAGAAAGTATCCGGGCGCGCCGCGCTCGGCCTGCTGCTCGGCACCATCGGGGTGAGCCTGCTGGTCGGCTTCGATCACGTGTCGGAACGCCCGGGCGCCGCGGTCGCCATCGCCGCGGCGCTGGTGGCGGCCTTCAGCTACAGCGTCGCCAGCCAGTACGCCAAATCGGCCAAGGCGGTCGCCCCGTTCGCCAACGCGCACGGCTCGATGTGGGCGGCGACGCTGTGCGTGATCCCGGCGCTGGCCTTCTTCCCCTCGCCCGGCGAGCCGAGCCTGGGCATCATGGCCGCGGTGCTGGCGCTGGGCGTGCTGTGCAGCGGCATTGCCTACATCCTGTACTTCAAGCTGATCGAGGAGGTCGGCACCACCTCGGCGCTCACGGTGACCTTCCTCAACCCGATGTTCGGCATCCTGTGGGGCGCGCTGTTCCTGCACGAAGTGATCGGCTGGCACACGCTGCTGGGTTCGGGCATCGTACTGGTCGGCACCGCGCTGGTGACCGGTTTCGTGCCGTCCTTCCTGCGCGCTCCGGCCGCGCAGGCCAAGTAAGGAAACGCGATGCAGATCCGGCTCACGCTCGACCTGCCGCCCGGCTACCGCACCCGGGACGTGCTGGCCTTCCACAGCCGGGACGCCGAAGGCCTCGCGGAACAGGTGCGGCCCGATGGGCTGCGCAAGGGCGTGCTGCTGGGCGGCACGCCGGTGGTGCTGGACGTGGACCTCGGCCCGGGCCGCGCGGCGTGCAGCGTGGATGCCGACGGCGAGACCGGCCCGGCGCTGATGGCGCAGGCGCGCGAGGCGCTGCTCAACATCCTCGGCCTGCGCATCGACCCGGCCGCCTTCGCCGCCTTCGCACACGAGGACCCCGCGCTGGGGCCGGTGGTGGCGCGCCAGCCCGGCTTGCGCATCGTGCAGTCGGCCACCGTGTTCGAGGCCCTGACCTGGGCCATAATCGGCCAGCAGATCAACCTGCCTTTCGCGATCGCGCTGCGCCGCAGCTTCATCGGGCTGGCCGGGCGCGCGCATTCGAGCGGGCTGTGGTGTTATCCGGAAGCCCCCGACGTCGCCCGCCTGGCGCTGGAAGACCTGACGAGCCGAAAGTTCTCGCGCGCCAAAGCCGAAACCCTGCTGCGCCTGGCCCGACTGGTGGCCGACGGCAGCGTGGTGCTCGATCGCGACAGGCCGATCGACGAGGTGACGCAGGAACTGCTGGCGATCAAGGGCATCGGTCCCTGGACCGTCAACTACGCGCTGCTGCGCGGCTACGGCTACCCGGATTGCTCGCTGGAAGGCGACGTGGCCATCCGCACCGCCTTCCACCGCCTGCTCGGCGGCGATGCGCGTCCGGACATCCCGGCCACGCAGCGCCTGCTGGCACGCTACGCACCGCAGCGCACGATGGCGGCGGCCTACCTGTGGGCCAGCCTCGGCGATGAAGCCGACTGAAGACGCGCGCCGACATCAATTCCAGCGCGGCAAATCATCGAACTGCTGTGCACTCTCTCCCGAAAAACGGATCAGTTCCGGCAGCGGCACCGTGGCGAGGTTGTCGCGGCCGTAGTGGCCGCCGAGCGCGCTCGGGATCTTGAGGCAGTACTTGCGGCCTTCGGCCAGCGGGCCGAGCGTGGATTCGGCCAGGTGCACGACCTCGGGCATGTACCAGTCGTTCAGGAAATCCTGGTTGTAGGCCAGCGCATCGAGCGCGGCGCGGCTGTCGGCGACCGGCTCGCAGCACAGGTCTTGCGGACGCAGGCGCCAGTAGCGCCCCTCGTCGTCGCGGATGATGAGGTTGCCGAATGCATTGGACCCAAGGACCTCGACAGCGGTCAAGCCGACCCAGCCCCAGGCGTCGTTGATGTCGTCTACGTTGATCATGGTCTGTCCTGTTGTTCGCAGGCAGGCGCATGGGAGCACGCGCCGCCGTTTCGCATGTTGGACAAGGCGGGCGCGACAACATTCCCTACGGACGCGTCCGGTTTGAGCTGTGTCGTGTGAAGGAGAAAATGGGGCCGGAATGTGAAAAGCCGCTGATCCTTGCGGATCAGCGGCTTCGAATTCTGGTTGCGGGGACAGGATTTGAACCTGTGACCTTCGGGTTATGAGCCCGACGAGCTGCCAGACTGCTCCACCCCGCGTCTGATGAAATGAATTATACGCCGAAACGGTCTTTTAGGCAAACCCAATCCTTCGCGGGTGTGCAATTGCAGTACGGCGCCGCTCAGCCATGTGCACGCGCAGGCGCGGCCGCGGCGGCATAAGCCGGGCAAATCAGTGTAAAGTAAGCACAATATCAACCTGCCGCTGACCTATGAAATTCTGTTCCGAGTGCGCCCATCCAGTCGCCCTGGCCATTCCCGACGGCGACAACCGGCCGCGCTACGTCTGCCCGCAATGCCATACCATCCATTACCAGAATCCCAAGCTGGTCGTCGGCTCGATTCCTGTCTGGGAACAGGACGGCAAACTGCAAGTACTCCTGTGCAAGCGCGCGATCGAACCGCGCTACGGCTACTGGACCCTGCCGGCCGGCTTCATGGAGAACGAGGAAACCACCGAGCAGGCCGCCCTGCGCGAAACGGAAGAAGAAGCCGGAGCCGACGTCGAGCTCGGTAAGCTGTTCACGCTGCTGAATGTCGCGCACGTGCACCAGGTGCACCTGTTCTACCTGGCGCGCCTGCGCAACCTGGACTTCGCGCCGGGCGAGGAAAGCCTCGAGGTGCAGCTGTTCACGCAGGACGAGATTCCCTGGGACGATCTGGCTTTCCCGACGGTGCGCAGCACGCTGGAACTCTTTTTTGCCGATCGCGTCAAAGTGCGCGAGGGCGGCGCCTACGGTTTCCACAGCCGGGACATCGTGCGCCCGATGCTGGCTCCCCGCGAACCCGACTGATCCCGCCGCCATGATTCCCTGGCTCGAGCCGACATCGCCGTTTCCCGACGTGTCCGAGGCGTTGACGATCGATGCGCCCGGCCTGCTCGCAGCCGGGGCCGACCTGTCGCCGCAGCGGCTGCTGCTTGCTTACCAGAACGGGATTTTCCCCTGGTTCTCGGAAGGCCAGCCCATCCTGTGGTGGAGCACCGATCCGCGCATGGTGCTGCGCCCCGAGCGCTTCAAGATCAGCGACAGCCTCAAGAAGACCCTCAAGCGCGTCGAGCGCAGCAGGCGCGAGGGGGGGCGCTGGGACGTGCGCTTCGACACCGCCTTCGAAGACGTGATGCGCGCCTGCGCCGCGCCGCGCAAGGACGGACCGGGTACCTGGATTTCCGAAGACATCATCGACGGCTACACCGGCCTGCACGCGATGGGCTATGCGCACTCGTCCGAAGTCTGGCTCGATGGCGAGCTGGTGGGCGGCGCCTATGGCGTCTGCATCGGCCGCATGTTCTATGGGGAATCGATGTTCGCGCGGGTGTCGGACGCCTCCAAGGTGGCGCTGGCCTACCTGGTCGCCTTCCTGCGCAGCCAGGGCGTCTCGATGATCGACTGCCAGCAGGAGACCGGCCACCTGGCCTCGCTGGGCGCCGCGCCGATCCCGCGCAGCGCCTTCCTGGCGCATTTGCGGGCAGCCATCCGCGAACCGGCCATCGCCCGCTGGGAGCCGGTGCCGCCTTTGCATGGGACGGTTGACTGACTAACAGTGATACGTCTCCGATTTCGCTAAAATAGGTTCATCACGTCGTCTCGAGAGCTTTTGCATGACGCACCTAAATGACCTGCCCTTTGCCACGCTGCAGTTCTACACGACGGCGCCCTATCCCTGTAGTTACCTCGATGCGCGCCAGGCCCGTTCCCAGGTAGCAACGCCTTCGCACCTCATCAATGCCGACGTGTATTCCGAGCTGGTGCGCAACGGCTTCCGCCGCAGCGGCATCTTCACCTACCGCCCCTACTGCGACGGCTGCCAGGCCTGCATCCCGGTGCGGGTGAAGTGCGAGGACTTCGCCCCCAGCCGCACCCAGCGCCGCGCCTGGAAGCGCCATGGCGACCTGGTGGCGATGGTGGCCAACCTCGCGTTCTCGGACGAGCACTATGCGCTCTACCTGCGCTACCAGACCACCCGCCATGTCGGCGGCGGCATGGACCAGGACAGCCGCGACCAGTACGCCCAGTTCCTGCTGCAGAGCCGCGTGAACACCCGCCTGGTCGAGTTCCGCGAACCCGACGGCACCCTGCGCATGGTCTCGATCATCGACGTGCTGTCCGATGGGCTGTCGTCGGTCTACACCTTCTTCGACCCGGACGTGCCGGGCGCGTCCTTCGGCACCTATAACGTGATGTGGCAGGTGAACCAGGCGCGCGAGCTCGGCCTCCAGTATGTCTACCTGGGCTACTGGATCGAGCAGAGCCCGAAGATGGCCTACAAGATCAACTTCCGTCCGCTGGAAGCGCGCATCGGCGGCGTATGGAGCGTGCTGGAACGCTGAGGACCGCCGCGGCTTTCCGGCGCTGTAAAATGGCGGGAGTCATTACTCCGAGTCCCCCATGTCCGACAAGCTCCTGTACTCCCTCGCCCGCCCGCTGCTGTTCTCGCTCGACGCCGAGCAAGCCCACAACCTGACCCTGCCGCTGCTGCGCCGCGCCGCCGCGCTCGGCCTGACCAGATTGTCCGGCAGGCCGGCGCCGGACCCGCGCACCGTCATGGGCATCACCTTCCCGAACCCGGTCGGCCTGGCGGCCGGCCTCGACAAGGATGGCGCCTACATCGACGGCCTGGCCTCGCTCGGCTTCGGCTCGATCGAGATCGGCACCGTGACGCCGCGCCCCCAGGGCGGCAACCCGAAGCCGCGCATCTTCCGCCTGCCGCAGGCGCAGGGCATCATCAACCGCATGGGCTTCAACAACGGCGGCGTCGACGCCTTCGTGGCCAACGTGCAGGCCTCCCGCTTCTACCAGGACAAGCAGGGCGTGCTCGGCCTGAACATCGGCAAGAACGCCGACACCCCGATCGAGCGCGCCGCCGACGATTACCTGCACTGCCTGCGCAAGGTGTATCCGTACGCCAGCTACGTGACGGTCAACATCTCGTCGCCCAACACCAAGAACCTGCGCCAGCTGCAGGGTGAATCGGAACTCGACGCCCTGCTCTCGCAACTCAAGGACGAGCAGCTGCGCCTGGCCGACCAGCACAAGCGCTACGTGCCGGTGGCGCTGAAGATCGCCCCGGACATCGACGGCGACCAGGTGCGCAACATCGCCGGCGCCCTGCTGCGCCACAAGATCGACGGCGTGATCGCCACCAACACCACGCTCAGCCGCACCGCAGTGCAGGGCATGCCGCACGCCGAGGAAGCCGGCGGCCTGTCGGGCGCGCCGGTGTTCGAGCTGTCGAACACGGTGATCCGCCTGCTCAAGGCCGAGCTGGGCGACGCGCTGCCGATCATCGGGGTGGGTGGCATCATGCGCGGCGAGGACGCGCGCGCCAAGATCGCGGCCGGCGCGCAGCTGGTGCAGCTCTACACCGGTTTCATCTATGCCGGCCCGGCACTGATCCGCGACGCCGCCGCAGCGCTGCGCCGCTAAAGGAGACAACATGGAACGCAGGCAGCTGGGACAAACCGACCTGATGGTGTCAAAAGTGTGCCTCGGCACCATGACCTTCGGCGAGCAGAATACCGAGAGCGAAGCGCACAGCCAGCTCGACTATGCGATCGAGCGCGGCATCAACTTCATCGATACGGCCGAGATGTACCCGGTGATGGCGCGCGCCGATACGCAAGGTTCGACCGAGCGCTATATCGGCAGCTGGCTGAAAAAGACCGGGCGGCGTGCCGACGTGGTGCTGGCCACCAAGATCGCCGGGCCGAACAAGATGATGCCCTGGATCCGCGGCGCCAACCACAACCTGGATGCGACCAACATCCGCGCCGCCGTCGAGGACAGCCTGCGCCGCCTGCACACCGACTACATCGACCTGTACCAGATCCACTGGCCGAGCCGCAACCTGCCGATCTTCGGCGCCAACAGCTTCGATCCGGCCGGCGAACGGCCGGCGGTGCCGATCGTCGAGACGCTCGGCGCGCTCGACGACATGGTGCGGGCCGGGACCATTCGCCACATCGGCGTGTCGAACGAGAGCACCTGGGGCGTGTGCCAGTACATCAAGCAGTCCGAGCTGCGCGGGCTGCCGCGCATCGCCACCGTGCAGAACCTGTACAACCTGACCGCGCGTCACGTCGAGACCAGCCTGATGGACGAGGCCTGCTACCGCGAAGGCGTGAGCCTGCTGGCCTACAGCCCGCTGGCCTTCGGGCAGCTGACGGCGAAGTACCTCGACGATCCGGACGCGGTCGGCCGGCTGACGGTGTTTCCGAAGAACTGGAGCCCGCGCTACGTGCGGCCCGCGGTGCTGGCCGCGACCGCCGAGTATGCGGCGCTGGCGCGCGCACATGGATTGAGCCCGGCGCAGATGGCGCTGGCCTGGTGCTATTCGCGCTGGTTCGTGGGCTCGACCATCATCGGGGCCACGAATCTGACGCAGCTGAAGGAGAACATCGATGCGGCGGACCTGGTGCTGCCGGCGGAGGTAATGCAGGGCATCGACGAGATCCACGCGCGCTACACGAACGTCGGGCAGTAAGCGCCCTCGGCGCTCATTCCGCCGCCTGCAAGGCCTTCTCGATATCCGAGCGCGTATACCCCTGGGCGAAACGCTCGATGAAGTGATACGCATACGCCCGCAGGTAGGCGCCCTTGCGCACGGCCAGGCGCGTCACGTTCGGCGCGAACAGGTGCGAGGCCTCGATCGCGCGCATGCCCTTGTCGCGCCCATGATCGAAGGCCATCGAGGCCACGATGCCGACACCCATGCCCAGCGCCACGTACTGCTTGATGACGTCCGAATCCATCGCGGTGAGCACGATGTCGGGCGCCAGCCCGGCTTCGACGAAGGCCGCATCGATGTGGCTGCGGCCGGTGAAGCCGACGTCGTAAGTGATGAGCGGGTAGTCGGCCAGGTCTTCCAGGCGCAGCGGCGTCGCCATCGAAAAGATCGGATGCGTTTCCGGCGCCACCACCAGGTGGCTCCAGCGGTAGCACGGGAAGGACACCAGGTCGGGGAAGGCCGACAGGCCCTCGGTGGCGATGCCGATGTCGGCCTTGCCCGACAGGACCCATTCCGCGATGTGTTCCGGCGCGCTCTGCTGCAGGGCGATACGCACGCCCGGGAAGGCGTTGCGGAAGGACTGCACCACCTGCGGCAGCGCATAGCGCGCCTGGGTGTGGGTGACGGCGACCGTCAGCGTGCCGCTGTCCTGGGCCGCGAACTCGGCGCTGGCCTGCTGCAGGTTCTCGGCCTCGACCAGCAGGCGTTCGACGATCTTGAGGATGCCCTTGCCCGGCGGCGTCAGGCCGGTCAGGCGCTTGCCGTTGCGCTCGAAGATCACGACCCCGAGTTCTTCCTCGAGCTCGCGGATCTGGCGCGATACCCCGGGCTGCGAGGTGAACAGGGCATTGGCCACTTCGGTCAGGTTGAAGTCGCGGCGCGCGGCTTCGCGCACCGAACGCAGCTGCTGGAAATTCATATGCCCTCGCCGGCGTCCACGAACACTTCGATGCGGCGCGGCTTGACCACCAGGGTGTCGCCCTCGACGAAGCCGTGGCGCGCGAACAGCTCGTTCGGCATCACCGCCTCGATCAGCTGCTGGTTGTCGGCGCGCTCCAGGTCGAGCTGGGCCAGCGGGCCGATCGCGTGCGCGCGGCGCAGCCTGGCGACCACGCCCCCCTGGTCGCCTGCGCCCGGCGTGTAGCGTTCGACGTCGAGATCGTGCGGGCGCACGTAGCCGATGCCTTCGCCGTTGCGCACGCCAACGTGCTCGGGCGCCCTGAATTGCGCCTCGCCGCTGGCCAGCACGCCTTCGTGCACGCGGCCGTGGAACAGGTTGACGTTGCCCAGGAAGCCGTACACAAAAGGCGAAGCCGGCTTGTTGTACACGGCATCGGGCGTGCCGAGCTGCTCGACGCGGCCCTTGTTCATCAGCACCACCTGGTCGGCCACCTCGAGCGCCTCTTCCTGGTCGTGGGTGACGAAGATCGAGGTCACGTGCAGCTCGTCGTGCAGGCGGCGCAGCCAGCGGCGCAGTTCCTTGCGCACCTTGGCGTCCAGCGCGCCGAAGGGTTCGTCGAGCAGCAGCACGCGCGGCTCCACCGCCAGCGCGCGCGCCAGCGCGATCCGCTGGCGCTGGCCGCCCGAGAGCTGCGGCGGATAGCGGTCGGCGATCCAGTCGAGCTGCACCAGCTCGAGCAGCTGGCGTACCTTGTCGCGGATCTGCTGCTCGGACGGGCGTTCCTTGCGCGGTTTCACGCGCAGGCCGAAGGCGACGTTCTCGAACACGGTCATGTGCTTGAACAGCGCATAGTGCTGGAACACGAAGCCGACCTGGCGCTCGCGCACGTGGCGGTGCGAGGCGTCCTGGCCGTCGAGCAGCACGGCGCCGGAATCGGGATGTTCCAGGCCGGCGATCACGCGCAGCAGGGTGGTCTTGCCGCAGCCCGATGGGCCGAGCAAGGCGGTCAGCTGGCCATCCGGGAACTGCAGCGACACGTCGTCGAGCGCGGTGAACTGGCCGAACTGTTTGCGGATGTGTTGGACTTCGATCGTCATGCTGCTTGCTCCGTTTGTCGTTCTGCGGCGGCGGCCTTGCGTACCTGGTGCAGGCGCCATTCGATAAAGCTCTTCACCGCCAGGGTCACCAGCGCCAGCAGCGCCAGCAAGGATGCGATCGCGAACGCGGCCGTGAAGTTGTATTCGTTGTAGAGGATCTCGACCTGCAGCGGCATGGTGTTGGTCTCGCCGCGGATGTGGCCCGACACCACCGACACCGCCCCGAACTCGCCCATGGCGCGGGCGTTACACAAGATGACGCCGTACAGCAGGCCCCACTTGATGTTCGGCAGCGTCACGCGCCGGAAGGTCGACCAGCCCGAGGCGCCCAGCACCAGCGCGGCCTCTTCTTCTTCGGTGCCCTGCTGCTGCATCAGCGGAATCAGCTCGCGCGCCACGAAGGGGAAGGTGATGAAGATGGTCGCCAGCACGATGCCCGGCACCGCGAACAGGATCTTGATGTCGTGTGCGAGCAGCCACTCGCCGAACCAGCCCTGGGCGCCGAACAGCAGCACGTAGATCAGGCCCGCGATCACCGGCGACACCGAGAACGGCAGGTCGATCAGCGTGAGCAGGATGCTCTTGCCGCGGAACTCGAACTTGGCGATGGCCCAGGCGGCGGCCACGCCGAACACCAGGTTCAGCGGCACCGAGATGCCGGCCGCGATGAGCGTGAGCTTGATGGCCGACACCGCATCCGGATCCGTGATCGATTCCAGGTAGACGTCCCAGCCGCGCTTGAGCGCCTCGATGAACACGGCCGCCAGCGGCACGAACAGGAACAGGGTCAGGAAGCTCAGCGCGACCGCGATCAGGAGGTAGCGCACCCAGTCGGGCTCGAGCACGTTGTTCTTCGGGCGCCGAGCCGGTGCGGCCTTCGGCGCCGCCTTGATGTTGTCGAGGACTGCGCTCATCAGTTGCGTACCCCTTTGCCTGCCCGTTTGCGGGTCCATGCCTGCAGCAGGTTAATCGTCAGCAGCAGGATGAACGAGATGACCAGCATGACCACCGCGATCGCCGTGGCGCCCGCGTAGTCGTACTGCTCGAGTTTGGTGATGATGAACAGCGGCGTGATCTCGGAGACCATCGGCAGGTTGCCGGCGATGAAGATCACCGAGCCGTATTCGCCGGTCGCGCGGGCAAAGGCCAGCGCGAAGCCGGTCAGCAGCGCCGGCACGATCGTCGGCAGCACCACGCGCCGGAAGGTCTGCAGCGGCGAGGCGCCCAGGCTGGCCGCGGCTTCTTCCAGCTCGCGCTCGGCTTCTTCCAGCACCGGCTGCACCGTGCGCACCACGAAGGGCAGGCCGATGAAGGTCAGGGCCAGCACCACGCCCAGCGGCGTGAAGGCCACCTTGATGCCGAGCTTGGCCAGCTGTTCGCCGATCAGGCCGTTGTGCGAGTACAGGGCGGTGAGCGTGATGCCGGCCACCGCGGTGGGCAGCGCGAACGGCAGGTCGACCAGGGCGTCGACGATGCGCTTGCCGGGGAAGTTGTAGCGCACCAGCACCCAGGCCACGATGCCGCCGAAGATGACGTTGAGGAAGGCCGCCAGCAGCGAGGCGCCGAAGCTGAGGCGGTAGGAGGCCATCACCCGTTCGGAGGTGACGGCGCTCCAGAACGCTTCCCAGCTCATCGTGAAGGTCTTCAGGAAGACCGCCGACAGCGGGATCAGGACGATCAGCGCGAGGTAGAAAATCGTGAACCCGAGCGAGATGCCGAAGCCGGGAATAACGCGGCCGGGGGATCTGCGCGGGCTGCTGTAGGTGTGCATGCGGGCCCTTATTACAAATTCTTCTAACGGGCCACCATAATCTCACGCAGCCCTTATATTACAAACGAAACTTTCCTCATTTGCATAGACGGTTTCGGCTATTAGGGCTTGGCAAACCGGGATCAGAACACCAGCTTGGCCGCCACGCCGGTGAGCGTCGTCGCCAGCAGGCCGCGCAGCACGCGCTCGGGCACCTTGCGCGCCGCCATCGCGCCCAGCGTGATGCCGGGCACCGAGCCGATGAGCAGGGTCAGCAGCAGCATCCAGTCGATCGAGCCCAGCCACCAGTGGCCGATCGCGGCGATCGCGGTCAGCGGCACCGCGTAAGCGATGTCGGTGCCGGCCACCTCGGCCGAACTCAGGCGCGGATACAGCATGACCAGCAGGGTGGCGCCGATGGCGCCCGCGCCGATCGAGGACACGGTGACGAGCACGCCCAGCACGGCGCCCGAGGCGACGGTGGCAATGGTGAGCGCCCTGCCCTGCAGCTGGCGTCCCGGCCTGGCATTGACCCAGGCCAGCATGCGGGCGCGGAACAGCAGCGCGACCACGGTCAGCATGACCGAGACGGCGATCGAATAGCGGATCAGCTGGCCGATCTGTTCGTCGAGCCCGCCAAATTGCTTGAGCGCCAGGGTCGCCACCAGCGCGGCCGGCAGGGCGCCCAGGCACAGGCGGCCGACGATCGGCCACTGGACGGTGCGGTTGAAACGGTGGGTGACGGTGCCGACACCCTTGGTGATCGACGCGAAGGCCAGGTCGGTGCCGACCGCCACCGAGGGCGAGACGCCGAACAGCAAGGTCAGCAGCGGCGTCATGAGCGAGCCGCCGCCCACGCCGGTCATGCCGACCAGCAGCCCTACTGCGAACCCCGCGATGATGTACGTCGTCGACATGCTTTTACCCTTACGTTAAGCCACAGCGTAAGGGGACTCGGCAATGAAGCAAACAACAGGTTTCTTATTTGCTTATGCAGGCAATGGGCGGCGGCAATGCCGCCGCCCATGTATGGGATTTACTTGTTCGGCTGCGGAGTCAGGCGCAGGTAAGGACGCGGCGCCGTGTAGCCCTTCGGATACTTCTGCTGGAGGACGGCCGGATCCTGCACGGTCAGCGGGATGATGACGTCGTCGCCGTCCTTCCAGTTGCCCGGGGTGGCCACGGTGTAGCCGTCGGTCAGTTGCAGGGCGTCGATCACGCGCAGCACTTCGTCGAAGTTGCGGCCGGTGCTCATCGGGTAGGTGATCATCAGGCGCACCTTCTTGGCCGGGTCGATCACGAACAGCGAGCGCACGGTGGCGGTGGCCGAGGCTTCCGGGTGGATCATGTCGTACAGCGCGGACACCGACTTGTCGGCGTCGGCGATGATCGGGAACCCGACCACGGTCTGCTGGGTCTCTTCGATATCCTTGATCCAGGCGCGGTGCTGGTCGGCCGGGTCGACCGACAGCGCGATCGCCTTGACGTTGCGCTTGTCGAATTCCGGCTTCAGCTTGGCGGTCAGGCCCAGCTCGGTGGTGCAGACCGGGGTGAAGTCGGCCGGGTGCGAGAACAGCACCACCCAGGAATCGCCCGCCCACTCATGGAAGCGGATCTTGCCGATGCTGGAATCCTGCTCGAAATCGGGGGCGGTATCGCCGAGGCGTAGGGTCATCTTCATTTCTCCATGTGTGGACTGCGGGGTGGCTATGTCGGGACATAGTCTAAGTGGACTTGGCAGTGTAGCAAACGACAGCTTTGTTATTTGCTTGTTCCCCAACAGATCTTAGAAAAAGCGGCTGTACAGGACGACGCACCAGCTGGCAAACGCCAGCAGCAGGGTCAAGGCGACGGCGGCGCTGCCCATGTCCTTGGCGACTTTCGACAAGGGATGGCGTTCGAGCGAGATGCGGTCGACGATCGCTTCGATGGCCGAATTGATGATCTCGACGATCAGCACCAGGACGAGTACGCCGATCAGCACCAGTTTCTGGAAGGCCGACACCGGCAGCAGTAGGGCCACCACGGTGGCGATGGCGATCACCACGACCTCCTGGCGGAACGCCGCTTCGCTGCGCCATGCCCAGGACAGCCCGTCCGCGGTATTGCGGCAGGCCGACAGGATGCGCGCAATGCCGCGCTTGGTCTTGAATTCGCTGATCGGGTGTTCCATGAATTGAAAGAATTAAATGCAGGAACCTCATTATGCCGTTCCGACAAGACCTTGCACACTAAAGCCCATCGGTTTGCATCCCCGTTTCACATCATGGTATAAAGTGGAGAATACTGCACTGCACCAACCACATCATGAAAATGGAAACCCCAGAACTGGCGCCCGCCTCGGCCTCCCCGGCCTCGGCCAAGACCTCGATCCAGGTGATCGAGCGCATGATGGCCCTGCTCGACGCGCTGGCCACGTATTCCGATCCGGTGAGCCTGAAGGAACTGTCGAAGGTGTCCGGGCTCCACCCCTCGACCGCGCACCGTATCCTGAACGACATGGTGGTCACGCGCTTCGTCGACCGCGTTGAGCCGGGCACTTACCGCCTCGGCATGCGCCTGCTGGAACTGGGCAATGTGGTGAAAAGCCGCCTGTCGGTGCGCGAAGCGGCGCTCGACTTCATGCGCGCCCTGCACAAGAAGACCCAGCAGACCGTGAACCTGTCGGTGCGCCAGGGCGACGAGATCGTCTACATCGACCGCGCCTATTCCGAGCGCTCCGGCATGCAGGTGGTGCGTGCGATCGGCGGCCGGGCGCCGCTGCACCTGACCTCGACCGGCAAGCTGTTCCTGTCGATCGACGACGCCAAGGCGATCCGCGCCTACGCCACGCGTACCGGCCTGGCGGGCCACAACAAGAATTCGATCACCGACCTGGCGCGCTTCGAGCGCGAACTGTCGCTGGTGCGCGCGCGCGGCTATGCGCGCGACAACGAGGAACTGGAACTGGGCGTGCGCTGCATGGCCGCCGGCATTTTCGACGACAGCGGCAAGCTGGTGGCCGGCCTGTCGATCTCGGCGCCGGCCGACCGCCTGCAGGAAGAATGGCTGGAAGACCTGGTGCAGACCGCGGCCAGCATCTCGTCGACGCTCGGCTACCGCCCTACCCCGGCCATCTGACAGGCGCGATCAGTGCAGCACCGGCGCCGCCACGGTGGCGGTGCTCATGATCGGCGCATCGGCATTGCCCAGCGTGCCCGGCGCCAGCACATCGAGCTTGCTCGGCGCCAGCGACTCGAGGAAACGGCGCACGCGGCCGGCGTCCGCGGTGCGCGACATCTTTCCCTTCGAATCCAGGAACACCATGATCACGTTGCGGCCGTGGATGGCCGCCTGCATCACCAGGCAGCGGCCCGCCTCGTTGATGAACCCGGTCTTCTGCAGGCCGATGTTCCAGTCGGGCAGCGCCACCAGGTAGTTGGTATTGGCGTAGCGCATCGGGCGGCCGCTCGCCTTCACGATCGAATTCGGCGTGGTGGAATATTCGCGCAACAACGGTTCCTGGTGGGCCACGGCGACCAGGCGCGCCAGGTCGCGCGCGCTCGAGACGTTGCGGCTCGACAGGCCGCTGGAATCGACGTAGCGGGTGTCCTTCATGCCCAGTTCGCGCGCCTTCTCGTTCATGGCGGCGACAAAGGCGGACAGTCCGCCCGGGTAGTTGCGCCCCAGGGCCGAGGCCGCACGGTTTTCCGAACTCATCAGGGCAATATGCAGCAGCTCGCGGCGCGTCATGCGGGCGCCCACCGGCAGGCGCGAACTGGAATACTTCTGGCGGTCAACGTCGGCGTCGGTGATGCGCAGGACTTCGTCGAGGTCCTGCCTGGCCTGCACGACCACCAGGCCGGTCATCAGCTTGGTGATCGAGGCGATCGGCAGAGCGACGTTGGCGTTCTTCTCGAACAGCACTTCCGAGCTGTTCTGGTCGAGCACGAAGGCGACGTTGGAGCGCAGCGACAGCGGATCGTCGGTACGGCGCAGGCCGGCGGCGTCGCCCAGGCTGCGCGGATCGACGGCCAGCGCGGCCGGCGCGGCGCGCCGCACCAGCTGGTAAGTGACCTTGCGCTTGCCGCGCACCATTTCCACGCGGCGCACCATGCGTTGGCGGTTATCGTCGGCGATGGCCTGGGCCAGGTCCTTGCGCTTGCCGCGCGCGGCCTTGCGAGGAGCGGCCTTGCGCTGCTTTTTCTTGACGACCTTGTTCTTGCTGGCCCTGGCCTCGGACGCGGCCCCCGCCCCCACCCCCGCACCGGCGGCGTGAACGGGCTGGAACGCAAACAGCAGCGAAACGACGGCAGCCAATGCAAGTTTAAACATCTGGAAACCCTTCGGCGCAAACTGATGAGGTACGGAATGCAGTTTAGCGGAACGACGCCTGATCGCAAGCGGAAATTCGATTCCGCGCGGCAACACCACACACCGACAAGCCTTTATCAATCAAGTATTTACGACGCTATTACCCCAATTCATCACTCCACGAAGCGCGCGAAGTGCGCGACTGTTTCGCGCTCGGTCACCAGCGAATTCTCGACCTTGTCCGGGTCGGCCCAGCCGAGCGCCATGCCGCACACCACCATTTCATTCTCCGGCAACCCGAGCTGCTGCGCAATCACGCGGTGATACTGTGTGAAGGCGGCCTGCGGGCAGGTATCGAGGCCGCGGCCGCGCGCGGCGACCATGATGTTCTGCAGGAACATGCCGTAGTCGAGCCAGGAGCCCTGCTCCATGATGCGGTCGATCGTGAAGATCAGGCCGACCGGGGCGTCGAAGAAGCGGTAGTTGCGCGCGTGCTGGGCCGCCATGCCGGCCTTGTTGTCGCGCGTCAGGCCCAGCAGCGTGTACAGGTCCCAGCCCACCTTGCGGCGGCGGTCGACGAAGGGCGACACCCATTCGCGCGGATAGTAGGCGTATTCCTCGGTATGCTGGCGCGCCTGTCCGGGGTCGGCATTCACCGCCAGGATCGCCTCGCACAGCCGCTCGCGCGCCTCGCCGGTGAGCACGTACACCTTCCAGGGCTGGGTATTGGTGCCGGACGGGGCGCGCGCGGCCACCTCGAGGATGCGCTCGAGGTCGGCGCGCTCCACCGGCTTGGGCAGAAAAGCGCGGATCGAACGGCGCGAAGTGATCGCCGCATCGACGGCTTCCTGCTGCGGGCTGGTAATCATGGGGTCTCCTTTTCTTGTGAATGCTTGACGACGAATGCGACGCCCAGCACGGCCACCGCCATGCCGGCCAGTGCGAGGGCGCTGAAGGACTCTCCGAACAGCAGCCAGGCCATGACGGCGGTCGTGGGCGGCGTCAGGTACAGCAGGCTGGTGACTTCGGTGGCGCGGCTGCGCCGGATCAGGGTAAATAACAAGAAGATCGCGCCGATCGACAGCGCGAAGACCGACCACAGCCAGGCCAGGACGAACTCGGGGTTCCAGGTGACGGTCGAGAAGCGCAGGTCCAGCCCTTCCAGCACCACGGCCAGCGGCAGCAGCACGGCCACGGTGGCGCCGAACTGGATCACGGTGCCGGTGCGCAGGTCGAAGCCCGGGCACCAGCGCCGCTGGTACATGGTGCCGGCCGTGATGCACAGCAGCGCAAACACGCACAAGCCAATGCCGGCGGCGCTCAGCCCCGCCAGGTGCAGCTTGGCCTGCACCACCAGCGCCACGCCCGACAGGCCGAGCACGAAGCCGAGCCACTGGCGCGGCCTTACCCGTTCGCCGATCAGGGGCGCGGCGGCGGCGGTCAGGATCGGCTGCATGCCGACGATGAGCGCGGTCAGGCCGGCCGGCATGCCCAGCTTGATGGCCGCCCATACCCCGCCCAGGTAGCCGGCCTGCAGCAGCAGACCCGCCACCGCCACGTGCACGATCCGGCCGCGCGGCCATGGTGCACGCACCAGGAACACGATCGGCAGCAGCACGGCCAGCACGCCCAGGCAGCGCAGGATCAGGAAGGTCAGTGGCGGCGCATACGGCAGCCCGAGCTTGGCAACGATGAAGCCGGTGCTCCACAGGAACACGAACAGCAGCGGTACCGGCGACAGCCAGGAAGCGGAGGAAACGGAAGAGGCGCTGGTGCGGGTGCTGGGCGACATGGACGAATGCTGCACAGCAGCTGGTAATGACAATCGGGCACAGTTGAGCGAAGGACAAGCGGCTAGTCTAGCACGCCGGCGCGCCCAGCCTGGCTCGACGGCCACGCCCCCATTTTGTTGCGTTAAATCAAACAATAAACCTCGAAATTTCTTGCTAACAATGAATTCCAGAAATTTATGCACACTTCATGGTGCAGCGCGTCAAATCTGCTTGACTCGTTCCACGACATGGTTGAAAATTCGCCCTGTTGCGGTGCACAAAAAAGAGTTTCGTAGAGTCTGACGAAGAAAACCCTGCCTCACCGGTCCAAGCAACATTTCATCCACTAAACGTATTTAAATTTGGAGAATCACATGTTTGCAATTCCTGAGCAGTTCTCGAATGCTACCAAAGCCAACCTGGAATCGCAGTTCGCGCTCCTGTCCTCGCTGACCGCCAAGACCTTCGAAGGCATGGAAAAGCTGGTCGACCTGAACATCAGCACGGCCCGCAGCACCCTGGAAGAATCGTCGAACGTGGCCCGTCAGCTGCTGAGCGCCAAGGACCCACAGGAATTCTTCGCGGTCACCGCCTCGCAAGCCCAGCCGACCGCCGAGAAAGCCCTGTCGTACAACCGCCAGCTGGCCGCCATCGCCACCGGCACCGGCGCCGAGTTCTCGAAGGCCGCAGAAAGCCAGATCGTCGAAACCAACCGCAAAGTCATCGCCTTGGTCGACGAAGTGAGCAAGAACGCCCCGGCCGGTTCGGAAAGCTTCGTTGCCGCCGTCAAGACCGTGATCAGCAACGCCAACGCCGGCTACGAGCAGTTCAGCAAGACCAGCAAGCAGGCTGCCGAAGCGATCGAAAACAACGTCAACGCCGCGGTGAGCCAGTTTTCGGCGACTGCTCGCAAGGCTAGCGCCAACGCAACTGCTGCGACCCAGACCGCTGCCGCCTAAGCTGCGACGCGTCAAGTAGAAAAGCCGGGACTTGTCCCGGCTTTTTTGTTTTTCCGCTCTATTCGCCGAGGTAGGCCGCCTGCACCCGCGGATCGTCCAGCATCTGCGCCGCGTCGCCCGTCATGGTCAGGCTGCCCGACTCCATCACGTACGCGCGGTGCGCCGCCTGCAGCGCCAGCCGGGCGTTCTGCTCCACCAGCAGGATCGTGATCCCCTGCCGCGAGACGTCGCGGATCACCTCGAAGATCTTCTCGACCATGATCGGCGCCAGGCCCATCGAGGGCTCGTCCAGCAGCAGTAGCAACGGGTGGCACATCAGCGCGCGCGCCATCGCCAGCATTTGCTGCTCGCCGCCCGACAGCGTGCCCGCCAGCTGGGCCGAGCGCTCCTTCAGGCGCGGAAACACCGCGTACCACTTCTCGATGTCCGCCGCGATGCCTGCCTTGTCGTCACGCGTGTAGGCGCCCATCAGGAGGTTCTCGTGGATCGTCATGCGGGTGAACACGCCCCGCCCTTCCGGCACCATGGCCAGCTTCTGCTGCACCATGCGGAAGGAACGGGCGCCGCGCAGGGGCTGGCCCAGGTAGCTGATCTCGCCTTCGACCTTGCATGGCGGCAGGGTGCCGGTGATGGCCTTCAGGGTGGTGGTCTTGCCGGCGCCGTTGGCGCCGATCAGGGTCACCAGCTCGCCCTTGTTCACTTCCAGGTCGAGGCCCTTGACGGCCTTGATGCCGCCATAGGCGACCTTCAGGCCGGCGATTCTCAGGATGTTGTCGGTCATTGATGCGCTCCGCCGAGGTAGGCCTTGATCACGGCCTCGTTCTTCTGGATCTCGGCCGGCAGCCCTTCCGCGATCTGCTTGCCGTATTCGAGCACCGTGATGCGGTCGCACAGGCCCATCATCAGCTTGACGTCGTGCTCGATCAGCAGCACGGTCTTGCCTTCGTTCTTGATTTTCACGAGCAGCTCGCGCAGGGCCAGCTTCTCGGTGGCGTTCATGCCGGCCGCCGGTTCGTCCAGCGCCAGCAGCTGCGGATCGGTGGCGAGCGCGCGTGCGATCTCCAGGCGGCGCTGGTCGCCGTAGGACAGGTACTTGGCGGTGCGGTTGGCGTACTGGCCGATGCCGACGAAGTCCAGCAGTTCCTGGGCGCGCCGGCGGATCGCCGCTTCCTCGTCGCGCGCCGCCTTGTGGCGCAGGATCGCGCCGAGCACGCCCTGGCGGGTGCGCACGTGGCGCCCCACCATCACGTTCTCGAGCGCGCTCATCTCGCCGAACAGGCGGATGTTCTGGAAGGTGCGCGCGATACCGGCCCTGGCCACCTCGTGCGGGGCCGACGGCGAATACGGCTTGCCGGCCAGTTCGAAACGGCCGCTGTCCGGCTGGTACAGGCCGGTGATCACGTTGAAGAAGGTGGTCTTGCCGGCGCCGTTCGGACCGATCAGGCCGTAGATCTGGCCGCGCTCGATGCGGATGCCGACGTCGGTCAGGGCTTGCAGGCCGCCGAAGCGCTTGTTCACGCCGGAGATATCGAGAAGGATCTCGCTCATGCCCTGGCTCCTTCTTCGTCGCTGGCCTCGTCATGGGCCAGGGCGGCGTTCGGCCGCTCCTCCCGGTTCGGCGACGGCCACAGGCCGGCCGGATTGAACAGCATGATCAGCACCAGTGCCAGGCCGTACAGCAGCTGGCGCAGCACCTCGGCCTCGATCACGACGGTGCCGAACAGGGCCTGCTGCGCCGGCTCCACCACGTGGCGCAGCACTTCCGGCAGCGCCGCCAGCAGCACGCCGCCCAGCACCACGCCCGGGATGTGGCCGATCCCGCCCAGCACCACCATCGCCAGCACGGCAACCGACTCCGTCAGCGAGAACGATTCCGGCGACACGAAGCCCTGGAAGGCGCCGAACATGGCGCCGGCCACGCCGCCGAAGGACGCGCCCATGGCGAAGGCCAGCAGCTTGACGTTGCGGGTATTGATGCCCATGGCCTTGGCCGCGATCTCGTCTTCGCGGATCGCCACCCAGGCGCGGCCCAGGCGCGAGTGCTGCAGGCGCGAGGTGATGAAGATGGTGGCGATGGTGAGAAACAGGAAAAGGAAGTAGTAGGCGTTCACCGAGGGCATCGAGAAGCCGCCGATGTGCACCGTGGCCTGCGAGCCCGCCTCGCCTGCCAGCGACACCCCGAACACGCGGATCGGGTCGATCATGTTGATCCCCTGCGGCCCGTTGGTGAAGTTGATCGGGTCGTTCAGGTTGTTCATGAAGATGCGGATGATCTCGCCGAAGCCGAGCGTCACGATGGCGAGGTAGTCGCCGCGCAGCTTCAGGGTCGGCGCGCCCAGCAGCGCGCCGAACAGGGCCGCCACCAGGGCCGCCAGCGGCACGATCGCCCAGACCGACAGGTGGATGCCGTTCTGCTGGATCTCGGGCCCGAAGAAGGCCACCAGGGCCTCGCCCAGCGCCGGCGAATAGTAGATCACCGATTCGAGCAGCGCGGCGAACTGCGGCGAGGCGAACAGGCCGACCAGGTAGGCGCCCACCGCGAAGAAGGCGATGTAGCCCAGGTCGAGCAGGCCGGCGAAGCCGACCACGATGTTCAGGCCCAGCGCCAGCATGATGTACAGCAGCGCGATGTCGATGATGCGCACCCATGAGTTGCCGAACTGGGAGGCCACGAAGGGGAAGACCAGCATCAATGCGAGCACGGCCGCCATGCTGATGGTGGCCTGGCGCGGCTTGTGCTGGAGGTCGAAAGTCAGGAGTGCCATGGTGTCGGTTCTCCTGCGGTCAGGCGCGGTCGGCCACGCGTTCGCCCATGATGCCGGACGGGCGCAGGGTCAGCACCAGGATCAGCACGACGAAGGCGAAAATATCCTGGTAGTGGCTGCCCAGGAAACCGCCGGTGAGGTCGCCGATGTAGCCGGCGCCGAGCGCTTCGATGATGCCCAGCAGGATGCCGCCGATCATGGCGCCGTAGATGTTGCCGATCCCGCCCAGCACGGCGGCGCAGAAGGCCTTCAGGCCCGGCAGCATGCCCATGGTGAAGGTGACCGTCGCGTAGTTGGCGCCCCACATCACGCCCGCCACCGCGGCCAGCACGGCGCCGATGGCGAAGGTGGCGACGATCACGCGGTTTGCATCCACGCCCATCAGGCCGGCCACGCGCGGGTTCTCGGCCACGGCGCGCATCGCGCGGCCCATGCGGGTGCGCTCGACCAGCAGCACCAGGCCGATCATCGCCACGGCGGCCAGCACCAGCAGTAGGATCTGGGTCGGCGAGATCAGGGCGCCCATGATCTCGACCGGCTCCGGCGACAGCAGCTGCGGGAACGGCAGCGGGCTGCGGCCCCAGATCATCATGGCGAAGGTCTGCAGCAGGATCGACACGCCGATCGCGGTGATCAGCGGCGCCAGGCGCGGCGCATCGCGCAGGCGGCGGTAGGCGACGCGCTCGATCAGGATGTTGACCAGCACCGCCACCGGGATCGCGCCGATGATGGCGATCGCCAGCTGCACGTAGCCCGGCAGGCCGGGGATGCAGGCTTCCAGCAGCTTGAGGATGCTCAGGCCGATCATCGCGCCGATCATCAGCACGTCGCCGTGGGCGAAGTTGATCAGGTTGAGCACCCCGTAGACCATCGTGTAGCCGAGGGCGACCAGGGCATACATGCTGCCCATCACCAGGCCATTGAGGAGTTGTTGGATGAATGTTTCCATCGTGCGTGTTCGCTCTTTCCGCTCTGTCGCGCTGTTACTTACCGCCCAAGAAAAACGGCACTCCGGGTAGCCCCGCAGTGCCGTTCATGGCCTGGCGTTCATGTTCCGATTGCCGCCATCATAACTTGGCAAATGGAAAACTTATACTGGAAAACAGCTCAGTTGGCCAAATTAGCTTTCTTGTAAAGACGGCGAATCAGGCCGCTTTGGCCCCGTCCAGGCCTTTCGGCAACGGGAACACCACGTTCTCTTCGACGCCCTCGAGCGCACGCACGCTGGCCGCGCCCAGTTCCTTCAGGCGGTCGATCACGGCCTGCACCAGCACTTCCGGCGCCGAGGCGCCGGCCGTCACGCCGATGCGCTTCTTGCCGGCGATCCATTGCGGGTCGATCTTGTCGGCATTGTCGACCATGTAGGCCGGGGTCCCCATCTTTTCCGCCACTTCGCGCAGGCGGTTCGAGTTCGAGCTGTTCGGGCTGCCGACCACGACCACGACTTCGACCTGCGGCGCCATGAACTTGACCGCTTCCTGGCGGTTGGTGGTGGCGTAGCAGATGTCGCCCTTCTTCGGCTCGATGATGTTCGGGAAACGCTGCTTCAAGGCGGCGATGATGTCGGCGGTGTCGTCCACCGACAGCGTGGTCTGCGAGACGTAGGCCAGCTGGTCCGGGTTGTTGACTTGCAGCGTGGCGACGTCGCCCACCGTCTCGACCAGGTGCATGCCTTCTTCGGCCTGGCCCATGGTGCCTTCGACTTCCGGGTGGCCGTCGTGGCCGATCATGACGATCTCGCAGCCCTGCTTGCGCATCTTGGCCACTTCCACGTGGACCTTGGTCACCAGCGGGCAGGTAGCGTCGAAAATGGTCAGGCCGCGCGCCTCGGCCTCCAGACGTACGGCCTTGGAGACGCCGTGGGCCGAGAACACCAGGGTATTGCCGGCCGGTACATCCTCGAGTTCCTCGATGAAGATCGCGCCCTTGTTGCGCAGGTCTTCCACCACGTAGGCGTTGTGCACGATTTCGTGACGCACGTAGATCGGGGCGCCGAACTGGCGCAGGGCGCGCTCGACGATCTCGATGGCGCGGTCCACGCCGGCGCAGAAGCCGCGCGGCTGGGCAAGCAGAATTTCGTTTTCCATGAAGGTTTCCTGTTTTACAGAACCGAAATCA
Organism: Massilia sp. X63; assembly: GCF_041023745.1. Classification (NCBI taxonomy): domain Bacteria; kingdom Pseudomonadati; phylum Pseudomonadota; class Betaproteobacteria; order Burkholderiales; family Oxalobacteraceae; genus Massilia; species Massilia sp. X63. The sequence goes on from NZ_JBFTEF010000014.1 coordinate 61,816, forward strand.
GTTTCACTTCGAATTGCAGGGCCTGGCCGGCCAGCGGGTGGTTGAAGTCGAACAGCGCCGTGGTCTCGCGCATTTCCAGCAGCACGCCGGCGAAGCGCCCGCCCTTGGGCGCGTTGAATTCGATCAGCTCGCCCACCTTGTAGTCGGCGTCCGGCACCGAATTCTCTTCCAGCGTCGCCTTCGACACCGGTTGGATCAGGTCGGGGTTGCGCGCGCCGAAAGCTTCGTCGGCAGTCAGCTGGAAGGTCTGGTGCGCGCCTTCGGGCAGGCCGATCAGGCGCGCCTCGAGGAAGGGTGCCAATTGGCCCTGGCCCAGCAGCAAGGTGGCCGGCGTGCCGTTAAAGGTAGTGATGAGATCAGTACCGTCGGCGGTGGCAAGCCGATAATGCAGGGTCAGGTAGGACGATTCGTTGACGACTGGTGCGTTGGACATGTTCGTTTGTGGTGGCAGGCAGCCTGTTGCAGGCAAACCGCTATTGTAAGCCACGCCCGCCTCTCACGCCCTGACGCGTCCCTTTTTATGGCAAGGATCAGACAATGAGAATCACCGATTGGCCGGAAGAGCAACGCCCGCGCGAACGGCTGCTGCGCGGCGGACCCGCAGTGCTGTCGGATACGGAACTGCTGGCGATCTTCCTGCGCGTGGGCGTTGCAGGAAAAAGCGCGGTGGCGCTGGCGCGCGACATGCTCGACCATTTCGGCTCGCTGCATCGGCTCTTGCATGCCAGTTCGAGCGAATTCGGTGCGCTGCACGGGCTCGGTCCGGCCAAGTATGCGCAGTTGCAGGCGGCGGTCGAGCTGACCCGGCGTGCCGTGGCCGAGGATTTCGAACGCAAGGCGCTCTGTTCGCCGGAGGCCGTGCGCGCTTACCTGCGCCACCAGTTCGCGCTGCAGGCCCACGAATCCTTCGTCGTGCTCTTCGTCGACGTCAAGAACCGCCTGATCAACTATGAAGAAATGTTCCGCGGGACGCTCACCCACACCAGCGTCTACCCGCGCGAGGTGGTCAAGGCGGCGCTGCGCCGCAATGCCGCCGCGGTGATCCTGGCGCACAACCACCCTTCCGGCGTGGCCGAGCCCAGCGAGGCCGACCTGCGCCTGACTGCGGCGCTGGCCCAGGCGCTGGCCCTGGTCGATATCCGCGTGCTCGACCACTTCGTGGTGGCCGGCACGCAGGTGCATTCCTTCGCCGAGCATGGCCAGCTGTAAGCCGGCCAAGGGCCTCAGGCACTTTTACTTGCCGAGCACTTCCTCGACCTTCTTCTTGTCCACGAACTGGACATAGGCGCTGATCGACTCGGCCACGGACGGATTGGAGGTCAGCTCCATCATCGCGACCTCGCCCAGCGACTTGAACGAGGCCAGCATGCTGGGGCCGCCTTCCTGCGCGGCGGCACGCGTCTGCGCGGTGCAGTTCACGGTCAGCAGGCGCGTCACCAGGTCGGCCATCTGCTTGTTGGTCTCGGTGCGCACGGACTCGTTGATCGAGGCCATGCTGCGGATTTCCGGATGGGCCGACATCGACACGAAGATCCAGCGCGCCAGGTCCTTGCGGTCCTTGCCGCTGGTGTTGTCCTTCAAACAGTTACCCAGTGCATCCGAGGCGGGACTCGCCATGGCGGCGTGCGGCGACAGGATGGCAAGGCTGAGCAGGAGGGTGGCGAGTATGCGCATGGAATACCTATGTTCTGGGTGGAAGAGTTAAGGGCAAACCGCTTGACTCTAGCATGCGTATCCAGAGGGCAACAAGGCGGAATGTCCCTGCCGGAGCGCATTTTTCCGCCGTTTGTTGCAGAGCTATCACAAGGGAGATCGGGGGTCGGTAGGCCGTAAACCGGCATCAAAACAAGGAGATAGTCAGCTCATCCTGAATTGTGAAATTTGTGAACTAGAATAAGACACAATTGTTTTTCGCAAGTGATTGATTTGCCGTCAGTTTTCACGCTATACTCTCGTTTTTCCAAATCTGGATATTCTTAAGGAGTGCACTATGGCACGTGTCTGCCAAGTTACCGGCAAGGGAGTGATGGTTGGCAACAACGTCTCCCACGCTAACAACAAAACCAAGCGTCGTTTCCTGCCGAACCTGCAGAACCGCCGCATCTTCGTGGAATCGGAAAACCGCTGGGTCTCCCTGCGTCTGTCCAACGCCGGTCTGCGTGTGATCGACAAGCTCGGCATCGACGCCGTGCTGGCCGACATGCGTGCCCGTGGCGAAAAAGTTTAATTAGGGAGCTATCATGGCAAAAACTGGCCGCGACAAAATCAAGCTGGAATCGACCGCAGGTACCGGTCACTTCTACACCACCACCAAGAACAAGCGCACCATGCCGGCGAAGATGGAAATCACCAAATTCGACCCGAAGGCACGCAAGCACGTGATCTACAAGGAAACCAAGATCAAGTAATACGATCTTGTTCCGCGAAAAAGCCGCCCGTTTCGACGTGCGGCTTTTTTTTGCGCGCGTGTATGGGAAGGCGTGGAATACAACACCGGCTTGAGCGCACGCAGCGCGCCGCAAGTGCATATGTTGCGCTTTCCGCTCGGCCGTGAAAGCATAGGGCGTTGTCGACTTCACCACGACCACCATGCGTTCCTTGTCGAACCTGCTTGCCGCTGCCTGCGCGCTGTGCGCCATGGCGGCGCACGCCCAGACGCCCGCCGCACCGCCTGGCGCGCTCCCGACCGTCGAGGTCAAGGCTGCGCGCACGCGCCTGCTGCCCTACAAGGACCTGTTCTATCCGATGGCCAAGGCGGTGCAGACGAGCCTGGCCGGCCGCGCCGCGCTGGCCGTCCAGCTGCGCCCGGCCCGGCCCGGCGTGCGCACCGACGACCTGTCCGTCTGGCTCGAGGGCGGCGGCGAAGCGCTGCCGGTGCATGCGAACGAACATGGCCTGTACATCGTGCCCGTGGCCGACCGGATCGCGCAGCAGGAAGGCAGTTTTTCGATCAACAAGAACCCATCCGACCTGCGCGCCAACCTGGTCCTGATCCCTACCCTGCCGCTTGAGGCCTGGACCATCGGCGAAGTACGACGCCTGCTGCACGACGTGCACGCGGCCCTCGATCCACTGGTCCCCTGGCATCTCCGCCTGCTGATGTGGGCCTCGATGCGCAAGCTCGGGGTGTGGGTGTGCAGCCTGTCGCCGAGCGCCCATGTCGACGTCGTCGACGACGGCCGCCTGCTGGCCAGCTACCCGACCAGCGAGCCGATGCGCAACCACGCGAACTCTCCAGTCTATTGCCACCGCTTTACGGGCAACGAAGACTTCGATCCGCGCGCCCGGCTGGTGCTGCCGGAAGATGCGCAGGTGCTGCTGATCTAGCCCGGGCGCGCAAGCGGTCACCGAATAAAAAAACGGCTCCCGCAGGAGCCGTCTTGCCATGGGCAGGATGCCGCCGGTGCCGCTTATGCGTAGCTGCGCAGGCGCAGCGAGAAGTCCTGCAGCGACTTGATGCCCGAGGCCTCGGCGCGCGCGCACCAGTCCTGCAGCTGGTGCAGCAGCTGGTCGCGGGTCGAGTGCGAACGTTCCCAGATGGCGCCCAGTTCCACGCGCATCTGGTGCATGGTTTCCAGCGCCTTGCTGTGCTGGAACAGCTCGACCAGCTGCTGCTTGTGCGAGGCTTCCAGCTTGGCCGGCTCGCGCTGCATCAGCTTGCGCGAGCTCTTCAGGAAGCGTGCTTCCAGCTCGGCCTTGTGCTTCAGGTGCTCGAATTCCTCGCGGAACGCATGACGCACCGACTTGGCGTACTTGGCCATCACGTCGTAGCGGTTGGCGATTACCGACTGCAGGGTGTCGAGGTCGGCGACCATCTTGTCCTTGGCGAACTTCGGCGCCGGCGCGACCTTCTTGACCTTTGCCAGGCGCAGGGTTTCCAGGATGCGGATATAGCCCCAGCCCAGGTCGAACTCGTACCACTTGCTCGACAGCTTGGCCGAGGTGGCGAAGGTGTGGTGGTTGTTGTGCAGTTCCTCGCCACCGATCAGGATGCCCAGCGGGAAGATGTTGGTGGCCGCATCGCTGCAGTCGTAATTGCGGTAGCCCCAGTAGTGGCCGATGCCGTTGATGATGCCGGCGGCGGTGATCGGGATCCACATCATCTGCACGGCCCAGACCGAGATGCCGACGATGCCGAACAGCGCGACGTTAATGAACAGCATCAGCACCACGCCCATGGCGCTGTGCTTGGTGTACAGGTTGCGCTCGATCCAGTCGTCCGGGGTGCCGTGGCCGTACTTCTCCATCGTTTCCTTGACCTTGCTCTCGGCACGGTACAGCTCGGCGCCTTCGAACAGCACCTTGCGGATGCCGCGGGTCTGCGGGCTGTGCGGATCTTCTTCGGTATCGCACTTGGCGTGGTGCTTGCGGTGGATCGACGCCCATTCCTTGGTCACCTGGCCGGTGGTCAACCACAGCCAGAAGCGGAAGAAGTGGCTCGGAATGGCGTGCAGCTCCAGCGCGCGGTGCGCCTGGTGGCGGTGCAGGTAGATCGTTACGGCGGCGATCGTGATATGGGTCAGCACCAGGGTGGCGATGACGATCTGCCAGGCGGTGAAGTCGAGCAGGCCGGTCGACAGGAAAGTCAGCACGGCTTGCACGGGTTCGCTACTAAAGAAATTCATTCAGTCTCCATGGATATCGCGTCGGCGCGCCACAGCGTCGCGGCGGCCTGCAACCCTACATTTTACGCGGTTCCACTGCCATGCGGCACGCTTTAGAACCTTGATGCATGCCTTATTTCAAGGAGCAGTCGGGGTTCGCGCCACAAGCGATGTAATGTGGGCATCGAGCAGCCGCGTATCCATGGACGGATGGCCAAGTTTGATCTCGCCGGACTGGACCAAGGCATAAATCTTCTTGTTCACGTCGGAGATCGGCCCGCCCTGCCCGTTTTCGGGATCGCCCAGCCAGAAGCCGACTTCGAGCTCGTAGCCGTCATGCGTAAACGCATTCAGCAGCACGTTCGGCGCCGGCTGCTCCAGCACCCGGGGCACCCCGCGCGGCTGGGCTTCCAGCAGCGGCATCACGACCGACAGGTCGCTGTCGTAGGACACCGTCAGTTTCGTTACCGCACGCACGTTGCGGTTGGTCGAGGACTGGTTCAGCACCACGCCGGTGATCAGCATTTCGTTCGGCAACAGGGTCTGGGTGCCGTCGGCGCTGCGCAGCACCGTATAGCGCGTGTTGATGCGCGCCACCTTGCCCGAATATTTATCCAAGGTAATGGGATCGCCGATCGTCAGGCTGCGCTCCAGCAGGATGATGAAACCGGACACGTAATTACTGGCAATGCGTTGCATGCCGAGACCGAGGCCGACACCGAGCGCGCCGCCGAAGACCGACAGCACGGTGAGGTCGAGGCCGGCCAGCGACAGGCTGAACAGCACCGCGACGAGGATCAGCACCGCCCGGCTCATGCGCGCCAGCACGACCTTGATCGAGCTGTGCATGCGCTCGACCTTCATCAGGCGCTCTTCCAGCGCCGCGCCGGCCCACAGCGCCAGCATCATCAGGACCACGATCGAGACCACGCCTTCGACCAGGTCCGCCAGCGACAGCCTGTGCTTGCCGATCGGCAGCACGGTGCGCTCGAAGAAGCGGATCACGTCCGGCAGCACGCCGGTGATGTGCAGGGCCACGCCAAGCCAGACCACCAGCGCGAAGATCTTCTCGAAGGTCTGCAGCGCCTCGCCCAGCTGCCCGTGCCGCGCGAACACGCGGCGCAGCAGGTAGAAGAAGGTGCGGATCACCGCCAGCGAGGACGACAGCGGCACCGCGATGTCCAGCAGGTGGACGCTCTGGTATCGCGCCATCACGGCGCGCGTCGCCACCAGCAGGCCCAGGATCAGCAGCTGGGGCAGCACGCGGCTGAAGCTGGCCATCCCGAAGCCGATCAGGCCGCGGGCCTGCTCCTGGTGGCTTGCCAGCCAGGAACGGTGCAACAGCCGCGCCAGGCCCCAGCCGACCGCGATGCACACGACGATGGCCAGCGCCTGCCAGAGGATGACAGGCTTGTTGATATCGCCGAGCAGGTCGGCCAGCAGTTGCTGGAGCGGCATGTGTCGGCGTTATTCCTCGGTGTCGACCACTTCCGGCTCGTCGGCCGGGGCTGGCTTGGCCTTGGCTTTGCGCTCCATGACGGCCGCGAAGAAGCCATCGGTCTGGTGCTTGTGCGGCAGCATCTTGAGGTACTGGTCCATCTCGAGCGGGATCTTCTGCTCGGCCAGCACCTTGCTCATCGGCACCAGTTCAAAGTCCGGGTGGGTGGACAGGAACTGCTCCACGATCACGTCGTTCTCTTCGTTCAACAGGCTGCAGGTGGCGTACACCAGGCGGCCGCCGGCCTTGACCAGGCGCGCGGCGCCGTCCAGGATCGAAGCCTGCTTTTCCTGCATCTCAGCAATGGCGTCGGGGCGCTGGCGCCACTTGACGTCCGGGTTGCGGCGCAGGGTGCCCAGGCCGGAGCAAGGGGCGTCGACCAGCACGCGGTCGATCTTGCCGGCCAGGCGCTTGATCTTGGCGTCGCGCTCGTGCGCGATCAGTTGCGGATGCACGTTCGACAGGCCGCTGCGCGCCATGCGCGGCTTCAGCTTGGCCAGGCGCTTTTCCGACACGTCGAAGGCGTACAGGCGGCCGGTGTTGCGCATGGCCGCACCCAGCGCCAGGGTCTTGCCGCCGGCGCCGGCGCAGAAGTCCACCACCATTTCGCCGCGGCGCGCGCCAAGGATCTGGGCCAGCACCTGGCTGCCCTCGTCCTGCACTTCGATCGCGCCTTCCTTGAACAGCGGCAGGTTCTGCAGCGCCGGCTTCTTCTGGATGCGCAGGCCCAGCGGGGCATACGGCATCGGTTCGGCCACGATCGGCGCCTTGGCCAGTTCGGCGACGACGTCGTCGCGGTTGGCCTTGATGGAATTGACGCGCAGGTCGAGCGGCGCCGGCGTGTTCAGCACGGCCGCCAGCTCGAGCGCCTCGGTTTCGCCGAATTGCGCCACCAGCTTCTCGTACAGCCAGGCCGGCAGGTTGGCCTGCATCTGCGGCGGCAGCAGCTTGCGGTCGACTTCCTTGACGCGGGTAAGCAGGTTGGTTTCGTCTTCGCTCAGGCCGCCCAGGGCGTCGATGCCGACGGTCTCGGCCAGGCCCAGCAGGGCCAGCTTGCGCATCGAGGGCGTGTTGCCGGAGCCGGCGAAGTCGGTATAGAAGGATTTATTGCGCAGGACGGCGTACACCGCCTCGGCAATGACGCCGCGCTCGCGGCCGCCGAAACGCGGGTGGTCCTTGAAGTAGCGCGACAGGGTGACGTCGGCGGGCGACATAAAGCGCAGGATCTCGCGCAATACTTCTTCGGTATTGCCGATGATCGCTGGAGGCAATCTCATGGTGTTCCTTAAATTAAATTCTTGTGGTTTAGGCGGCCGCGCGCTCAAGTATGCGCACGTCGCCATTGTCAATACTGAGCCTGTCTTCGACGAACAGGCGCACCGCATACGGGTAGAGCTTGTGTTCCTCGACGAGCACGCGGGCCGACAGCGTGTCTTCGGTGTCGCCAGGCAGCACCGGCACGCGTGCCTGCGCCACGATCGGACCGTGATCCAGCTCGGCCGTGACGAAATGGACGGTGGCGCCGTGTTCCTTCTCGCCGGCATCGATGGCCTGCTGGTGCGTGCCCAGGCCCGGGAACAGCGGCAGCAGCGACGGATGGATGTTCAGCAGGCGACCGGCATAGTGCTCGACGAAAGGCGCGGTCAGGATGCGCATGAAGCCGGCGAGCACGACCAGGTCGGGCGCAAAGCGGTCGATCGTTTCCTGCAGCGCCGCGTCGAACTCGGCGCGGGTGGCGTATTCCTTGTTCGCCACCACCGCCGTCGGGATGCCGCGGGCGCTGGCGAATTCCAGGCCCTTGGCTTCCGGCTTGTTGCTGATGACGGCCGCGATGCGGGCCGGCCAGCCTTCGGCCTCGGCTGCGCGCACGACCGCTTCCATGTTGCTGCCGCGGCCGGAAATGAGGATCACGATATTTTTCATACCCCGCATTGTACCGTATCGCCGGCGGGCAACCGCAGCGGGCGGGGGCATGGCAGCCGCGTCGGGCCGGCTTATGCCGGAATGGCGAAGGAGTAGAATACCCGGAATGGGACTTTCTTCTCGGCCCAGAATTCGGCGGCGTCGCGGAACACGTCGAGCAGGTTCTCGCGCGCTTCCTTGTCGAATTTCTGTGCACTCGGCAGTTGCTCGAGCACGACGAGGAAGCCCGGCTGGGGACCGGCCTCGGCCACGGTCTCGGTCAGGCACTTGCGCAGTGCGTCGAAATTCTTGCTGCAGGGCTTGGGGAAATAAAAGTTTTCGCCGATGCGGGCGCACACCTGCTGCTTCGTCAGGGTATTGGCACAATGCGCATACAGGAAGTGATGACCCAGGCGCGCAGCCTCCTGCTGCAGCTCGGCGACGCGGAAGGCGCGGATCGACTGCACAAGATTGGGCGGCACTCTCATCAACAAACTCATTTTTTCCTCAAGTTGACCAGGTCGGTATGATGCGGCGCTCGGTACGCCACGCGTCTCGACGGTTGGCATCCGCCGCATGCTGTTCTCCCCCGCTGTCGTTTCCACGCGCAAATAAGACCCTGATTTGTGTAAGGGTAACGTTTTGTGGTATTGGAAGCAACCCAAATGTGATTCACGGAATCCCATTTGTAAGAAATGGTATGTGCAGATATGCATAACTTGCACGCGCGTCCACCGCGCCGCCATTCTGGCGGCGATGGATGGATGCTTGCGAGGCTGTTACATTTTGTTGCCACAGGGATTCGGCGGAGCAGGACGGATCGGATTACCATAGGAGTTAGGGAAGTCCGGTCGGTTCCCCCAGACCAGACCCGTCGATGTGTCCAAAACGAGGTAGAACATGAACTTTCAAGCCAAACTGATCATTGCCGCCATGGGTCTTGCCGCACTGCCGCTGGCCCAGGCCCAGGATTTCGAAGACTTCGGCCGCGTGGTGCGTGTGCAGCCGCGCGTGGAACAGATTCGCATGCCGCGCCAGGAATGCCGCACCGACTACGTGCAAGTGCCGGTGGAGCAGCAACGCGGCGCCGGCGGCGGCATCGTGGGCGGCATCGTCGGCGGCCTGCTCGGCAACCAGGTCGGCAGCGGTAACGGCCGCGTCGCGGCAACCGCGGCCGGCGCCATCGCCGGCGCCATGATCGGCGACCGCGCGGAAAACAACAACCGCCCGCAAGGCGTGCAGGAACAGGCGGTGCGCCAGTGCCGCACCGTCGAGGCCTACGAAACGCGCACCAACGGCTACGACGTCACCTACGAATACCGCGGCCAGTCCTACACCACCCTGATGAACCGCGATCCGGGCAACCGCGTGCGCCTGCGCGTGTCGGTCCAGCCGATCGACTACTGATCGTTCCGATCCGGGTTCCCGTGCTTGCGCAGCGGGAACCCCTCCCCCGATAATAGGGCGATTCAACCAGGTTGCCCTATGCTCATCAAACGCAAATCCATCGAACAGGCCGAATCCTCGCGCCGTCCCGCGCGCAAGCCCAAGTTCGCCCCCGTCACCCTGTCCGAACAGGACGGCGTCCGCTATCTCCATTTCGGCACCGAGTGGGTGCAGGGCGCGATGCGCATCCGCAAGCCCGACTGGCCGGAGCTCGAATACGCCCAGCAGATGATGGCCTGGATGCTGTTCATCGAGTCGCCGCGCGCCATCGCCCAGCTGGGCCTGGGCGCCGCCACCCTGACCAAATTCTGCTACCGCCAGTTTCCGGAGGCGCGCGTCACCGCCGTGGAACTGAACGCATCCGTGATCGCCATCTGCGCCTCGATGTTCAAGCTGCCGCCCGCAGACGAACGCCTGCAGGTGCTGGAGATGGACGCGATGGATTTCGTCCTCGATCCCGCCAACCACGACGCCTTCGACGTGCTGCAGTGCGACCTGTACGACGCCACCGCGCGCGGCCCGGTGCTCGACACGCCGGAGTTCTACCAGGCCTGCAACGCCTGCCTGGCGGAGGGCGGCATCATGACCGTCAACCTGTTCGGCGACCACCCGAGCTTCGCCAAGAACCTCAAGGCCATGAAATTCGCTTTCGCGCACGTGATCTGCCTGCCGGAAGTCCACGAAGGCAATGTGGTGGCGCTGTGCTTCAAGAACCGTCCGCAACTGGACAAGGAAGCGCTGGCGGCACGCGCGGCGCAGATCGTGGCGGCAACCAAGCTGCCGGCCAAGTCCTGGGTCAAGGGTATCCTGGCCGCCAACTGAAGCATCTGTCAATCAGGAGTCGCACGTGAACACACATGCCGTCCCCGCCACGTCGAAAGCGGCGCGCCTGCGGGCGCTCGACCTGCAGTCGATCTTTTCCTGGCTGCTGGCGGACGGCATCGTCACCAAAGAGAACGTCAAGGCGCAGTTCGCGCAGGCGCAGGGCATCCTGAAGAGCGCAGCCGGGTCGATGCATCCGCTGACCGCCGTGGCCCAGTGCAAGCTGGTGTCCAGCCAGCCGCCCCACCGGCTGCTGACGCTTGACGCGCTGACCGAATGGTGCGCCACCAAGGTCGGCCTGCCCTTCGTCCGCATCGACCCGCTGAAAATCGACTTCACCAAGGTGGCGGACGTGATGTCGGCCAGCTACGCCGCGCGCTTCAACATCCTGCCGGTGGAAATGAGCGCCTCGACGCTGCTGGTGGCGACCGCCGATCCGGCCAATGTGGAGTGGGAGGCGGAGATCGCCAAGCTCTCGCGCCGCAAGATCGAACTGGTGCTCGCCAATCCGCTCGACATCGCCCAGTACATCTCCCAATTCTTCAGCCTGGCCAAATCGATCCGCGACGCCAACCGCCACACCGGGCAAGACCTGGCGATGCGGAACAACTTCGAGCAGCTGGTCGAACTGGGCAAATCGAACAAGCAGTTCGACGCCAACGACCAGCACATCGTCAACATCGTCGACTGGCTGTGGAGCTACGCCTTCGAACAGCGCGCCTCGGACATTCACCTGGAGCCGAAGCGCGAATTCGCCGTGATCCGCTTCCGCATCGACGGCGTGCTACACCCGGTCTACCAGGTGCCGGCGGTGGTGATGATCGCCATGACTGCGCGCATCAAGCTGCTGGGACGCATGGACGTGATCGAAAAGCGCCGCCCGCAGGACGGCCGCATCAAGACGCGCACGGCAAGCGGCCAGGAAGTCGAACTGCGCCTGTCGACGCTGCCGACGGCCTTCGGCGAAAAGCTCGTCATGCGGATCTTCGATCCCGAGGTGGTGGTCAAGACGCTGCCGGAACTCGGCTTTCCTCCCGCCGACGCGGCGCGCTGGGACGCGCTGACCAAACGCCCGCACGGGATCATCCTCGTCACCGGCCCGACCGGCTCGGGCAAGACCACCACGCTGTACACGACCCTGAAAGCACTGGCGACCAGCGAGGTCAATGTGTGCACGGTCGAGGATCCGATCGAGATGGTCGAAGCCTCGTTCAACCAGATGCAGGTGCAGCCGGGAATCGACCTGTCGTTTGCCGATGGCGTGCGCGCACTGATGCGCCAGGATCCGGACATCATCATGGTGGGCGAGATCCGCGATCTGCAGACGGCCGAGATGGCGATCCAGGCGGCGCTGACGGGGCACCTGGTGTTCTCGACCCTGCATACGAACGATGCGCCGGCCGCGGTGGTGCGCCTGCTGGAACTGGGCGTGCCGGACTATCTGCTCGAAGCCACCCTGATCGGCGTGATGGCGCAGCGGCTGGTGCGCACGCTCTGCCCGGAGTGCAAGGCGCCCGGCGGGGAACTGAGCGACGAAGTGTGGCAGGGCATTGGCGGCGCATGGAATATTCCCAAGCCAGCCACGGTGTATCGTCCGATTGGCTGCCCGGAGTGCCGGCAGACCGGCTATCGCGGCCGCACCGGCATCTATGAACTGCTGACCGTGAGCGACGGCTTTGCGCGCGTGGTGCGCGAATCGGGCGAGATCCAGCAGCTGCGCCAGCAGAGCGTGGCGGACGGCATGAAGCCGCTGCGCATCGCCGGGGCGATGAAGGTCGTGGAGGGCGTGACCACGGCGGACGAGGTGCTCAAGGTGACCGCGGCGCTGGTGTGATGCGGGCTTGTTCAGGTAGCACTAGCGCAAACCGAAATGCCCGGCTATAATGCTGCCTCTTTCGGGTCGTTAGCTCAGTTGGTAGAGCAGCGGACTTTTAATCCGTTGGTCGCTGGTTCGAGCCCAGCACGGCCTACCACGAATTTGTTGCAGCAATGAAGGCGTTACGAGTGATCGTAGCGCCTTTTTTGTTTTCTTCGCCTAGCGGACAGCAATTTTATGTTGCAGATTAAAATTTCATGATCGACTGTGCTGGCGTTTCTGCCTACTGCTAACCGCCAAAGCTGAATTTTCCTTTGCTATTTTCTCTTTTAACATAGCATCCCCCCTATTTCCCCAGTACACGCGACGGAATTTGAATAGTCCAATGCCGTTAACAAGAAATTCATTGAGCCCATCGGCAGCCAAGCCTGCCATGGAGTCATGAACCCAGTGGTCAAGGAAATTCACGATGTCGTCCGACTGTGGAACGTCTTCGATAGTTTGCACAACGCTGAGAACATCGCGCTCCGGTGCATCTGCATCTTTTAGGATCGGGTAATTGTTATCTCTCAACCACCTGTACCATTTCTCCAATTTTTTCTTTATATCATCCACAATCCTATCGCGTTCCGGCGTATCGAATTTATCGTGAATTGCCATGATGCGCCCAGAAACAATTGGACTTATTCGCTGAATGGGGGAGGACAAGAAGTCAAACACTCCGTCCTGATAAGGTTGCGCAAGATATGTATCAACGCTTCCCCCCTTTTCTATTCTATGTTCTAAAATTTTAACGACAGCGGCCAGAATCGCAAAAAAATGCTGCTGTGTATCTTGTAGATACACACGTTCAGCCGCCGATTTCCTGAAGAATAATCGAGTGCAGTAGTCTCCATCTCTCGGATTGACAGACTTTCGCCTGCCTTGGTAGCGATACGTGAAATAATGCCCCATGTGTGCGCGCATCATCTCTTCTACGGGCGCAGCAGGCACGTTCGCACTCTGCATATAATTTTTGAAGGCAACTAATGCATGTTCTGATGGTGCAAGGGCGTTACGCACACTTGTAGGAAGTTCCGCAAATGTCAGGAATGGAACGCCAGCAGCCAACGCTGCGCAATACATTTCGAACCCGGCAATGCGAGCGAGCCCATCAGTTTTCCCTTGTGCACCGGTGGTGTAACCTCCCCCGACGTCCGAATGCGCGCCTGGATATACATACTCTTTTGCATTAGAAGGATAGTCACCTTCGATTCGCACCGAATCCAAGGGGAAGGTTGCTCTGACCTCATGAGCAGCCACAATATGCAAGCAGCTTTCGACCTTAGGATGGATCTGCATATTGTCACTTGCCCAAGACTGACGCCCCTCCAGTCCTAAAATTCCGTTCGTAAACGCTCCGGCAATACCTACAGAAGCCACCGTGTCAAAAATTCCCAAAAAGTCGAGACGTAGGGGAATACCCGCCAACTTATAGTGTCCACCATCGTTCTCACATATATCGTATAGCCAATTCACAAACGCTCGCGCCTCTGCGGCCCCGCGTGAAAATCCAAAAACAGAAATGTTTATTTGCTCAGGATACGGCCTACTCTTATGTCGTGAAAAAATGACATTTTTGAGTTGTTTTTCCCAATAGTTTCCGAACACGTGATTTCGATGAACTGCTGTAGAGCCTACGCCACCTGTCGCATTTGCGATCCTTCCAGCCTGGTCAGCTGAAATAAGTTCGCGCCCAGAGACGAAATCACTTACAGCATTAAACACACGGGTTAGTGCCCAAATCAGACGAGGCTCACCATTCCATGACGTTCCTGTCCCGAAACCACCTCCTTCGTCACCAATTTCGGGGAAACGAGTACCAACACCAGGGACGTAGAAGCGATAATATCGAGCTGTTCCACGCTGCAATCTATCAGGATAGGCATGGAGTAGACGGACTATGTTGCTGTGTTTATTTTTGCTTGCATCGCTCTCAACGGACAAGTAATCTACATCTCGATTATTTCCTGTACCGTCGAAAAACATCCCGATGAATATTTGGCCACTGCAAGCAGTACGTGACGTCGCTTGATTGCGTACCGCAAGCGCCTTCGCGCGAGTCATAATTTCATGAGTCGACAAAGGGCGCAATACAGATCGTGTATTGCTTAAGTCCGGACTGTGAGCAAAATGTAGATTAGCAGCCAACGTTACCTCCACCACGTTGCGCGGTTTCACGCATATCTTCTTTAGTTGCAAACGGCTTCCATGGCGCTAGATCAGCCATGCTCATGGGATAGAATGGGTGTTCAGGAGAGCAGGGGGAAACCACAATTTTCACCTTATGCCTTGCATAAAAGTGTACGTGCAAAGATCCGCCATTGGTGTAAGGAGGAATATCCACTAAGGCAGTCTGACCATCCGGAAGCGGACTTGTCGCGTCATTTCTTTGATCGTATTTCCATGACACCTTTGCTTTTAGGCCGGGCCGCCATCGCGTGGGGAGACTAACACAACAAGCCTCCCCTCCACCAGACTCTGGTGCCACATTAAGTCCCATTGCGCCGTTTACAGTAAAACCCTCAATGAATAGACCGTTCATGTGGTTATAACCGCGTATGCCAGCGGAAATGGTCGAATCTGAGCAAGCCGACATCATAAGGAAACTTGTTATTGAAGCGACGATGTGTAAGCGAATTTTTTCCAGCTTCTTCATTTCAATAACTTTCGTATCGAAGGCTAAGACAACAGGTTTCTCAACTACCAAATTCTGGCACAACGTCAGGTCCACCCAGGCCATTTACAGTTAAATAGTGAATCGATAGATCTTTCATTTGATTACGGCTATTCAGGCTAGCGGTAGTTGTCGCATCTGAACAGGCTGATGCCAACAATGAAAATGATCGAAGCAATGAGATGCAATTGCGCACTTACATAGCTCGCCTTTTTAGATAATCTGTGCGTGGACAATTGCATTGCCTAATGATCCAGTAGTCCAACTACGTTGCCTGAGTAGCGACACGAGCCGTTTATCAACATTGCTAGCACCATCGGAAATATACGCCGCCACCGCCAAAGCAAGAATGTCGGCATTGTCGTTGACCTTGTTTTCTTTGGCAATCTCATATGATTCTTTTACCATGCGATATCGCTCCGAGACCGGCCTGCATTTCGGAACGATGTCGTACATTGACTCCTCGATTAAACACATCACCGCGTCCGGATGCGACGCGTCAAGCAGCTCTGCAAACTGTTCTTTTGTGATCGATATCTTTTCTGTGAAGTTACTCGAACTAGGGATATCGGAGGCCGTTAAGACACCAGATCGATCAAAGTAAATCCAGATGGAAACTGCACCGCAAATTGCCGCCCATTGAGATGAAGTCAGTACGTGCGGCAAATAAGACAAAATCCTTGTATCGGCAAAGCGCAACAACATCTGCTGCTCGTCTACGACAGACACCATATGGACCGCACGCCATCTTGCACTAACATCTTCCAAGCTTTCCGTCGTTCCAATAAAGCTAAGCATTGGCCGCCCTTGGCAATGCCGGATCAGGCGCGTGATCTGTGCACGCAAACGGCTACCACAAAAAAGCGTAACCAAGCGGGGCGCAACGGTACTTAGACCCTGTAGCTCAGGATAACTGTAACAATCGATAAGTGTGCCAAAATCAGGAGTCACAGCATCCTGACCATAATCGAATGCAGTATCAATCAATGCCGCCCAAGTCAATTCAGGCTTGCTACGTATAAACGCAGTTATTTCCTCAACAGCTTGAATTACAGCAACATCATCGACAGTCTTATAGATAGAGTTTTTCATGCTGAAACCATCGCGAGTGGCGAACCGGATCGCAGCGCCTTGATCAAACACTCAATACAAACGGGCTCGCTTGATGGCCATGTAGGTAAAGGGTAATTAGATGAAGCGGGGCCAGTAAAACTCTTTTTCCCGGCATGAATCGCAATTTTCCCTGGTCCCTGCACTTTAATTTTCCCACCCTCGATCGTGATATTCGCCCCTCCTGACGTTGATAGGCGGATGCTCTTTGCCGTCGCCCAATCGACGTATGCGCTAGCGCTGGTGACATTGATCTCATTGTGCGCCTGAACGTTCAACAAGTCGGCTTGTGCCTGTACGTTGATCAAATCTTTAGCTGCAAGGACCTGCAAACCGACGCTGCCCGTGCCTGCCTCAACGGCCCCTCCCAGCACGCCAAAGACCTGCCCCGTATGCACGCGCATTTGCCCACCTTCGGCAAACTGCATGTCCTGCACGCACATCAGCACCACACTTTCGCCATTAACAAGTTGCACGCTTTGCCCAGCCACTGCATCGAAACCGGCCTGTGCCACAATGGCAATAATCGGATCAGTCGTATGCGGCGCCTTGTCCTTGCCGACGCTGGTGTTCCGTACGGCAGCATCCGAACGCGCTACAGCGAGCGAGTCGATGCCAACCATGCCAGAGGCCGTCTTCAGCGCCGCCTGCAGTGGCGCCGATTCGTCATCCAGGGTGCTCGCGTTCGCTTGACGGATACCGAGATGCGCTGCCAATCCGACTGTGCGGTGCGTGACGGCAGCCGTACTGAAGGAAGCGGCCACCTTGTCTGCATTAGTCAGCATCGCAATTCCGGCTGCATTCCCCCCAGCAGCATCCCGCACGCTAGCGTTCTGGTTGATCTTGTGGCTCGTGACTAGTAGCCCCGCACCAGCCCGCACAACCCCATACGCATCCGTACGCAACTCGACGCCAGTCCCTCGGAAGCCCCCTCGATAGTTGTCCGCCGCATGAATCAGGTGCCCCAGATTCAACTCACTCCCCGCACACGTACTCCTGAGCTGCACCCTTCCCTGCCCATCCACATCATCGAACAACAACTGCGAATACCCATGCCCCCCGAACTCCTTGCTCCGGCCCCCCCACTGCGCCGCCGAATTCCGATGCCCGGCACTATCCGCCGACGCCCCATGCCATACCGGACCATTCCCGCCGCTGAGATTGCCCTGCCCCGACGCCGCATGGTCGCGTGCCCGTCCGAAACAGGAGAGGTCCGCTTCGCTGGTGCGCCGCCCACCGGGCGTGGCGGCAATCCCGCCCTCCCCGCGGCCGTTGTACAGCGCTCCGACAGCAATAGGCCGGTCGATATCGTTCTCCAGGAACTGCACCAGCACCTCCTGCCCAATCCGCGGCAGGAATTGTTGCCCCATTCCCCCGCCGGCCGAGCGCTGCGCCACACGTACCCAGCAACTCGCATTGGCGCCGTCCTGCCAATGAAAACGGATGCGGATCCGCCCCAGCCGGTCGCAGTACAACTCGTCCGCGCCGTTCGGCTGGTCGTTCCCGTCCGCGCCGACGACGATGGCGCTCTGCGCACCGAAAGCGACCGGCTTCGTGTGACGCCCTCTGTCGCAGCTTCCCAAGGCTGGACGCCAGACGACGTCCGTCGCGACGGCGCTGAAGCAATTGGCATAACCAAGCTCCCGCGCCTGGGCGATCGCGAACGCGAAGTCTGCGGGCATGTCGGTGCGGGACAGGTCTTCCAGCAACTCCGGTATTGGCCCGAACAGCTCGGCAAGCGCGTGCTGGACCGGCGGCGGCATGTTGTTGACGCCGATGCTGAGGACGCGCAGCACCGTGAACGACGCGAGGTCGCCGAGCCGCTGCAAGGGCGCGCCATTCACTTGTATCCGGGTTCCGGCGCGCAGTGTGCGCACGGTCGAGCGCCCGTGCCACATCTGGCCGCGCGCTTCCTGGGCCTGCATGCGCAGGTCGGCGTAATGCTGGGCCTGGCGCCAGTCCGCATAGGCATACTGCCCGGGCACCTCGAAGGCTTCCAGTTCCGGCAGCTTGCTGTAGGTGTAGTGTGAGGGCGAGCTGGCGCCCACGGCCTGCTTCGCCTTGTAGTCGCCACTGAGCACGGTGGTCATCGAGGCGTGCAGGCGCCGCTGGGCTGCGAGCGCCTGGATACTGTCCGATTCCTCCACCGACCGCGCGCCATGGAAGCGGATGCCCGCCAGCGCCGCGCTGCTGGCATCTTCGGGCACTGCGCTGCGCCGGGTGCTGTCGGCAAACAGCACCAGGCCCGGCCCCTCGCTGGCCTGCTCGATCCGCCAGCACAGGCCCTCCTCGGCCAGCAGCCGGCGGACGAAATCGAGGTCGGATTCGCGGTACTGGCAGCAATAGCTGCGCGGTGAGACTTGTTCCAGGAAGGGACCGGCGTCCTCGCTCCAGCGCCAGCGGGCTTGCGGCAGATACGCCTGAAACACGGCGTCGACGATGTCGGCGACACCCTTGTCCTGCCATACCCGGCAATTGCGCACCTGTCCCAGCCGCCACAGCCGGGACGAGATGCGGATGCGGTAACGGCCCAGGCCGCCGTCGCTGCCCAGCATGGCGGCTTCGCTGATCTCGCCGGCGAAGCGCTCGCGCTGCCCGTCGGCCAGGCAGATGTCGAGGGCCGCCGGCTGGCCGAGCAGGGTTTCCAGGTCCAGGCCGGCATCGGTCGACAGCGCGATCACGTCACGGAACCCCACTTCTTGCAGCGCATCGTCGGCAAGGAAGGCTTCGACCAGCAGGCCGCTTTCCTCGTCCTCGCCGATCTGCAACCGATAAAGCCTGCTTGCACTCCTGAATTCCGCCAGGGCGGCAAAGATCTGATCCGTCAGCGTCGCGTTCATGACCGTAACAATTCCCCGTGGACTCGGCAGCCGAAGGCACCACGATATAAGCAGTCCGAAGGGCAATTCTTGCGCCGTGTCATCCCCAGCAAGACCAAGCTGAAACGAACGCGCTGCCGCGGCGAAAAACGTTAAAATATTTGCAACTACGCTAACCGGTGCACTTCGTGAAATTCATCCAAAACATCTTCCTGCTCGGTTACATGCTGATTGTCGGCCTGTTCTTCGTGTGCGGCGTCGGCCTGATCGTGCTCGCCGGCGTCGAAACCTGGGCGGCGCTCGATTTCCGCGACGAACTCAAGGTCAGGGAGCGCTTCGAGCTCATTCTCGAATGCGTCGGCTTGCTGACGATCGCGGTGGCCTCGCTGGAACTGGGGCAGACCGTGCTGGAAGAAGAAGTACAGCGTTCGGTCAATATCAGCTCCCCCACCCGCGTGCGGCGCTTCCTGTCGCGCTTCCTGATCGTGGTCGTGGTCTCGCTGTCGATCGAATGCCTGATCGGGGTATTCCAGTTCATGCACGGTCGTCCCGAATACCTGCTGCATTCGGCGTCCATCGGCCTGGCGGCGGCCGCCATCCTCGCCACCTGGGGGATGTTCGTGCGCATGAACGTTGATGCCGAAAAGCTGGAACCGCATGCCATGCACGAGGTCCAGGCCGAAGACAAGGAAGTCGATGGCTGATTCCCGGCCCCTGTTGCGCGAATTTTCACAAGATTGACACGAAGCACTTGGATAATCGCGCAAACGCCGCTATAATCTTGGCTTCTTCGGGTCGTTAGCTCAGTTGGTAGAGCAGCGGACTTTTAATCCGTTGGTCGCTGGTTCGAGCCCAGCACGGCCTACCAAAGATTCAGCAAGGAAGGCGTCATGAGCAATCGTGACGCCTTTTTTGTTTCTTCCTCCGCTTGTTTGCGATTCGCTCATCGGCGCCATGCCCTATTCCATCGCTGCCCCCGTCCACTTCGAACTCGTCATCAAGAAGAGCCGTTTCCTGGCCTGCGTCCAGCCGATGCCCGACCGCGCCGGCGCTCAGCAGGTGGTGGCCGGCCTGCGCGCCGCGCACCCCGGCGCCGCCCACGTGTGCTGGGCGCTGCTGGCCGGCGGCCAGTCCGCCGCTGTCGACGACGGCGAACCGAGCGGCACCGCGGGCCGGCCGATGCTCGACGTGCTGCGCCACCAGGACCTAGAAGGCGTGCTGGCCACCGTGGTGCGCTACTTCGGCGGGGTCAAGCTGGGCGCGGGCGGCCTGGTGCGCGCCTATACCGACAGCGTGGCCCAGGCCTTGCTGCAGGCGCAAAAGGTGCCGATCATCAAGCTCCAGCAACTACGCTGCAGCGCGCCCTATGCGCTCGAAGGCATGGTGCGGCGCGAACTCGATGCCGCCGGCGCCCGCCTGCTCGAGGTCGCGCATGGCGACGCGGTGCGGTTCGATTTCAGTCTGCCGGTGCAGGATGCCGGCGCGCTGCGCACCCGCCTCGACAATGCGGGCCACGGCCGCATCGCCTGGCCTAGTACGGACGAGTAGAGCGGGTCGTTCATTTCAGTCCGCTATACCCGTCATCACGACACGAAAGCGGACTGGGAGTGCGCGAGGCGCTATAGTGGCCGCCCTTCTCCAGCACGCCTGCCCACCTTGATCAAGAAAAGCCTCGTTCCCCTCGCCCTTGGCGGCTTCGGCATCGGCATGACCGAATTCGTCATCATGGGCATCCTGCCCGACGTCGCCAGCGGCCTGCAGATCAGCATTCCCCAGGCCGGCCACCTCATCACGGCCTATGCCCTCGGCGTCGTGGTCGGCGCTCCCACCCTGGTCAGCCTGATGGCGCACCGGCCGCCGCGCAGCGTGCTGATGTGGTTCATGGCGATGTTCGCCCTGTTCAATGCGATGTCGGCCTTTGCGCCGAACTACGAGGTACTGATGCTGTCGCGTTTCATGGCCGGACTGCCGCACGGCGCCTTCTTCGGCGTCGGCTCCGTCGTCGCCAGCCGCCTGGCCGACGAAGGCAAGGTGGCGGCCGCGCTGGCGACCATGTTCACCGGCCTGACGCTGGCCAACGTGATCGGCGTCCCCGCCGGCACCTGGCTGGGCCACAACATGAGCTGGCGCGCCGTGTTCCTGGTGGTGGCCGCGATCGGCCTGGTCACCGTGCTGGCCCTGCACCGGCTGGTGCCGCACATCGAGGCCAAGGCCCGTACCAGCCTGCTGCACGACCTGCGCATCTTCCGCAGCCCGGCCCTGTGGCTGGCGCTGGCCATCACCTCGATCGGCACCGGCGGCTTCTTCGCCTTCTTCAGCTATATCGCGCCGCTGCTCACCGAAGTCACCCGCTTTGCGCCCGCGTCGATCCCGATGGTGATGACCGTGGTCGGAGTCGGCATGACGGTCGGCGTGAACCTGGGCGGCAAGCTGGCGGACCGTGTGCCGCCGCTGCAGTCGATCCTGATCCTGTTGATGAGCATGACCGCCCTGCTGCTGTGCAACGGCCTGTTCGCGGGGTCGCAGCCGGCCATGCTGCTGCTGGCCTTCGCCACCGGCGCCAACGCGCTGGCGCTGGGTCCGCCGATCCAGATGCTGCTGATCGAGCATTCGCGCGCGGCCGAGATGCTCGGCTCCTCGCTGGGTCAGTCGGGTTTTAATATCGGCAACGCCACCGGGGCCTTCCTCGGCGGCATCCCGCTGACCCTGGGCTATTCGTATGCCTCGCCGCAGTGGGTAGCGGCCGGGCTCGCCCTGGCGGGCGTGCTGCTGGCCTCCACGATGCTGGTGCAGGGCCGCGCTCAGGCGCGCGCCCTCGCCTGAAGTCCGAGGCTGGCCAGCAGCTCTTCCGACCACACGACGGTGGCGAACTCGCGGTGCAGGCTGGCCAGGGCCGTGTCGTGCATCTGCTCTGCCGTGAAGTGGCGGCCGTCGGGGCCGGTGCGCTCGAAGGTCGCGGTGGCGTCCGCCACCAGATAGGTCTCGAAACCGAAGTTGCCGGCCATGCGCGCCGTGGTCGACACGCAGTGGTCGGTGGTCAGTCCCACGATCGCCAGGGTCGCGATGCCGGCCGCGCGCAGGCGCACTTCCAGGTCGGTGCCGATGAAGGCACTGTTGACGCTCTTGACGATCACGGCTTCGCCGGGCAAGGGCTGCCCTTCCGGCTTGTGCGCGTAGCCCGGCGTGCCCGGCCGGAACAGCCCGGCCGGAGAAGCCGAGTGGTGCTGGATATGGAAGACCGGCCGCCCGGTGGCGCGCCAGGCCGCCAGCAGCGCGGCGATCTTCTGTTCGGCATCGGGATTGTTGCGCCGGCCCCAGCTGGGGCAGTCAAAGGCCTGCTGCACGTCGATGCTGATCAGGGCCGCGCTCAAGGGTAATGGCTTCATCTCGTTTTCGGGGTAAGTGAGTCGGAACGCCATCCTGCGCGCGCGGCCGTGTTGCCACAACCGAAATGCCGGATAATGCCGAGTCTTGCATGAAGGATTTCGATGGCATGAAGCTGAGCCAACTGAAGATGCTGGTTGCCGTGGCCGACCATGGCAGCTTCAGCGCCGCCGCCGCGGAGCTGGGCTGCACGCAGTCGCGCATCAGCCACGCAATCGCCGAACTCGAGGCAGACCTGGGCGTCGGCCTGCTGGTGCGCGGCCGCGCCGGCTCGGCGCCGACCGAGGCCGGACGGCGGGTGCTGGCCAAGGCGCGCCAGATGCTGCGCCTGGAAAGCGGGCTGCGCGAAGCGGCCCTGGCCGACGGGACCCTGGCGGGCAGCGTGCGCATCGCCTGTTTCCGCAGCATCGGCACCCACCTGCTGCCCCACGTGCTCGAGGCGCTGGCGCGGCGCCACCCGCAACTGCGCGTGGAGATCGACGACAGCTGCGAGCAGCGCGCCGAGGTCGCGGCCGCGCTGCAGGACGGTGTGGCCGAGATCGGCATTGCCCAGCTGCCGCTGGCCGCCGGCCTGGCCTCGCAGCCCTACCTGTACGACGATTACGTGCTGGTGGTGCCGGGCGCGCTGGCGCTGCCGCGCGCGGCCGGCGGCTGGCCGGCGCTCGGCGCCCTGCCCTTCATCGGGCTGGCCTGCAGCGGTGCGCAGGAGATCCTGGCGCGCTGCCGCGCTGCCGGCTTCGCGCCCGAACCGGGCCGCACCCTGGCCAACGACACCAGCATCGCCGCCATGGTCGGGCGCGGCCTGGGCTATTCGATCCTGCCGCGCCTGGCCACCTTTCCGGAACCGGCCGGCGTGCACATCCTGCCGCTGCCGATCCCGGCGCGGCGCCAGTTCGCGATCGCGGCGCTGCCGGACATGATGCGCACGCCGGCCGTGCGCGCCGTGGTGCGCGCGCTGCGCGAGCGCAGCCTGGCCGCGGCCACGCCCGCCGGCCGCGCCGGCATCATCGGGTGGGAATAAGGAGTCAGACCAGCGCGGCGTCGCCCAGCGCCTGGGCGGTCTCGGCGGCCTCGTCGCGCAGCACCTGCAGGGTGGCGGCGTCGAGCGGACCGGGCGCCGCGTCGTCCAGCGGATCGGACCGGCCGCCCAGCGGCGAGTCGACCAGCGCGTAGCGGTTCGCCAGCAGCAGGGTGTCGAGCAGGGTATGCGGCTGCGGGTTCAGCACGCCGTCGCGCAGGCCGCCGATGGCCTCGGCCACCTCGGGCGGAATCGCAAGCTTGCGCATGATCTCGAGGCGGGCCACGTCCTCGACCAGCGCGCCCCAGTTCTCGGTGTCGTCCTCGAGCAGGCCGGGAAATTCGTCGGCGCGCGACAGCAGGTAGAAGCCGCCGACCTCATGCACGATGCCGGCGAACAGGGCGGTATCGGGGTCGGTGCGGGTGACGTGGCGGGCCAGCGCCTGCGCCAGCGCCGCCACCTGGACACTGTGGGTCCACAGCTGTTCGGCCTTGGCGCGCAGCACCGGGTCGGCGATGCGGTGGCCGAACTGGCGCACCATCAGCGCGGCAACCAGGCCGCGCAGGCGGCGGTAGCCGATGCGCAGCACGGCCGCGCGCACATTGCTTACCTGCGCGCCGCCGGCGCCGAAGGCCGCCGTGTTGGCCAGCGCCACCGTGCGCGCCGCCAGCTGCGGTTCGGACAGCACCAGGCGGATCGCCTCGTCCACATGGCAATCCGGGTCATCCAGGGCGCGTTGCAGGCGCAGCACGGCATTCACGCTGGTGGGAAAGGTAATGTCCCCGCGTGCGGCCTGGGCGGCGATGTATCCGAAGGCTTCGAGTTTGTTCACGAAGGAATTATACCCCCGGCGTTCCACATACCCGGCAGTATCGGCGGCGGCGCGACCAAAAGAAAAGCCCGCACGGCAAAGCTGCGGGCTTGACGCCAGCGGCGCTGGCGCCGCCGGCCTTCTGTTTGCGGTCTTACTTGCTGCTCTTGACCTTGAGGGTGCTCTTGACGCGGGTTACGCCCTCGACACCCTTGGCGACCTTCTCGGCGCGCTCGGCCTCGGCCTTCGAATCGACGAAGCCGCTCAGCATAACCACGCCCTTCTCGGTCTCGACCTTGACTGCCAGCGCGCTGGTGTCCGGCGCGGCGGCCAGTCCGGCCTTGACCTTGGCGGTGATTGCCGTGTCCGACAGGTTGGACGCGGTGCGCGCGCCGGCGCGCTCGGTCTTGTCGGCCGCGGTCGAGGCGGTGTCGCGGGTCTTGTCGCCGACGTTGTCGGCGGCGCGCTCGGTCGTTGCGGCGGCGCCGGCGGTCAGCTCCCTGGTCTTGTCGGCAACCTTGTGGCCGGCTTCCTTGGTCTTGTCGACCGCGCCGGCAAGGGCGGCACGGGTCTTCTCGCCGGCGCGCTCGAGCGCAGTATCCGGCGCGTTCTTGTTCTCCACCAGGCAGGCGGTCTTGTTGCCCTTCTCTTCGCACTTCTCGACCGCGGCGGCCTTCACCGGATCCTTGGTGTCGGTCGAAGCGACCAGGCCGGCGCTGCCGGCAGCGCCGGCGGTGGCGGCGGTGGTGCCGCTGCCGCCGATGCGGGTATCGCGCACGACGCCGGCATCGGCCAGCGCAGCGGTGCGCACCGACTTGGCATTGTTCATGCAGCTGTCCTTGTCGCCGCCTTTCATGGCGTCGCACTTCTCTTCGGCCAGCTCGTATTCGGCCTCGGCCAGCTTGCGGCGCGCGGCATTCCGGTTTTCCGTGGTGTTGTTGTACTTGGTGACAGCGGCAAGCTCGGCCTTGGCGCGCGCGACGTCGGCCTGTTCTTCGCAAACGTCCTCTTTCTTGAGTGCATCGCATTTGTCCTTGGCGACATCGTGGTCGGCCTCGATCTTGTCCATCGCCTTGCGATAGGCGGCGGTGTCGTTCTGGGCAAAGGCAGGCGCAGCGGCAATGGTAACGCCGGCAACGGAAGCCAGCAGGGCGGCGAGAAGTCGATTCATGATGGTGTCCCTTGTAATCGGTTGTTGTGATGACATCATTAGACGCCCCCACACCCGACCGCATCTGTGCGTCAGCGTACCGTGCCGCCCAGCTTCCCGTTTTGGCGGACCCTGCTGTTGCGCGCAGGCGCCATCGCGGCTCACTGGGTGGCCAGCAAGCCTGTGCGCCAGAGTTTGCCGACGTCGTCGAACGGGGCCTCGGCCTTGCCGAAGGCGGCGCCGTCGCCGGCCAGGCGCACCCAGGCGCGCGTGTCGTGGCCGCTGCGCGGCACCGCGACCTTGGCCCGCACGCCGGCCAGCCAGCGGTAGACCCGCGCGTACTCGTCCGGATTGCTGCGCCGGGTCCAGGCCAGGGCGGCCAGGTCGGCAAAACCTTCCTCGCGGCGCGTTTCGCGCATGGCTTTCGAGGCCGCCAGCAGCGAGGCGTCGAGGGCACGCTCCTCGCCCACCTCCTCGAAGCCGGCCGGCAGCGCGTGCCAGGCGCCCTGGGAATAGCGCCAGCAATGCGCGATCTCGTGCGCAGCCATCGCTTCGATCAGCGCGCCCTGCTGCGCTTCGGGAATGCCGGCCAGTACCGTTTCGGCATCCGGGTTGTTGCGCAGGGACATGACCAGCTTGCAGCGCCCCTTGTCGAAGCCCATCGCCAGCGGCACGTCGCCCGGACGCGGCTGGGGCTGGACGGTAATGTCGAGCGGGAGCTTGAGCTGCTGGGAATAGGCCAGCACCGGGCCGGCGGCGCTGAGCCAGCGCTGCTCGAGCGCGGTCAGCTCGGCGGCGTGCGCGGCCGGTGCGGCCCAGGTGGAAAACAGGAGCGCAGCCAGCGGCGCAGCGAACTTCAGGGAGGTGAACATGGCGGTTCTCTCAAGGACAGTGAAATGCCTATCGGCAATTCTAGCCCGGGATCGAGGTCCGCTTTCGGGAAAATATTTCTGCCTGTCAAGAACGGCAAGCTTGTCAGTTTTGCCCTGCCGGGGCGGCCTCGCCGGGCAGCACCGGCGCCAGCATGGCAGCCAGGCGCTGCGCTTCGGCTTCCATGGCGGCGGCCGCGGTCGAGGCCTGCAGCAGGGCCGTGGTGCGGCGCGCGGACTCGGTCGGGCCCGGGACCTGGCCTTCCTCGGCGCGGATCGCGGCGGTCACCGCGGTCACCCGGGCCACCGCGTTCGCGATGGCCTGCAGGGCGCCGGCGTCTTCCATGTGGGCGACCGGGCTGCCGACCAGGTCGCGGATGTCCTTCACTACCGCCGTGGAGCGCAGCGCCAGCGCCTGCAGTTCCTGCACGACGGCGGTATTGCCTTCGTCGGGCTCGCCGGTGCGCAGGGCCTGCACGGCGGCGTCGAGCGCCAGGATGTTGGCGCGGAAGGCCAGCCCGTCGATGGCGCCGACGATGTCGTCGACGCGCTTGGGCGCAGCCGCCGCCGGTTCCGCCGCGGGCGGGCTGTCGGCCGGCGCGCCGGCCTCCTCCTCGCGCGGCAGGGCGCGCACCACGTACCAGGTGCCCAGCACGGCCGCTGCGATGGCGCCGGCGCACAACAGGACGATCCATTGCGCGAAGCCGGACGACAGCTGGCGCGCGGCGGCCATGTCGTCGGCCGCCAGTTTTTCCTGGAGTTCGATGAAGCGCGTGATGCTGGCCAGCCAGTCGACGAAGGCCGGCGCGGCCTGCTGCGACAGCAACGCGGCCGCCTCCTGCGCCTGCCCGCTTGCGTGCAGGGCGACGATGCGGTCGACCAGCGGGCGGGTGCGGCGCTCCTGCTCCTTGATGGCGGACAGGGCCTCGCGTTCCGCGGGCTGGATGCCCGGCAGTTCGTGGAATAGCGCGTCTAGCGGCGAGGCTGCGCGCGCGTAGGCATCGGTCAGGGTCTTGAGGCGGCCGATCGGCGCGGCGGCGGCGGCAGGGTCCGGCGCCAGCACGACGTCGCGCACCGCGATGGCGCGGTCGCGCACGCTGCTGCGCAGTTCGAAGGCGTAGCGCTGCTTGATGCCGCTGACCTCGTCGATGCGGAACAGCAGCTGGTCGACCTGTCCCGCGCGTGCCGCGGCCAGCACCGCCAGGACAATCATCAGGAGAATCACGGCGCCGTAGCCGATGGCCAGCCGCGCGCCGGTGGAAAGGGGCTTCGTCGTCATGTTCTTGTCGCTGCACCCGGGAGCGGCGCCGGAGCGGCGCCAATACTTTCTCCCAAGCAATGCAGCGACTATAACATGGCCTTGTATGGATTGACGGCGCTTTCAGTTTAAGTTAAGCAAACGGCGCGGCAAGTGTTGCGCCGATGCCAATCCGGCCGCCCGGGAGCGCCTGTCGGCCTTATTTCACCAGCGCCGCCGCCGTCACGAAGCTGGGGCGGATGTCGTTCGGCACGCTCGGCCTGAGCTTGTCGAGCGCCTTCTGCACTTCCGGACGGATCACCACGTACTTCTTCATCAATTCCTTGGCTGCCGCATAGTCGCCGGTGGCTTCGATGGTCAGGAAATCACGGTCGAGGTCGGCGACGGCGCCCTTGATCTTCTTGAAATCCACCGAGAACGTGCCGTCGGCGTTGGCCACGAAGGCGCCCTTGTCGAGCAGGTAGTTCACCTGGATCGCCATGCCGCGCGCGTGCGACGAGGTCAGGCCGAAGTGGAGGGTGCGGAAGCTCGAGGCCAGGAAGGTGTTGTACAGCTTGCGCTCGGCTTGCGCGCCCTGCCCCAGCGTGTCCTTCAGCAGGCCCTTGTCCATCATGTAGCCCAGCGCCCACAGGCCGGTGATGTCGGCCTTGGCTTCCTCGATGGTCGAGTAGCTGTCCTTCAGGTCCTGGCGCGGGGTCGATTCCTTGCCGTCCTTCCTGGTCGTATGCGGGCCGAGGCCGTGCATGATCTCATGCGCCAGGATGTGGGTGAAGAAGGAGTCGAAGTCGAGGTCCTTCTGGTCCTGCGGGCGCAAGACCAGCTTCGAGATCGGCTTGAGGGTCGATTCGAACTTCGCTTCCTGCACGTTCTTGAGCATCACGCGCTTGGAGCCGCGCTCGCGGATCACGCGCTCGTCGTTCGGCAGGTTGTAGGCGGCGGTCTGCACGCCCATGTTGCCGTCGCCGGCGCCGAACACCTGGTTGACCACCACCATCGGGGCGATCGCGCCCACCTTCGGGTTGCGGTAGCGCTTGTCGAGCGGCAGGTTGTCTTCGAGCTCCTGCAGGTGCTTGCCGAAGAAGGCCAGCTTCTGCGTTTCCTTCTGGTCGCGGATGCTCACATAGGCTTCGAAGGCGGCCTTGTAGCCGAACAGCTCGTCGTTATAAGTCTCGTACGGGCCGATGGTGACGTCCACCGGCGAATCCAGGTCCATCCAGGCGAAGTCCGAGGCCAGGTAGTCGTTGGACAGGAAAGCGTCGGCGCGCAGGCTCAGGAATTTCTTGAGCGAGGCATTGTCGGTGGATGCCGCGGCTTCGCGCAGCAGCCTGGCCAGCTTTTCCAGGTCCGGGCGGTATTCGTCCGAATACTTCACGGTCTTGAACTTGCCGTCCGGCCCGCTGCGGATCACGGTGAAGAACCATTGGGCGTCGGCCTTCTGCGCGGCCGGCAGACCGTTCATCCATGTTTCCAGCGCTTCCTTGCCGGCATTCTCCGGATAGAAGTTGGCGCCCAGCGGCTTCTTGGCCGGGATCCTGATACCGGCATACTCGGCCGGCATGAAGGAGTTGTTGTCGTCGATGCCCGACCACGGGCCCTTGTTCAGCCAGAAGGCGTTCTGGCGCGCACGGCCGAGTTCGGAGTTGTCCTTCTGCAGGGCGGCCCACAGGGCTTCGTTACCGGCCCAGCGCTGGCGCAGCTGCAGGGTGTCGATGATCCTGGCCGCCTCGATCAGCTTGGCCATCGCGGCGCGGTCGCCCTTCGACAGCCGGGAGGTATCGGCCTTCAGTTCGACCGGCGCGAAGCGCTTGGCCATGGTGTTCAACTGGGCGACGCTGGCCGGCTCGGCGTAGGCAACGCCGATGGCCGCAAACAACACGAGGGGAGCGAGGAGCTTGTTCATGGTGTCTCTGGAATAGTTGTAGTCGGGGGATTGTAATCTGTTCCGTTCATCATGCCGTCATTGCAGCGCCGGCCCTGCGTACTTCATCAGCAAGCCTTTCGGCCCCACGGCCCATCCCTGGGTGGGGCCGGAAAAGCCGACCGTGTTCATCGGCGTCTTGTCGAGTTCGGTCCAGCTGCGGCCGCCGTTCAGCGAGTAGCCCGATCCGGCCAGGCCGGCGGCCACCAATGCGCGCGGCGCGCCGGGCACCGGCGCCACCACCGACATGTAGCCGGCGGGCGCCATCGCCACCCCCGTCCAGCTGGCGCCGCCGTCCTGGCTGTAGGCGCCGTTGATGCCGGCCATGCGGGTTTCCTTGTAGTCGCCGCCGGCGGCGAAGCCCTCTTTGGTATTCAGGAAAGCCACCGAGAACACGCCGCGCGCGGCGGCGCCGGCCGGGACCGGCGTGGCGGCCGCGCGCCAGGTCTTGCCGCGGTCGCTGGAGTGGAACACGCGCGAACTGGCGCTGCCGCCGGTGGCGATCCAGGCATCGTTCGAGCCCGCGACCGTCAGGCAGGTGCCGCTGGCGGCAAACGCGCCCTCGTTCGGCATCGCCTCGAGCCCCTTGGCCGCGACTTCCTGCCAGGAGCGGCCGCCATCGCCCGTGGTGTAGACCTGGAAGCTGCCCTTGACCGGATCGCCGAACAGGATGCCGTTGTCCTTGTCCCAGAAGGCCATCGCGTCCCAGAAACCCTCGGCGACCTGGTTGGTGGCGATCAGGCGCCACGAAGCGCCGCCGTCTTCGGTACGGTAGATGCGCGAGGCCGCGCCCGGCCCTGCCCCCATTACGACGGCGGTGTTGGCGTCGAAGGCCTGGATGTCGCGCAAGTCGATCTTGTCGGCCTCCGGCACCTGCAGCGCCTGCCATTGCACACCGTCGACAGTGCGCAGCACGGTGCCCTTGGCGCCGCTGGCCCAGGCGACCTTGCTGCTGACGACGGACAGGCCGCGCAGTTCGGCGCTGGTGCCGCTGGGGATGGCTTGCCAGTGCGGGACGGGAGCAGCGGCCAGGGCCCCGTTTGAAACCAGGACAGCGGCGATGAACAGGGCGCGTGCGGACAGGGACATGGTGGCGGATCCTCGCATGGTTGAGTGATCGGCCATTGTAGCCTGCGTCTATCGTAGGGTGGTCGGCGAAGCCGACCACCCTACATTAAATGCCGGGCTTGGCGATGGTGGCGAGCGGCTCGCCCTGCTCCCAGCCGCCGCCCAGCGCGCGCGCCACCGCCACGGTGGCCAGCAGGCGCTGGGTGCGGATCTGCGCCGCCGCGCGGTCGGCCGCCAGCGAGGTGCGCTGGGCCTCGGTCACGTCGAGATAGGTCGACAGGCCGCGCTGGTAGCGCGCCTGCGCCACCAGCAGGGCGCGCGCGGCGGCCTGCTGCGATTGCGCCTGCACCTCGCCCTGCTGCTGGCGCCCCTGCACGTCGGACAGCGCGTCCTCCACTTCGCGCAGCGCCGTCAACAGGCGGGTCTGGTGGTTGGCCACCGCTTCTTCGTAGCGCGCCTTCGACAGCGCCAGGTTGGCGCGGTTGCGGCCGCCGTCGAACACCGGCAGCGACAGCGCCAGCGGCCCGAAGGAGAACTGGCGCGCGCCGCCGCTGGCGAGGTCGCGCAGGTGCTCCGAAGCGAAGCCGAAGTTCGCCGTGAGCGACAGCGACGGATAGAAAGCGCCTTCGGCCACGCCCACCTGGGCATTGAAGGACTTCAGCTGGGCCACGCTGGCCGCCAGGTCGGGACGCTGCCCCACCAGGCTGGCCGGCAGGCCGACCGGGATGCCCGGGGGCAGCGGCAGTTGCGCGGCGGCCGTCTCGGCCATCAGCGGCTGGCTCGGCGACGCGCCCACCAAGGTGGCCAGCGCGTGCTCGACCGTATTGCGCTGGCGCTGCACCTCGTGCAGGTCGGCTTCGGCGTTGGCGCGCTCGATGCGGGCGCGCGAGACGTCCAGTTCGTTGGTCAGGCCGGCCTTGAAGCGGGCTTCGATGAGTTCCTGGGCCTCGCGCCGCGCCCCCAGTGCATTCTTGAGGATCGCCAGCTCGGCGTCCAGGCCGCGCAGCTGCCAGTACGACTGGGCCACCTGGCCCGACAGCAGCAAGAGCACGCCGTCGCGCTCGTCCTGGGCCGCCAGCGCCTGGGCGTCGGAGGCCTCCACCACGCGGCGCACCCGGCCCCAGAGGTCGAGCTCGTACGACAGCGAGGCGCCGACGCTGAAGTTGTTGCCTTCGATCGAACGGCCGCCCAGCGCCAGGCCCTGCGAGGTCTCGGCGGAAGTGCGCGAATTCGACACGCCCGCGCCCACCGCCACGTTGGGCGCCTGGCCGGCACGCACCACGCCCAGCTGGGCCTGGGCCTGCAGCAGGCGCTGCGCCGCGGCCTGCACGCCCGGGTTGTCGCGCAGCGCGCGCTGCTCGAGCTGGTCGAGGGTGGCGTCGCCGAACACGCTCCACCACTGGGCCGGCAGGCGCGCCGCGTCATTGCCCGAGGCGGCGTGGCGGTAGCCCGCATCGATCGCGCCGGCCGGCGCCTTGAAGTCGGGGCCGACCGTGGTGCAGCCGCCGAGGGCGGCGGCCAGCGCGGAGACGAGTACAAGTTTCTTCAGCATGCGCATTCTCTTCAGTATTCTCTTGATTCGATGTCGGGGGAAGACTCAGTGGGCGCCCGAGGCGCCGCCCGGCGACTTCACCTTGTCCGCCAGCCAGATCGCGCCGATGCAGGCGATCAGCAGCAGGCCGATGATCCAGAAGGCGTCGTTGTAGGCCATCACATAGGATTCGCGCCGCAGGATGCGGTCGACCACGGCCAGCGCCTGGTTGGCGGCGGTAGCCGGGTCCATGCCGCCGGCCATGAAGCCCTGGGTCAGCTGTTCCAGGCGCTGCTGGGTCGGCAGCGCGTAGTTCGAGACCGCCTCCCCCAGGCGCGCCGAGTGGAAGTGCTCGCGCTTGGTGAGCGCCGTGGCCAGCAGGGCGATGCCGATCGAGCCGCCCAGGTTGCGGGTCATGTTGAACAGGCTCGAGGCCGAGGGCATGTCCCTGGGCGGCAGGCCCTGCATCGCGAAGTTCGACAGGGTCAGCATCACGAAGGGCTGGCCGATGGCGCGCACGATCTGGGTGAGCATCAGCTGGTCGTAGCCGGTGCTCGCGTCCATGAAGGCGTTCATCAGGCAGGAGCCGCCGAACATCAGCAGGCCGAAGGAGCACAGGATGCGGTTGTCGACCTTCGACGAGAGCGCCGCCGCGAAGGGCATCACGAGCAGCTGCGGCAGGCCGGCCCAGGCGATCACTTCGCCGATCTGCATCGGGGTGTAGCCGGCG
This sequence comes from Massilia sp. X63, assembly GCF_041023745.1. NCBI lineage: Bacteria > Pseudomonadati > Pseudomonadota > Betaproteobacteria > Burkholderiales > Oxalobacteraceae > Massilia > Massilia sp. X63. Next base: position 94,286 of record NZ_JBFTEF010000014.1, read on the forward strand.
ATCTGGCCCAGGTACAGGGGCAGCAGGAACGAAGAGCCGTACAGCCCCATGCCGGTCACCGCCGACAGCACGGTCGCGACCAGGAAGTTGCGCTGGCCGTACAGGCGCAGGTTCACGAACGGGTCCGGGCGCGAGAAGCTCAGCGCCACCCAGCCCAGGATGCCCACCAGCGACAGCGAGGCGAAGCTCACGATGAACGAAGACTCGAACCAGTCCTTCGAATTGCCCTCTTCCAGGAAGATGGTGAGGCAGCCCAGGCCGAGCGCCATCAGGGCGATGCCGAGCCAGTCGGCCTTGACCAGGACCTTCAGGCTGGATGCTTCCTTGTCCAGCCCCCACAGCATGCCGGCGATCAACAGCACGCCCGGCACCCAGTTCAGGTAGAAAATCGAGGGCCAGCCGTACAACTCGGACAGGTAGCCGCCCAGGGTCGGGCCCATGGCCGGTGCCAGGGTGGCGGTAAGGCCGAAGATGGCCATGCCGACCGCGCGCTTGGAAGCGGGCAGGCGCGTCATCACCAGCGTCATCGCCATCGGGATCAGCGCGCCGCCGGTGAAGCCCTGCAGCATGCGGAACACGATCATGCTTTCCAGGTTCCAGGCCGCGCCGCACAGGGTCGAGAACACCAGGAACAGCGCCGTGGTGCCGATCATGTAGCGGCGCACCCCGAAGGCGCGTGTAAACAGCGCGGTCATCGGGATCACGACGATCTCGGCGCACAGGTAGGCGGTCGAGATCCAGGAGCCCTCTTCCTGCGTGGCCGAGAGCGAGCCGAGGATGTCGCGTAGCGAGGAATTGGTGATCTGGATGTCGAGCACCGCCATGAAGGCGCCCAGCATGCCGGCGGCCACCGCGATCCAGGTGCGCGCATCGATGCGGGCGCCGTTGGGCGGCGCCCCCGCGTAGCTGCCGGGCGCGGCGCCTTTTGTCAGGCTGGTCATCGCGGTTCCTTAGTGGGCGACGGCCGCGGTCTGGCGATCCGAACTGCGCGCCACCTTCTGGCCCAGCTCCACCTCGGCCACCACCGACATGCCCGGCACCAGGCGGCCGGCATACTTCTTCACGTCGGCCGGGTCGAGCACGATCTTGACCGGCACGCGCTGCACGATCTTGGTGAAGTTGCCGGTCGCGTTATCGGCCGGCAGCAGCGCGAACTGGTTGCCCGAGGCCGGCGAGAAGCTGTGCACGCGGCCTTCCAGGTGCTTGCCCGGCAGCGCATCGACTTCGAGTGCGACCTTCTGGCCCGGCTCCAGGCCGGCCAGCTGGGTTTCCTTGAAGTTGGCGGTCACCCAGACCTCGTCCTCGACCACGGCCAGCAGCTGCTGGCCCGGCTGCACGCGGGCGCCGACTTCGATGCTGCGCTTGCCGACGCGGCCGGCCACCGGGGCCACGATCCGGTTGTAGCCCAGTTGTTGCTGGGCGTCCTTCAGCTGCGCCTGCAGCACCTTGACCTGGGCCTTGAGCACGTCGCGGCCGGCATCGGCGGCGGCTACCTGGGCCTGGGCGGCGCTGGCGCTGTCGCGGCGTGCCGCCACGTCGGCCTGGGCGGCGGCGCGCGCGGCGCTCGATGCGTCCACCTCGGCTTTCGAGACGGCCTTCATGGTCTCGTTGTACAGCTGGCCGTAGCGCTCGGCGTCCTGGCGCGCGCGCACCAGCTGGGCCTCGGCCTGCTTCACCTGCGCGCCGGCGGCGCCGGCCTGCGCCCGTACCTGCTTGACCTGGGCGTCGGCCTGGGCGATCTGCTGTTCGACGCTGGCGATCTGCGCCTCGATCTGCTCGATGCGCACACGATGGTCGGCCGGGTCCAGCTCGGCGATCAGGTCGCCCGCCTTGACCATCTGGTTATCGTCGACCAGCACGCGCGTGACCACGCCGGCCACGCGCGCGGACACCGGGTGCACGCGCCCGGTGACGTAGGCGTTCTCGGTCTCGACATAGTGGCTGCTGCGGTACCACATGCGCCCGCCCGCGCCGAGGGCAACCAGGGCGATCAGCGCCACCACGCCCAGTACGCGCTTGTTGGGCGGAGCCTTGCCCGGTGCCGCCGCTGCCGGCGCATGGGTCGGTGCGGCCGGGTGCGGTGCCGCCGGGGTGTGCGATTCTGCCATGGGGTCAAACTCCGATGAATAATGAAATGGGTCGAGCGCATTATTCGCCAAGCTTTCGCCGAAGTCAAGAAATGAAACGGTTGCATTTCATTTCTAGGTCCATTACAGTACCCACCATGACCAAAGCGACTCCTGAGACCACTTCTCCCGTGAAATCGGCCGGCCGCCCCAAGGCCTCCGAAGTCGAGGCACGCACCCGGGAACTGATCGATGTCGCCGGCTGCCTGTTCCTGAAACACGGCTATGCCGGCGTGAGCCTGGAAACCATTGCCCGCGAAGCGAGAGTCGCGGTGCGCACCATCTATGTGAAGTTCGGCGGCAAGGCCGGCCTGCTCAAGGCGGTGCTGGCGGCGCGTCGCGAGCGCTTCTTCCCGGTCGGCAAAATGGACGTGGACCCGCGCCCGCTACGCGAAGTCATCGACGAGTTCGCCGGCTACTTCTACGACATGCTGTGCGAGCCGGATGCGATGACCCTGCAGCGCGTGGTGATGGCCGAGGCCGCCACCAATCCGGAGCTGGCCGAAGCCTTTTATGAAGCCGGCCCACGCATGACGCGCGACATGCTCGAGCGTTACTTTGCCCGGCCGGACATCCGCGCCCAGCTGCGCCCCGACGCCCCGCTGGCCCTGCTGCCCTCGCACCTGATCGCCTGCATCAACGGCGACCCGGTGGTGCGTTACCTGTTCCCCGAGCGCGAACCGGCACGCGAAGAAGCGCGCCGCGTACTTGCCCAACGCCTAGAGTTGTTTTATCGCAGCATTTTTTGACCATATGGTCAACATCCGGTCTGTGCGTGATCGCACCGACCTGGGGCGCATACTTGTGACAATATGACATCCTTATCAAAGGAGGATGTCATGAACAATAAAACGACAGCGGCTGTTGGCCGCGAGGAGGAAGCATGAGCAAGTCTTCCCGTTACGAATGGCGCGACCAGCAGGCCTCCCTGCAGGAGCGCATGAAGGGTTTTCTCCAGAATCCCGACAACGAACAGCTGGAAGCGGTCGTTGCAGAAATGCGTGCCTACGCCGCCGCCGCTCGGGCCGGCAGCATCGACATTCCGCAACGCTTCATCGCATTCACGTAAGCAAGCGCTTACCAATCAAGCCGCCCCGCGCAAGCCGGGCGGTTTTTTTACGTCCCGGCCTGGGCAACCCTCAGGCCATGGCCGGGGCTGGATCGGCCCGGGTCTGGGTCTCGAAGTCGAACAGCCGGGTCAGGCAGTACACCTTGCGCGGGGCGCGGTGGCGTTCGTGGATCTCGCGGGTCATCACTTCGACCCGGCGCGGCTGCAGCGCGACCTGGCCCGGGTCGATATGCTCGGGCGCGCCTTCTACGAAGCGCGCCGCCAGTTGCTGGGAAATAGTGCCGTGCACGAGGTGGGGCGCTCCGTGCAGCGTGGTCTTGAGCTCGAAGCAGCGTGTTTCGGGCAAGATATAAACCGTCCCGACGTATTCATTGCCGTGTTCGTACATAGCAGTCTCCCTGTAGCGTTGACACGCGACCGGCGACAAGTGGCTTGCCGCCACGCCTTCCCATCATAACAAGTCAATACAGCGCGGTACGCTGTCACGATTGAATTCTTTCCCTGCAGTTCGCGCTGCCAGGATGCACCTCGCACCGGCTAGTTTCCCGACGGTCGCACGTACGGGCGCAAGGCCGCGCGCGTGGCCAGAATAGCGCCACCGACGACCCCGCGTCTCTTTCATGGTAATTTCCTGACTTCATGATCACCACCACACCCCCTGCCGTACCCGGCGCGACGATACGCACCCGCAGCCATCCGCTGGAACTGATTCCGCTGTTCCGGCACTGGCCGCCTTCGCTCGCCCGCAACCTGCTGTACACCGCAATCTGGAGCAGCGTGGTCGGGCTCGTGCTCACGGTACTGCAGAAGCTGTTCGGCCGTGCCGACGTGTCGTTCGCCCGTCTCTTGCTCACCACCCTGATCGTGAGCAACCTGATCGGCTTGCAGATCCATGGCGCCCTGTCCCTGCTCGAACGCACGGTCTCGCGCGCCAACATCTGGCGCTTTCGCAGTGCCCAGGTGCTGGCGATCGCCGCTGCCAGCGTGATCGGCATCCCCTTCGGCAATGCGCTGGTGGCGGGTCGGAACCCGCTGCGTTTTTTCCAGTACGGCCCCACCTTGAGCGTCCTGCTCGTCTTCGCCCTGATCACGGCCGTGTGCATGGTCATGGTGCTGATTGCCGGCGAACGCCGCCTGCGGCGCGCCGCCGAGACCGCGCGCCAGCAGGAACAGATCGCCGCCGCCGGCCGCCTGCTGGCCGAGGCGCGCCTGCGCGCGCTGCAGGCGCAGATCGAGCCGCACTTCCTGTACAACACGCTGGCCAACGTCCTCAGCCTGATCGACAGCCAGCCGGCCAAGGCGCGCCGCATGCTGGAGCGCTTCATCGACTACCTGCGCGCCAGCCTGTCGGCCAGCCGCGCCGAGCACGCGACCCTGGGCGCGGAACTGGACCTGGCCGGCGCTTATCTCGACGTGCTGGGCGTGCGCCTGGAGGAGCGCCTGCACTGGCGTGTCGAGCTTGCCCCAGGCCTGGGCACGCTGCCGATGCCGCCGATGCTGCTCCAGCCGCTGGTCGAGAACGCGATCATGCACGGCATCGAACCGAAGCTGGACGGCGGCGAGATCGTGATCGGCGCGCGCCGTGACGGCGACCTGCTGTGCATCGAGGTGCGCGATACCGGCATGGGCTTGCGCACGGATGTTGAATCCACATCGGCGCGCCCCGGCGGCGGCGTCGGCCTGTCCAACCTGCGCGAACGCCTGCGCCAGCTGCATGGCAGCGGCGCCCGGCTCGAGCTCATCGAAAACCCTGCCGGCGGCGTCATTGCGCGCCTGCTGCTTCCCTTATCGGTGCCATCATCGACCATCCACACGCCCTGATCGCGGACGACGAACCGCATCTGCTCGACTACCTCCAAGCGCAGCTGGCCATCGCCTGGCCGGAGCTGCGCGTCACCCGCGCCGCCAACGGCGTGCAGGCGCTGCAGCTCATCGACGAGCTGGCGCCGCAGGTGGTATTCCTCGACATCCAGATGCCGGGCCTGAACGGCATCGAGCTGGCGGCGCGCTTGTGCGCAGGGGCGCAGGCGCCGCGGGTGGTGTTCACCACGGCGCATGAGCACTACACGCTGCAGGCGTTCGAACATGCGGCCTTCGACTACCTGCTCAAGCCGATCGGGCTGGAGCGGCTGTCGCGCACGGTGGCGCGCCTGAAGGGGGCGCTGGCCGCGCCGGCGCCGGCCCAGGTTCCCGACGCCCTGGCCGCGCTGCTGCGCCAACTGGGCGTGGCCGCGCCGGCTCCCGCGCAGCTGCAGTGGATCCGCGCCGCCAAGGGCCAGGAGACGCGCCTGATCGCCATCGAGGAAGTGATCTACTTCCAGAGCAACGACAAGTACACCAGCGTGTTCCTGGCGGACGGCGAAGCCCTGATCCGCACGCCGCTGAGCAAGCTGAAGGAACAGCTCGATCCACAGCAGTTCTGGCAGATCCACCGCGGGGTGATCGTCGCGGCAAGGCATGTGGCGGGGACGCGCACGGACTTCCGCGGACGGCTGCACGTGCGCTTGAAGGAGCGGAACGAGCAGCTGGTGGTGAGCCGGAATTACGTGGATCTGTTCAAGCAGATGTGAGTGCCTGGAAAAAAACAACGTCGGGGGCAGGTCTGACATTTGGACACGAACTCTGCCTTTGGCTGCTTTGCATTGTCGAGCTCGTGTCTGATTGTCAGACCTGACCCCGGTCTAAGCAGATGTAGGTGTGCATGGAAACTGCATCCCGCAGCGCAGTGATCGGCTCAAAAAAATGGGACCCCGAAGGGTCCCATGTCATTCCTGCGCTCGAACAGCGATTACTTCTTGCGTGCCGGCGGCAGGTCGGTGCAGACGCCCTTGTAGGCTTCCGCCGCCATGCCGATCGACTCGCCCAGGGTCGGGTGCGGGTGGATGGTCTTGCCGATGTCCACGCCATCCGCGCCCATCTCGATGGCCAGCGCCACTTCGCCGATCATGTCGCCGGCGTTGGTGCCGACGATGGTGCCGCCGATGATGCGCTTGGTCTCGGCGTCGAACAGCAGCTTGGTGAAGCCCTCGTCGCGGCCGTTGGCGACCGCGCGGCCGCTGGCGTTCCACGGGAAGTGGCCCTTCTCGACCGCGATGCCCTTCTGCTTGGCTTCGTCTTCGGTCAGGCCGACCCACGCCACTTCCGGATCGGTGTAGGCCACCGACGGGATTACCTTGGCATCGAAATAGGCCTTCTCGCCGTGCGCCGCTTCGGCCGCCACGTGGGCTTCGTGCACCGCCTTGTGCGCCAGCATCGGCTGGCCCACCAGGTCGCCGATGGCGAAGATGTGCGGCACGTTGGTGCGCATCTGGCCGTCCACGCCGATGAAGCCGCGGTCGGTCACCGCCACGCCGGCCTTCTCGGCGGCGATCTTCTTGCCGTTCGGGCTGCGGCCCACGGCCACCAGCACCAGGTCGTACAGCTGCGGTTCCGGTGCGGTGGCGCCGGCTTCGGCCGCTTCGAACGTGACCTTGATCCCTTCCGGCAGCGCTTCCACGCCGACGGTCTTGGTCTTCAACATGATGTTGTCGAAGCGGTGCGCGTTGTACTTCTGCCAGACCTTGACGGCCTCGCGGTCGGCGCCCTGCATCAGGCCGTCCATCATTTCGACCACGTCGATGCGCGCACCCAGGGTCGAGTACACGGTGGCCATCTCCAGGCCGATGATGCCGCCGCCGATGACCAGCATGCGCTTCGGCACCTGGCGCAGTTCCAGCGCGCCGGTCGAGTCGACGATGCGCGGATCCTGCGGCACGAAGGGCAGCTTCACCACCGAGGAACCGGCGGCGATGATCGCCTTCGCGAACTTGACGACCTTTTTCGAACCGTCGGCTGCCGTGACTTCGATGTGGTTCGGGCTGAGGAACTGGCCAACGCCCTGCACCACGTTGACCTTGCGCGCCTTGGCCATGAAGTTCAGGCCGCCGGTCATCTTCTTGATCACGCCATCCTTGTAGGCGCGCAGCTTGTCGATGTCGACGTCGGGCTTGGCGAAGCTCACGCCCAGGTCGGCCATGTGCGCGGTCTCGTCCATGATGTGCGCCACGTGCAGCAGCGCCTTGGACGGGATGCAGCCCACGTTCAGGCACACGCCGCCCAGGGTCGCGTACTTCTCGACCAGCACGGTGTTCATGCCCAGGTCCGCTGCGCGGAAGGCGGCCGAATAGCCGCCCGGTCCGGCGCCCAGCACCATCATCTCGCATTCGATGTCGACCGCGCCGCTGTAGCTTGCCGCGCCCGGGGCCGGTGCGGCAGCCGGCGCGGCTGCCGGCGCCGGGTGCGCCGGTGCGTAGGAGTCGGTCGGTGCCGCGGCCGCGGTCGGCGCCACGGCCTGCGCGCCGATCTGGGCGGCAGGCTTGTCGCTCGCTGCCGGTGCAGCCGGTGCAGCACCGGCGCCCGATTCTTCCACCATCAGCAGCAGCGAACCTTCGTTCACCTTGTCGCCGACCTTGACCTTGATTTCCTTGACCACGCCGGCGTGCGTCGACGGGATCTCCATGCTGGCCTTGTCCGATTCGACGGTGACCAGCGACTGGTCGACCTTGATGGTGTCGCCCGGCTTGACCAGCAGTTCGATGATCTCGACGTCCTTGAAGTCGCCGATGTTCGGAACCTTCACTTCAACAGTGCTCATGCTCGGGCTCCTTACAGAAGGGTCTTGCGCAGGTCGGCCAGCACGTCGGCCAGGTAGGCGGCGAAGCGCGCGGCGCCGGCGCCGTCGATGACGCGGTGGTCATAGGACAGCGACAGCGGCAGCATCAGGCGCGGCTGGAAGGTAGAACCGTCCCACACCGGCTTCATCGCCGACTTCGACAGGCCCAGGATCGCGACTTCCGGCGCATTGATGATCGGCGTGAAGGCCGTGCCACCGATGCCGCCCAGCGACGAGATGGTGAAGGTCGCGCCCTGCATCGCGCTCGGCGACAGCTTGCCGTCGCGCGCCGCGGCCGAGAGTTCGCCCATTTCGACGGCGATCTGCGAGATCGTCTTCTTGTCGGCATCCTTCACGACCGGGACCACCAGGCCGTTCGGGGTGTCGGCCGCGAAGCCGATGTTGTAGTACTGCTTGACGATCAGGCTGCCGCCGTCTTCCGACAGCGACGAGTTAAATTGCGGGAACTTTTTCAGCGCCGCAACCGAGGCCTTGATGACGAAGGCCAGCATGGTCAGCTTGACGGTCGACTTCTGCTTGGCCAGCGCGGCGTTCGAATCGACGCGGAACTGCTCCAGATCGGTGACGTCGGCATCCTCGAAGTGGGTCACGTGCGGGATCATGACCCAGTTGCGGTGCAGGTTCGGGCCCGAGATCTTCTTGATGCGCGGCAGGGCCACGGTTTCGGTCGGGCCGAACTTCGAGAAGTCCAGCGACGGCCAGGCCAGCACTTCCATGCCGCCGCCCGAACCGGCTTTCGACGGTGCGGCGGCGCTTGGGCCGGCGGCCATCACGCCCTTGACGAAGTTCTGCACGTCCTGCTGGGTGATGCGGCCTTTCGGGCCGGTGCCCGGCACGCGCGCCAGGTCCACGCCCAGTTCGCGGGCGAACTTGCGGATCGACGGCGACGCGTGGGCTTTCGAGCCGGTGACGCCTTGTGCCGGCGCTTGGGCGGCGGCAGGCGCCGGAGCGGCGGCGGCCAGCGCCGGGGCAGCAGCGGCCGGAGCCGCAGCCGGTGCCGGCGCAGCGGCGGCAGCTGCGGGAGCGGCAGCGCCGCCGGTCGACTCGACCAGCAGCATCAGCGAACCCTTGGCGACCTTGTCGCCCACCTTCACCTTGATTTCCTTGACGGTGCCGGCGTGGCTGGACGGGATCTCCATGCTCGCCTTGTCCGATTCGACCGTGATCAGCGACTGGTCGACCTTGATCTGGTCGCCCGGCTTGACCATCAGTTCGATGACTTCGACTTCCTTGAAGTCGCCGATGTCCGGCACGGTCACTTCGACGATACCGCCCGATGCCGCAGGGGCAGCGGCAGGCGCCGGCGTGGCTCCGGCGGCCGGTGCGGCGGCGGCAGGCGCCGGAGCCGGAGCCGATGTAGCAGCAGCAGCGGCAGGCGCAGCGGCGCCGGCGGCTTCTTCCAGCAGCAGCACCAGCGAACCTTCGGCGACCTTGTCGCCGACCTTGACCTTGATTTCTTTTACGACGCCGGCGTGGCTGGACGGGATTTCCATGCTCGCCTTGTCCGACTCGACGGTGACCAGCGACTGGTCGACCTTGATCGTGTCGCCCGGCTTGACCATCAGCTCGATGACTTCCACTTCCTTGAAGTCGCCGATATCGGGGACTTTGACTTCCACAATGCTCATAGTGTTAGCTCCAGTTTTTCTTTGAGTTGGCTGTAGAGTCGTCGCTCCTGCATCAACAGGAGCGACGGCTACGAGCATTTACACGGTCACAGGGTTCGGCTTGTTCTGGTCGATGCCGTACTTTTCGATCGCCTGCGCCACCACGGCGCGGTCGATCTTGCCTTCGTCGGCCAGCGCGCGCAGCGAAGCCACGGTGACGTAGTAGCGGTTCACCTCGAAGAACTCGCGCAGCTTGACGCGCGAATCCGAGCGGCCGAAGCCGTCGGTGCCCAGCACTTTATAGCTGCGGTCCTTCGGCATGAAGGCGCGGATCTGCTCTGCGAACATGCGCATGTAGTCGGTGGTCGCGACGATCGGGCCGGTGGTGTTCTGCAGCAGCGAGGTCACGTAAGGCACGCGCTGTTCGGCGTTCGGGTTGACCATGTTCCAGCGCTCGCAATCCTGGCCGTCGCGCGCCAGCAGGGTCAGCGACGGAGCCGACCACACGTCGGCGTCGACGCCCCAGTCGTTCTTCAGCAGCTCGGCGGCGAAGATCGACTCGCGCAGGATGGTGCCGCAGCCGATCAGCTGGACGCGCGGCGCGTTCGATGCGGCGGCGCCTTCCTGGAGCAGGTACATGCCTTTCAGGATGCCCTCTTCCTGGCCGGCTTTGAGGCCCGGATGCGCGTAGTTCTCGTTCATGATGGTGATGTAGTAGAACACGTCTTCCTGTTCCGTCACCATGCGGCGCAGGCCGTCCTGGATGATCACCGCCACTTCGTGGCCGAAGGTCGGGTCGTACGGCAGGCAGTTCGGCACGGTCGCGGCGATGATGTGGCTGTGGCCGTCCTCGTGCTGCAGGCCTTCGCCGTTCAGCGTGGTGCGGCCGGCGGTGCCGCCCATCAGGAAGCCGCGCGCACGGATGTCGCCGGCCAGCCAGACCAGGTCGCCCACGCGCTGCATGCCGAACATCGAGTAGAAGGTGTAGAACGGGATCATGGTGCGGTTGTTCGACGAGTACGAGGTCGCCGCGGCGATCCACGAGCTCATGCCGCCCGCTTCGTTGATACCCTCCTGCAGGATTTGGCCGGCCTTGTCTTCACGGTAGTACATGACCTGGTCGCGGTCGACCGGCTCGTACAGCTGGCCCTGCTGGTTGAAGATGCCGATCTGGCGGAACAGGCCTTCCATGCCGAAGGTACGCGATTCGTCGACCAGGATCGGCACGATGCGCTGGCCGATGCTCGGATCCTTCAGCAGGCTGGTGATCACGCGCACGTAGGACTGGGTGGTCGAGATCTCGCGGCCTTCGGCGGTCGGCTCGAGCACCGACTTGAAGGTTTCCAGCGGCGGCACGACCAGGGCTTCGTCGGCCTTCGAACGGCGCTGCGGCAGGTAGCCGCCGAGGGCCTTGCGGCGCTCGTGCAGGTACTGCATCTCGGGCGCGTCGTCGGACGGCTTGAAGAACGGGATCTCGGCCAGCTTGTCGTCCGGGATCGGGATGGCGAAGCGGTCGCGCATCTCGCGGATCGCGGCGTCGTCCAGCTTCTTGGTCTGGTGCGCGGTGTTGCGCGCCTCGCCCGACTTGCCCATGCCGAAGCCCTTGACGGTCTTCACCAGCAGCACGGTCGGCGAACCCTTGTTCTCCTGCGCGTTCTTGAACGCGGCATAGATCTTGTGCGGGTCGTGGCCGCCGCGGGTCAGGCGCCAGATGTCGTCGTCGCTCATGTTGGCGACCATCTTCAGCAGCTCCGGGTGCTTGCCGAAGAAGTGCTTGCGCACGTAGGCGCCGTCCTTGGCCTTGTAGTTCTGGTATTCGCCGTCGACGGTTTCCATCATCACGCGCTGCAGGATGCCATCCTTGTCCTTCGAGAGCAGGGCGTCCCATTGCGAGCCCCAGATGACCTTGACCACGTTCCAGCCGGCGCCGCGGAAGTCCGCTTCGAGTTCCTGGATGATCTTGCCGTTGCCGCGCACCGGGCCGTCCAGGCGCTGCAGGTTGCAGTTGACCACCATGACCAGGTTGTCGAGGCGCTCGCGCGCGGCCATGCCGATCGCGCCCATCGATTCCGGCTCGTCCATCTCGCCGTCGCCGCAGAAGACCCAGACCTTACGGGCTTCGGTGTCGGCGATGCCGCGTGCGTGCAGGTACTTCAGGAAGCGCGCCTGGTAGATCGCCATCAATGGGCCCAGGCCCATCGACACGGTCGGGAACTGCCAGAAGTCCGGCATCAGTTTCGGGTGCGGGTAGGACGACAGGCCCTTGCCGTCGACTTCGCGGCGGAAGTTCAAGAGCTGCTCTTCGGAGATGCGGCCTTCGAGGAAGGCACGCGCGTAGATGCCCGGCGAGGAGTGGCCCTGGATGTACAGCAGGTCGCCGCCGTGTTCTTCGGTCGGGGCGTGCCAGAAGTGGTTGAAGCCGATGCCCAGCATGTTCGCCAGCGAGGCGAACGAGGAGATGTGGCCGCCCAGGTCGCCGTCGGCGCGGTTGGCCTTGACCACCATCGCCATCGCGTTCCAGCGCATCCAGGAGCGCAGGCGCTCTTCGTATTCCAGGTTACCCGGGCAGTTCACGTTCAGGTGGGCCGGGATCGTGTTGACGTAGGCCGTGTTGCTCGAGAACGGGATGTGGGCGCCGCGGCGGCGCGCCAGGTCCACCATGCGTTCCATCAGGTAGTGCGCGCGCTCGGTGCCTTCATGTTCGATCACCGCCTCCAGCGCATCCAGCCATTCCTGGGTTTCGATGGTGTCGGGGTCGTTGGCAGCTTGTGCCGTCAACTGGTCGAGTTGAGCTGACATTAATGCGTCTCCTAAGATTTGCGCCCCACCCGATCCCTAGGTTGGCTGGTGGCGGTTTGGTGAAATTTCAACTATCTGAAAATAAACCCTTGGATTCTACCAGTGGTGTTTCGCTTTTTCAAATTGCGATATGCCATTTCATAATGCAAAATCCTATGCTGCGAGCGCACATTTTCCGGGTGGTCGGCGAAGCCGACCAGGCCACATCCGTCCCTCCGCGGGGCGATCAGCGCCCACGCTCCCTTCGGCCGGTCAACGGGTAAATATGACAATGCTTCGCCCAGTGCGGCGCGCGATATGAGGCAGGGCCTTATAATTTCATTTTTGCCTAGCCGTGAGCCCCTACCATGCCAGCCCAGAATATCGACGGAGTCCTCCTTTCCCAACAACTGCGCGGTGAAATCGCCCAGCGCGCCGCCAAACTGACCGCTGGCGGCCGCCAGCCCGGCCTGGCCGTGATCCTGGTCGGCGAGGACCCGGCGAGCCACGTCTACGTGCGCAACAAGGTCAAGGCCTGCGGCGACGTGGGTTTTCATTCGGTGCTGGAGAAGTACGACGCCGACCTGAGCGAGCAGGCCCTGCTCGACCGTATCGCCGCCCTGAATGCCGACCCGAGCATCCACGGCATCCTGGTGCAGATGCCGCTGCCAAAGCACATCGACCCGAGCAAGGTCATCGAAGCCATCGCCACCAGCAAGGACGTCGACGGCTACTCGGTGCTGTCGGCCGGCGAACTGGTCGCCAACCTGCCCGGCTTCCGCCCCTGCACCCCGTACGGCTGCATGAAGCTGATCGAGACCACCGGCATCGACCTGCGCGGCAAGCACGCCGTCGTGATCGGCCGCTCGAACACCGTCGGCAAGCCAATGGCCCTGCTGCTCTTGCAAGCCAACGCGACCGTCACCATCTGCCATAGCGCGACGCCGGACCTGGGCTACCACACCCGCCAGGCCGACGTGGTGGTTGCCGCCGTCGGCCGCCGCAACACGCTGACCGCCGACATGGTCAAGCCGGGCGCTGTGGTGATCGACGTCGGCATGAACCGCGACGACGCCGGCAAGCTGTGCGGCGACGTGGATTACGCAGGCGTGCGCGAAGTCGCTTCGCACATCACCCCGGTGCCGGGCGGCGTCGGCCCGATGACGATCACCATGCTGCTGATGAACACCCTCGAGTCGGCCGAGCGCGTGCACACCAGCAGCCAGCACTGCCCAAGCCAGGCAAGCGGCATGGAACCGAAGCCCGGCGTGGCCTGAGACCGCACGCATTCCGGCACTGCCGGAACAACTTATTCAGCCAGGAAGGAAGACAATGAGCATCGACACCCGCAATCCCCTCCTCGATTTCTCGGGCCTGACCCGTTTCGACCTGGTCAAGCCCGAACACGTCACCCCGGCCATCGAACAGCTGATCAAGGAGGCCGCCGAGGTGGTGGCCCGGCTGGAAGCGCCGAGCGACGCGGTCACCTGGGACAGCTTCGTGGTGCCGCTCGAGGAAGCCACCGAGCGCCTGGGCCGCGCCTGGGGCGTGGTCAATCACCTGAACCACGTGGCCGACACGCCCGAGCTGCGCGCCACCTATAACGAGAACCAGCCGAAGGTCACCGAGTTCTGGACCTCGCTCGGCCAGAACGAGGCCCTGTTCGCCAAGTACAAGCTGCTGCGCGCCGGCAGCGAATACGACAGCCTCTCGCCGGCGCGCAAGCGCATCGTCGAGAACGCGCTGCGCGACTTCCGCCTGGGCGGCGCCGAGCTGCCGGAAGACAAGAAGCAGCGCTTCGCCGAGATCCAGGAGCAGCAGGCCGCCACCAGCACCCGCTTCTCGCAGAACGTGCTGGACGCGACCAACGACTACAAGCTGCTGGTCGCGAACGAAGAAGAACTGTCGGGCATCCCGGACGACGTCAAGCTTGCGGCACGCGCCTCGGCCGAGAAGGACGGCAAGAGCGGCTGGCAGTTCAGCCTGCACTTCCCATCCTACTACCCGGTGCTGCAGTTCTGCGACAACCGCGCCCTGCGCGAGACCATCTATCGCGCAAGTAGCACCAAGGCCTCGGATACCGGCACCATGTTCAGCAAGGCCGATGAGTGGGACAACACCGCCAACATCGTCAAGCTGCTGCAGCTGCGCCACGAAGAAGCCCAGCTGCTGGAGTACGCCAACTTCGCCGAGGTCTCGCTGGTGCCGAAGATGGCCGAGAGCCCGCAGCACGTGGTCGAATTCCTGGAAGACCTGGCCAAGCGCGCCCGCCCCTTCGCCGAGAAAGACCTGGAAGAGCTGCGCGCCTTTGCTCGAACCGAGCTGGGCATCGACGACCTGCAGTCCTGGGACGTGGCCTATGCGTCCGAGAAGCTGCGCGAGCAGCGCTACGCCTTCTCCGAGAAGGAAGTGAAGGAATACTTCCCCGAGCCGAAGGTGGTCCAGGGCCTGTTCACGGTCATCCAGGACCTGTTCGGCGTGCAGATCAAGGCTGACGACGCACCCGTATGGCATCCGGACGTGCGCTTCTTCCGCATCGAGCGCGAGGGCCAGCTGGTGGGCCAGTTCTACCTCGACCTGTATGCGCGCGAAGGCAAGAACCAGGGCGCGTGGATGGACGACGCGCGCGGCCGCCGCGTGAGCATCGGCGGCATCGTGCAGACCCCGATCGCCTACCTCACCTGCAACTTCACGCCGCCGGCTTTTGTGGACGGCAAGCAGCAGCCTTCGCTGTTCACGCACGACGAGGTCATCACCCTGTTCCACGAGTTCGGCCACGGCCTGCACCACATGCTGACCGAAGTCGAGGAGCTGTCGGTGTCGGGCATCTCGGGCGTGGAATGGGATGCGGTGGAACTGCCTTCGCAGTTCATGGAAAACTTCTGCTGGGAGTGGGACAAGCTGCAGCAGATGACCGCGCACGTGAAAACCGGCGAGCCGCTGCCGCGCGCGCTGTACGACAAGATGATCGCGGCGAAGAACTTCCAGTCCGGGATGATGACGCTGCGCCAGGTGGAGTTCTCGCTGATCGACATGCACCTGCACTACGACTTCGATCCGCAAGCCGAGCGCACGGTGCAGCACCTGATCGACGACATCCGCAAGCAGTTCGCGGTGATGATTCCGCCGAGCTTCAACCGCTTCCAGCACTCCTTCGGCCACATCTTCTCGGGCGGCTACGCGGCCGGCTACTACAGCTACAAGTGGGCCGAGGTGCTGTCCGCCGATGCCTACGCCGCCTTCGAAGAGGCGCTCGAGTCCGGCCAGCTGCAGGAAACCGGCAAGCGCTTCCAGCAGGAGATCCTGGCGGTGGGCGGCTCGCGCCCGGCGCTGGAGTCGTTCAGGGCCTTCCGCGGCCGCGAGCCCTCGATCGACGCGCTGCTGCGCCATAGCGGCATGAACCCGAGCGGCGCGCAAGGCAACATCGGCGCCTGATGTATTTGTACTAAACTGCGGGGGCGGCCAGAAGGCCGCCCCATTCTTTTGCAAGCACATGACCCGCATCGACTTTCACACCAATATCCCCGACAAGCTGGCCTATGCCTGCCGCCTCGCCCGCAAGGCGTATGCCTCGAAAGCCAGGGTCGTGCTGCTGGCCGAGGATGCCGCGCAGGCCGAGGCGCTGAACGCCGCGCTGTGGACGGTTTCAAACACCGACTTCATCCCGCATGTGCCGGCCGGCGACCCGCTGGCGCATGAAACGCCGGTGATCGTCACCGCCGACGAAGGCGTGGAACTGCCGCATCATGAGATGCTGGTCAACCTCACCCGCCGCACGCCCGCTACACTGGACAAATTCGCGCGCGTGTTCGAGATCATCTCCATCGACGAAGAAGACGCCGCCGCCGGGCGCCAGCGCTACGTCGCCTACAAGAAGCAGAACTACCCCCTCACCCACTTCGTCGCAGGACAGTCATGAACCAGACGCCCGCATTCGATCCGAGCATTCCCGTTCTCACCGAAGTCGTCAGCGAACCAGCGGCGCCGGCGCAGGAAGCGGCGCCTGCCCCGCCGCCCGCCGCCGAACAACTGGAACGCCGCGCCAGCGAGCGCTGGACCGGCGAGGAGTGGAGCGTGCTGGAGCGCCGCGTCACCGAGCGCGTGCTGCAGCAGTTGCAGGGCCGGGTCGACTTCGTCATCGAGCAGCGCGTGCGCGACGCCATGGCCGACGCCATGCAGCGCACGCTCGACAGCTTTACCGCCGACCTGCGCCAGGGCCTGAACGAGGCGCTGGGCGAGATCGTGCGCCAGGCGGTCACTCAAGAGATTGAATACCTGCAAAAACCGTAGGGTGGGCGGGTTCCCCGCCCACGCGTTCAAATCACGCTTGATCCGGCGCACGCTCCACTCTCGGCGCCGCCCTACTATGCGCAGATGCCCCGCTACCGCCGTGCCCTGACCGGTACTTCCTATTTCTTCACGGTCGTAACGCACCGACGCCGACCTATTCTTTGCGACGAACCTGTACGCATCGCACTTCGCCAAGCCATTGAACAGGTACGCTGTCGCTACCCGTTCACAACCGACGCGATAGTCCTGATGCCCGATCACCTGCACTGCATTTGGACACTCCCCGACGGGGATTCCAACTTCTCGTTGCGCTGGTCGCAAATCAAGCACCACGTTTCGCATGCATGCGGCCAGCTATACTTGGCTGCGCTATCGAAGTCGCGGCAGCGCCAGCGCACCACTGCAATGTGGCAACGCCGCTTCTGGGAACACCGGATTCGGGATGAAACCGATATGGAACGGCATGTGGATTACATCCATTTCAACCCTGTAAAGCACGGATTGGTAAGCGCCGTGTCGGATTGGCCGTATTCGTCGTTCGAACGGTTCGTCCGCAATGGGATATATCCAGCAGATTGGAGTGGCAATCCGGCATGTGACGGGATGGAGTTCGAATAGGCATCGCAATGACGTAGCAGCTGGTTGGACGCGTGGGCGGGAAACCCGCCCACGCTACGAACCCCATTCCCGTTCCATACGACGCCGTCCGCAAGCATCGGATAAGATTGCAGCCTCTGCAATTCACCACCCGTCCCTTGTGAACCGAAAGATCCTGATCGCCGCGCTTGCGGGCGCGGGCGTCGCCATTGCCGGCGCCGTCCTCTACTTCACCGACAGCATCGAGCGCCAGCCCGGCGCGCTGGCGGTGTTCACGCCGAAGGCCGCCAAGACCCTGCCCTTCTGGCCCGCCCGCGTGACCACGCTGGCCGGCGACGGTGTGCCCGGCGCGGTCGATGGGCCGGCCGCCGCGAGCCGCTTCGACGATCCCTTCGGCGTCGCCCTCGACCGCCGCGGCGCCGTCTATGTCGCCGATGCCGGCGACAGCAACCGCATCCGCCGCATCGGGCCGGACGGCACGGTGTCCACCTTCGCCGGCAGCGGCGAAGGTTTCCGCGATGGCGCCGGGACCGCCGCCGCCTTCCACACCCCGTCCGCGCTCGCCTTCGACCACCAGGGCAACCTGTACGTGGCCGATACCGGCAACCACGCGATCCGCAAGATTGCCAAGGACGGCACGGTCAGCACCCTGGCCGGCGACGGCGTCCCGGGCGACGCCGATGGAATCGGGCGCGCGGCCCGCTTCAACGGTCCGGTCGGCCTGGCCGTGGACGACGCCGGCTCCGTCTGGGTGGCCGACACCTACAACGACCGCATCCGCCGCATCGGGCGCGACGGCACGGTGACCACCGTCGCCGGCACGGGCAAGCCGGGCAATGCCGACGGCGTGGGCGCCGCCGCGGCCTTCGACACCCCGAGCGCGATCGCCGTGACCACCAACGGCACGCTCTACGTGGCCGACACCGGCAACAACGCGATCCGCCGGGTCGCGGCCGACGGCACCGTCACGACCATCGCCGCGCCGGCCGAGGGCGAGCGCCGCGCGCCGCTGCGGCGCCCGGTCGGCCTGGCCCTGACGCGCGACGGCTACCTGTACATCGCCGCTAGCGCGGGCGGACGCATCCTGCAGCGCACGCCCGAAGGCGACGTGCGGCCGCTGCCCGATGCCGACTTGCCGGCCTCCGGCGACGGCTTCGGCCCGGACGGCAGCGTGCAGCTCTACGGTCCGCGCGGCATCGCCGTCGAACGCGACGGCAGCCTAGTGGTGGCCGATGCCCAGGCCCACCGACTGCACCGCCTGGCGCGACCGCGTCCGAACGAAGCCGCGCCCGCGCGGCCGCAACCGGTGGCGGTGGCGCGCAAGGAACCGATGCCCTGGCCGGTCGGCCCGCAGGACATGGCGCACGAAGTGGTGGGCGTGATGGGCGAGGTGCGCGGCAGCTATGGCGGCGACAGCCGCGACCACTTCCACGCCGGCCTCGACGTGCGTGCCGACGTCGGCGCGACGGTACTGGCGGTGTTCCCGTCCAAGGTGTCGGACCCGTACCCGAACTGGGGCTTCGATACGCTCAGCGAAGGCATCAGCGTCGGGCCGCTCTCGTACATCCACATGCGGGTCGGCCGCGATACCCGCGGCCGGCCGCTGGATCCGCGCTTCCGGGTCATGCTGGGCGAACGCGGCAAGGCCGAGCGCGTGCGCGTGCCGCGCGGCACCCGCTTCGCCGTCGGCGATCCGCTCGGCACCATCAATGCGATGGCCCACGTCCACCTCGACTACTACCAGGGCGGCGCGGTGGTCAATCCGCTCAGCCTGCCCTTCGTCGGCTTCAGCGACAGCGTGGCGCCGCGCATCAACAGCATCGCCCTGTTCGACGCGGCCGGCAAGCGCCTGCGTCCGCCAACAGGCACGCGCAAGCACCCGGTCGCCGACAAGCGCCTGCGGGTGCCGCGCTCGCTGGGCGAAGTGCAGGTCGTGGTCGACGCCTACGACCAGGTGGACGGCAACCTGGCGCGCCGCCGCCTCGGCCTGTACAAGCTCGGCTACCAGCTGCTGCGCGCCGACGGCACGCCCGTGCCCGGCCACGAACGCCCCTTGATCACCCAGGTGTACGACCGCCTGCCGCGCAACCCGGATGCGGTCAAGGCCGTGTATGCGCCGAACAGCGGCATCACCGTGTACGGCAGCAAGGCCACCCAGTTCGCCTACGCGCTGCATAGCCGCCTGCAGGATGGCGAAGTGCGCACCGGCAGCTGGCAGCTCGGCGCCCTGGCGCCGGGCGAGTACATCCTGCGCATCTACGCCGCCGACTACGCGGGGCAGGTAGCGCTCGAGGGACGCGACCTGCCGCTGGTCATCGAATAAGGGCAGGAAAGGATCCAGGAAAGGATCTGCTATAGTCGGCGCACCCCGACCGCCACCGAGGAGCCGCTCATGGACGAAGCAATGTTGTTGACAGCATTTTCCGCCGCCTTCGTCGGATCGCATTTCCTCCTGTCCCATCCCTTGCGCCGCCCGCTGGTCGGGGCCCTGGGCGAGAAGGGCTTCCTGGCCCTGTATTCCCTGGTGGCCTTCGCCACTCTTGGTGGAATGGCCTGGGCCTATCCCAGGACCCCGGTCGGCGCGCCGCTGTGGAGCGTCGGCGACGGGATCTGGGCGCTGGCCACGGTGCTGATGCTGGCGGCTTCCGTCATGCTGCTGGGCTCGCTGGTGCGCAACCCGGCCATGCCCGGCGCCGCCAATGCGGCCAGCGCGCAGGCGCGCGGCGTGTACGCCATCACCCGGCATCCGATGCTGTGGGCCTTCGCCATCTGGGGCATGGTGCACATCCTGGTGTATCCGGTGACACGGAATATCATCGTCGCGCTCGCCATCATCGTGCTGTCCCTGGCCGGCGCGGCGCTGCAGGACCGCAAGAAGGCCGCGCTCGATCCGCAGGGCTGGCCGGCCTGGGAAAGGCGCACCAGCTACTGGCCCTTCGCGGCCATCCTCCAGGGCCGGGCGCGCATCGGTGGTTTCTCCGGCTTCGGCGCCCACGCGCTCGGCGGCGGCCTGCTTGTCTGGCTGCTGGCGACCTGGGCGCACATCCCGCTGGCGGGCCGGGCAGCGGGCATCTGGCGCTGGCTGACCTGATCCGGCCTGCGCGCCGCCTCGCCGTCTCGACAACAAATTTTCGGCGCTGTCACCGTTCGCTGTGGGATGCGCCGCCCAGCGCTATCCGCAGCATGCTTTCGGACGAGTCAATGCGTTGCCCGTCGACTGCCCACTGCCAGCCGAGATAGTTGGGCAAGTAGCGTGAAGCAACGCCGTTGAAGCGCGCCAGCCATTGGCGGAAGCGCCGGGAATGGCGTCGCCGACTTCCTGCGCACGCGTATCGCGCCGGTGTTCGCCAGCGCCGCCACGGCATCGGACCGGCGAACCCGGCGCCTCGGCCCAGGCGCTGGAGGACTATTTCTGCGACCTCGACTACCAGCGCTTCCGCGTGTGCATGCCGCGGCCGGCTGTTCTATGACGCAGGCATAACTTGCAGGTAGGCCGGCGGATTTTGTAGACAGTCTTGTCTAGTTAATCTATCTTCGAGGCATTCCCCCAATGGAGTGTCCTCATGCTGAAACGATTCGCCGCCACCCTGCTGCTGGCCGCCACTGCCCTCCCCGGCATGGCGGCCGACCTGCCCAGCCATCCTTTCATCCACGTGAACGCCAGCGCCGAGTTCTACGTGATGCCCGACATCGGCGAAGTCGACCTGGAGATCGTCTCCTACGATCCGGATGCCGACGCCGCCTGGAAGCTCATCAACGAGCAGGTCGAGGCCAGCCGCGCGCTGTTCGCCCAGCATGGCGTCCTGGCCGAGGACCTGCTGGTGCAGGATATCGTGCGCCGCCCGCGCAAGGCCGAGGCCCTGTCCGAGGCCCAGTCGGCGGCCGGCGCGCCGGTGCCGATGGAGACCCGGGTCGCCCTGCACGTCACGGTGCGCGACATCGGCCAGTGGACGCCGCTGCTGCGTGCGCTGCTCGCGACGAAAAACATCGAATCGCTGGCGGTCTCCTTCAACCGCAGCGACCGCGACAAGGTCGAGAGCGATCTGCTCGACCAGGCGCTCGGCACGGCCAGGCGCAAGGCGCAGAACATCGCTCGCGGCGTCGGCGTCAAGCTCGGCGCGGCGACCGGCGTATCGACGGGCGCGCTGAGGAACCTGTCCAACGCCATGGGCATGGCCAGCGATCCGAACGTACGCTATACCGGCGACCGGCGCAGTTCCCCGAAAGCGGACATGGCGCTGGTCCAGTCGATGCGGCTGGCGCAGAGCGTCGACGTGATCTACCGGATCGGCAGTAAATAGGCGCATCGCCCTGCCGTGCTGGACAACAAAAAAGCGCGCCATGCTCACGCAGGCGCGCTTCTTTCATCGCTGGGCAGGGATTACTTCTGCGACAGCACCCATTTCACCAGGCTGCGGGCTTCGGCCTCGCTCACCTGCGGGTTGGCCGGCATCGGTACCGGACCCCAGACGCCCGCGCCGCCCTTCATCACTTTCTGTACCAGCTTGTCCTCGGCGCCTTTCTGGCCCTCGTACTTGGCGGCGACATCCTTGTAGGACGGACCCACCAGCTTGTTGCCCACTGCGTGGCAAGCCATGCAATTCTTGGCTTTCGCCAGATCGGCCTGGGCATAGGCGCCCGTGGACGCGAAGGCCGACATCAGCACACACAACAACAACGAGCGTTTCATTTGTTTCTCCTGGTTTATGACCACTGCATTCTACCGTTAATTTCCATAAGAATCATGGGGGGATACACTCTGTAACGACAGTAACAGCTGCTGTTGACGAATTCCCACAATCATCGAATTTTTTTCCACACAGCAACGATTTTCTTTGTAATATGCATGGTGAAGGAGTCTCCCATGCCGTTGATACTGCTGATCGCCGCCCTGAGCGGCTTGCGCCTGTTCGAAGTCTGGCGCTTCGCCGACCTGTCGTGGTGGACCATCGTCGCCCTGATGGTGTTCGCCTTCGTCTGGTTCGAGTTCATCGAGAAAATACTCGGACTCGACAAGAAAAAAGAGCACAACGTCCTCAACAGCCGCCGCGCAGCGCGCGTGCGCCAGACCTTCGCCAAGCGCCGCTAGGCCAAGACTGCAGGATACACGCCGCAATGTGATATGTTCCGCATATCACTGGATTGAACCTATATACGGCGCGTATCAATGAACCTCGAACTCCGCCAGCTCCGCCACTTCGTCACGGTCGCCGAAGAACTGCACTTCGGCCGCGCCGCCGAGCGCCTGCACATGACCCAGCCGCCGCTGTCGCAGAGCATTGCGGGGCTGGAGGAGCTGCTCGGCGCCCCGCTGTTCCTGCGCAACCGCCGCCAGGTCGCGCTCACCGCCGCCGGCGCCGCCCTGCTGCCGGAAGCGCGCCGCCTGCTGGGCGACGCCGCCGCCCTGCCCGGCCTGGTGCGCCGCGTCGCCGAAGGCAGGGCCGGCCGCCTCACGCTCGCCTTCGTCTCCACCGCCGACTACAGCGTGCTGCCGTCCATCCTGCAGCGCTACCGGGCCGCCTTTCCGGACGTGCAGCTGGTGCTGCGCGAAGCGACCTCCGACCTGCAGGCCGAGGAATTGCTGCAGGGTCGGATCGACGCCGGTTTCGTGATTCCTCCCCTTCCGGGCCAGGCGGGCAGCGCACTCGACTACATGAAGGTGCTGGAAGAGCCCCTGATCCTGTGCGTTCCCGCCGGCCTGCTGCGCGGCGCCGGGCCGGTCTCGCTGCGCGAATTGCCGCCGCTGCCGCTGGTGATCTTCCCGCGCGCGGCGGCGCCGGCGCTGCACGACGCCATCCTCTCGTGCTTCCGCGCGGCCGGCGTCACCCCCGTCATCGGGCAGGAAGCGCTGCAGATGCAGACCATCGTCAGCCTGGTCTCCGGCGGCATGGGATTGGCACTTGTGCCACAATCCGTGTCGAACCTGATGCGCGCCGGCGTAGAATACCGGGCCCTGCTGGACCCAACGCCGCTGACCGAACTGGGGCTGGCCTGGCGCCGCGACCATGCCTCGCCCGTGCTCAGGGGCTTCCTGGAACTACTCGAGAAAGACTGAGAATATGTTGATTCATCCGCAGCCGGATCCCATCGCCTTTGCCATCGGACCGGTGCAGATCCATTGGTATGGCCTGATGTACGTGCTGGCCTTCGCCCTGTTCCTGATCCTGGGGCGCGTGCGTATCCGCCAGCCGCACATCGCGGCGCAGGGCTGGAAGGCAGAGGACCTGGACGACATGCTGTTCTACGGCATGCTCGGGGTGGTGCTGGGCGGGCGCCTGGGCGAAGTGCTGTTCTACCAGCCGCTCTACTTCCTCCAGCACCCACTCGAGATCTTCATGGTCTGGCGCGGCGGCATGTCCTTCCACGGCGGCTTCCTGGGCGTCCTGATCGCCATGGCCCTGTGGGCGCGCAAATCCAAGCGCAACCTGCTCGACGTGTACGACTTCATCGCGCCGATGGTGCCGCTCGGGTATGCCGCCGGCCGCCTCGGCAACTTCATCAACGCCGAGCTGCCGGGCCGCCTGGCCGATCCGAGCCTGCCCTGGGCCATGCTGTGGCCGGGCGTCGAAGGCCCGCGCCATCCGTCGCCGCTGTACCAGATGCTGCTCGACGGGATCGTGGTGTTCCTGATCCTATGGCCCTACGCGCGCAAGCAGCGCCCGCGCCTGGCGGTGGGCGCCATGTTCACCCTGCTGTACGGCTGCGCGCGCTTCACCACCGAGTACTTCCGGGTGCCGGACTGGGAAACCACCGTGCTGGGCATGCCGATCACCTCGGGCCAGGTGCTGTCGCTGCCGATGATCGTCGGCGCCCTGATCATGCTGGCCTGGGCCTACCGCCAGCCGAACGGGCGTGCGGCGCACGCGTAGTCCGCGCGCCGTTCATGACGCGGGCGTGAGCGCCCGCTGTAACTCCTCCAGCGTGGCCGGCTTGGTCAGGTGCAGGTCGAAGCCTGCGCCGAGCGCCTGCGCCACGTCGCCGCGCTGGCCGTAGCCGGTCAGCGCCACCAGGCGCACGCCCGGCTGCTCCTTGCGCAACAGGGCCGCCAGCGCGTAACCGTCCATGTCCGGCAGGCCGATGTCCAGGATCGCGGTATCGGGCGCCTGCCGCCGCGCTTGCTCGACCGCGTCCAGCGCCGTGCCGGCGATGCGCACCGCGTGGCCCAGGTGCTCCAGCACCGCGGCCGTGGCGGCGGCCGCATCGAGGTTGTCGTCCACCAGCAGCACCTGCAGGGCGCGCGCCTGCATGGCGGCCGCGGCATCCGGCGCCGGCGCGGCCGCCGCGCCGAGCGGCAGCACCACCTCGAAGCAGCTGCCCTTGCCCGCCCCTTCGCTGCGGGCCGTGATGGTCCCGCCATGCAGCTCCACGATGCGGCGCACGATCGCCAGGCCCAGCCCGAGCCCGCCCGTATGGCGCGCCAGCGGCTGCGGCGCCTGGAAGAAGGGCTCGAACACGCGCTCCAGCATCGCCTGGTCCATGCCGACGCCGTGGTCGCGCACCGTCAGGCGCGCGCCATGGGCGGCGCCGTCGACGGCCAGCCGCACCTCGGTCGTTCCCTTGCCGAAGCGGGCCGCGTTCGACAGCAGGTTGTTCAGCACCTGGGTCAGGCGGCTCTCGTCGCCGCGCACCCAGACGTCGGGCGGCGCCTGTGCGTCGATCGGCATGCCGGGGAAGGACGCCACCGCATGGCGCACCACCTCGGCCAGGTTGATCGGACGCAGTTCGATGCGCAGCTTGCCGCTGGTGATGCGCGAGACGTCCAGCAGGTCGTCCACCAGGCGCTTCAGGTGGTTGGCCTGGCGGCGCAGGATGGCGCGTTCGCGCTGGCTGGAGCTTTCGTTGCGCAGGTCCATCATGTCGAGCGACGCGACGATGGGGCTGAGCGGATTGCGCAGCTCGTGGCCGAGCATGGCCAGGAATTCGTCCTTGACCTGGCCGGCGGCGCGGCTGTCCTCGAGCGCGCGTTCGAGCGATGCCAGCAACTGCGAGCGCTCGGCCTCGTGGGCGTCGCGCAGGCCGGCGGCGGTGCTCAGGGCCGCGCCCATCTGGTCGATCTCGGTGATGCGCGAGGGCGCTACCGCAACCGGCCCGCCGGCGCCGAGCGCCGCGGTGCCGCGCTGGAGGCTGCGGAACGAGCGCACGATGCGGTTGGACAGCAGGCTCGCCAGCAGCGTGCAGGCCAGCAGCGAGGCCGCCAGGCCGGCCGCGTAGAGCGCCATGCCCTGCATCGAGGCCGGGCCGAGCGCGGCGCTGGGCACGCCGATGGCAACCGCCCATCCATGGCGCGAGCGGCTGAACGCTGTGGCTACCGGCTCGCCTTCCAGGGAGCGGGTCTGGCCCATGGCTTCCTGCCCGGCTTCGCGCATCAGGCGCAGCAGGGCGGCGTGCGGCGGCTTGCCCACCGCCTGCTCCTGGCCTTTCGAGCGCGCCACGATGACGCCGCCGCCGATCACGGCGATGACCGAACTGGGCGGCGCCTTCTGGTGCTCGATCACGCGCAGGATACGGCCCGGCTGGATCACGGCGCTCAGGATGTAGTCGCGGCCGGCGCGGTCGCTGACGGGAATACGCACCGGGAACGCGTAGCGCCCGCCCGGCCCGTGCATGACCCCGCCGGCGATGGGCTGGCGGGTCTCGATCGCGCGGCGCAGGCTGGCAGGATCGGCGACGACGCCGCCTGGGCTATCGAAGGGCTTCCCGGTACGGAACAGGATGCTGCCGTCGGCGTCGGCCAGGATCACGGTCAGCCACTCCGGCTGGGCGGCGGCCTGGGTGCGGGCGATTTCATAAAAGGCGCGCAGGTCGCCGGCCGCCATCTGTGGCGTACGCGCCATGCTGGTGAGGGCAGCCACGGCGCCATCGAGTTCGGCGTCGACGGCGCTCGACAGCGCGCGCGCCAGGTCGAGCAGGTGGCGCTGCTGCTCGCGCTGCTGGTATTCGCCGACCAGGTGCAGGCCCCACACGCCCAGCAGCGCCAGCGGCAGCAGGCCGAGGGCGGTGAGCAGCACCAGCAGGCGCCTGAGCGAAACGGTGGAGCCTCGGCGCAGCAGCATGGAGTGGCCCGGTGTCGAAAAAACGCATTATAGGCGCAAGACCGGCGCCACTGCCGGGGCCGGTCGCCGGCGTTTGCCGCGCTTACTCGAAGTCTTCGGCCAGGTTCTTCCAGCCGCGGCTCTTGGCGAAGGCGGTGAATTCCTCGGGCGCTTCCAGCACGATCAGGCGGCTTTCCTGCAGGCCTGGATCGCTGTGCCCGAAGTCCGGGCCCTTGTAGCCGAGCGCGCGCAGGCGCTCGACGATCTGGCGCAGCAGCACCGGGTCCTTGTAGGCGCCGGGCTCGAGCCTGGCCTTGAAGTCGACGTATACGTCGATGATCCCGTAGCCCTCATCGAAAATGCGGATCGCTTTCACGTCGAGGGTACGGCCGTTGCCGTCCTTGGCCTGGAAGGGGCCGGACAGCTCGATGTCGGAATCGGTAGTCATGGCGCCAGCATACCACCGCCGCGCCGCAATCCGCCCATGGTATCCTCCGTGCGCACACTTCCAGGGAGAGCAGCAGCACATGAAGCGGCCGTCACGCGCGCGCAAGGTCCGATGGTGGCTGGCGCCGGCGGCGCTGGTCGTGCTGGCGCTCGCCGCCTGGGCGCTGGTCCGGCAACCCGCGCTGGAGCGGCAGGCCGCCCCTCCCCGCGTGGACCCCGCCCTGGTGGCGCGCGGCGCCAATCTCGCCAGGCTCGGCCTGTGCGCGTCCTGCCACACCGTCGACCCGGCCCGCCCCTTCGCCGGCGGCCTCGGCCTGCATACGCCTTTCGGCACCGTCTACAGCACCAACATCACGCCGGACGCGCGCACCGGCATCGGCGGCTGGAGTCCGGAGGCGTTCGAGCGCGCCATGCGCCGGGGCGTCTCGCGCGACGGCCGCCTGCTCTACCCGGCCTTCCCCTACAATCACTACACGAAGCTGGCGCAGGACGACATGCGCGCCCTATACGCCTACTTCATGACGCGCCCCGCGCTCGCGGCCCCGGCGCGCGAGAACCGGATGCGCTTCCCCTTCGGCTTCCGGCCGCTGCTGGCGTTCTGGAACCTGCTCTACCTCGACGAATCGCCCTGGAGCCAGGACGCCGGCCAGTCGGCCGCCTGGAACCGCGGCGCCTACGTCGCCGAGGCGCTGGCGCACTGCACGGCATGCCACACGCCGCGCACGCTGCTGGGCGGTCCGGACCTGCAACGCCGGCTCGACGGCGGCGAGGCCGAGGACTGGTATGCGCCGGCGCTGAACGCGAACGCGCCCTCGCCCCTGCCCTGGACGCAGGCCCACCTCGCCGCCTACCTGCGCACCGGCATCGCCCCCGGGCACGCGGTGGCCGCCGGCCCGATGCAGGACGTGGTGGTCCAGCTCGGACAGGCCGATCCGGGCGACGTCGCCGCCCTCGCCACTTACATCCACGGCTTCCTGAAGCAGGCGCCGGCGCGCGCCACCCCGGCGCGGCAGTCCGGCCCGCTGCCGCCGCCGCCGGACCAGGATCCTGACCTGGCGCGCATGCGCCTGGGCTACGAGACCTATGCAATGGCCTGCGCCGCTTGCCACGACGCCGGCCGCGGCGCCGGCCACGGAGGCGCTTCGGGCGCGGCCCTGCAGCTGCAGCAGGCGGTCGCGCTGTACGATCCCGACCCGCGCAGCCTGGTCCACATCATCCGCGACGGCATCGTGCCGCCCGAGGGGGAGCCGGGGCGCTGGATGCCGGGCTTCGGCACGGTGCTGGGCAATGCCCAGGTAACCGCGCTGGCGGCCTACCTGCGCCGCTACGGCGCGCAGGCCGAACCCTGGCCGGACCTGGAAAAAACCGTGGAACGGACGGTGCAGAAAGCGAGGAAGCAATGAGCACCTTTACCCTGCAGGTCAACGGCAAGCCGCACCAGGTCGACGTCGACGCCGACACGCCGCTGCTCTACGTGCTGCGCAACGATTTAAAGCTCAACGGCGCGAAGTTCGGCTGCGGCCTGGGGCAGTGCGGCTCCTGCACCGTGATGCTCGACAAGGAAGCGGTCATGTCCTGCCTGGTGCCGGTGGCGCTGGTCGGTGCGCGCGCCGTGCGCACGGTGGAATCGGGCGGCACCCGCTGGGTGCCGAGCTCGGTGCTGCAGCAGGCCTTCGTCGACGAACAGGCCGCCCAGTGTGGCTACTGCATCGCCGGCATGATCATGCGCGCCACCGCCCTGTTCGAGCAGGTGGCCTCGCCCAGCGACGCCCAGATCCGCGCCTGGATGCAGCCGAACCTGTGCCGCTGCGGCACCCACATGCGCATCCTGCGCGCGGTGCGCCGCGCCGCCGACGTGCTGGCGGCCCAACCGATCCGGAACTACTGATGACGGACAGTACACCCGACCTGCAGCGGCGCCGCCTGCTGGCGGCCGGCGGCGCCCTCACGCTGTCCTTCGCGCTGCCGCTGCGCGCGGCGCCGGCGGCGGCGCTGCCGGGCAGCCTGCAGGAGGCGCCCTGGCTCGACGCCTGGATCCGGGTCGGCGCCGACAACCGCGTCACCGTCTTCACCGGCAAGGTCGAGCTGGGCCAGGGCATCAAGACCGCCCTGCTGCAGGTGGCCGCACACGAGCTGCAGATCGATCCGGGGCGCCTGGTCCTGATCACCGCCGACACCGCACGCACGCCCGACGAGGGCTATACCGCCGGCAGCCACTCGATGCAGGACAGCGCCACCGCGATCCGCCACGCGGCGGCGCAGGTGCGCGCCCTGCTGCACCTGCAGGCCGCGGCGCGCCTGCAGGTGCCTGCCGCTGCGCTGGCGCAGGACAACAGCGTGTTCCGCGCGCCCGATGGGCGCCGCGTCAGCTTCGGCGAGCTGGTGGCGGGCAGCGACCAGCACGTACGCGCCAGCGCCGCGCTGCCGCCCCATGTCGCCAGCGCGGCCAGCGCGCGCCGCTACATCGGCACGCCCCTGCCGCGGGTCGACATCCCGGCCAAGCTGAAGGGACAGCTCGCCTACGTGCAGGACATCCGCATGCCCGCCATGGTGCACGGCCGGGTGGTGCGTCCGCCCTCCCCGCATGCGCGCCTGCTCGGCGTGGACACGGCCGCGGTGGCGAAGCTGGGCGGCGTGCTCGAGGTGGTGCAGGACGGCCGCTTCCTGGGCGTGATCGCCGACGAGGAATACCGCGCGGTGAAGGCCGCCAGGGCGCTGGCGCGCGCGGCGCGCTGGGAAGTGCCGGCCGGGCTGCCGGCCGGGCGCGACACCGCCGCGCTGGTGCGCAGCCTGCCTTCGCAGCCGCAACAGGTGCTGGCGCGCGGCGCGCCGGGTGCGTCCGGCAAGACCCTGCGCGCCAGCTATACCCGTCCCTACCAATTGCACGCCTCGATCGGCCCCTCGTGCGCGATCGCGCTGCTGGACCAGGGGCGCTACACCGTGTGGACGCATTCGCAGGGCGTGTTTCCGCTGCGGCGCGCGCTCGCCGAACTGCTGGGCGCGCCCGAGGAAGCGCTGCGCTGCCTGCACGGCGAGGGCTCCGGCTGCTATGGCCACAACGGCGCCGACGACGTCGCGGCCGACGCCGTGCTGCTGGCGCGCGCCTTCCCCGGCCTGCCGGTGCGGGTGCAGTGGAT
The DNA here is from genome assembly GCF_041023745.1 of Massilia sp. X63. Lineage (NCBI taxonomy): Bacteria > Pseudomonadati > Pseudomonadota > Betaproteobacteria > Burkholderiales > Oxalobacteraceae > Massilia > Massilia sp. X63. The sequence continues at coordinate 124,041 of NZ_JBFTEF010000014.1, forward strand.
GCGCGAGGACGAACACGGCTGGGAGCCCTACGGCCCGGCCATGGTGGCGGACGTGGCGGCCACGCTCGACGGCGCCGGCCGCATCGTCGACTGGCAGTACGAGGTCTGGAGCGGCGCCCACGCCGCGCGGCCGGGCCGGGCCGGCAACCTGCTGGCCGCCACCCTGCTGGCGCGCCCCTTCGCGCCGCCGGCGCCCAAGCCGCTGCCGCAGCCGGAAGGCGGCGGCGACCGCAACGCCATCCCCTATTACGTGCTCCCGAACGCGCGCGTGACCCACCGCTTCCAGCCGGCCGGCCCGTTCCGCACCTCGGCGCTGCGCTCGCTCGGCGCCTATTGCAACGTATTCGCGATCGAAAGCTTCATGGACGAGCTGGCGCGCGCCGCCGGCGCCGATCCGGTGGCCTTCCGCCTGCGCCACCTGGCGGATCCGCGCGCGATCGAGGTCGTCAGACTGGCGGCGGCGAAGTTCGGCTGGAACGGCTACCGGAAAGCCGCCCGGCGCGGGCGCGGCTTTGCCTTCGCCCGCTACAAGAACTCGGCCGCCTACTGCGCCGTCGCGCTGGAAGTCGAGGTGGCGCTGGACACCGGCTTCGTGCGCATCCTGCGCGCCGACGCCGCCGTCGACTGCGGCGAGGTGGTGAGCCCCGACGGGGTGCGCAACCAGATCGAGGGCGGCATCGTCCAGTCGGCCAGCTGGACCCTGCTGGAACAGCTGCGCTTCGACGCCAGCCAGGTGACCAGCCAGGACTGGGGAGGCTATCCGATCCTGCGCTTCAACGGGGTGCCGGACCGCGTCACGGTGCACCTGCTGGACCGTCCCGGCCAGCCCTTCCTGGGAACCGGCGAAGCGGCCCAGGGACCGGCCGCCGCGGCGCTGGCCAATGCGGTGGCGGATGCCTGCGGTGCGCGCGTGCGCGACCTGCCGCTGGACCGGGCGCGCATGCGCCGCCTGGCGACCTGAAGCCGGTTCGCGGCCGCTTCAGGCCAGGCGGGTTTCCGGCTGCGCCGCGGCCTGTTGCGCGGCCGGCGCCAGGCCCTGCCGGCTGCTGCGCAGGCTGGCCTCGCGGTCGATCAGGAAGGCCACCAGCAGCACCAGGCCGGTAAAGGTGGTGCTCAGGTTGCGCAGTTCGCCGGTGGCGCAGAAGGCCAGGAACAGCGGCAGGTTGACCACTGCCGATATCGCCAGGTGGCGGCGCACCACGCGCGGCGCCAGCGGCCAGGCGCGCCACAGCACGATGCCGAGCACCGCCAGGGTGCCGACGAAGGCACGCGACGGCCCCACCAGGCCATAGGTGGTCTCGAGCCGGAAATACGGATTGCCGGACAGGTAGGCAGCGATATTCGACATCAGGTGGAACTCCAGTGCGCCGCCGAAGGCTTCCAGGTAGGCCGCCTTGAGCGCCACGTTCATCAGGCCCGCCAGCAGCACCAGCAGGCCCACGGCTGTCCAGGCGGCCCGGCGCGACAGGCGCGGACGCAGCAGCGGATACAGGGCCGGCAGCACGAAGAAGAAGGTTTCCTTGTTCAGGGTCGCCACCAGCACCAGCGCAGCGAGGGCAAGCAGGCGGCCGCGCAGGGCGAGCAGGAAGGCCGTGCTGGCGAACAGCAGTTCGACGGTGTCGTAGAAATAGCCGCCCACGGTCTGCAGGTAGGGAAAACTCAGCGCGAAGGCGGTCGGCGCCAGCACCGCGCCCAGGGGCGAGACATTGAAGTGCAGGAGGATCCGGCGCAGCACGAACAGGCTGCCCAGCAGCGCCAGGAAACTGAGGTAGTAAACGATCGCATAGCGGAAGCGCTCGCTGTGCGTGCTACCCGGGTGGCTCTTGGCGAACACCTCGTCCGGGCGGAAGCGCCTGGCAACGCGCTCCTTCACGCCTTCGGACGCAAGGGCGTCGAGCCGGCGCGCCAGGTCCGGCAGCAGCTGGCGGTAGACGAAGGGCTTGTGCGCCTCGTTCCCGAGCATGGCCGCGACGCCGAAACGCGGATCGCCGTCGCGCAGGCCCCACTTGCCGGCAAAGCCTGAAAAGGCCGCCGCGGCGACGATCCAGAAGAAGGCGAACAGCAGGAAGCCCGCCGCGCTGCGCGACATTGCGCCACCGGTGACAGGAGAGGTGTTGGGGACGAGATGGAAGGATTCTACAGCCATATTGTATGTACGTTATCGAAGCCCGGCCATCTCGTCAATACATCGCTTGCGGCAGTGACAATGCGTGAATTTGGATGGTCGAATTGTCGGTAGCATGGATTCCTTTTGCCGGAAGCTTAAGGGAAACCCGCCATGCAACGACTCCTCACTGCACTCCTGCTTTTCCTCACCCTCGGCGCCGCCGCCGCGCAGGACACCGGCGCCGCTGCACCGGCTCCGCAGCGCACGGCCGAACAGTTCCTGGCCTCGCTCGACTTCCAGCAAGGGAAGATCGCCCTGCCGGGCGGGATCGCCACGCTCGACCTGCCGCCCGCGTTCCGCTACCTGGCGCCGGCCGACACCGCGCGCCTGCTCGAACAGGGCTGGGGCAATCCGCCGGGCGGCGCCACGCTGGGCATGATCGTGCCGGCCGGCGTGAGTCCCCTGAGCGACGAGGGCTGGGGCGTGGTGGTGACCTACGAAAAGGACGGCCACGTCAAGGACGACGATGCCGACAGCATCGACTACCAGGCCCTGCTGAAGGAAATCCAGGAAGGCCTGGTCGAGGAGAACAAGGAGCGCAAGGCCCAGGGCTATCCCGCGATGACGGTGGTGGGCTGGGCCGAGAAGCCGCACTACGACAAGGCCCGGCACAAGCTGTACTGGGCCAAGGAACTGCAAACCGAGGGCGCGCAGGCGAACGGCCTGAACTACAACATCCGCGTGCTGGGACGCGAGGGCGTGCTGGTGCTGAACGCCGTGGCCAGCCTCGACCAGCTCGACCGGATCCGCAGCGAGATGCAGCAGGTGACCGCCTTCAGCAATTTCAACCAGGGCCACCGCTACGCCGACTTCGACGCCAGCACCGACAAGGTCGCGGAATACGGCATCGCGGCCCTGGTGGCGGGCGGCGTCGCCGCCAAGCTGGGCTTCTTCGGCAAGCTGTTGGGACTGCTGGTGGCCTTCAAGAAGCTGATCATCCTGGGCGCCGTCGCCGCCGCTTCCTTCCTGTGGAAGTTCGTGCGTCGCGAACAGCCCGCGCCGGCCGCAGACAAGGTCGACCTGGCCAAGAGCCCGGACGCCTGATGGGCAAGCTGCTTGCAGCGCTGCTGGCGGCCGGCAAGCTCGGGAAGCTGCTGACCACCGGCGGCACCATGCTGCTGTCGATGCTGGTCTACAGCTGGGTGTACGGCTGGCCCTACGCGGTCGGCTTCGTGCTGCTGATCTTCGTGCACGAGATGGGGCATTACGTGGCGGCGCGCCAGCGCGGCCTGCCGGTAGGCGCGCCCACCTTCATCCCCTTCGTGGGCGCCTGGATCGCGATGAAGGAGATGCCGCGCGACGTCGAGACCGAAGCCTACGTCGGCTTCGCCGGCCCGCTGGCCGGCAGCGCCGCCGCCATGGCCTGCTATTTCCTGGCCCGACAGGCCGACGATCATAACGGCAGCCAGTTGCTGCTGGCGCTGGCCTACGCGGGCTGCATGCTGAACCTGTTCAACCTGATCCCGGTGTCGCCTCTCGACGGCGGACGCATCACCGCCATCATCTCGCCCAAGGTCTGGCTGCTCGGCGTGCCGCTGCTGGCGGGCCTGTTCTTCTACCGCCCCAGCCCGATGCTGATCATGATCGCGCTGCTCGCCTACCCACAGCTGAAAGCCGCGATCCGGGGCAGCCCGGACGCGCCCGCGGGGTATTACACCGCCAGCGCCGAGGCTCGGATCAACTACGCCGTGATGTACCTCGGCCTGGCCGCGTTCCTGGCGATCATGAGCTACGAGATCCATGGGATGATCGGGCAATGAAGCCGGCTCCGGGTCGGCCGATCTCGCACCAATACATGGAATCCAGCGCATGAACAAGGCGTTCATTACTTCTGTTCCCTACCTTCACACGGAACGGCTCATGCTTCGCGAATATCGACGGAAGACTTCGACGCGTTCGCAGCGCATGTCGCCGACCCGGTCAGCGCGGCCCATCTGGTTCCGGCCGATCGCCCTGCTGCGTGGCGGATCTTCTGTTCACAGGCAGGACTATGGCTCCTGCATGGCGCCGGATGGTGGGCTGTCGAGGAAAAGGAGACTGGCCGGCCCGTCGGAACGATCGGCGCGTTCTTCCGCGAGGAATCGACCGTGATGGAGCTTGGCTGGAATACCTATCGTGCCTGTTGGGGCCGCGGATTCGCAAACGAAGCGGCGGTGGCAGTCTTGCACCATGCGTTCGAGACCCGGCGCGAACCGAAAGTCCGGGCGCTCATCGCTTCCGCCAATGAATCGTCGCTGCGCGTTGCCAGGCGCCTTGGCCTGGCGTATGAAGCGGAAACCGAGCTATACGGCAAAGCGGTCGGGGTTTATACGCGTGAGCGGGGTAAGGCCGGATTGGAAGGGTGAGAATGGACACTTCCAGGAGAAATCATAGGTGCATAGCGCGTCAGCAAGGACTCATTCCCTACCGGGATCGGTTCCTAGTGCGCCGCCTTCCAGAACATATAGGCCGCCAGCGCATACAGGATCACCGCGAACACCTTCTGCAGCTGGCGCACAGGCATCTTGTGCGCGGTGCGTGCGCCCAGTGGCGCCATGCTCACGCTGGCCAGCACGATGATGGCCAGCGCCGGCAGGTAGATGAAGCCGAGCGCATACTCGGGCAGCCCGGGCTCGCCCCAGCCGAAATAGATGTTCGAGATGGTGCCCGACAGCGCGATCGGGAAGCCCAGCGCCGCGCTGGTGGCGACGGCATTGTGGATGCGCACCCCGCACCAGGTCATGAAGGGCACCGACACGAAGCCGCCGCCGGCGCCGACGATGCCCGACAGGGTGCCGATGAAGCCGCCGGCCGCGAACATGCCCGGCGCCTTCGGCAGTGCGCGCGAGGCGGAGGGCTTCTTCCCGATCAGCATCTGGGTCGCCGAGAAGGCGACGAACACGCCGAAGAAGGCGGCCAGCACCGAGGCGTCCATCTGCTTGCCGATCCAGGGCCCGATCCAGGAGCCGAGCAGGATGCCCGGCGCCAGCAGTTTCACCACCGGCCACAGCACCGCGCCGTGCTGGTGGTGGGCGCGCACCGAGGACAGCGACGTAAACAGGATGGTGGCGAGCGAGGTGGCGATCGCCATGTGGATGGTCAGCTCGGGCGCAATGCCGCGCGCCGTGAAGATCATCGTGATGAAGGGGACCAGTACCATGCCGCCGCCGATGCCGAGCAGCCCGGCCGCAAAGCCGCCGAAGGTGCCCATCGCGAGCAGCGCCAGGATCATGCCGATGTCCATCAGCGCTTCCCTTCGCGCAGGAGGGCGACGATGGCGTTCCACTCGGCCTGGGTCACGGGCGATACCGACAGCCGGCTGCCCTTCTGCAGCAGCACCATGTCTTCCAGCGCCGGCACGGTCCGCAGCTCGCTCAGGGGCAGGTAGCGCCCCGCTTCCACGGCGCGCACGTCGACCGAGATCCAGCGCGGGGTTTCGCGGGTGGCCTTCGGGTCATGGTAGGGCGAGGACGGGTCGAACTGGGTGGCGTCGGGATACGGGCCGCTGGCCACTTCGGCGATGCCGGCCACGCCGGGCACCGCGCAACTGGAGTGATAGAACAGGATGCCGTCGCCCGCCGACATGGCGTCGCGCATGAAGTTGCGCGCCTGGTAGTTGCGCACGCCGAACCAGGACACCGTCTTCTGAGGCGCGGCCAGCACGTCGTCGAAACTGACTTCGTCCGGCTCCGATTTCATCAACCAATAGCGCATCGCTTCCCCATCAAAACCACCGCCAATAAAAAAAGCGGCTGCGTACCGAAGTGCGCAACCGCTCGTGTGTGTAGCCCCGCCTGTGTCGTTATTGCCGGCATCCCGAACCAAAAGGCTCAAGGTGGTCGCAGTCAGCTCAATTTCGGGTTCGTCAGACTAGTGACGCTCGCGCCCACCAAGCATGTCCCACAACCTATGCGAAAGAATGGTTCAAGGAATATATGACAAATCTCGAACACCGCAGGGTAGTGCGCAGTTTACTCTGTTGGCCGAGCATGTCAACCGAATCCGAATCCAATCCCGCTATTCAGGACAGATTTTCCTGCGGCGACAGCGCCTTGTCGAGGACGGTGTGCATCGCTTCCAGCTTCTGCTTGACCTCCAGGATCGACATGTCCGACAGCGGCCCTTGCGGCGATTTGACCGACAGGAATTCGGCCGCCACGCTCAGCGCCGCCATGACCGCGATGCGGTCGGTGCCCTTGACCTTGCCCGAGTCGCGCAGCGCGCACATCTTGCCGTCCAGGTAGCTGACGGCTTCGCGCAGGGTGCGCTCTTCGCCTTCGCGGCAGGCCAGGCGATAGGGCTGGCCCATGATGGAGCAATCCAGGTAGATCATTGGGTGGCCTCGTTCGTTTCGCCGCCGTCGCCGTCTTCCGACGCCGGCGCCTCGGGCGCGGGGAACTGCTCGAGCAGCGCTTCGACGCGGCGCTGGGCCTCGTTCAGGCGCTCCTTGAACGCGATGTTCTCGGCGCTCAGCAGGCTGTTGGCCTGGCGCAGCAGGTAATTCTCGGCACGCAGCGACTGGGTCAGCTGGGCGAGCCGGTCGATTTTGTCTGAGAGGTCTTGAAATTCGGAAATCATTCGACACTATAGGACTGAGATGGTTTTTCCGTCAACCGAATCGCGCCCCCATCCGGGAGGGGAGCGCTCCGGGCCGTAGCATACAGCATCCGTGCGGCGTCCCGGCGCTATCCGGTGTACCCTGCCCGGCCATTGTTCCAATTCCACGGCCGACAGTGTACAACCCATCGATTGGATTGTGTTTTCGCAAAGAAGTCGGTTCGATCCCACACATTCCCGCTTGAAATGGGGTGTTATCGTCCCTATAATCATGTTTGTGTTAGCACTCGTCAGTCGAGAGTGCTAACAAACGGAAGCACCCACTTTCCCAGCCGCCGCGACTGTACGGCGGCTTTGAACAGCTAGTCAAACCACTGAAAAATAAGGAGTTTTGCATGAACCTTCGTCCTCTGCACGATCGCGTAATCGTGAAGCGTCTCGACCAGGAGACCAAGACTGCATCCGGCCTGATCATCCCTGATGCGGCCGCCGAGAAGCCGGACCAGGGCGAAATCCTGGCTGTCGGCAACGGCAAGGTGCAGGAAAATGGCCAGGTTCGTCCGCTGGAAGTGAAGGTCGGTGACCGCGTCCTGTTCGGCAAGTACTCGGGCCAGGCCGTCAAGGTCGATGGCCAGGAACTGCTGGTCATGCGCGAAGAAGACATCATGGCTGTCGTCAGCCAGTAATCGGCCACCAAGCCGCATTCCTCCTGTAATACACATTCACGAATTCATTCGGAGAACAAGAAATGGCAGCTAAAGAAGTAGTATTCGGCGACGCAGCGCGCGCCAAGATGGTCGAAGGCGTCAACATCCTCGCCAACGCAGTCAAAGTCACCCTGGGCCCGAAAGGCCGCAACGTGGTGCTGGAGCGCTCGTTCGGCGCCCCGACCGTCACCAAGGACGGCGTCTCGGTCGCGAAAGAGATCGAACTGAAAGACAAGCTCATGAACATGGGCGCGCAGATGGTCAAGGAAGTCGCTTCGAAGACCAGCGACAACGCCGGTGACGGCACCACCACCGCGACCGTGCTGGCGCAAGCCATCGTCCGCGAAGGCATGAAGTTCGTCGCCGCCGGCATGAACCCGATGGACCTGAAGCGCGGCATCGACAAGGCCGTCGCCGCCACCGTCGAAGAGCTGAAGAAGATCGCCAAGCCGACCACCACCTCGAAAGAGATCGCCCAGGTCGGCGCCATCTCGGCCAACTCGGAAACCTCGATCGGCGAGCGTATTGCCGAGGCGATGGAAAAAGTCGGCAAGGAAGGCGTCATCACCGTCGAAGACGGCAAGTCGCTGAACGACGAGCTGGATATCGTGGAAGGCATGCAGTTCGACCGCGGCTACCTGTCGCCGTACTTCATCAACAACCCGGACAAGCAGGTCGCCGTTCACGAGAACCCGTTCATCCTGCTGTGCGACAAGAAGATCTCGAACATCCGTGACCTGCTGCCGGTGCTGGAGCAAGTTGCGAAAGCCGGCCGTCCGCTGGTGATCGTCGCCGAAGACATCGAAGGCGAAGCACTGGCGACCCTGGTGGTCAACAACATCCGTGGCATCCTGAAGACCGTCGCCGTCAAGGCGCCTGGCTTCGGCGACCGCCGCAAGGCCATGCTGGAAGACATCGCCATCCTGACCGGCGGCCAGGTCATCGCCGAAGAAGTCGGCCTGACCCTGGAAAAGGTCACCCTGAACGAGCTGGGCCAGGCCAAGCGCGTCGAAGTGGGCAAGGAAAACACCATCATCATCGACGGCGCCGGCGCCGCTGAAGCGATCGAAGCACGCGTCAAGATGGTCCGCGTCCAGATCGAAGAAGCGACCTCGGACTACGACCGCGAAAAGCTGCAAGAGCGCGTGGCCAAGCTGGCCGGCGGTGTTGCCGTGATCCGCGTCGGTGCAGCCACCGAAGTCGAGATGAAAGAGAAGAAGGCACGCGTGGAAGACGCGCTGCACGCTACCCGCGCTGCCGTGGAAGAAGGCATCGTCCCGGGCGGCGGCGTGGCCCTGCTGCGCGCACGTTCGAACCTGGACATCAAGGGCGACAACCCTGACCAGGACGCAGGCATCAAGATCGTCCTGCGCGCCATGGAAGAGCCGCTGCGCATGATCGTCCAGAACGCCGGCGACGAGCCGTCGGTCGTGGTGGCAGCCGTCATCGCCGGCACCGGCAACTACGGCTACAACGCCGCCAACGGCACCTACGGCGACATGGTCGAAATGGGCGTGCTGGATCCGGCCAAGGTCACCCGCTCGGCACTGCAGAACGCAGCGTCGATCGCCGGCCTGATGCTGACCACCGACTGCATGGTCTCGGAAGTCGTCGAAGACAAGCCGGCCGGCGGCATGGGCGGCATGGGCGGCATGGGTGGCATGGGCGGCATGGACGGCATGATGTAATAGTCCACGCCCTGTAAGGGAGGCCTGGCGCCGGTCCTTCCGGCGCCGCCCTGCTCAAGAAAGCCTGCAAGCCTAGCCTTGCAGGCTTTTTTATTTTCACCGGGGTCAGGTTGAGGTGGTCCGTGTTTCATGGACATCCAAATAGGGGACAATAAGCCCTGGAAGGATATACATGAAAAAGAAAGAGCTACCGTCAAAGCGGGAGATCGCTCCCGCTTCATCCGCATT
>NZ_JBFTEF010000015.1:0-128325 GCF_041023745.1 Massilia sp. X63
GGCAGATGCTCTCCCAACCTTGCCCAGTCGGGAGCCTCGAGGTGATTCGCCAGGAAATGTAGAGTGTCGTCGAACATGGCGACGAAGGTTAACAGCGTTGCCGCGCGTTTACAACGACAAAATAAAATGCCGTTCAGTCTTAACTGAACGGCATTAAGCCGCCGGCTCCCTTTTTTATGCTTGCTGCCGCGCAGCGCGGATCATTCCATGTCGATCGCCTTGCGCAGCCTGCGGCGCCACTGCAGCAGGCCCGCCGAATACCACGCGAAGTAGCCCGCCGTCAGGCCCACGCACAGCATGGTCAGCGGCTCGTCGGTCAGGCGTGGCGCCGGCAAGCCCTTGCCCTGGTTCGCATAGATCTCGACCCCGAGGTACAGGATGCGCGCCACCAGGATCATCGCCATCAGGATGCCCAGCCGCGCCGGCGGCGTGAAGTAGTAGCCCTGCGGCGTGTCCTCGAAGCGGGTGCGTTTCAGGGCGTATATGCTCCAGCCGGTGCCGAAAGCCGCGCCGGCCACCAGTGCGGCCAGGCTGGGCAGCTTGTCGAACAGCTGCACCAGCGGCACCACGATCATGGCGCTGAACACCAGCACGCCGGTGTAGTGGCGCGAGACGATCGAGCGCTGGCGCGTCATGCGCGCCTTGATGCGGTTGTAGACGCGCCAGACGAGGAGTGGCGTCAGGACGAGCAGGGCGAGGGTGGTGATCGAAAGGTCCATGGTGCGATGAGTTTGTTCAGGCCCGCCATTGTAATGGAGCTGCCCCGGCCGCCGCACGCCAGGCTGCGCCAAAGGGCGGCAAATGGCGCGGCATGGTAAGGTGTCCGTTCCGTTTTGTTCCGAGGAGATACCCGCCATGAATGCTGCGTTGCCCCCCGGTCTTCCCATCAAGGCGCACCGCGCTCCGGACCCGGCACCCATTGAGGAACCTTCGCCCGAGCCATTTGACACGCCGCATCCGCATCACCAGCCCGGTCATACCCACACCCCGCAGGCCGACGACGATCCGGTGCCCGATCCCAAACCCAGCATGTTCGCGTAGCAGGACGCGCCGCCACTCCCTGGGTTGTAAGAATTTCCGACAGATAATATTTAGGCGTAAAAAAAACTGCATGGCGCGAAGCCATGCAGTTTTATCCGAGTCGCGATGAAGCTTAAGCGCGGCGACGCAGCGATGCCAGGCCGGCCAGGCCCAGGCCCAGCAGGGCCAGCGAACCAGGTTCCGGGATGTTGCCTTGCACGTCACCCGAAGCGTCGACGGTCCAGCCTGCTTTAGCCGAAGCGCCGGTCTGGCCATAGGTGACCTTCAGGAACATGTCGTGCATGTTGCCGTTCGGGTCTTCCTGGCGGTTGGTGTCGAACAGGCCTTTCATCGAGCCGCCGGTCACGTCCAGGAAGGCTTGCGAGCCACCCGAGATCGAATTGTTGGCGTAGTTCGAGACGTAGGTGTATTCCGGATGGCCACCCAGCGCGCCTGCGCCGAACACGGCCGACAGAGCCAAGGTGCCGCCGACGTCGGTGACGCCCTTGTAGCCGAACTCGCCCAGGCGGCCGCTCGGGCCATAGGAGCTGTTGTAGTTGGAATTGGTCAGGTACATGTTCAGCCAGCCGCCGGTTCCCAGCGCCAGGGTGGTCGGCGAGATCTGGCCGTTGACTTCGACGTAGGTGTCCTTGATGCCACCGAACATGCCGGTCAGGTATTCGCCGTTCTTGCCGGCAGTGAAGATCAGGCTGCCGTCCGACACGCGCGAAATGCTCTGCACCGAGAAGATACCCCAGGTATCTTCGCTACCGTAGGCATTCGGCGCCTGTAAAGCGGCAGCCGCATCGCATTGTGCGATCGTCTGGCAGCGGGTGCCGTTGGTATTGCCATAGCCGATGGTGCCGGCGTCGAAGGCATTGATGGTGATCTTGAAGTCACCCGTATTCAGGACAACTGCGCTCGCAGGAGCGGACAAACCCAGTGCCAGAACAGTACCGGCGACAGCAGCGGTGATTTTGTTGACGTTCATTGCGCTCTTTCAATGTTGGAGGTAAAGGCATCTTGCACGCCAATGTATAAGCATGAACTGTGCCAGTTGTTAATAGGAAAATTTTTCCTTTTATAAACAAGTACTTGCATCGCGAAAACGATGCTCGCCTCCGGGAAATTTTTTCTTTGAGTCAAAGGTGTAAGATTTGCCGACATCTTGGGCCAGGCTGGCGCAGCCCGGTCTGCCGCAGTGGGCAGACCGGGTGTTAATCGAAGGCCCAGGAATACAGCACATCCAGCGCGGTATTGGTGCCGGTCTGGAACTGCAGCGTGATCCGTGGCGTCCACTTGAAGCGCAGGCGCACCAGGCTCGACGCCGTGGTCGCGCCCTGTTCGAAGCTCAGGTAAGTGCGCGAAGAAATGCGCTTGCCCACCGTGACCACTGTGCCCTCGAGTCCGTTTGCCGATCCGTTGGCCTGTTTCAGCCCCAGTTCATCGACCCCGAGCGAGTTGGCCAGCTTCTGGGTGATACCGCCGGTGCCACCCTTGCCGCCGAGCAGGGCAGCGGCGGCGGCGGCCAGCACGTCCTTGTCGTTGCCGCTGGTGCCTTCCATGCCGTGGCCCAGTACCAGCCAGGACAGCTTTTCGCTGTCCGGCACGTTCGGCGTCGAGACCAGCCGGGCCTGCGGCGCCTGGGCGGTGCCGCGCACCTGCACGCCGGCTTCCACGTTGGTCTCCGACAGCTGCTCGCCTTCGGGACGCTTGCGCACCGCCAGCACGTCCAGGGCGGGGTTGTCGTAGGGGCCGCTGAAGGTGATGACGGCGCGCTCGATCGCCAGTTTCTGGCCATAGGCCGCGTAATCGCCTTCGACGGCGCGGATGGTGCCGTTGACCCGCGGCGCGCCGGCGCCGACCTTACGCACCCGCACGTTTCCGGCAAGGGTGGCATCGATGCCCAGCCCGCGCAGGCGGAACTCGTCGCCCAGGTCGGCGCGCAGGTCGATCGTCAATGGCAGTTCTTCTTTCTTGTTCGATGGAACCGGCTTGGCGCCGCCCTGGCCCAGCACGATGACGTCGTCCGACATGGTCGGGCGGCCCTGCGGCGCGAATTCGATCAGGGCGCGGTCGGCGCGCACATTGCCCTCGATCGCGAAGCGCTCGGCATCGCGTACCAGCGAGGCCTTGCCGCTCAGGACCACCGTGCGGTCGGGACGCGACAGCGCTTCGAGCTTGTCGAGCGTCAGGCGCAGGTCGGCCGCCGCCAGGCCGCTGGAAAAGCGCAGGAAGCCTTCGGCCGAGGCGCTGCCCTGGCGGCCCTGGAAGCTCAGGCGCTGCAGCTGGAGCTGGTCGCCGGCCAGGCTGGCGCGCAGCTCGCCGTTGTGCAGGCGCACGCCCTGTTCGGGCCAGCGCACCGCCAGCTTGTCGCCCTGCACGCTGCCGTCCAGGCGCGGGTCGCCGATGGTGCCGCTGCCCGTGAGGGCCAGGTTCAGCGCGCCGTCCAGTTCCAGGCCCGTCTGCCCCGCGAACGAAGCCAGCCAGGCGATCGAACCCATGTTGGCCTTGGCCGTCATGCGCATCGGGCTGTCGCGGTCCAGGCGCCCTTGCAGCAGCTGGGCGGTGGCTTCGACGTTGGCGCTGCCGGTGCGCGCGCCGTCCAGATTCAGGTGGACGCGCAGCGAGCTGCCGACGACGTCGGCGCGTGCCTCGAAGGTGCGCAGGCCGAGCGGAACCGGCCGGTCGCCGCCGGCGATCACGTCGCCCTTCTCGCGGTACACCTGGACCATGCCGTCCAGCGCCGGCGCAGCGCCGGTCGTGCTGGCCGTGCGCAGGTCGAGTTCCCACTTTGCGCCCAGGGTCAGGTCGCCGCGCGCATTGTCGCGGATCGAAGGCGAGAACTGCGACAGGTAGGTCAGCGGCACGTTGTCCGCGTGGCCGCGGCTGCTCCAGCGCGGACCGTTCTTTACCAGCGAGTCGACCGTGATGCTGCCGGCCGGCAGGCGGACTACCGCACCGTTGAAGGCGATGTTCTGCGGCTTTGCCAGACCCATCATGCCGCTGCCTTTCGCGCCGCCGATACGCAGCGGCACCGGCGCCTGCAGCTGCATCGCGTAGCGGCCGCGGTTCTGCAGGGCGGCCAGGGTACCGTTCCAGGTGTCGCCCGCCAGGCCGCCGCGCAGCTCGAGATTGGCGTCGAAGGCATCGCCGACGGCGGCCGCGCGCAGGGTATGCGCGCCGCGCGTGCCTTCGGTCTTCAGGCTGGCCGAGGCGATCCGGGTGTCGCCGCTGGCGTAGTCGAGGATCTGGATGTCGCTCGCCAGCGCATCGCTGGCGCCGCGGCCGGAGCCGAGCCTGGCATTGGCGCGCAGCGAACGGATGCTGTGGGTGCCGAGCAGGCGCAGGTTCTGGCCTTCGAGCGCGGCGCTCAGGGACGGCGTGTCCATGGTGCCGGACAGCGTACCCTGGCCGCGCAGCACGCCGGCGAAATCGGGCCCGAGGGCGGCCAGTTGCGGGGCGTCGATGCGCCAGTCGAGCTGGTCGCTACCCAGGCCGAAGCTGCCCTTGGCCGCGACCACGTTGGCGCCCACGTGCAGGTCGACGTCGGCATTCGACACGTGGCGGCGGTCGGCCGTCAGTTTGGCATGGCCCCACAGCGGGGAATTCGACAGGGTCGAATCCTGCACCCGCAGGTCGAGCGCGCCGCGCCAGTCGGCGCCGCTGCGGCCGCCGGCGTCGAAAGCGCCATTGATCGAGCCGGCCAGCGGCGAGCCGAAGGCGGCCGGATTGAAGCGCTGCATCGCGCCGCTCATCTTCGCTTCGACGAAGCGCGCCCCTTCCGTGCCGGCCAGCCAGGCTTCGCCATTGGCGCGCAGGCTGCCGTTGGCGTTCTTGCGCTGGGCGGCGACCCAGCCCAGGCCATTGGCGTTCACTTCGAAGCTGGTGCGCGGGGCGGCCATGGTGCCGGTGGCGACGCCGCTCGCCGTCACGGCCCCGTACAGGTCGCTGCGCACGGCCGACAGCTGGCGGCCGTCGAGACGCCACTGGAGCTTGTCGCCGGCGCCGCCGAAGGCGCCGCCCAGCGCCACCGTGTTCTGGCCCAGCGCCAGCTCGGCGTCGATGCCGCTGATGCGCTTGGCATCGGCGTGCAGCTTGCCTTCGCCCGACAGCGGCTGGTTCAGCAGGCGGCTGCGGCGCACGGCGAAATCGGCGTCGACACGCCAGCTCGGGGCCAGCGCGCCGGCGACCTTGACGCTGGCATTGATGTCCGCCTGCGGGAAGTCGCCGAAATCGGCCGGATTGAAGCGGCTGGCGTTGGCGCTGGCCTTGAAGGCTTTGTCTTCGAGCAGCTTCATGTTGCCGCTGAGGTCCACCCGGCTGCTGCCGCTCGACAGGCGCGCTTCGCGCACCGTGACCACGTTGTTTTCCAGCGTCGCCAGCGCCGCCAGGCGCAGGGCCTTGTCCGCCAGGTTGGCCTGCAGCGTCTGGGTATTGCCGGCATTGGTCACCTGGATGTCGCCGCGGATCGCGGTCGGCTTCATGGTGGAGTAGATGCCTTTCAAATCGAAGCGCTCGGTGTGCAGGGTGAAGCGCGCGGTGCCGAGTCCTTCCTGGTCTTGTTCGCGCTGCACGCCGCCGGTGCCGGTGAAGCGGCCGGCATCGCCGAAGTCCATCAGCACGTCGGAGACCTGCAGCGCACTGAGGTTGCCGCCGAGCCGGCCGCGCATGCTGCGCAGCGGCAGGCGTTGCTGGTCGATGGTGCCTTCCGGTCCCTCGTTGGTGATGTCGACGCTGCCGCTGATGTTGCGCTTCGCATCGAGCTTGCCCGCGATGGCGAACGTCAGGTCGGCGGTCGGCAGCGCCGGATTGAAGAATCCCGGGTCGACATTGCGGCCGTTGATGCGCAGCTCGCGCAGCGGAATCTCGGCATAGGGAGACAAGGCAAAGTGGGCGTCGCCAACGGCGCGGCCGGCTTGGCCGGTGGCGTCGACCAGGGTCGTTTCCAGGTCGCCGCCGAGCTTCAGGCGCAACTGGGCGGCTTTGGCGCCGGCCTTGGCCTGCGACTGCGTGAGGCTGGCCTTGGCGTCGATCTTGAAAGGGCGCTGGGCGCCGATGCTGCCATTTGCCGCCACGTCGCCCCAGGGGGTGACGGCGGCGGCGTCCGCCAGCCTCCAGCGCTGCTTGTCGCCGTACAGGCGCAGGCGGATGTTGTCGATGTGCGTTTCGGCGCCCTTGTTCACGAAGGTGGCGCGGTTCAGGCGCGCATCGTCGATCTCCACCGTGAAGGGCGGCGCCAGCCTGGCCGGCATCGGCGAGCGTTCCTCGGTTTCCTTGAGCGTCTCCACGCGCAGGCTGGCGGCGTGCAGGCTATCGACCAGGATGCCGCGCGACACGATCTGGCTGGGGGACCACTTCAAGTCGATCTTGTTGGCGATCACCAGTTGCTCGTCGGTGCGCCACACGGCGCGCTCGATGTGCATGGCGCCATACAGCGAGCCGGAGACGCCGGTGAGCGTGAGCTTGCCGCCGGTGGAAGCGGCGATTTTTTGCGCGATCATCTGCAGCGTGGTCTCGCGCCCCAGGTACCAGAGCGTGCCGCCCACGATCACGCCGGTCACGGCCACGCCGATGGCGACCCGGCGCGGCCAGCGGCGCGGCTTGTGCGGTGCCGGCTGCCTGGCGGTGCCGGAGGTGGTGTCGTTGGTGTCCATCAGAAGGTGAATCCCAGGGAGAAGTGCAGGCGCGCTTTCTTGACTGCGTGGCCGTAGGCCAGGTCGACGTTGATCGGGCCGACCGGGCTGCGCCAGCGCGCGCCGACGCCGAAGCCGGATTTCGGCTTCAGGTCGCCGACCTTGTCGGCGGCGTTGCCGACATCGTAGAACACGGCCACGCCCCATGGCGGGCGGAAGTAATACTGGTACTCGGCGCTCGCCGTGAGCAGGTACTTGCCGCCGACAATGGCGTCGTTCTCGCGCACGCCCAATTCGCGGTAGCCGTAGCCGCGCACCGACTGGTCGCCGCCGGCGCGGAACAGGAAGGTGCTCGGCACCCCCAGCTTTTCCTTGGCCGCCACCGCGCCGAACTCGCCGCGCAGCACCAGGGTGCCGGCCTCGCCGAGCGGCTTGAACATCTGGCCGCGCAGGTACAGGCGCAGGAATTTTTCGTCGGTCAGGATCGGCAGCAGGGCGCCGCCCAGCTGGCCCTGCAGCACGTAGCCGTTGGTCGGCTGGATCAGGCTGTCGAGCTTGCGCTTGGTGATGGCGTAGGTGAGCGGCAGGCTGCGCGTCGAGGTGGGTTCGCTCGGCGGCACTTCGCGTTTCTCGACCAGCGCCTCGAGCGTCAGGCTGCGTTCGAGCAGCGGCGAGCCCCAGGAGCGGCGCGCGGCGACCGTGGCCAGCGTGGTGATTTCGCCGCGCACGTCGTTGCGTTCGACGCCGGCGCCCACGCTGTCGTTGTAGCCCTTGGGCGTGGTCGGCCAGAAGAAGTCGACGCGCGCGGTCTGGCGCCTCTGTTCGTAGATCAGGTCGCTCTTCATGCGCTTGCCGAACACGTTCAGGTCGTCGTAGCTGGCCTGGGCGCGGGCGCCGGTGTCGGTGGAGAAGCCGAGGCCGACCTCGACGTTCTTGCGCTTGTTCTCGACCACGCGCACCAGCACCGGCAGCACGGTGGGGCCGGTGGGCGGTTCCGGCGCCGCCGCGCTTTTTGCAGACTCGGCGTCGGCGTCGTCGTCGCCTTCTTTCAGTTCCTGCAGTTCGGCATTCAGCACCTGGCGCATGTCGGCGCTGACTTCGACGCTGCTGAAGTAGCCGGTGTCCTGCAGGCGCGACTGCAGGGCCGTCAGCGCCGCCTCGCTGTACTCGTCGCCCGGCTTGATCTTGTTCAGGTTGCTGATGACCTCGCGCGGATAGCGCTTCAGGCCGCGGATGCGCAGCTCGCCGAAGCGCATTTCCGGTCCGCTGTCGATGACGACCCGCAGCATGGCGCGGCGTTCTTCCGGATCGACGGTGGCGCTGGTCTCGACCAGGCGCGCCCGCGGGAAGCGCCGCTGCGCCACTTCACGCAGCAGGCCGCGCTTGGCCGCTTCCCAATCGGACTGGACGAAGCGCGCGCCGACCGGCAGCGACCAGCTCTGGCGCAGGGCGGTGGCGTCGAACGGCGCGCTGCCCTGGTCGATGGGGGCGAAACCCTGCAGCACCAGGTCGACGTCGCCGACCACGGTGGGCGGGCCCGGGTCGACGATGACGCGCGCCACCGGCCGCCCGCCGCTGGTGTCGAGCCCGGCGGAAACCTTGGGCGAGTAATAGCCCTCGGTGGCGATGAAGGTCTTGGCCTGCTCCGGGGCTTCCTTGACCAGGCGTTGCAGCTGCTCCATGTCTACGCGCGGATTGCCGCGCCAGCGCATCAGGTCGAGGTTTTCTTCGAGCATGTTCTCGAGCTGGCGCGGTGCGTCGATGCGGACCTGGTAGTCGATCCCCTGGGCATGCAGCGCCGTTGCGAATACCAGTGCCCCAAGGCCCGTCAGCAGGCGGGGCAGGGGGCGCAGGCGGCTAGGGGTCGATCTTGCAGGAAACATGGCGCTCCAATGGAAAAGTTCATGGCAATCTTAACGGATTGGCAAAAACGATGACGGACTCTAGCCAGCAGTGCGGTACAGCCCGGCTTCACGCAAACCACTGTTTTGTGCCAGAATTCGCGGTTTCTCCGGCGCCTGCGCGCCTCTTTCCGGACTCGATCATGCACACCAACGACACCGCACTCGTCCTCTTCAGCGGCGGCCAGGACTCCGCTACTTGCCTCGCGTGGGCCCTGCAGCGCTATGCGCGCGTGGAGACGATCGGCTTCGACTACGGCCAGCGCCATGCCATCGAGATGGAAGTGCGCCCGGCGCTGCTGTCCAGGATGCGTGCGCTGAACCTGGATTGGGATGCGCGCCTGGGCGAGGACCACGTGATCGACCTGTCCCTGATCGCGAAGATCTCGGATACGGCCCTGACCAGCAACGTGGCCATCGCGATGCAGGAGAACGGGTTGCCGAACACCTTCGTGCCCGGCCGTAACCTGCTGTTCATGACGGTCGCGGCCACCGTTGCCTACCGCCGCGGGCTGAACGTGCTGGTGGGCGGCATGTGCGAGACGGATTTCTCGGGCTACCCCGACTGCCGCGACGACACCATGAAGGCGCTGCAGGTGGCGCTTAACCTCGGCATGGCCACGCGCCTGAAGGTCGAGACGCCCCTGATGTGGATCGACAAGGCGCAGACCTGGCAATTGGCCCACGACTGTGGCGGCGACGCCCTGGTCGACCTGATCCGCTTCGATACCCACACCTGCTACCTGGGCGAACGCGGCGCGGCCCATCCCTGGGGCCACGGCTGCGGTACTTGCCCGGCCTGCGCGCTGCGGGCACGCGGCTACGAACAGTACGTGGCGAACAAGGCCGGCTGAGCCGCCGCCGCGAGCCTGTGTACCTGGCCGTGGGCGCGCTCCTGCTCCACGGCGCGGCTCAGGGTCTTGCGTAAATTCTACCTGTTCCGCCTACCGGCAGCCGCAACGCAAACGGCCGGGCAGGGCCCGGCCGTTTGCGTCGGAAGCAGGAGGAAGATCAGGCGGCCGGCTGCACGATGCGGGCCTTGCGGCTGCGGCTGACCAGGAACCAGACGATCGCCACCGGCACCAGCAGCGGCAGCAGCAGCGGCGAGATCGCCAGCGCGACGGTGACCGCCGCGACCCCCAGTGCGCCCAGCAGGATCACGCCCAGGCCGGCAAACACCACGGCCAGCACCACGCCCACCACCAGCAGCACCACACCGGCGATCACCATGCCGCCGCCAGCGAACACCACGGCCAGCAAGGCGCCCAGCGGCCCGCCGATTTCCTCGCCGTCGAAGTTCACCGTCATGAAGTCGGGTTCGGTGGCAAGGTCCCACAGCAGCAGGGCAAACAGGAAAAGGATGATATACGGGGCATATTTTTTCATGGTGGTCCTCATCGGTGGCTCGTTGGTCGGTTGGATGCGCGCTTTGTCGCTGGCATGGTTGCACTGTAAGCGCCTCGCTCTTCACCGGCCACGGCTTTGCGACGGGCTGCAATTTTTGCGCGCCGGGACGCGTGCAGATGCGACGAATGGCCCGCACGGCATGGAGGCGCGGGTGCAAGCACGGGGCAACGAACGTGGTCGATTTGGCCTTGCAATGGACGTATCCTTTCCTATACTGACAGCCTGTTCCGAAGCAGGGGGATCCTATGCACGCTGTCATCCAGAAAATGGGGGACCACCTGGCCGTTCTGCATCCCGCGTTGGCCAACAGCGGTCCCAAGGGGCCACCATCGGCGCCACCTACCATTCCGCCGATCATCATCAATCCGTTCAATCGCGAAACGCCGCCGCCCGCGGTCGATCCACGCCCGACACCGATACGACCTCCGGTGCGACCGCCGCGTGGACCCGACTGGCGCTGCCCGCGCTATGCCTGAGCTTTAAGCCAATCGGGCTTCTTCATGGGGCCGGTTTCCTCTATGATCTGTACTTTGAAGCAGAGGAAACACGAGCATGAACGACAACATCGAACACGAGCACGAAGGCGGCGACGAGAACGCCCCCGTGCAGGAAGCCCGCCTGTGGCAGGCCAACGGCTGGACCGCGCGCGTGATCAAGAACGAGGACGACGAGGGCTGGGCCGTCGCGATGTACAAGGACGGCGAGCCGGAACCGGCGCTGGTCGGTCCCTGGACCATGGGACGCGACAAGAAGAACCCGAAACCGCTCGACGTCAACGCCTTCAACACGCTGGTCAAGACCGCGTCGGAAGTCATCCGCCGCCATGAGCAGCACCTGCACGCCATCCTGCACAAGAACACCGTGGTCTCGACCGAAAACGGCGACCTGAAGGTGACGCTCGACATCGTGCCGGACGACGACGACCCGTATGCCATCCTGGCCGCCACCGACGAGATGGGCGAGCAGGTGGCGAAGGTGCGCGTGTCGGCCGGGTTCAAGCTGACCCCGGCGTCGGCCCATGCCTGGGTCGAAAACGATTTCCGCGCCCCGCGCGGATAAAACGAGACACTTCGCCCGAATAGGCTTCGGGTGCCGCGCCTAAGCTGATAATATTTCCCCTCGGAATTAATTACTCTGGGGAAGCAATGGAACGTCTCGCCCGGCTGGAAGCGGTCCAGTCGATGCTGCTCGAAATCGGGGAGCTCTCGACCACCTGCAGCGACATCGTCGACTTCATCGGCGCGGTGCACCGCGCACTGGGCCGCATCATGTATGCGGCCAACTTCTATGTGGCCTTGTGCGACCGCGAGGAAGGGATGATCTGGTTCCCGTATTTCGTCGACGAAGCCGACGACGAGGTGCCGATCACCGGCCGCAAGGTGCTGCTGGCCGCTCCCGAAGAATCGCCCACCTCCTGGGTGGTGGTGAACAAGCGCCGCCTGATGATCACCGCCGACGACTTCAAGGCGCGCGAGCGCGAAGGCATGCAGTGGGGCCACGGCAGCGCCGCCGAGCACTGGATGGGCGCGCCGCTGCTCGACCGCCACCAGCAGGCGCTGGGCGCGATGGTCATCCAGAGCTATACGGAGGGCGTCACCTACAGCGAGGAAGACCAGGCGCTGTTCTCCGAGATCGCCAATCACGTGTCGAACGCGCTGCAGGGCCTGCAGAGCATGGACCGGCTCGAGCGCGCGGTGCAGGAGCGCACCGCGGCGCTGGCGGTGGAGGTGGCCGAGCGCCGCCGCGCCGAGCAGGTGCAGCACGCGCTGTACCAGATCGCCAGCCTGTCGGCGCAGGCGCTGGACACCGCCACGCTCACCTCCAGCCTGCACGACATCATCGGCGAGCTGATGGTGGCCAAGAACTTCCTGATCGGCCTGCACCACGCCGATACCGAAGAGATCAGCATTCCGTATTTCGTCGACGAGAAGGACGCCGAGGCGCCGGTAAAACGCTTCCCGGTGGGGCAGGGCATGTGCTCGTATGTCCTGACCAGCAAGCAGGCGCAACTCCACGACGCCACCAGCTTCCGTCACCTGGTGAGCAACGGCCTGGTGCGCGAGCCCTTCGGGAACCTCGACATCGCCAGCTGGATGGGCGCGCCGATGCTGGTGCACGACCAGCCCTATGGCGTGCTGGTGGTGCAGAGCTACGATCCCTCGGTGATCTATACCAAGGCCGACCTCGACCTGCTGGCCTTCATGGCCAGCCACGTCGCGGTGGCGCTGGCGCGGATGCAGGCCGACCGCAAGATCCGCAAGACCAAGGAAGCGCTGGAAGTGCAGAACGCGGCGCTCAACGAGGCGCTGCTGCAGCTGCAGCAGGCGCAGTCGGAACTGGTGCGCCAGGAGAAGCTCGCCTCGCTGGGCGGGCTGGTGGCCGGCGTGGCCCACGAGATCAACACGCCGCTGGGCATCTGCGTGACCGCGACCAGCCACCTGGTGCAGGAACTCAAGCTCACGCGCGAAGAGCTGGCCGCCGGCGAGATGACCGAGGACAGCCTGAACTCCTTCCTCGACATCGTCGACCAGTCGCTGCGCATCATGACCACCAACACCCAGCGGGCGGCGGCGCTGGTGCGCAGCTTCAAGCAGGTGGCGGTGGACCGTTCCTCGGGCGACATCCGGCACTTCAAGCTGCGCGCCTACCTGGACGAAGTGCTGCTGTCGCTGCAGCCCAAGCTCAAGGGCCGGCCGGTCAAGGTGACGGTCGACTGCCCGCCGGACCTGGTGCTGGACAGCTCGCCGGGCGCGGTGTCGCAGATCGTCACCAACATGGTCATGAATTCGCTGCTGCACGGCTTCGAACGCGAACAGCCCGGCAACATCGTCATCCGCGCCGCGCTCGAGGGCGAGCAGGTGGTGTTCGATTATGCCGACGACGGCGTCGGCATGGACCAGGAAACGCTGGGCAAGCTGTTCGACCCCTTCTTCACCACCAAGCGCGGCACCGGGGGAAGCGGGCTGGGTGCGCACATCCTGCACAACCTGGTGACGGGGGCGCTGGGCGGGACGGTGAAGGCGGACAGCGAGCCGGGCAAGGGATTGCAGTATCAGCTGCGGTTTCCGCGCTCGCTCAAGAAGTGATGCCTACACAAGCAAGCCCGGTTCAAGCTTGCGTCAATCCGGCCACCGCGCATTGATCTCCAGCGCCTTGTCCATGTTCTTGATGAGCAGGTCCACGTAGTACGGATCCAGGTGGTGCCCCGCCACCTCGCGCAGGTGCTCGGTCACCTTCTCGGCCGGCCAGGCGTCCTTGTAGCAGCGCTTGTGGCTCAGGGCGTCGAACACGTCGGCCACCGCCACGATGCGCGCGTAGGGATGGATACTCTCGCCGCGCAATCCCTGCGGATAGCCGCTGCCGTCGAATTTCTCGTGGTGCTGGTGGGCGATCACGGCCGCGGCCTTCAGGATCGGGCGTTGCGAGCCGTCGAGGATCTGCAGGCCCACGGTCGGGTGCTGCTTCATGATCTCCCATTCTTCCTCGTTCAGGCGGCCCGGCTTGAGCAGCACCGCGTCCGGGGTGGCGATCTTGCCGACGTCGTGCATCGGCGCGGCGTGCATCAGGGTCGCGGTCTCGTCTTCCGGCATGCCGGAGGCCTGGGCCAGCAGGTGGCAGACCTGGGCCATGCGGCGCACGTGGTTGCCCGCTTCGTTCGAGCGCGACTCCACCACGTCGCCCAGGCGCAGGATCAGCTCGGCCTGCGTGTCCGTGATTTCCTGATTCAGCAGGATGTTGTCGAAGGCGATCGCCACGCCCGAGCAGAACACCTCGAGCAGCTGGGAATCGATCTCCGCGATCTCTTCCACGCCCTTGAGCACCAGCAGCGAAGCCTTGCCGGTGCGGTTCGGGAAGTAGCCGACATAGGTATCGCCGTGCAGGCGCGAGATGCGGTTGTGGCGCGCGTCGTCCAGCTGGGCCACCAGTTCCGGACCGATCTCGTGGCCTTCCATCTCGCCGATCTGGGCCAGCACCTCGTACTGGCTTTCGCCGGCGATCAGGCTGGCGCCCTTCAGGCGCAGCAACATGCTCTGCTCCAGGCGCAGCAGCGCCACCACCTGCTGCAGCAGGCCGTTGGCGAAATCCTTCAGGTTGCGCTGCTGGAAGATATGGGTCGAGGCCGCGATCACGCGCTCCAGGCCTTCGCGGTAGGTCTGCTGGGCACGGCGCGCCTCTTCGACCTTCATGATGTCGCGGTAGGCGCGCAGGGCGGCGAAGGTGGTGGTGAACAGCTTGGTGCGATCGAGCTCGGTCTTTTCCTTGTAGTCGTTGATGTCGTAATCGACGATCACGCGCTCTTCCGGGGCCTGGCCGGGTTGGCCGGTGCGCAGCACGATGCGGGTAAACTGGTTGTCGAGCTCGTGGCGCATCCAGCGCGCCACTTCCAGGCCGCTGTCCTCCTGCTCCATCACCACGTCCAGGAAGACCAGCGCAATGTCCTTTTCGCGCGCCAGCACTTGCTTGGCTTCAGCGCCGCTATACGCGTGCAGGAACTGCAGCGCACGGCCGTCGAGGCGAAAGCGCGACAAGGTCAGCTTGGTGATGTCATGGATGTCCGGCTCGTCGTCGACCAGCAGGACTTTCCATGGAGCCAACTTTGGCGCCGCGTTGGAGAGGAAGGACATAAGCTTACCGTTCGCTTGGGTTGATCAATCGCAGCATTGAGCGGCAATATACTTAGGAAACATAGCCGCGAGTCAAATCGATTGTAGTACGACCATCAGTCCTTAACAACAGGCAACATTAAAAGTGTTGGTTAACGATGTCACATAGCTGCAAGCTATGAACTATGAGTAAAAGAAATGTCAGCAAGCGGCCTTACACGTAGCGTTTCTGGCAGCGTTCGCAGTAGAAGCTGCGACGGTTGCTGCGCCCGAGATGGGCCTTGAGGAAGGGGATGTTGCAGCGCGGGCATATGCGTTTCGCATGTGCGAGCCAGTGCTGCTTGAGGACGTACTGGCGCTTCCACTCCAGAAAGTCGAAGGAATATTGCCGGGCTTCGTCGACCAGCAGCCGCAGCTTGGGCGCGGGCAGGGCGCCGACCGTCGACAGCGGATGCACGCGGATGCGGAACAGTACTTCGTTCTTGATGATGTTGCCAACGCCGGAAAAGATGTCCTGGTCGAGCAGGGCGTCGCAGGCCAGCATGTCCGGATTCGCGCGCAGCTTCTTGCGCGCCTTCTTCGGATCCCAGGCATCCGACATGACGTCGGCGCTGAAGTCGTAGGCGGCATAGGTGGCGCGGTCGATCTCGCGGACCTGGCAGGCATAGAGGTTGAGCACATGGCCGTTGGCGGTCTCGAGCGACAGGCGCGGCGTCTTGCCCTCGCGTCCTTCGTCGATGCGGTAAGTGCCGAACAACAGGAAGTGGACCCGCAGCACCATGGCGGTCGTCTCGATGAGCAGGTGCTTGCCCCAGGTATGGATCGCGTCGATGCGCTGCCCCACCAGGCGGGCCGGATCGATGGCGCGGACATTGCCGTCGGCCCGGACGATCTCCTGGCCGCTGAAATCCTTCACCAGCTCCTTCAAGATATATAGCGATGGTCCTTCCGGCATGGCGCGCTCTCCTCGCTGCCATTGTCTGCCGAGCCCGGAATATGCCCTGTGCGTAACTTAACATTCGAACGCAAACTTTAGCAGATGGGCGTGTAGACAGCAGGAACAAAAAGCGTATATTCGACGGTTGGGACAATATTGAACAATAAAGGGAGTGCCATGAAATCATCGATTTGCAAAGCCGCCCTAGCGGCCGTGTGCGTGCTGTCCACCGGAGCCGCCTGGGCGGGCATGACCGTCAATTATGTGAATCCCGAGAAGTTCTCGGACCTCCCGACCACCGACTGGGAACGCGAAGAAGTGCTGCGCGAACTGGTCAAGTTCTTCGACAAGCTGGCGCAGGACCTGCCGGCAGGGCAGGACCTGACCGTCAACATCACCGACATCGACCTGGCCGGCCGTGAATACCCGGGCGCACGCGCGGCCGGCGACATGCGGGTCCGCGAGGGCAAATCCGACTGGCCCTACGTCGAGATCCATTACACCTTGAGCGCCAATGGCCAGGTGCTCGACCAGGGCGTGGCCCAGCTCAGGGACCAGACCTACCTGCTGCGCCCGACCAAGCTGTCCATGGAAAACGACAATCTGCGCTACGAGAAGCGGATGATCCAGGACTGGTTCAAGAAGACCATCCTGAAGAAATAGGCGGCCGGGCCGCAGCAACGCGAGGACGGCGCCACGGCGCCGTTTTTTCATGCCTGCGCGGCCCGTTGCACGCCGTGCGCGACCTAACATTTCGATACAAAACTTCGACAAAGGGGGGACTGGAAAGGCGATGGAAAGAGCGTATATTCCATGCATGGATACATATGGAACATGGAAAGGAATGCGATGAAAGCCTCGATCGGCAAAACGGCCCTTGCGGCCGTGCTCGCGCTGGGTGCCGCCGGCGCCGCCTCGGCGGGCGTGACCGTCAACTACGTGGACTCGGACAAGTTCGCCGACGTGCCCTTCGCTCCCTGGGAGCGGAAGGAAGTGCTGGATGAGCTGGCGCGCTACTTCGCCGAACTGGGCAAGTCGCTGCCGGCCGGACAGGACCTGACGGTGGACGTCACCGACATCGACCTTGCGGGCCGCGAATATCCGACCAGCCGCGGCACGCGCGACCTGCGCGTGCTGCAGGGCGGCGCCGACTGGCCGATCATCGAGCTGCGCTATGCCCTGAGCGCGAACGGCCAGGTGATCCGCAGCGGCACCGCGAAGCTGAGCGACATGAACTACCTGGACCGCGCCAGCCGCCTGTCCGACAACGACAGCCTGCGCTACGAAAAACGCATGATCGAAGAGTGGTTCGACAAGACCATCCTGCAGAAGAAATCCTGAGGCCCTTGCTGCGGCATCAACGAACAACCGGCGCCGAGGCGCCGGTTTTTTCTTGGGGCTGCCGATCGTCGGCCGATTTTCAGCCGACCATCAATCGATCATCAGCCGATTTTCAGCCGATTTTCAGCCGTTCTTGTCGGCCCTGGCGTGGGCCGCCGCCGCCTTCTCGGCCGCGGCCTTCGCCAGCGCCGCCGTGTCCTTCACGGTGTAGTCCGAGGGCACGGTGAACAGGGCGGCAGCCGGTTCGTCGCGCTTCAGGCCTTCCACCCGGAACACGAACTCGCCGCTGCGCGGATCGCTGCGTTTCTGGTACACCACTGCCTGCAGTTCCGGCGAGGTCCAGGTCTCGGTGCTGACGACGATCGGGTTGCGGTTGCCGATCTCGCCGGCCGGGATCTCGTAGCTGCGCTGGACGCCGCTC
Organism: Massilia sp. X63; assembly: GCF_041023745.1. Taxonomy (NCBI): domain Bacteria; kingdom Pseudomonadati; phylum Pseudomonadota; class Betaproteobacteria; order Burkholderiales; family Oxalobacteraceae; genus Massilia; species Massilia sp. X63. The sequence continues at coordinate 17,268 of NZ_JBFTEF010000015.1, forward strand.
GCCTTCACGCCGCTGAACTCGCGGGTGCCCAGGTCCTTGGTTTCCGCCTTCGCGGCCCATTTTTGTTCGCCGAGCACGCCGGCGATCATCGGCCCCATCCGCGCCGCGGCCTGTGGGCCCACCAGCTGGGCGATGCGGATCTGCACGTCCTTCCGTTCGCCCGCGGCGGCGGCGGAGCGCTCGACCTGCTTGATGATGACGCGTTCGCCATCCTGCGTCAGGGTGAAGCGCTCGCCTTCGGGCAGCTTGCCTTCGCGGCGCAATTGCTCGACCTTGGCGCGCGCCTGGCCGGCCGCGCCGCGGGCCTCGGCGCCGGCGGCACGCGCTGCCGCGGCAATGGCGGTCCGGGTCGCCGCATCGGGCGCCTGCAGCTTGATTGCCGTCTTGTCGCGCGGACGCAGGATGTAGCGCACGCCTTCCACCGGATCGTGGATCGTCACGAGGCTGACGTCGCCGTCTTCGTTGCGCACTTCCTGGCGGGTACGGCCGGCGCTGTCGCGGTAGCTCATCGCGCTGGTCTTGCGCACGATCTGGTTGCCGTCGCCCAGGGTCTGGGTACGTTCCGACACCGTTTCGGCGCTGTAGGGAGCGTTCTTCACCATCCTGGGCTTGGACAAGTACGCCATCGACGCGCCGCCGCTGGCCTCGACGTCCATCCCGGCCAGCGCGCCGGCGTGCGCTTCGCCGCCGCTACGGGTGACGATGCGGCGCTCGACGCGCGGTTCGCCCTCGAAGCCCATGTCTTCGGCCAGGACCGGCGCCACGGCGCAAGCCAGCAGTGCTGCAATCAGGATTGTTTTGTTCATCATCGTTTCCTCTTGTCGGTGGATGGTTGGCCTAGTTGGTGGAACTGATCCGTACGGCCAGCGGCTGGCCGTCGGCGGCGACGAGCATTTCGGCGCGCACGGTGTCGGCCGCGTTGTCCGGGCTGACCGGCACGCCGAACGGCGCCAGCGCGGTGCGCGGCACGTCAGCCTCGACCAGCTGCGCATCGGGTTCGGCTTCGATGCGTTCGAGCGAATCGAGGGCGACGAAAGCCCCGCCCTTGTCGATGCTGACGAGCGGCTGACCGCTCACGCGCACCGCCTCGTGCGGCGCTTGCGCCAGCAGCAGCACGACCGCCGTCAGCGAGCACAGGGCGCCGGCGGCGCCCCATTGCGACAGGCTCAGGGCGTGGTACCAGCGGCGGCGGGGTGTGAACTGGCGGTCGAATGCCTGCAGCAGTTCCTTCTCGACGCAGCGCGGCGCATCAAAGGCGGCCAGTTCGCCGCGCAATGCAAGCAGGCCAGCAGCGAGCCTTGCATCCGGGTTGTCGTTCATGTCCCTGGGGTTCATATCCATTTCGTACTCCATTCAATGCGTGGCGCATGCCGGCCCGGCCGCGACAGGCGCGTGTGCCTGCAGGCGCTTGGCCAGGGCCGCCCTGCCGCGCGACAGGCGCGAGCGGACGGTGCCGATGTCGACCTGGCAGATCGCGGCGATCTCCTGGTACGACAGCTCATGCAGTTCAAACAGGATGACCACGTCGCGGTAGTGGGCCGGCAGCAGCGCCAGCGCCCGCCGCACCTGCTCGGCCGCCTCGTTGCCCAGCAGGCGGGCCAGCGGCTCGGCGCCCTCGGCGGCGACGTCGAGGGCGAGTTCGCCATCCAGGTCGTCCTCCCCGCCCGGCTCGGGCAGCGCCACCTGGCGCCGGCGCGCTTCCTCCAGTTTCAGGACCAGCTTGCGCGCCACGCCGAACAGGAAGTGTTGCAACTGGCCGCGCAGCGGGTCGTAGCCGAAGCGCTGCATCAACAGGCCCATGAAGGCTTCCTGCACCACGTCCGCCGCCATCTCCGGCGACCCGCAGCGCATCAGCGCGTAGCGGTACAGCGGACCCTGGTGGCGCCGGTACAGGGCCGTGAAGGCGTCGGCGCGGCCCGCTTGCATCAGGCGCAGCAGTTCGTGGTCGGCGGTATCAAGCGTGAGGGTGGTCATGGTCGTCATCTTTACCTGTATTCCGATGACGGGAGCGAAAAGTTCCAACTATTTTCGAGATAGCCGGATGGGGAAGGGGAATTGAGAAAGCGCGTATTTTCGCGCGCGGAAAGCTGCTATCGTTGCGGGATGAAAGCCTTTACCCTTGCCTTCTCGGCCGCCGTGCTCTGCGCAAACGCGTTTGCCTGTCCGGTGGCGGACAAGCTGGCCGACCGCTACGGCATCTCGTTTTCCGGCTTCGATACGCCGATCCCGTCCACGCAGGAGCCGGACGCCTCGGCCAGCGGCCCCTTGGTCAGGATGCCGCTGCGTGACGCGAGGATGGTGAGCGACGGCTTCCGCCACACGGTCGTGCTGAGCCCTGCGGCGAAAAAGGCCTGGATCCTGCGTACCGGCGGCTTCGCCGGTGTCTACGAATGGTATGGCCCGGTCGACGTCGGCGACATGCCGCTCGCCGACTGCCGCCCTGCTGCTGCGTCCGCGGGCCCGCCCCGGGCACAGAAGGAAGCGCCGGGGGCGGGCCCGGCCTGAACCCGCCGACCGGATGCAAGGCCGCCGCCGGGGGAATCATCTAGCCGCTTGCAGCTGCTAGTCGACCCAGTTCACCCGGTCGAACTTGTTGCGGAACTCTTCCGGCATCATCACGACCTGGCTGGTCTTGTAGTTGTAGAAGACGAAGCCCGACTTGGCCATGGCGATCAGCTTGCGGTCGCGCGGGCGGGTGATGCGGAAGATGATGTCGCCGCCGTACTTGTTGAAATCCATCACCCCGACTTCGAACAGCAACTGGTCGCGCGCGTGCGCCTCGGCGCGGTAGGTGGTGGCCAGGTCGGTGACGATGATGCCGGTGCCGTCGCGCTCGGTCTCGGCGACGCCGAACTCGAACAGGAAACGCGCCCGCGCCTCGGAGATCATCGAGATCATCGAATCGTTGCCGAGGTGGTTGCCGGCATTGATGTCGGTGACGCGGACCGACATCGGGGTGGAATAGTAGAACTGGTCTTCGGGAAAGTTGAGTTGTAAGCGTGCCATTTCTCTATTCTAAACTCAGGGAGTGGTCGACCGGACAATTCTATAGACGATGCCGCGCGACGTCATGAGGTACAACTCGCCCTGTCCGTCCTGCCCGAAGGAGAGCACGTTGCCGATGCTGCCGACGTTCCACTCGCGCTGCTCGGTGAGGCTGCCGCCGCCGGCTAGGAAGCTCTTCAGGAAACCGCGGCAGTAATCCGAATAGAAGTAGCGTCCGGCCAGCTCCGGGATCGCGCGGCCGCGGTAGACGAAACCGCCCGTGATCGAGCAGCCGTTGACGTCATTGGCGCCGTGCTCGTACTCGAAAGCGGGCAGGGTCAGGCCGCTGCGGTCGCAGCTGGCGGCGTTGTAGCACAGCGTGCCTTCCATCGTGTTCCAGCCGTAGTTCAGCCCGGCCGTACCGGCCGCGCCGATGTTGACCTCTTCGCGCTGGTCCTGGCCGACGTCGCTCAGGTAGAGCTGGCCGCCGTCGAAGCTGAAGCGCCACGGATTGCGCAGGCCGCTGGCCCAGATTTCGGCACGCCGTCCGGCCTGGCCGGCATACGGATTGCCGGCCGGGATGGCGTAGGGCTGGGCAGCGCCGGCATTGCGCACGTCGATCCGCAGCAGCTTGCCCAGCAGGGAGTTCGGGTTCTGGGCATTCCGGTTGGGGTCGCCTGCGCCGCCGCCGTCCCCGGTCCCGAGGTAGAGGTTGCCGTCGGGGCCGAAGGCGACCTGGCCGCCGAAATGGTTGGTGAAGATCGGGTGCGGGATGCGCAGGATGACCAGGTTTGAGGTGGGGTCGGCCAGGTTGGGATTGGCGCCGGCAGTAAAGCGCTCGATGACGATGTTCTGCTGCAGGTCGGTGTAGTAGAGGTAGAAGTAGCCGTTGCGCGCGAACTGCGGGTCGAAGGCCATCGACAGCAGGCCGCCTTCGCCGCCCGTGAATACGCGCCCGCCGATGTCGAGGAAGGGCAGGGCCAGCGTATTGCCGTTCTCGACGATGCGCACGCGCCCGGCCCGCTCGAGCACGAACAGGCGTGCGTCGCCGGGCGGGGCGGTGAGCCAGGTCGGACTGTCGAGGTTGGCCGCAACCTGGCTCAGCGCGATGTTCAGCGCCGCGCTGCCGTAGCCCACGGTGGCGGTGGCGGTGGCGCCAGCACTCACGATGGCGCTCTGCGTGCCTGGTGACGGGGTGTAGGTGACGCCGCCCGCGGTGACCGGGCTGGCCGCCACGTTGTAGCTGCCCGGCGCCAGGCCGGTCAGGGTTTGCGAGCCGCTCAGGTCTTGCTGGTAATTGTTGGGGCCGCTCACCCGCAACGCGGCATTGACGCCTGCGGGCAGGCCGCTGCTGACGACAGCCAGGGAGCCGGTGCCGGCCGCCGGCGGTGTCGGGCCCGTCGTGCCCGGGTTGCCCCCGCCGCCGCCGCAGGCGCTCAGGCACAGGGCAAGCAGGACCAGCAACAGGAACTGCAAATGAGTCCACGCACGCATGACAGCCTCCCGGATTTTCCACATCGGCAGCACATCGGTCCGGTCATTCTGCCAGCAATCGCCCGCTTTGCCGGTGAATCCGGCCAAGCGTGCGGGGGCTCCCCTCCTTGACGCGTGGCTAGCGCGTCAGGCGGTACATCAGCAGCGCGGCCCGGATCGCGGAACGCTCCAGCGAGGGCAGGTCGACGCGCTCGTTGGGAGAGTGCGCCGCACCGCCGCTGGCGCCCAGGCCGTCGAGGCTGTCGATGAGGGGCGCCACGAACTGGATGTCGCCGGCGCCGCGCGCCGTCGGCGGCACCGCGCCCACCGGGCCCAGGCCGGCATCCGCACTGGCCTGCGAGTACAGCGCGAGCAGCTTCAGGTTGCCCGGCGTGACCGCCATCGGCGGATAGGAATCGCGGAAGGTGATGCTGGCGCTGGCGCCCGGCAGGCTTTGGGCGACGATCTCGCGCATGCGCGCCTGGGCGCGGTCGCGCTGGGCGTAGTCGAGGTAGCGCAGGTCGGCGCGCACGGTGACCGTGTTGGCCACGACATTGGTCTTGCCGGCCGCCGTGCCCTTGGCGTTGGCCTCGTCGTATGCCACGTCGGTGCCGCCCAGGATCACGCCCGGGTTGAAGGTCAGGCCCGGTTCCACCACCTGCTGGCGGAAGCCGTCGAGGATGCGCGCGGCCTCGTACACGGCGCCGTAGCCGGCCGGACCGAACACGCCCTGCGAGTGGCCCTGGCGGCCCTTGACGTCGAGGTCGAACGAGGCGGTGGCGCGGCGCCCGACGGTGGCCATGGCCTGGCCGTCCGGCCCGGTGATCGCGCCTTCGAAACTGAGCGCCACGTCGCTGCGTTTCGCCAGTTCGACCATGTCGCGGCGCGAGACTTCGCGCGGGTGGCCGGCTTCTTCCTCGTCGCCGGTGAACACCACGGTGATGGTGGTGCCGTCGAGCGCGCCCGCGCGGTGCAGCGCGCGCAGGGCGGCGATCGCGACCACGTTCCCGCCCTTCATGTCGCCGACGCCCTGGCCGCGCGCGACGGTCTCGCTCTCGCGTTCCCACAGCGGCGCCGTTGCGTCCGGCTCGAACACGGTGTCGAGGTGGCCGAGCAGCAGCAGGCGCTTGCCCTGCTTGCCCATGCGGTTGGCCACCAGGTGGCCGGCGCGGCCCATCTCGCGCGGCATGTCGATCCAGACCGTCTTGAACCCGAGCGCTTCCAGCTCCTTGCGGTACACCTCGCCGACCGCGCGCACGCCGGCCAGGTTGAAGGTGCCGCTGTTGATGCGCGCGCTGCGTTCGAGCAGTCCGATGGCTTCCGGCTGCCAGGCCTTGACCTCGTCGGCGATGCGCTGCTCGAGCGGGGACAGGCCCTGGGCCTGGGCGCCTGCGGCAAGCAAGGCTGTCAATACGAAGGAGAGGGCAAGCTTGCGGGCCATGTCGGATCCTGGGCAGTGAAGATGCACAACTTTACTATGCGGAAAGCGTAGCGCAAACCTGTGCTTCTCATGCGGTATGGGTCGACATGCGGACGGCTGGCAACACGTACGTATTTCTTCTGGACATCTCCAGGTGGTACTGAGAAGATATTGAACTTCTTCGATACCGCTTGCCCCTCGCAGGCTGGTGCTTCGTAAATACTCCTGAACAACTGTCACATATCCCCAGGCCTCTTTGAAGAAGAGAACGATGTGCAGCCCGGCTTTCAACAACAACGGCATGACGCCGGCAGCAAAGATCTTTCCCCCTCAGCGCACAGGCAAGCCGTGACCACCCATCACTCAATCATTGAGACCGACGTGTCCCTTGCGCGTGCGACGGGCTTTTCGGAATGCGCGCTTGCGCTGCGGCGCGCCCTGACGACCACGCCGGTCGGATGGCTGCTCGCCGCATGGTTCTGCTGGGGCCGCGTGCCCGCCCGCTCGATCGCGCTGTGGCTGGGAATCGCTGCCGTGCTATGGGCCGGCAGCCTGTGGGTGCTGCAGCAGATGATCGGCGCCGGCCCGACGCTGGCCATGCACCGCAAGCAGCTGCATTGGATCGCCGCACTGGATGGCTTTGCCTGGGGCCTGCTCACGTGGTTCCTGGTCGGCCATGACCCGGTGCTCGACGCCACCCTGATGGCGCTGCTGTGCGGCGTCGTGGCGGTCAATGCGCAGGTATATGGCACCCATGTGGTGGCCTACTACGGGCAGATCGGCATCCTGTGGGCGATCGCGGTATTCGGGCTGTGGCAATTTGCCAGCCACCGGAGTGCGCTCGACTACACGGCCGGCCTGAGCGTCTTCATCGCCCTGATCGCCTACTATACGCGCGCGATTTCGCAACGTTTGCTCGAAGGGATCCGCCTGCAGCACGCGAATGGTTCGCTGGCGGTGCAGCTGCGCACGGCGCTCCAGAAGGTCGAGCTCGATGCTGCGACCGACGCGCTGACGGGGCACTGGAACCGCCGTGCGCTCGACGACATCCTCGCGCAGCAGGTCGAGCGGCATGCCGCCACCGGCAGGCCTTTTTCCATCCTGATGCTCGACATCGACTTCTTCAAGCATATCAACGACGAATTCGGTCACCTGGTCGGCGACGATGTCCTGCGCGCTTTCGCGCAGGCGCTGCGCGGCTTCCTGCGTGCGGCCGATTTTTGCGTGCGCTTCGGCGGCGAGGAGTTCGTCGTCGTCCTGCCGGACACTTCCCTGGCCACGGCGATGGAAGTGGGCGAGCGTATTCGTCACGGCATCGCCCAGGCTCCGCTGCTGGACAAGCCGAAACTGCAGGTCACGGTGTCCATCGGCGTGGCGGCCATGGAACAGAAGCAGAGTATCAACGAGCTGTTTGCCGCGGCCGATGCCGCCGTCTATCTCGCCAAGAACGAGGGGCGCAACCAGGTGCGCTCGCATCTGCACGTGCCGGCACAGGTCGAGTGCGTGGAAAGCTGAGCGTTTCATGTTCGTACACCGACAAAGCCCGCGGCGTACGGCCCGGATCAAGGCTGGGTTGCGGCGCGCGTGCGCGTCTTGGTGACGACACCGTCGCGGTTAATCAGGACCACGAACTCGGAAAAGCGCCCGCCGCCTGCAGGCGACTGGTAGACCCAGGCCTCGTAACCGCTGTCGAACACGACGTTCCTGGTCGGCCCGAAGGCCGCCAGCAATTGCGCCTTGGTGGTCGCGCCCGGAATGACGGATTGCTGCAGGCGCTCGGCCGCCACCTGCGTGCCGGACGGCGCCGAGCCGGTCGCGCAGCCGGCCAGCAGCAGGCTTGCACACAGCGCCGCCAACAGGACCCGCTTCATGGCGCATCCTCCATGTACTCGAATTCGACCAGCGTATCGTCCGGCCAGGACTTGTCCCAGATCGGCGCGTAGTAGGTGCGGTCGAGCATGACCTGGCAGTCGCAGTACTGCAGGTCGGCCCCGGTCTGCTCGCCGCCCGCGTACAGCATGTGGAAGGGGAGGGTTTCCATCCGTTCGCCGGCGCGCAGGCGCACCGAGAACACCGGGCGCTCTGCGAAGAACAGGTAGTTGCCGTTGGGGCTATTGCACACCTGCTCGGGCGTGGTGAGCGCCTTCGAGATCCAGCCGAACAGCGGGGAACTGTTGGAGACCAGGCCGGCCTCGACGCCGACCAGGCATTCCAGGCGCATGTCGCCCAGGCGGCGCGTGCCGGGCGGCAGGCCGGGCGTGATGACCTGGGCGCGCCAGGTCATGCTGGTGGTCTTGCGGTTGGCGACCACGGCGGCGTCTTCGCGCAAGGCGGTCTCGTTGCGCGGCAGGACGAAGCTGTTGTCCTGCGCCACCGGCACCGGGATGCTGACGCTGTCGCCCGCGATCCGCAGCGTGATGCCGCGCATGTCCACCGTGGGCGAGCGCGGCAGGAGGTGGAAGCGCAGCGGCGCGTTCGGCGCCAAGGCATGCGCGCGTGCGAAGCGTTCCATGCCCTTGATCATTTTTCGGTAGGATTTGTCGACCGGGTCGCGGGTGGATTGCACCTTGACGGTCGCGGGCTGCCCGGTACTCTGGGCCAGGGCAGCCGAAGCCTGGGTGGCGCCGGCCAGCACGGCCAGGCTGAGGATGACGCGGAGCCGGAGCCGCGTCATGGCATCACCAATAACGGACGCGGCCGGTGTCCATGTGGACGAACTGCGAATCGGCGTAGTAGCCGACGCCGCCGCCCTTGAGGGACATGGCCGCACGGTGCAGCATCTTCAGGTCCTTGCCCGGCAGGCGGATGTCGATCGCCTTGGCTTCCATGTGCAGGCTGCGCTTGGCGACGCCGTTGCTGGCCGCGTGCAGCTTGGCATTCGATTCCGGCGAGCGGTAGCCGGAAATGATGTGCAGTTCGTGCTTGTTGTCCAGCTTGTCGTTGAGCTGGGACAGCAGCAGCAGGAGCTCGGGGTCCATCTGGGCCACCTGGTTGTTGCGGTGGTCGCGCAGTACCTTGTTGAGGTCCTTCAGCCCGTCGGGGATGAAGGCGCCTTCGGCCCAGAACGGCGTCGTCACCTTCTCGCCCGTATGCGTGTTGTACAGGCGCAGGACACGCTCACCCGATTCGGGTTGTGCTGTTTTGGCAAGTGCCGGGATGCTGAGGGATGGAGCTGCAAGGAGGAGGGAAGACTTCAGAAACGCTCGGCGTTGCATCATCGGATGAAATCCTTATGGCTGGTTCGCTGAAGCGTGAATTCTACGCTCCTTGTATTAAACGTGCAGAGAAAATGCAGGAAAATGCGGTAAAAAGCACACTTTGTTAATGGTTTGACCAATCCTAGGAGATACTTTCATGACGAGTTATCAAGGAATTGCTTTGGCTGTTGCCAGCTTGTTCACGTCCCTTGCCGGGCATGCCCTGGCCCAGGTCACGCCGGTGGCCGAGCCGCCCGCGGCCAAGGGCTGGAAGCTCGAGACCGTCGCCGACGGCCTGCCGCAGCCCTGGGGCATGGCCTGGCTGGCCGACGGTCGCGTGCTGGTCACCGGCAAGAAAGGCACGCTGCACCTGGTGGAAGGCAAGCAGGTGCGGGACATTCCGGTCGACGGCCTGCCCGCGCTGTTCACGGGCGGGCAGGGCGGCCTGCTCGACATCGCCGTCCACCCGGCCGACCAAGGACCCAACCCGCGCATCTACATGACCATGGCCAGCGGCACCGAGGACGCGAACCGTACGGTGCTGGTACAGGGCGTGTTCGACGGCAAGCGGGTGCACGGCATCAAGACCCTGTTCACGGCCTCGCCCGCGAAGAGCGGCGGCCAGCACTTCGGCTCGCGCATCGTGTTCCTGAAGGACGGCACGCTCCTGATGAGCATCGGCGACGGCGGCAACCCGCCCGCGCGCGTGGGCGACATGCTGGCGCGCGACCAGGCCCAGAACGTGGGCAGCCACAATGGTTCGATCCTGCACCTCAGCGCCGAGGGCAAGGCGGCGCCGGGCAACCCGCTGGCGGCGCAGAAGGGCGCGCTGCCCGAGCTGTGGAGCATCGGGCACCGCAACATCCAGGGCATGACGGTCGACCCGCAGGGCCGCGTCTGGGCCAGCGAGCACGGCCCGCGCGGCGGCGACGAGATCAACCTGATCGAAGGCGGCAAGAACTACGGCTGGCCGCTGCAGAGCTACGGCATGGACTACAAGACCCGCGAGCCGGTCGGCAAGCAGGTGGTGCCGGGCATGGTGCAGCCGCTGGTGGTGTGGACGCCGTCCACCGGCGCCTCGGGTCTGGCCTGGTACACCGGCCAGGCCTTCCCGGCCTGGCGCGGCAGCCTGTTCTCGGGCGGGCTGGCGACCGAGGACATCCGCCGCGTCGCCTTCGACGCCCAGGGCAAGGTGGTGAAGCAGGAGCGCCTGGCGATCGGCAAGCGCGTGCGCGACGTGCGCCAGGGACCGGACGGCTACCTGTACGCGATCACCGACGAAACCAGGGGCAGCCTGCTGCGGATCGTGCCGCAATAGAGCGCAAGCCAATGCTGTGCGCATGGATTCTCCCTCCTGCGCATTAATTCTTTGTTGCAATAACAAAAGCTGCCTAGAATGCCAGGATCGGCAACCCGCCGTTTCCTTGGAGGAGCAGCATGGCAGCATCCGTTCGTCGCACTCTCCAGATGGCCGTCGCGCTCGCGCTGGCCACTGGCGTATCCGCCGCAAGCGCGGCCCCGGCCCCGACTTCGGCCAAATCCTCGGCCAGCACGCCCGACATCCCGATCCCCGACGTCAAGTACACCAAGTTCACCCTGAAGAACGGGCTGACGGTGCTGGTCCACGAAGACCACAAGACCCCGGTGGTGGCGATCAACACCTGGTACCACGTCGGCTCCAAGAACGAAAAGGTCGGCAAGACCGGTTTCGCGCACCTGTTCGAGCACCTGATGTTCGGTGGCAGCGACAACTTCAAGAAGACCTACCTGAGCGCATTGCAAGGCATCGGCGCAACCGACCTGAACGGCACCACCAACCAGGACCGCACCAATTACTTCCAGAACGTGCCGACCTCGATGCTGGACTACGCCCTGTTCGCCGAGAGCGACCGCATGGGCCACCTGCTCGGCACCGTCGACAAGAAGACGCTCGACCTGCAGCGCGGCGTGGTGCAGAACGAGAAGCGCCAGGGCGAGAACCAGCCCTACGGCGTGGCCTACGAACTGCTGGTGAACAATACCTATCCGGTCGGCCACCCGTATTCCTGGACCGTGATCGGCAAGATGGAAGACCTGGATGCGGCCTCGATGACCGACGTGCAGGAGTGGTTCAAGACCAACTACGGCCCGAACAACACCGTGCTGGTGCTGTCCGGCGACATCACCCCGGAAGTGGCGCGCCAGAAGGTCGAGCAGTACTACGGCCATATTCCCCCGGGCCCGCCGCTGGCCAAGCATGAAGCCTGGATCGCCAAGCGCACCGGCACCCACCGCACGGTCGTGCAGGACCGCGTGCCGCAGTCGCGCATCTACCGCACCTGGAACGTGCCGGGCGCGAACACGCCGGAAGAAGCGCAGCTCGACCTGGCCGCACTGGTGCTGGGCGGCGGCAAGACCTCGCGCCTGTACAAGCGCCTGGTGTACAAGGACCAGCTGGCTACTAGCGCGGTCGCCAGCGACGACGGTTCGGAAATCGGCGGCCAGTTCGACATGACCCTGACCGCGCGTCCGGGCGCCGACGTGGCGAAGATGGAACGCGCCGCGGACGAAGAGCTGAAGGCCCTGATGAAGAACGGCCCGACCGAAAGCGAACTGCGCCTGGCCAAGACCACCATCCTGGCGCGCTACACCCGCATGATCGAGCGCGTCGGCGGTTTCGGCGGCAAGAGCGACCTGCTGGCCTCGTGCCAGACCTACACCGGCAATCCGGATTGCTACAAGATCTACCTGCAGCGCATCAAGGACGCCACCCCGGCGTCCGTGAAGAAGGCCATGAACGACTGGCTCAGCGACGGCGACTTCGTCCTGCAGGTCGACCCTTATCCGACCGGCCTGGCGGCAGGCAAGCCGGGCGTGGACCGCAGCAAGGAACCGGCGCTGGGCAAACCGATGGCGCTCAAGCTGCCGGAAATGCAGAAGACGACCCTGTCGAATGGCCTGAAGGTCGTGCTGGCCGAGCGTCATGACGCGCCGGTGGTCAACTTCCAGTTGTTGGTCGACAGTGGCTATGCTTCGGACGCGAAAGACAAGCCGGGCGTGGCCAGCTTCGCCATGCGCATGCTGGAAGAAGGCACCAAGACCCGCAAGTCGCTGGAAATCGGCGAAGCCTTCGAAAGCATGGGCGCGCAGTTCGGCGCGGGCGCCAACCTGGACAGCGGCTTCGTGTACCTGAACGCCCTGAAGGCCACCATGCCGCAGGCGCTGACCCTGTACTCGGACCTGATCCTGAACCCGTCCTTCCCGCAGAACGAGTTCGAGCGCCTGCAGAAGGACCGCCTGGCCGCGATCGCGCGCGAGAAGACCGTGCCGCAGACCCTGGCCCTGCGCGTCCTGCCGAGCATCCTGTACGGCCAGGACCATGCCTACGCCAAGCCCTTCACCGGCACCGGCACCGAAGCGTCCGTGCAGAGCATGCGCCGCGACGACCTGGCGAAGTACCACGCCACCTGGTTCAAGCCGAACAACGCGACCCTGCTGGTGGTGGGCGACACCACCCTGGCGGAAGTCAAGCCGATGCTGGAAAAAGCGTTCGCGGGATGGAAAGCAGGCGAGGTGCCGAAGAAGGTCCTGAGCAAGGTCGCCGCGCCCGAGAAGAGCGTGGTCTACCTGGTCGACCGTCCGGGCGCGCTGCAGAGCGTGATCGTGGGCGCCCAGCTGGCCACGCCGCGCAACGATCCGGATGCGCTGCCGCTGGAACTCGTCAACCACGTGTTTGGCGGCTCGTTCAACTCGCGCATCAACATGAACCTGCGCGAAGAAAAGCACTGGTCCTATGGCGTGCGCAGCATGCTGCAGCCAGCCCTGGGCCAGCGTCCGTTCATGAGCGTCTCGCCGGTGCAGACCGACAAGACCCGTGAATCGATGCAGGAACTGGTGCGCGAGTACCGCGACATCGCAGGCGGCAAGCCGATCACGGCGGAAGAGTTGAAGGCTTCGGTCGACAACAACACGCTGGGCTTGCCGGGCGGCTTCGAAACCGCCGGCCAGCTGACCAATGCCTACACCAACATCGTGCAGTTCGGCCTGCCGGACGACTACTACAACACCTACACGCAGAAGGCGACCGCGTTGACCCCGGCGCAGGCCAACGCGCTGGCGGCCCGCAGCTTCACCCCGGACCGCCTGGTGTGGATCGTGGTCGGCGACATGAGCAAGGTGGAAGCGGGCATCCGCTCGCTGAACATCGGCGAAGTCCGCAAGATCGACGCCGACGGGAAACCGGTGCAGTAAGGAAGCTTGACGCGAACGGCGCTGCCGTTCGCGTCACATGTCACATGTCCTGGAACAGCGCCACGGCGATCCTGGCCTGTTCCGACTGCGGCATGTCGGTGTTGTTCAGCAGGACCACGACCCGGCCATCGGCCGGATCGTAGGCCAGCAGCGATTTGTAGGCCCCGATGGCGCCCGCTTCCCAGGCAAGCGTGCGGGCGCCTTCTTTCGTGGCGATGGTTTTCACCTTCCCGCCCAGCGCATAGTCTTCCGACGGCACCACCACGGTGGACAGCTCCTTGCGCGCCTTATCCGACAGCAGTTTCGTGAAATAGACGGTGTCGGCGATCTTCACCAGGTCGCTGGCCGTGCTGTACATGGTGCCGCTGGCCACGATCATCGGCGGCACGGGCGAGGTCTTGCGCAGGCCGGCCTCGTTGTAGGCGACCGCCATGCCCACCTCGTCTTCATAGCCGGTCGCGGCGAAGCTGGTGTCGCGCACGCCGCTGGGGGCCAGCACCAGTTCTTCCACCGTCTCGGTGAAGGGCTCCTTGCGGGCCCGCTCGACGACCGCCGCGACCAGGATCCAGTTCGTGTACGAATAGTCCCAGCGCTCGCCCGGGCTGGATGTCGGCGTGCCGGTGCCGAAGCGCAGGGCCGCCTCCACCGGGCCGATCTCGAGCTTCTCGACCGCCGCCCGGTCCTTTTTCAAGGCCTCGAGCAGGCCGTTCGGGATGCCGCTGCGGTTCGACATCAGCTGGCGCAGCGTGACCGCGCCGTTCGCCGCCGGCAGTTCCGGCAGGTGGCGCGCGATCGGTGCGTCGAGGTCGAGCGTGCCCATGTCGGCCAGGCGCAGCACCGTCACGGCGCTGATCCACTTGGTGATCGAGCCGATCAGGAAGCGCGTGTCCTTGGTGACCGGCTGCTTCTCTTCGCGCAGGGCCAGGCCGCCGGCGTGGGTGACCAGGGTCGAGCGCGCATCCTTGCGCACCGCCACCACGCCGCTGTAGTCCTTGGGCAGGTGGCGCTCGATCAGGGGGCCGGTCGTCAGGTTGGCGACCGCGGCGCAGCCGGGCAGGACCGCGACGGCGGCGGCGAGCGAGGAAAGATGGATGAACTGGCGACGTTGCATGCTTGCTCCAGGAAGAATCGTTCGGGCCATTGTAGCCGTGTGCGCCGCAAGGCACGCGAATCGTGAATACTTGGATCAACGAAGCAGCAGGAGAAATGCCATGACCGAACAATCCCTGAACCTGGCGCGCACGGCCCTGGTGCTGATCGACCTGCAGAACAGCAACGTCTCACGCGCGCTGGGGCCCTATACCGCCGAGCAGGCGGTGGGCAACTGCGTGCTGCTGGCCCAGGAAATGCGCAACCGCGGGGCCATGGTCATCTATGTGCGAGTGCTGGTGAATCAGTTGCCCACGCCCGTGGCCGACGCGCCGATGCGCCCGCCGGGCGCTGCCGCGCCGCCCTACGACGCCTCGGAGCTGGCCGACATGGCCGGCGTGGACGCCACCGATATCGTGGTCACCAAGCGCCAGTGGGGCGCCTTCTACGGCACCGAGCTGGATTTGCTGCTGCGCCGGCGCCATATCGACACCCTGGTGCTGGGCGGCATCGCAACCAACTTCGGCGTCGAATCGACGGCGCGCGCCGCCTTAGACCGCAACTACACGCTGGTGTTCGCGGAAGATGCGATGACCAGCATCGACGCCGAGGCCCACCATTTCGCGTGCAAGCACATCTTCCCGCGCATGGGCAGGGTCAGGTCGACCCGGGCGCTGATCGACATGCTGCAGATGGGCACCGGCGACGCTTGAGCCAGCGATGTGCAAACCGGGCCCCGGCCTTCGCCGGGGCGACCAGGCTTGCATCGGGCTCAGCCCTTGCGGTTGATCTCGGCCGTGATCTCGTAGGCGCGCAGGCGCGCCGCATGGTCGAAGACCTGCGAAGTGATCATCAGCTCGTCCGGCCGGGTGCGCGCGATGAAGCTGCGCAGCTGGCTCTCCACCGTGGCCGGCGAACCGATGGCGGTGCAGGACAGCACGCTGTCCAACATCATGCGTTCGGCGGTGCCCAGGCTTTCCAGGTAGCCCGGCTTGGGCGGCTGCAGCTTGGTGGGGCGGCCGCTGCGCAGGTTCACGAAGGCCTGCTGCATCGAGGTGGCCAGCAGGTGCGCCTCGTCGTCGGTATCGGCCGCGAACACGTTGAAGCCCAGCATCACATAAGGCTTGTCGAGCTGCTTCGACGGACGGAAGGTCGAGCGGTAGATCTCGATGGCCTGCATCATCATCTGCGGCGCGAAGTGCGAGGCGAAGGCGTAGGGCAGGCCGAGCGCCGCCGCCAGCTGGGCGCCGAACAGGCTGGAACCGAGGATCCAGACCGGCACGTCCAGGCCCGCGCCCGGCACCGCGCTGACCGGCCGGCGGGTGGAGCCGGCGAAATAATCCATCAGCTCGACGACGTCCTGCGGGAATTCGTCGGCATCCGAAGCCAGGTTGCGGCGCAGGGCGCGCGCGGTGGTGTGGTCCGAGCCAGGGGCGCGGCCCAGGCCGAGGTCGATGCGCCCCGGGTACAGCGAGGCGAGCGTGCCGAACTGCTCGGCGATGACCAGCGGCGAATGGTTCGGCAGCATGATGCCGCCGGCGCCGACCCGGATCGTGCTGGTGCCGCCGGCCACGTGGCCGATCAGGACCGCGGTTGCCGCGCTGGCAATGCCCGGCATGCCGTGGTGTTCCGCCAGCCAGAAACGGTGGTAGCCCCAGCGCTCGCCGTGCTGGGCGAGATCGAGTGTACGTTGGAAAGAAGTTGCCGCATCACTGCCCTCGGTGATGGGCGCGAGGTCGAGTATGGAGAATGGAATCATCCAAATATCATACGCCGATGCGATTTTTGGCGTGCGCAGCTGCTCCGAAATTGCCGCGTTGTAAAGATTGACCAGTGTCAGCCCCCTCCTTATCATCGGGCGACCCGAGCCACCATTCCAGCCTGCCATGACCAGCTTCGCGACCCTGCCATGCCGCCGCACGACCTTCCTTGCCACCCTGTGCGCCGCCTTGCTGGCCGCCGGCTGCGCGCAGCTGCCGGGGCAGGGCAGCGCGATGCACGCCGACACGCGGCTCGCCACGGCCCCGCTGGCGCAGATCGACCGCGCCATCAATGAGGGCATCGCCGCGCGCAAGCTGCCCGGCGCCGTGTTCCACCTGGAGCGCGAAGGCGCGGTCTACGAGAAGGCCTACGGCCGCTACACCTACGAGGACGGCGCGCCGATGGTGACACCCGAGACGGTGTTCGACGCCGCCTCGCTGTCCAAGGTGCTGTCCACCGCGCCCTCGGTGCTGCTGCTGGCCGAAGAAGGAAAGCTCGACCTGGAAGCGCCGCTGGTGCGTTATTTTCCGGAATGCGCCAACGGCGGCAAGGAAGCGATCACGCTGCGCCACTTGCTGACCCATTCGTCCGGGCTGCCGGCGGGCCTGCCGGCCAAGCCGGCCTGGCAAGGCAAGGAAGCGGCGCGCGACCTGGCCTGCGCCCAGGCCGTGACCCACACGCCGGGGACCTTGTTCCGCTACTCGGACATCAACTACACCCTGCTTGGCCTGCTGGTCGAGCGCGTGGCCGGCATGCCGCTGGAGCGCTTCGCGCAGCAGCGTATCTTTACGCCGCTCGGCATGCGCGACACCGGCTATCTTCCGCTGGCGCGCATGGCGGCCGCGCGCATCGCACCGACCCAGCGCGGCGCCGATCCCGCTGCCGCAGGGGGCGCCGACCAAGCCCTGCATGGCGACCTGGCGCCCGGCCGGCTGCTGGCCGGCGTGGTGCACGATCCGACCGTGCGCCGCATGGGCGGGGTCGGCGGTTCCGCCGGCGTGTTCTCCACCGTGCGCGACGTGGCGCGCTTCGGCCGCATGCTCGTGAATGGAGGCGAACTGGATGGCGTGCGGGTATTGAGCGAGCGGAGCGTGCGCCTGCTCACCACCGTGCAGTCGCCGTCCGGGCTGGCCCTGCGCGGCATGGGCATGGACATCGACTCGCCCTACGCGCAGCGCCCGCGCGGCAGCGTGTTCCCGGTCGGCTCCTACGGCCATACCGGCTTCACCGGCTGCATCCTGTGGGTCGATCCGCAGTCAGGCACCTTCTACGTGTTCCTGTCGAACCGCGTTTACCCGGACGACAAGAGCAACGTGCTGGCGCTGTACACCCAGCTCGGCACGCTGTCGGCGCAGGCGGCAGGCGTACCGGGCACGGGCGCCGGCACCACGGCCGCCGCGGCCGCTGCGGCCGCCGCACCGACGCCGCCCTGATCCGCTGCGTCTACTTTTCGTTTTTTCCGGAAGGCTACCGTGCGCCTTCCGCGATGCGGCCTCTCTACACTCGGAACCCTAATTCAATATCTTATTGATATTGTTGAGCTTTCAGCCCCGAAGACAAATTGAGGAGATCGACATGAAGACGAATAAGCTACTGAAAGGCTTGCTGGGCGCTTCGATTGCCGCCGCCATGTTCGGCGCCGGCGCGGTGCACGCCCAATCCTCGGACGGCACCCAGAACACCCGTGGCGCCGGCACCGGCAGCAGCGCCAGCACCCAGCAGAGCGGCAGCATGAACGATCAAAGCAGCGGCAGCTCGTCGGCCAGCGCGACCGGCAGCTCGGACCAGCACCACAAGAAGAGCATGACGCACAAGAAGCATGCCAAGAAGCATTCGAGCAGCAGCGCGAGCGGTTCGAGCCATAGCGGCGCGATGGGTTCCAGCCAGAGCGGCGCGATGGACTCCGGCGCTTCGGGCAGCATGAGCGGCCAGAGCGGCTCGAGCGGTGCGATGGGCACCGGCAGCTCGGGTGTCGAAGCGGGCCGCACCGCCTCCGGCCGTTCGAGCGAGCCGGAAACCCGTAGCTCGACCAGCGGTTCGATGGGCACCAGCGGTTCGTCCGGCTCGATGGGCACCGGCGGCGCCTCGGGCACCAGCGGCTCGATGGACACCGGCACTTCCAGCGGCACCACCAGTGGCTCGAGCAGCGCCACCGGCACCACCAGCGGCTCGATGGGCACCGGCGCGACCGGCACCATGGGCACCAGCGGTTCGACCGGCACCATGGACGCCACCGGCCGCAGCGGTACCACGGGTACCAGCGGCACCAGCGGCACCACGGGTACCACCGGCACCACCGGCACGGGCACCAGCGGCACCACCGGCACGGGCACCAGCGGCACCACCACCGGCACTACCGGCCGCGGCTACTGATCCGCGTTCATCCGCGTCATTCGCGGACTCCGGATGCGGCCCGCGCGGCCGCGCACGACACCAGCCTGCGGGCTGGTGTCGTCGTTAACGCTTCCCGTTCCCGCGGCGTTCAGCGCGCGCTGCGGCCGCGCACGCCGGGACGGGGAGAGCGCGGCGGCGGGGTCTCGTCGGCCAGTTCGACCTTGTCGAGCGGTTCCGGCGCCGGTCCGTGCAGCACATTGCCCTCGATGTCGAAGCGCGAGGCATGGCAAGGGCAATCCCAGGAGGGCTCGGCCGAGTTCCAGTGCACGGCGCAGCCGAGGTGGGTGCACTTGGCCGACACCGCGTGCAGGCCACCCTGGGCGTCGCGGTAGACGGCGATCTTGCGCAAGCCGTCGCGCACCACCGCGCCTTCGCCGGCGGCGATTTCGTGTACCGAGTCGACGTCGCCCCCGGTCAGCCATTCGCCGTAGCGCGCCATGGTATTGGCCTGTTCGTGCGCGAAGTCGGCCAGCCCATGCACCGGCTTGCGCGAGGGGTCGTACAGCGCTGCCCACGGGTTGTCGCGGCCGGCGATCAGGTCGTTCACCAGCATGGCGCCGATGGTGCAGTGGGTCATGCCGTTGCCGGAGTCGCCCGTGATCAGGTAGACGTTGTCGTCGTCCATCGGGTTGCGTCCGAGGTAGGCCAGGCCGTCGGAGGGCTCCATCACCTCGCCGGACCAGCGGTAGGCCACCGCCCCGGCCATCGGG
This sequence comes from Massilia sp. X63, assembly GCF_041023745.1. Lineage (NCBI taxonomy): Bacteria > Pseudomonadati > Pseudomonadota > Betaproteobacteria > Burkholderiales > Oxalobacteraceae > Massilia > Massilia sp. X63. The sequence goes on from NZ_JBFTEF010000015.1 coordinate 36,527, forward strand.
AAGTGTTCGCGGGTCCAGCGCTCGATCTCGTCGTAGCGGTGTTCCGGGTGCGCGTCCTGGCCGGTCTTGTGGTCGGCGCCGCCGACGAACAGGATGTCGTGGTCGGCCGCCGGGTCGGGCGTTTCCAGCCGCAATCGATGTCGTCGGTGGCCCTGATCTCGCCCGCGATCGATTCGACCAGGCCGATCGCACTGGCGTAGCTGTCGGCCACCAGGCGGGCCCTGGGGGCGCCGAACTTGTCCTCGATGGTGGTGTACCACTCGTCCGGCGGGAACAGGTGGGCGGTGGTGCGGCCGGTCTCGCCGGCGCCGATGCCGAGCGCGTCGATCACGGCGACTTCGCGGCCTTCCTTCGCGAGCAGGTAGGCGCTGGTGAGGCCCGCGATGCCGGCGCCGATCACGCAGACCTCGGTATCGAGGTCGCCGGACAGGGGCGGGGACGCAGGCAGCTCGACGGTATCCATCCAGACCGAGACCGAGACGCCATTGGTGGAGGCAGTCATGTCGCGTCCTTTCTGTGCAGGAGCGTCGCCGGGCGCAGCGGCGCACATCATCGGAACTGGGGACAGTCTACTGTGCGGCGAAAAAGGCTGGAGCACGATGGCGCGGCCGCGGCGTCGAGGCCATGCCGGCAGGGAGGGCAAAGCGCCTGCGGGGCAGCAGGCGGGTGTGCAGGGAGGTAGTACGGTGGGCCCGGCCTTTACGCCGGGCCGGGATCAGCGGCGACGGCGCGCCAGCGCCAGGCCGGCTGCGCCGATCCCGAGGATCAGCAGCGAGGCCGGTTCCGGCACGCCGGCCGGCGGCAGCGATTCGATGCGCAGGGTATCGAGGCCGACATAGTTCGAGCTCGCTTCCGCGCCGCTGTGGACGAAGCCGAGGCGCGCCATCATGCCGGCCATCGGGTCGATGGTCAGGGTGTACATGGTCCAGCCATCCTGCGGCGCGGTGACCGTCATCGACTTGATGAAGGCGCCCGGATCGGTGGCGCCGTTGGTATAGCCGTACACCACGATGTCGCTGAAGCCAGGATCATCGGCGCCGCGCAGCCAGAATGTGGCGACCGCGCCGTCCTGCAGCGAGAACAGGGGCGTGAACAGGCGGTCGTCGAGCTGCCCGCCCGGTGCTGCGCTCTCGAAACTCGAGGCGATATAGGCATCGTCGGCGCCCTGGTGGGCCGTGAACACGAGCGGGTTGCCTTGCACCCAACCGGGGGCGATGCCCGGCGGCACGCTCGCGTTGTCGAACACCCAGCCCTGGCCCGGCAGGGCGGCGACATCGTCGAAATCTTCGGCCAGCAGGACTGCTGCCTGGGTCCAGCCCATCGTCGATGCAAGGGTCAGGGCAAGCATCAGCTTCTTGATCATGTGTTGCCTCCGTACGGTGAATTGAAAGGGGTTCATGCACCATGGATAGCATCGCTTGCTGTCCGGGCATTCGATCAATTTGTTAAAAGCACAGATCATGCCAAGCGTCTAAATCATTGATTTATCTTATAAATCAACCATTTCCCATAAGAAATACTTATAAATATGTAAAAATCTTCGACAGGATAACTCGGCTCAGCCGCCGAAGGGCTGGTAGGCTATCCCGTCGGAGATCAGCTCCGCCACCGCCGCGTAATTTTCGTTGCTCTGGCTGAACATCGCCAGCATCGCAGCGACGTCGACTACCTTGTTGTCGAGGGCCGCGAGCCAGTAGTCGTAGCCGGCCCGCTCGGGTGCGCGGTCCAGGATGTTGGTGTACATCCGGGTCACGATCTCGGCATTGGTCGGCGCGGCGCCGTACAGGTCGATGAATTCCTGCGAACGCACGAAGCCGCTCGCGATCTCGGCCAGCGTGCTGCCGCGGTCCATCGCCGCGATCCAGAACCCCAGGCCGCCCTGGTCGGGCGTACGATCGAAGGCCGCGCGGTAGATGCGGTAGGCCTGGCCGGCCACGTCCCGGACGCCGGTGTCGAAGGCGATGGCGCCATCGGCGAACACCAGGCGTTCGATGCCGGTGAGGCGGTCCTTGCCGTCGCCGGGGCCGGGGCGCACGTCGGACACGACCATGTCGAGCGGATCCTGCGGGGCGTGCGGCAAGCGCTCCACCTTGTACTGGCTGCGCGCGCCGGTAAATACGGCGGTGTCGATGCCGGCGCCGCCATCGAGCAGGTCGTAGCCGCCGCCCCCGATGAGCACATCGTTGCCGGCGCCGCCGCGCAGCATGTCTTCATGCACGGTGCCGGCCAGCTTGTCGGCCCCATCGGTGCCATGGACGCTCAGCCCGCGCAGGCTGCCGTGCGGATCGAAGCCCAGGACGATGTTCTCGCTGGTCAGCGCCGTTCTGACGACGTCGCGCAGGATGAGCACGTCCTGGAAGGAGGCGCTGCTGTCCTGGCTGACGCGGAGCTGCAGCACCGTGTCGGCGCCGCGCTGCACGAACTGCAGGCTGCCGCCGGGCGCGAACGGGTTGCCGGCCGGCGGCAGCTTGTCGACGTTGATGAAGTCGCCTCCGGCGCCGACGGCGAAATCGGTGATCGTCACCGTCGCGCCGGGCGCGGCGCCGGATGGCGTGTAACTGTCGCGGCCGGCGCCGCCGGTCAGCAGCAGGGTGGCGGTGGCTGCCTTGTCGAGGGAAATGAAGAAGCTGTCGTGGCCATCGCCGCCGTCGTAGCGGCCGCTGCCGGCGATGAACAGCAGGTCGTCGCCCGCCTCGCCGAACACCTGGGCGCTGCCGTTCGCGCCGGTGTGGATCTGGTCGTTGCCCTCGCCGCCACGCAGGACGTTATTGCCGAGACGATCTTCCATGGTGTCGTTCCCGGCGCCACCCAGCAGTTCGTCGTCGCCCGCCTCGCCATTCAGGACGTCGTCGCCCGCGCCGCCGTCGAGGCGGTCGTTGCCGTCGCCGGCGAACAGGAAGTCGTTGCCGTCGTCGCCATACAGCTGGTCGGCGCCGCCATTGCCGAACAGCTCGTCGTCGCCGTCGCCGCCGCGCAGGACGTCGGCAAGCATGCCACCGAACAGCAGGTCGCCGGCGGCGGTGCCGTTCAGAACCAGCCCCCCCGGCTCGGCATTGGGGCGGGCGTTGTCGGTGAAATTCGCGGCCGTGAAGTCGGCCACGCGCGTGTTCTCGAACACCACCCGGGTCACCCACGATGCTGCGCCCGCCTCGGGGGGAATTACCTGGAGCAGCACGTGGCTGCCTTCCTGCAGCAGCCGCGCATTGCCGGCCGCGGCGAACGGATTGCTGTCGCGGCTGGCGGGAGCGAAGGTGTACACGTCCAGCACGTCGCCGCCGGCGCCGGTCTGGAAATCGGTGATCGTGAGGAGCGGCCAGTGGTAGCCGCCGCCGAACCGGTAGCTGTCGACGCCGGCGCCGCCGCTGACCCGCACTGCGCGTGCTTCCTCGTAGAAGGCGCTGAAGCTCAGGCGGTCGTTGCCGTCGCCCAGGTCCACGAGCAGCGGCGCCCTGCCGGCTGGGCCGCCCTCGTCGTCGACCGTCACGTCGTCGTCGCCCGCGCCGCCCAGCACGGTCTTGACCGTGCTGCCCACGTGGAAGCGGTCATTGCCGTCGCCACCGTCGAGGATGGTGCCGGCCGGACGATTCCCGGCCGATCCGATACTGCTCAGGACGTCGTTGCCGGCGCCGCCGCTCAGGACGTTGTCGCCAGTACCGTCGCTCAGGATGTCGTCGCCGGCGCCACCGATCAGGACATCGTCGCCGAAGCCGTCGGACAGGGTGTCGTTGCCGTCGCCGCCTTCGAGGTGGTCGTTGCCGGCGCCGCCGTCCAGCCGATCGTGGCCGTCGCCGCCGAACAGCTTGTCGTCGCCGGCCTCGCCGCGCAGGTCGTCGTTGCCGGCGCGGCCGTCGATGGTGTCGTTCAGGTCGCGGCCGGACAGGACGTCGTCGCCCGCGCTGCCGGTCAGGGTCAGGCCGATCGGGCCGTTGTTCCCCAGGCTGCCGCCGGCCGGATCGAATCCGCCCACGAAGTTCGCCCCGCTGAGCGAGGCAAGCGCGACGTCGGCGAGCGTGAGCAGCAGTCCTGCGGGAAGGGGCCCTGTGCCGTCGCGGTCGACATAGATGCCGACGTCGGCGCCTTCCTGCACCGCTTTCCAGTAGCCACCGGCGCCGAAGGGATTGTCCGTGATCCCGTACGGCAGCCATTCCTGCAGGTCGAGCTGGTCGGCCGCGCCGAAATCGAGGATCCTGAGTTTTCCTCCACCTGCAATGCCGCCCAGGTGGAACAGGTCGGCGCCTTCGCCGCCGCTGGCGATCACGCTCGCGGCGCGGCCCATCGACACGATGGAAATACGGTCGTTGCCGGCCCCGCCCGACAGGGTGATGGTGGCGCCGCGTACGCCGCTGCTGTGCTCCATCAGGAGCAGGCTGTCGTCGCCGTCGCCGCCGAGCAGGCGGTCGTTGCCGCCGCCGTAGCTGCGCAGGCGGTCATTGCCGGCGCCTCCCTCGAGCAGGTTGTCGCCGAACAGGCTGGCGTTGAGCGTGTCGTCGCCGGCACCGCCTCGCAGCGTGTCGTTGCCGACGTCGCCATTGAGCGTATCGTTGCCGTCTCCGCCTTCCAGCAGATCGTTGCCCTCGCCGCCCTCCAGGAGGTCGTTGCCGCCGAGGCCAAACAAGCTGTCGTCGAGGCGCCCGCCGTTCAGGGTATCGCTGTCGGCCGTGCCGGTGAGCGTCAGGCCGACCGTGCCGCCGAGCGGATCGAAACCCTCGACGAAGTTGGCGGCGAGCAGCTGCGAAGGCGCGATCCCGGCCAGGGTCAGCACGGTCACCCACGCGCCGCTTGCGAGGAGGCGTTGCTGGAGCAGGGTGTCGCTGCCCGATCCCAGCAGGCGCAGTCCGCCGTCAAAGGGATTGCGCTCCTCCCCGCTGCCGGAAACGACCGATCGTACGTCGATCAGGTCGCCCCCGGCGCCCGGCGTGAAATCCGTGATGGTAATGTCGGGGAAGCTGGCAAAATTGCCGGTGGTCGGGACGTAGGTGTCGGTGCCGGCGCCGCCGGAGATGAGGGTTGTGCCTGCGGGCGAGGGCAGCAGGCCCAGGTGGAACGTGTCGCTGCCGTCGCCACCGCGCATTACTGTCGGGCCGCTGGACTGGGCGTTGTAGTTGACGATGAAGACATCGTCGCCCGCGCCGCCGTCATATTCGCTGCCGGCGGAGCCCACCAGCGTGTCCTTGCCTTCGCCGCCGCGCAAGGTGTTGGCGCCCGTGCCCCCGTTCAGCATGTCGTCGCCGGCGCCGCCTTCGAGCAGGTCGTCGCCTTCGTCGCCGTTCAGGCGGTCGTTGCCGCCCTCGCCGTAGAGTCGGTCGTTGCCGCTGCCGCCGTTGAGCTCGTCGTTACCGCCGCCGCCCCACAGGCCGTCGTCGCCGGCGCCGCCGTTGATCCGGTCCACGCCGGCGTCGGGGCCGCCGTACAGCAGGTCGTTGCCGCCGTGGCCATTGAGCGTGTCGGCGCCCGCGCCGCCGTCGATGGTGTCGTCCAGGTCGCTGCCGTCGAGAGTATCGTTGCCGCTCGTGCCGCTGAGATCGAGTGCCACCGGGCTCAGGCCGGAGCGAAAGCTCACGTTGAACGAGGATCCGCCGGAGACCGGATTGCCGGCCAGGTCGACGATCGCGCCGGCGCTGAACTGGGCCGCATACGAGGTCGCATAGTCCAGCTGCTGCGGCAACTGGACCGTGAGGGTCGCGCCCGAGAGGGTGACCGCGAGATTGTCCGCCAGGGCGATCGTGATCCCGGCCTTGGTGCCCGGGTAGACGCGGATACTCGCGTTGGGGCCGAGCTTGACGGCTTCGCTGAAGGTGAACACCAGCGGGCCATTGGCCGCCTGGCCGTCGCGCGGCCGCTCGACCAGGGTGGGGGCGATCGTGTCGGCCGTGTCGGCAGCGCTGCTCGACATCGTTGCTGTGTAGAGACGATCCAGGGGGCGGGAGAGTGGGCGCATGAGAAACACGGTGAATGTGGACAAGGAACTATGGCTGAGTTAACTGGCAGCGTCTACAGGGCACATGCATATCATGCAAGAAGAATGGTATTCCTCGGCCTGCGCGGTTTGCTATGCTAGCGGCTTCGCCGGCGGCGCCGTGCCGCCGGCCACCTCACCATGTAAGCAAGGAGTAATACGATGGTCTCGCTGCAGGAGCAGTTGCTGAAAGCCGGCCTGGTGGACAAGAAGAAGGTCCAGAAGGTCAACCAGGACAAGAGCAAGCAGAAGAAGATCGAGCGCCGCACCGGGCTCGAGTCGGTCAACGAATCGCGCGAGGCCGCGCTGGAAATGCAGCGCAAGAACGCCGAGCGGGCGCGTGAACTGAACGCGCAGCGCGACGCCGAGGCGGCCCAGAAGGCGGTGCGGGCTCAGATCGCCCAACTGGTGGAACAGAACCGCCAGCCGCGCGCCAAGACCGGCAAGGGCGACATCGCCTACAACTTCACCCACGGCACCAAGATCGAGCGCATCTATGTGTCCGAGCAGGTGCGGCAGCACCTGGTGGCAGGCCGGCTGGTGATCGTGTTCCTGAAAGGGAATTACGAACTGGTGCCGAAGGTCATCGGCGAAAAGATTGCCGAGCGCGACCCGGACAGCGTCATCCAGGTCAAGCAATCCAGTGCCGAAGTCGATTCGGACGATCCTTACGCCGACTTCAAGATCCCGGACGACTTCACCTGGTAAGCCTGTGCAAGGCTGGCGGATGAATCGGTATTGAACAGCTATCTTTGACGATTTTGCGTTACACTTGCAATGTCTCGCATTTGTAGCGGGAAACTCATCGATAAATGGTTCAGGGGCGGGTCATATGAACGACAGAATGGATGCACCGCGGGGCGAACACCGCGAAGTCACCTACCGCAGCGGTGTCGCTGCACGGCTCGCGGGCCTGCCCGTGGAAACGCTGCGGGTCTGGGAGCGGCGCTATGCGCTCTCCGACACCCAGCGCTCGGCCCATGGCCAGCGCCTCTATACGGCCGAGCAGGTACGGCGCCTGGGCCTGCTCAAGCAACTGGTCGACCTGGGGCATCCGATCGGGGTCCTGACCGGCTTGCCGGTCGAGCGGCTGGAAGAAATGCTGGCGCCGAACGCGGCGCGTGCAGCCGACGTCAGCGGACCGATGCGCGTGCTGGTGGTCGGCGAAAGCCTGGTGCGCCGGATCGCCGCCAGCGGACGCGACGGTCGTGCGCTGCACGTACAGCGCCATTGCACCCGGCTGGATCAGGTCGGCTCGCTCGCCGACGGGATGGCGCTGGACGTGCTGCTGATCGAAGCCTCCGAGCTCGACGAAGCCGCGGTGGCGCAGGTGGCGGCCGCGCGCGACATCACGCGTCCGGCGGCCACCGTGGTGCTGTACCGCTTCTGCGGCAGCGCCACGATCCGCGCGCTGCGCGCCCAAGGTTGCCTGGTGGCGCGCGTGCCGGCCGAGATCGGCGAGTTGGTACTGCTGTGCCGCTCCGCGCTGGCCGGGCAGGGCCTGCCGGCGCCCGAGCCGCAGGGCGAACCGGTGGCGCCGCGCCGCTTCGACGACCAGGCGCTGGCCGCCATCACGGCGGCCGGCAACCGCCTGTCCTGCGAATGCCCGCGCCACCTGTCCGAGATCCTGATGATGGTCGGCAGCTTCGAGCGCTACAGCGCCCAGTGCGCCTCGCGCAACCAGGAAGATGCGCGCCTGCACCGCGAGCTCGAGCTCGCCTCGGGACGCGCACGCATGGTGCTGGAAACGGCGATGGAAAGGCTGGCGCTGGCGGAAGGCTTGCCCATCCCGGGCAGGTCCGGCTGAACGTCATCCGGCCGGCGGGCGAGACAACATTCCAAGCGAAGGAGTCAGCATGGCAGACGCGTTCAAACCCGGCGACAAGGTGCAATGGCAATCGTCGCAAGGCACGGTGCACGGCACGATCAAGAAAAAACTGACGTCCCCGACCGAGATCAAGGGACACCATGTGGCCGCGTCGCGCGAGCATCCCGAATACCTGGTCGTCAGCGACAAGACCGGCGCCGAGGCGGCGCACAAGGCCGAGGCGCTGAAGAAGGCGTGACGCCGCGCCTGCCTGCCCCGCGCCCGGAACCTAGATCACGCCCTGGGCCAGCATGGCGTCGGCCACCTTGACGAAGCCGGCAATATTGGCCCCGTCCACGTAGCTGACGCTGCCGTCGGCGCGGGCGCCGTACTTCAGGCAGGCCGCGTGGATGCTCTGCATGATCTGCAGCAGGCGGGCATCGACTTCTTCTCCGGGCCAGCTCATGCGCTCGGCATTCTGGCTCATCTCGAGGCCGGACACCGCCACCCCGCCCGCATTGCTCGCCTTGCCCGGCGCGTACAGTACGCCGGCGGCTTCGAGGGCCCTGGCCGCCTCGATGGTGGAAGGCATGTTGGCGCCCTCGGCCACGCACACTACCCCGTTCGCGATCAGGCTTGCGGCATCGTTCGCATCTAGTTCGTTCTGGGTCGCGCAGGGCAGCGCCACGTCCACCGGGACATGCCAGGGACGCACGCCCGCCTCGAACCGGCTGCCGGTGCGGGCGGCGTAGTCGCTGACGCGGCCATACAGGTGGTTCTTCACTTCCATCAGGACCGCCAGCTTGTCGGCCGTGAAGCCGTCCATGTCGATCACGGTCCCGCTCGAATCCGATACCGTGATGACCTTGGCGCCGAGGGACATGGCCTTCTCGACCGCATACTGCGCAACATTGCCCGAACCCGAGACGCTCACCCGCAGGCCGTCGAAGGAGCGGCCGCGGGTCTTGAGCATCTCCTGGGCAAAGTACACGGTGCCGTAGCCGGTCGCTTCGGGGCGCATCAGGGAACCGCCAAAGCTCAGGCCCTTGCCCGTGAACACGCAATCGGCGCGGTTACTCAGCTTCTTCATCATGCCGGCCATGTAGCCGACCTCGCGCCCGCCGACGCCGATGTCGCCGGCCGGGACATCCGTAGCGGCGCCGACATGGCGGAACAGTTCGCTCACGAAGGCCTGGCAGAAGCGCATGACCTCGCCGGGGCTCTTGCCCTTGGGGTCGAAATCGGCGCCGCCCTTGCCGCCGCCCATGGGCAGGCTCGTCAGGGCATTCTTGAAGGTCTGCTCGAAGGCAAGGAACTTCAACACCGACAGGGTCACCGAGGGGTGAAAGCGCAGGCCGCCCTTGTAGGGGCCGATCGCCATGCTGTGCTGGATGCGGTAACCGCGGTTGACCTGGACCTGGCCGTGGTCGTCGACCCAGGCAACCCGGAAGATGACTACGCGCTCGGGTTCGACCAGGCGATCCAGCAGGCCCTGTTCGGCGTACCTGGGGTGCCGCTCGATGAAGGGCCACAGGCTCTCCATGACTTCGGTTACGGCCTGCAAGAACTCGGGCTGGCCAGGATTTCTATCGGCGACGTGTTGCAGAAACTGGTGTACGGAGGCGTATCTCATGTCGGTCCTCGGGACGGGTAGCGTCGAAAGCATGCTTTGGCATGTGCATGGTATCAACGGACGCCGGAGCATGCTGTCCTCATGAAAAGCAGCCCATGCCTTGTGCAAGGCATGGGAAGAGGATTTTAAAAAGTTGCGTGTCGTCAACTACTTAAAAAGGCTGCCCGCCTATATTGGGGACTAATTAATTTCCTATAGGCACGTCCAATGTTCACCGCTGCCCCCCTGCTAACGAAGACCAGGACGGCCTTCGTGGCGCTGTTCATGATTCTGGTCATGGTCCTGCCGCTGACCGATCCAGATTATTTCTGGCACCTCAAGGCAGGAGAGTACATGCTTGCCCATCGTGCGCTGCCGCCAGGCGATATCTTTTCGTACACGCGCGCCGGCCAGCCCTGGGTGCTGCACGAGTGGCTGTTCGAAGTACTCCTGTTCGGCGCGTTCGCAAGCTGGGGGGCGTTCGGCGTCCGCTTGCTGACGGCGCTGCTCGCAGTGGGCACGCTCGGCGTGATCTACTCCCTGACGCGGCGGCTTGGGCGATCGGCCCTGGTCGCCTCCGCCCTGGCCATCTGCGGCGGCGTCGTGTTGGCAGGCGGATGGACGCCGCGCCCGCACCTGGTGACCTATCTGTTGTTTGCCATCTACCTGTCCATCCTCCTGGCTGACAAGTACCACGGCGCCCGGCGCGCCTTGTTCGCGCTCCCGCTGCTGATGCTCGTGTGGGTGAACGTCCATGGCGGCTACGTGATCGGGATCGCGCTCACCGTCCTGTTCGCCTGCGCCGAATGGCTGAATTACTGCTTCGCAGCGCAGCGCGCTCCTGCGCAGAAGCAGCGCCTGGTCTGGTTGAGCTGGATGGCCGTCGCCACCACGCTGGCCAGCCTGGCCAATCCCGAATTCGCAGGACACTGGCTCTACCCCTTCCAGGTCCTCGGCATGGAGGCAAACCAGCACATCCTGGAATGGCAGAGCCCGAATTTCCATGAGTTCAGCCACAAGCTGTACCTGCTGCTGTGCGCCGCGTTTGTCCTGTCGACCATCTACGCGACGCCGAGGGCCGACATTACCGAACTGCTGGTTCCGGGATTCTTCCTGTTCAACGGGTTTGTCTCGAGCAGGCATGTTCCGCTCGCGGTACTGGCGGTCATGCCCTTCATCGCACTTGCGCTCGCGCGCGGCGGCGGAACCGCCTGTGCCGCCGCATGGCGGCGCTCCTGGCTGGCGCGCACCTATGCCAGCACGGTCGGGGGTGGCAAGCAACTGGGACAGGCGGAAGGCGTGCTGAACGGGATCGTATTGCTGGCCATTGCGATGCTGCTGTGGGCCTTCCAGCCGGCGTTCCGCGCCAACGCGGCAAGGCAGGGCACACACCTGCCGGCCGCGGCGGCAGACTATGTAATCGCGAACCGGATTCAGGGAAACATGTTCAATGTGTACGGCGACGGGGGCTACCTGATCTACCGGCTCGGACCGCAGCACAAGGTGTTCATCGATGGCCGTGTCGATGTGTATGGCGACCAGTTTTTCGAGGACTACCTCCAGATCTACACGGGCACGGCCGACTGGAAGCGGAGATTCGACCGGCATGCGATCGACTACGCGATCCTCGGCAAGGACGCGCCGATCCGGCAGTTGCTGCTGGCCGACGGCAGTTTCAGGGAAGTCTTCGGCGACAAGCGGCATTCCGTGCTGCTGCGCACCGTGCCGCGCGCGGCCATCCTGTCGAGCAGGGCGGACAAGCAGGAGGAAGGCCATGGCGTCCGACAGTGAACTGGTCGCGCTGCAGGAAACCCTGTACCGGTCGCGCAATCCGACCCGGCGCTGGCTGCATTGCAGCAGGCGCGACTGGATCATCGAGGCCTTGCGCCGTCATGCGCAGGCTCATCCCGCGCGCGCCCTGGAGGTCGGTCCCGGTTCCTGCATCTACCTGCCGGTGCTGGCGCGCCTGTTTGCCGACGTGGTGGCCAGCGACGTCGAGGCGGCCTTCCTGAAGCATGCCGCGCCGTTGCGGCACAGCCTGCCGAACCTGCAGCTGGCGCTGGACAACATCTGCGATTCGGCGCTGCCGCCGGCGAGCTTCGACCTGATCCTTTGCACCGAGGTGGTCGAGCACATCGCCGACTCGGCGCTGGCGCTGCGCGGCATGCGGCGCTTGCTCAGGCCCGGCGGCGTGCTGGTGCTGTCGACGCCGCAGCGTTACAGCCCGCTCGAACAGGCCGCCAGGGTCGCGTTTCTTCCCGGCGTCATCGCGCTGGTGCGGCGCATCTACCGGGAGCCGGTGCTCGAAACCGGGCACATCAACCTGATGACGGCGCGCACGGTGCAGCGCCAGTTGCGCGAGGCCGGATTCGCGCTGTGCGAACAGCACCAGTCGGGGATGTACCTGCCGCTGCTTGCCGAATTCGGGGGCGAGCTCGCCTTGCGGTTCGAGCAATGGTTGGAGCGCAAGCTGCGCGGAACGGCCGGGGCCGGCCTGTTATGGACGCAATACTACGTTGCCCGCGCGGCCTAGCGATGCGCGGCGCGTTTCTCCGTTTCGCACTGGTGGGCCTGGCCGGCAGCCTGGTTTATTTCGCGCTGCTCTGGAGCCTGGTGGATGTGCTGCACTGGCCCGTCGTGCCGGCAAGCTGCTGCGCGTTCGTGCTGGTGGTCGTCGAAAACTACCTGTTGCACCGCGCCTGGACCTTTCGCAGCCAGGTGCCGCACGGCCGGGCGCTACCGGAATTCATGCTGGCCAGCGTGCTGGGGTTTGGCGTCAACGCGGCCGTCATGGCGCTTGGCGTGGCGTGGCTTGGACTGAACTACCTGGCGGTCCAGTTGCTGGCGATCGGCACAGTGGTAGCGTGCAATTTCGTCGGTGCACAGCGGATCTTTCGGGCACGTCGAACGTTTTCTCACGGAAAGGACATGGCATGATGCGGGAATCATTGAGGACCCATGACACCAGGCGTTCGCTGTCGGTCGTCGTGCCGGTCTATAACGAAATGGAAGTCCTGCCCGAGTTCCACCGGCGCGTCTGCGCCGTGCTCGCCACGCTCGACATGAACAGCCAGATCATCTATGTCAACGACGGCAGTACCGACGGCACGCTGGAGCTCATCCACGAGCTCGATGCACGGCAGGTACGGGTGCAGCTGGTGGACCTAAGCCGCAATTTCGGCAAGGAGATCGCGCTTACCGCCGGCCTCGACCATGCCGACAGCGACGCCGTCATCGTCATCGATGCCGACCTGCAAGATCCGCCCGAACTGATCCCCGAACTGATCGCGCACTGGCAGGACGGTTACGACGTCGTGTACGCCAAGCGCACCCAGCGCGACGGCGAAGGCGTGGTCAAGCGCGCCACGGCCTTCCTGTTCTACCGCCTGATGCAGAAACTGAGCCGGGTGGCGATCCCGGAAGACACGGGCGATTTTCGCCTGCTGAGCAGGCGGGCGGTCGACGCGATCAAGCAGTTGCGGGAGCAGCACCGCTTCATGAAGGGCTTGTTTGCCTGGATCGGCTACCCGCAAAAGGCGGTGCCGTACCGGCGCGCCGGGCGCTATGCCGGCACCACCAAATGGAATTACTGGAAGCTCTGGAATTTCGCCCTGGAAGGCATTACCTCGTTCACCGGCGGCCCGCTGAAGGTGGCGACCTACGCCGGCCTGGCAACTGCCATGGCCGCGCTCAGCTACGGCGCCTATTTCGCCGTACGCACCCTCTTGTACGGCAATCCCGTTCCCGGCTATCCCTCGCTCGTGGTGATCGTCCTGTTCCTCGGTGGCGTGCAACTGCTCAGCATCGGCGTCATCGGCGAGTACCTGGCGCGCCTGTTCGACGAAAGCAAGAAGCGGCCGCTGTATTTCCTCAAGAGCGGGCGCAGCACGGCGCCGTTCCGGCTGGCCGCGCCGGCAGTCGCGGCAACGGTCGAGGCGCAGGAAGACTACATGGAGAGGTGAGCATGGAAAGGGTGAGTCCGGAAAACGGCGCGTTGGGAGTGCTGTTAAAATCTGTCTCAGCCTTCCAATACCGTTTTCCGGAGTACACAAATCCTGGGTTTTTTCATCAGAACTGCGATCGGCAGGCCCAAGCTGGCGCTTGCCCTTGCCTTATGCGTGCTGGCAGCCCTGGCCAGCACCATGACCTATACCGGCTTCCTGGTCGTCGGGGTGCTGGCCGATCATCTCGGCACCAGCCGGGTCGTGGCGGGCCTGCTGCTGGGCGCCGTATTCGCGCGGTTTCCCTGGATAAGCCAGGGCCGGCCGCGCATCGTCGGGGTTTTGCCGCAAGCTGTGCGCCGACCGCTCTTCGTGGGCTTGCTCGCACTTTGCCTGTTGCGCTTCTTGTTGCTGGGCGAAACCCTGCCCGCACTGTGTACAGGTTTCACGATGGCCTTCCTGCTCGGCTATCCCTGGTTGAGGAAAACCCTGTTCGGCCGCCTGTCGTCGGTCTTCGCCTTCGCTCCCGGCCGGAACGCGCCTGCCAGCGTCGACGACAATGTGATCGAAGGGGAATTCAGGGAAAGGAAAGAGTAAGAAGTTACTGCAGACGGAAACAACAACGCCACCCGAAGGTGGCGTTTTGCTTTGCTGCTGCATTCTTGGTGGCCCGGGGCGGAATCGAACCACCGACACAAGGATTTTCAAGACGGCTGCCCCTTGGGGCAAGCCCAGTCAAAACGCGCCCATCAAGGATATCCTATCACTCAGCGAAAGTAGGATAGTCTTTCGTTGGCGCCGCGTTTGCGTGGCTGTGCGTGCCGAGAAATCCCGGCTGCGGCCGCATTTCGTTGCCGCTTGCCGCCCAATCGATACGCACAATTTTTGCCTCACGGACCGGTAATGGACCAGCGAAGCTTCACCAGGAAAACTTGTGGCATCAGGTGTCTTCCTGACGCAATCTTTTTCTTGGTGGTCCGCCGAGGCCGCACAGGCGAAATGCAGCCCACCTGAAGACCACCAATCAAATTTTCGAGGCCACTTCCAGGCCGTTCGGTGTCGCCGTAGCTGCGTGTATGGTGCTGCGATTTGGGAGACCCCCAACCCGTAGGTTGGGGGAACAAAAACTCGGCGCCGAACTGGCTGATGCTTTCTCGGCGTCGCGTTTCGCTGCTTACGGCAGCTTGTTAAGGCGGTGAGACTCGTCGTTTTGGCAGTAGTGGGTAATAGCCTCAATGCCGCATTGGACCAGCAAAGACTCAAAGCGGTAGAAACCAAAGTCTTGTTTGCAACCGGCAGCTTCAGTCGCGTAAGCGAACGAATGTATCACATGCATAACTTGACTGAGAGACAAGGACTTCGAGCGTAAAAGATTATCTGTTAGCGCTTTCATTTGATCGAAGGCGAACTGTCCCAGATCGTCGTGGACTGCAGCGTCTTCGGTAAGATTAGTGTCGAGATTTTGCTTCGTATTGCTAATTTTTTTTGCCATGATAAATATGTCGAATTATTTCGATCCCGACCGTTGGTCGGGACTTTTGTTAACGTTTAGTATGGATATCTGATCTGGAGCAAGTGTTGCTCACAAGTGCTAACCAAACATCTCATCCGAGCTGACCTTGGTTCCCTTGCGGTTCAGCGTCCGCACATTGCTAGCAAGCAGCTCCGCTTCCACCACCTGTTCGCCCACGACAGGCACACGAATTTTCGCGGCGCGGATCGGTTTGCCCCCGGATTTCCTGAGCGTGCCGACGTTCACCTCCGTCAGCCTGCGGCCGAAGATCGCCACATTAGTCGGCTGGAAGCCGTTCGTCGTGCAGAACTCGCGGTAGGCAGCGTAGAGTTCGCCAGATGTAGTTCCTTCCGCGCATGGGTCGAGGCACTCGTGATTGAACATGGCGACAGAATCTGCCTCGGTGCGGTAGGTCTGTACCGTCGCATCAGACGACGGCGGTGGGGTGAAATGGTTTCGGGTCAGCAAACGTTTGAGCCCCTCCACGGCCCAGACCAGAATGCCATCGAGTTCGCCAGCCAGTTTCTTGCCGAGATCGGCGTCGCGTTCTTCTTTCGCGAACACCTTGTTGCAAGACAGGATGACAGCGCGACGAGCGAACCCGCCCGAGGTATCCTTCAAACGTGGAAGATGGTTCGTCGCCGCGACCAACTTCACAGTGGGAATGAATGAATAGGGCGCCTTGTACTTCGGTTCGGCATCGATAGGCTCTCCGGAAGTGATGGACTTCAGGTAACCGTCAGCCATCGTGCCATCAGCAT
Source organism: Massilia sp. X63 (assembly GCF_041023745.1). Lineage (NCBI taxonomy): Bacteria > Pseudomonadati > Pseudomonadota > Betaproteobacteria > Burkholderiales > Oxalobacteraceae > Massilia > Massilia sp. X63. The sequence continues at coordinate 52,117 of NZ_JBFTEF010000015.1, forward strand.
TCATTTCGGTAGAAATATTCAACATTACGCCTTCGAGCGAGGCACGAACTGCGGTTTTATTGAGGCGATCAAGATGCACCCAGGTCGTGTTTTCACGGCCTACCAGATTTGCCATCAATTCGAGCAGCACACTCTTGCCGTTTGCACCGGAACCCGTTAGCCAAAGGAAGCGTTCGAATTTATTGCTTGGAAGAAGCATGTAACCAATGAACTCTTGCAGGAAGTTGACGCGCTCGTTGAAATCGGGTTCCATGCCCCAAATTTCGTCCAAGAACTTCAAGAAGCGAGGTGCTTTCGCGTTCGGGTCCCAGTCGATGTTGAGAGCGCACAGCCGGTGATAATCTGGAGCGTGCGGAAGCAATTCACCGGTAACCGGATCGAGCGTTCCGTTCTTCATGCAGATCAGGCGGCGCATCAGTTCCTGATCGACCTGCGCCTTGTCTTTGTTGCTGCCAGTGTCCGCCGAGGCGCACAGGATCTTCAGCGTCTCGACCACTTCATTGGACCCAGCCGCAGTAAGCCAAGGGAAGTCCTCCAAAATAGGCTTGACGATCTCGGTACGCTGATCGGTTTTGCGCCAGTAGCCGTTCTCGTAGATACGGAAATTTTCGCAGTGATACCAGAGCCGGCCAGCATACGCTGCATGCACGGCGTCGGTAACTTCACGGATCTTGAGTTCTTCGGAAGATCCACTGGACCCCTTTTTGGCCCGCTTGGTCGCGCCTGCTTTAGCGATGGGCATCGCCAGCAGCTTGTCGATATCGACTGGATTTGCACCATCGAGAAGCTTGACGAACGCCTGTTTTTCCGTTGCTGCGGGAGCGCTAGGCAAAAAATACATGCGGCTCAGGTCGCGAGCTGCGCGGTCGGCGTCTCCGCCCAGCAGTTCGTTCATCACCGGCCAAATTGCCTTCCACTCATTGGGCAAAATGGGGCGGGATGGGCGGAAGACAGCACGAAAACGAGGAGCCTTTGCCGTATGGAGATGCGTTGAGTACAGAATGCCTTGCCAGTTGAGTTCGAGACACTTGGCTTCGAAAGCGTCACGGTCTCCATAGTCAATGTCAAAGATCGCGAGGTGCAAACGTACTACGTTGCTATCAGAACGGGTGGTGCCAGGCTTATATTCCGCCCCTGAAAAGGCTGGGCCATCCTTTTTTTCGCGGATGTCGCGGTCGAGCAAGTTTTCGCACAGATCCGTCCACATCACCTCGCATGCGTCTGGTTCGTTGTCAGTTTGATTGCGGAACGACGTAATAATAAATGGCGTTCTATCGGTACTGTGCGGGGACGGGGCGGCTTCTGCGCCGTCGAATGCTTCTGAGTTCGAATTCATGTTGTCGGTTCTCGCATATGAGTAAACACCGACGCCGCTTTAAACTTGACGCCACGAGCACCAGTTAATGGTGGATCGAAGCCAGTAATCCTTATCGTGCTGGCAAGCGCGAGGGGATTCTAGTAGAAGGGGAAGAGCACCACGGCGCCGACCAGTTCCACGTCCAATTACGTGGTTTTCTGGTCCGTTAAACCCGACAGGACATGACAATACTCGCTCAACAGCAGGTATCGCAGGTCGTGTGGTGGGATTAACGGTACGATTCCCAAAACACTAGTCTCGGGTGATATTGCGAAAAGTCGCTTTATCACGCCGGATGTATTGTTGTCGCGTTTAGATTCCAGGTGGTCTGGTTCGTCTATTCGCCGAATCGTCCGTGCGGCTGTGAAACCGGAGGAAGTCCTGTCTGTATTTTGTTACTTGATCTAGGCCCAGTTGCCTCTTCGCGACAGGCGAGAGATAGAGGCTGGCTAGATTCGGTGTGCAGAATAACGAAAAGGTTTATGGATGTCAATTTTTATTTCCTGAGCGAGCGCAAGTTCCTATGCTTGGCTACTTCAGCACTTCTGAAACAGTCCGGAAAAAAATGCCCGCATGGGTCTGCACGGCTTTCGTGAGACCCATGCGGGTAGGATTATCAGCGATCAGTGTTAGTCAGCATCGTCACCGCCGCCATGGACGCTTCGCGCATAGCACGGCTGTCCGACAAATGCGCATACCGTTGCGTAGTCTGGCTGCTGGCGTGGCCCAGCATCTTTTGAATTGCATACAAGCTCACGCCAGCTACTGCTGCTGCGCTTGCCAGGGAATGTCGCAAATCATGAAGCCGGGCGTGCTGGCATTTTGAATTTGCTAGGGCGCGCATCCATAATTTGCGAATATTGTTCATCGGGCGCTGGGGATCGACGGCGTTCGGGAACAGGTACGGACTGCCCGTCGGTTTGATTTCCTTGATCAGATCGATCGCCACCTGATTAAGTGTCACCGTCCGGGACTTACCCGACTTCGTATGCTCAAGGAATAGCTTGCCTCCAACAAGATCAACGGCACTCCACGGCAACGTGAGAACTTCGGCGTGACGGAGGCCGGTGTACATCAAGAGAAGGACTGCCTGCGCGCCTAGGCGGTTCGGCTCGGCGTTCAGTGCTGCCTCCAAACGCTTCACTTCGTCCGCCTTCAATGCACGGCCTACGTCGCTCGACTCTTGCAGTTTCTTCATACCGCTGCACACGTTTTTCTCGATGCCTCGCTCCCATTCGATGGCCAGATTCAGCATCCTGGACAGCAGCGCGAGGTGGCGGTTGCTCGTTGCGTTCGAGTGGGATTTAGCGATCTCAGTTCGGTACATCTCGACATCGTAACGAGTAATATCGCACAGTCGTTTGTGTGAAAAGCGTTTCAAAATATGCAACTTTAGCTTGCTTTCATCCATATCGGCAGACCTCTTATGCTCGTAGGCGTACGGAAGGTATTCGGTGATGGCGAACTCCCCGAAAGTGGGCGTTTTTTTGAACACATCTCGTTGCGATTGCGGGTCGATTCGACGGTCGACCATTGCACCGTACTCGATCGCTTTTTTTCGTGCCTCATCAACGGAAATCCCAGGAAAGGCGCCGATCCGAATAGCCCGTTTTTTACCGCCGATCGTGTAACGGTAATACCAAGTCTTGAGCTTTGACCTGGACACGGTCAGCTTGACGCTAGTTGCAGCGTCCGTATATTCCACGTCTTTGCTTTTCGAGTCAGGGGCTGGGCCCTCAAGGCGCTCGCAGACGCGAGTGGTGAATTGGATTGTGCGGCTTTGCATTTTTTGTTCTCCTAGGAATGAAAAAAGCCGCCAGCGGTGGAGACCGGGGCGGCAGATATTTGCTTCAGGAGGAACCTTTAATTTTCCTTCCTATTATCTTGTTCAAGGTTCGTGAAGAACCTCGTTAGTGAAGCCCCGACAGGACACGGGCGCAAGGACCTTGCTGGGCGGCGCTCGTCTTCTACTAGGCTTCCCAGCCACGTTTGGGAAAGGCACCAGCACTGGTTGAGCGGGCCGACAGCGGTTTCACTAGACCTACCGCCCGGGCGCAGCCAATCGCTCGCGGTTGCGCATGGCGTAAGCATTCGCAAGCCAGTCAACTTCCAACGGATTCATACCCGGCACGATCAATTTTTCTTCCGGTCCATTTCAGGTAAACGTGGCGTTCGTTTGGCCCGGAATTTTCGCGAGCTGCATCCCTCCCTCCCCGGCGAGACGGCGATGCGCGTGGATGATCAGCGAAGGTCCGGGGATCCGCAGCGAGCCCTGGAACCGGTCGAGAGGGGAGGGAGGGAGGCGCTGCGCAAAACTTTCTGCGCATAGATCAAGTGAGTTCAACTTCAAGAACTTAATGGCGACGACGTGGGTCAATATTCTTCTGGGAGTAGTACCGTCGTTGCCGAGCGGTCGGCTTCCGTAATTATCCATATCCGCGCCCCGTCGGGCAGCGTGTAGCTCGATAGCACACGTGAGCCCAGTTGCAAGGCTGCCGTGTTTGCGCGGGCGTCATCGAGTGCCACGTCGCCCCAGTCGCCGCGCATGTGGCGTGCGATTAGCCGCATTGGGAGCACACTATTTTTTTCGAGGAGGCTCAGGGCGCCGGGCGTAGCGACCAGATCGCCCAATGGGAACAGCATTGCGTTGACATGATGCGTTTGGTTCATAGATTTCCTTTGATGATGGTAAAGGCGGACATACGGAGTTGTCCCACCAGCAGTTACTGGGGGGCGATGTTCGCCTGTCTGGATATAAGATGCGCTTATGCCGTTTCGGCTTTTTGACTGATTGAATTAGCTGCTCGACGGTAGATCGACGATTGCTGCTAACCCGGTAGTGCTGGAAAGTTCTTGCCGAAATTGAGGGCGGCGCGTGCGGCAGCCCAACGAAAAGAATTGCGCTAGTACGTGTACCCATAGTCGGATAGTTCAGTCCGGATAGCCGAGATCGCAACGAGGTCGGCGTCGGGTGAAGCCAGGATGTCAGCGATTTGCAAGTACAGCGTTTCCATCTGCGGTGTCGGCGTTGAACAGTAGGCCACTGCGGATCGGTACCCCTCGAGTTCGAGGCCAATCATTGTCGGATTGATCGGTACGTCAACGGCGATGAATTGCTCGGGGCTAAAAACGGCTAACAGCGCGGCCAGGCCAGTAACGGTGACTACAAGCCCATCGTTAAGGAGACGGTCTGTCTTGGGCTCGTCATCGCTGTGAACTTCGACATCGCTGTCTATATCGGTAAGGCTAACGCAATAGCTGTTGAGGACGTTCTGATATGCCCAAGCATACCGATGATGATTGGTCAAATGAAGCGGTGACCAGTACCCGATGATTTCAGAGTACTGGGGCGGTAAGTCCGGCGCGTTGGAAAAGATGACGCCGCGCAGATGCGCTGGGATGTTGACATGGCGATCGTATGTCGCGGCTGCCGATGGTGTCAGGTGGAGAGCGACGTCGGCATCTGCTGGCAGTTCGGCCAATTGAAGAGCGTTCGTGTTGAGGAAGTAGCCTGGAGCGGTCGTCAGGTCTGTCTCCTGGGCATCGCTCAGACTCACGCGATCATAGTAGTCGAGGTCCTTGATGGCATTGATGGTCGCCATTGCATCGGCGCTGATATAGAGAGTGGCTTGCATGAATTGTTAATCCTTATTCGTTGATGGTGAACCCCTTGCGCAGCAGCTTGATTTTGTGGCGCTGTTCCACGAGGGGGCGATTGATGCTGAACAAGCTGAGGTCCCGATCACCGTCGATCAGACTCACCTGTTTGGTATTGATGGCATGACGGATGGCCGTTTCGCCGATGGTGCTGTCGAAGTGAAATTGACCCGCGCTGAAACTGACCCTATCCACGTCGAACTGCGCACCCGCGATAAATTTCATCGCGTCGGCTGGCGTGTTCATCAAGATCAATTGGATAGTCTTCCCGGCCCGTACTGACTTGCCGAGGAAGTAGCGTGGATAGCTGGTTGCCGTCTGCGATACGTCCTTGAAGGTGTAGCTAAATTGATCTTCAAGAATCCGCATCACGTCGGCATCAAGTGCGATCATGTCAATGTCTGAAAACTCAGGATGCATGCTGGGATTGATCAGATGCTTGACGATGCCGCCAAACAAACGCAGGCGCGGCTCATTCATGAAATAGTTAGCGAGGCGTTCGCCATCTTGAACGAGGTCGTGGCCTACGCTATCGACGGTCGTCAGGTATCGGCTTGCCAGGCAAAGTGCCTTGGTGACGAACACGATGCCGCTGTGTCCGAAGACTAGCTGGCTGAAGTCCAGTGGGAAAATGCTGTTGAGGTTTTCGCGCAGCACGAGGCGCTTGCCCAGTTGGCCGTAGAGCGAAAAATACTGGGGCTTTAGCGTGACGATGGCGGCGGTCGGTAGTGGCGGCAGGACCAGCGAGTATTCGATGTCAATACCCTCCCATTCGTGCTGATAGTGACCAATGGCGGCCAGCACATCAGGGTCCAGTGAGATCGATACGTAATCCACGATTCCCTTGAGCTTGGCGACATGTTGAATTTCGCGGGTGATGATGCGGACCTTGAAGCCATGCTCTTTGATGATCTGAATCATCGCCAGCAATTGCGGTTCGTATTCCTCGAACTTGTACAGAGGGTCGGCACCGCCGCTAATCGTGATAAACGATTTATCACATTGCTTGATGAAGGCTGAAATGTCCTTGGCACTTTGAGCGCCGTGCGGCAGAAGTGGTGAATCGCGCCAGTTGCAGTACGAGCAGACCTTGGCGCAACCGAACCCTTTCTTTTTCCAGTTCACGATGATCGTAAAGTTTTGAGATGCTGGTTTCATGACTTGTTCTTTCGGAGGTGGGGTGTCACGGGTCTTGTTCGCCAACGGGGGCACTAGCCAGACGGCTGAAGCGTGTTGATAAGCGAAACATGAAGCCGGTGCTTGGCGGCCAATGGATGCGAATTGGCGGTTCACCTGCGGCGCATCGCCGCCAAGTGTTACGCGACCAACTGAGGATTGGGGTAGGTGATTGACTGGTCATGATTGAAGCTTCTGGCTGGTAGGTTTAAATGGGAAACGCCCGAAGGTCCTTTACGGAGCTTCGGGCGTTTTGTTGGTAGATGACTGGACTCGGCCTTGTAGCCGTCGTTGAAGTCGTAATAGAACTTGCAGCCCAAACGTCTGGTGGCATTCCACTAAGCGATCTGCGAGGTTGCCCTGCGCAGTGCTATTTTTTGCGCGGGAGGGACAGCGTTTTTGCCTGTTCCTTTTGTTCCGGAGCCTGCGCTGTTTCGAGCGGCTTTTTGTCAGCATCCGTGATACCGACCTCAATCAGCTTTCCCGCTTCGGCAAGCATCGCTTTCTTCCATGCAGGCCAATCCCCGGATCGCACATGCTGCGTTTCTGCCTCAGGCGCTGCTGCTAGCAAACCTTCGTGCCGCAGCACGGCGACGAGAAATCCGGCGTTATTGCTGCTGCGACCGACGAAGGCGTCCTTGAGCGTTTTCGATGGAAAGGGCTTGGCGGCCGCCGTTGTGTCCAGGCACGCTTCGATCTTGGAAATGTCCACATGTTCTTTGCTGAAGTAGCCACCGCCCTTGTTGCCGGTGATGGCGATGAAAAGCAGTTGACGTTCATCGTCAGCAAGCACGTTGTAGTTGATGCTGCCTTCGGCACGTGCGCCCAGCTTGGGGGCCGTGCCGTCCTTGAGCAGCCAGAACGATTGTGGGACGGCGGCATCCGGCGTGGTCGCGTCGATGGGTGTCGATGATTCGGGAATCGTCGGCGATGTATCCGTGGGGTTTGTCTTTGTCATGTTGATCTCCTGTTGTATGTCGATGCTTCAGAAAGCAAAAATCCCCATGACTTCGCGGTCATGGGGATTCAGTTGGTTTTGGGGGGGGCGTGACGGGTCGGTCAGCGCCGGTACTTGAGCGAGAAGGCCAGGTCAAGGCTGCGTGGCAGCAAAGTCTGTTTGATTACGATTGCGCTTGCATGGTTGGTTCGCGTATTGGCCGAAGGGGTGTTGGCGTTCTTGCTTGACCACTGCCAGGTCGGTTTTGCTGTGATGTCTATCATTTGGGATTTCCTTTTCCTGGTACGAATGAGAAGGCACGAAACATATTCACGGTTTCGGGCTTTGGCTTCGGGCAGCCATGAAAATCATATATATGTGAAGAATCCCTCGCTTCGGTCTTGGGTCACGATCTTGGGGCGCAGGAGACGATGTTGCTCCGCTGAACCATTCCAATCAGCACGGTTACGCGGAAATGCATACCAGAAATCTATTGCAATAAGAAAAAGGTCGATGTATGATCTAATCAATTTGATCAGGTGTTGGGTGGGTAATGAGCAGAATGCTGTGTGATTTTGGGCTTTTCGTTGATTTTCATTGACGAGGAGCAATTGCGTATGTATTCGCAGCGTATCGGTAGCCTGAGCCAGGCTCAGCGTGAACGACTGACTTACCTTGAATTTCGCCTGTATTTCATGGGGGAAATAGGTCGCCCAGATCTTTCCGCTCGATTTGGCGTTGCCCCAGCTGGTGCCACCCGAGACATCGCAATGTATCGGGAACTGGCCCCACAAAATATCGATTTTGACAACAGCAGCAAGACTTATCGGATCAGTAGTGAGTTCGCCCCGATTTTTGAACACCCTCCGCAGCGCGTCTTATCGGCGCTCTCGCTGGGTTTCGGGGATGGGGTTGACGGGGAGCCAAGATCACTGCTTCCATGCGAGTTTCCAGTAAAACTGAGCTGCCCTCGGATGGATGTGTTAGCGCCTATCTGCCGGGCGATCTATGCCAAGCGTCCGGTAGCAATCCGCTATCAGTCTATGACTAGTGGTGAGTCAGAGCGGGTCATCGTCCCATTCGCGTTGGTCGATACAGGCCTTCGCTGGCACGTCCGGGCGTTCGACCGTAAGTCTGGTGAGTTCCGAGACTTCGTCATAACTCGTATCCAGAATCCAGTTTCTCTTAACGAAGAGTCGTTTGCGCATGAGCAGATGGATGCCGACATTCAGTGGACCAGGATAGTAGAACTGGACTTGGTTCCCCATCCACGTCTTAAGCGCCCGGAGATTATCCAGACGGATTATGGAATGAAGGACGGTGCGATCAGGATGCGCGTTCGAGCTGCAGTAGCTGGGTATATGTTGTTGCGTTGGGGAGTGGATGCGTCACCGGATCACAGCCTGAATGGTCATGAGTACAGCCTCTGGCTAAAAGATCACCTGGCCCTTTATGGAGTGATGAGTGCTGTCCTAGCACCTGGCTACCGAGCCCCTGATCAACAGCGTATCGATTTCGATGCCGATTGAGGCCACGGCATAAGGATTGAAGATAAGTGAATATTCAAAATAAAAAGAACGAAAAGCTGGAGCGGCTGGGATTCAGTTTTGAGCGCGGTGGCGTACATACCGCTCGTACGATGATGCTCGCCGAGTTGCGGACCTTGCTTTGTTATGTAGACACGAGCGCCGCAGCCAAGTCAGGCTATCTGGATGCCATCCAGACCGCCAATTGCTTGGGTAAGCGCTCCGGCAAAACGCGGACGCTGACCTTTCGGCATCTGGCCGACCTCTATGCGCTCGACCCCAGCTTATTGGTGTTTCGCGCTCTACGCTTCTTTTGGCAGCGTGATGTGGATGGGCAGCCGCTGTTGGCCGCCCTGTGCGCCTACACGCGCGACCCCATGCTTCGGGCCACCGCACCCTTCATTCTGGGATTTCCGGAAGGGGCCACCATCACTCGTGAGTCGATGGAAGATCTTATCGACGCGCAAGAGCCGGGACGCTTCAGTAAAGCCACGCTCAAGTCCACCGCGCAGAACATCAACTCGTCCTGGACTCAATCCGGCCACCTTGCTGGGCGTGTGCGCAAAGTGCGGGCCCGCGCAGTGGCGACGCCTGGCGCGGTGTCCGTAGCGCTTCTGCTTGGCTACGTGAGCGGTCTGCGCGGCGAGTCGCTGTTCAAAAGTGATTACACAAAGATGCTCGACTGTTCCTTCGAAAGGACGATGGAGTTGGCCGAGGACGCCTCACGCCGGGGCTGGATCTCGCTCAAGCGTGTCGGGCAAGTGGTCGAAGTGCTTTTCCCAAACCTGATCACCGCGCAGGAAATGGAGTGGTTACGTGAGCCGAATTAAACGACTGATTCAGTCCTACAGCAAATACGTCTCTGTGCCATGGCGTGACGACGCCGCCGCTGCCCAGCGCGTCATTTTTTGCGTGTACCACGAAACGGAAGAGCTGCGCTTGCGTGCGAAGGTCGATGAATTTGAGATCGCGACTCGCGCGGCGGGCCATGACTGGGTTGTGTTTGACCTGACCGACTCCTTTCCGAACTGGCTTGCGTCCCAGCGCTACGCCAAGAGCTATTTCCAGAAGCCCAATCTTCTGTCGACGCTGTTGCCTAAATACCTAGGCTACATTGAGGCTGAGTTCGATGCCTTCCTGCAAGACAAAAATATCAGCGGCGACTTCGTCGTGGCGCTGCAGGGCGTCGGTTCGCTGTTCGGTTTCCTGAAGGTCAAGGAAGTCGTGGACAAGCTCGCGCCCAAGGTAAAGGGCCGGCTGCTTGTGTTCTTCCCTGGCAGCTACGAAGACAACAACTACCGATTACTGGACGGGTACGACGGCTGGAACTACCTGGCGGTACCGATCACCGCAGACAAAGAATTCTGATTAAAGGGAAACCATGCTCAATCGCGACATCTATCAAAAGGACCCGTCGACCCGCAAATTGGTCAACGAGGGCGTTGCCAGCGTCAACGACGAAAAGACCAACCAGGCGCTTTCCGTGCTGCGGTACGAACTTGAGACCTTCGTCTGCGATGGCCAGTACGAAAAGGGTCTGGAGCACATCCTTGACGTTTACCTGAAGAACATCGAACAGGCCGAGCAGCCAGCCGTGTGGGTCAGCGGCTTCTATGGCTCGGGTAAATCGCACCTGGTCAAGATGCTGCGGGCCCTTTGGGTAGATAGCCAGTTTGACGATGGCGCCACTGCACGCGGTATTGCCAACCTGCCTCAAGGCGTCAGCGACTCCCTGAAAGAACTCAGCACCCAGGCCAAGCGCCACGGTGGGCTACACGCGGCGTCTGGCACCTTAGGCTCCAGCTCGCGCGACAAGTCCGTCCGCATGGCTTTACTTGGCATCCTCTTCAAGTCTGTTGGCCTGCCCGAGCAGTACCCGGTGGCGCGCTTTGTCATGTGGCTTCAGCATGAAGGCATCTACGAAGCCGTTCGCAGCCATGTTGAAAAGAGCGGCTTCGACTGGAACGAAGAACTCGACAACTTCTACGTGGCCGAGGGTCTGCACGAAGCCCTGGTCAAAGCCAAGCCTAACCTGTTCACGTCGCCAGCGTCCTGCGTCGAGACCTTGAACAATCTGTACCCCTATGTGCAGGACGTCTCCAGCGGTGACATGCTCAAAGCTATCCGCCTGGCGCTGACCCGCGACGGCAAGTTTCCGCTGACCCTGGTGGTGCTCGACGAGGTGCAGCAGTACATCGGTGAAGACAGCCAACGCTCCATCGATGTGCAGGAAGTGGTCGAAGCGTGCTGCAAGAACATCGGCGCCAAGATGCTGTTCATCGGCACCGGCCAGACCGCAGTCACAGGCACCTCCAATCTCAAGAAGCTCGAGGGCCGCTTTACTGTGCGCGTGGAGTTGTCAGATGCGGACGTAGATGCTGTGATCCGTCAGGTCATCCTGGCCAAGAAGCCAGAAGCCAAAGCCCCGGTCGAGAAAGTGATGCAAACCAACCTGGGCGAAATCTCTCGCCACTTGGCAGGTACCACGATCGGCCACCGTGGCGATGACATCCAGTTCTTTCCGCAGGACTACCCAATCCTGCCGGTGCGGCGCCGATTCTGGGAAAACACGCTGCGCGTGTTGGACCAAACCGGTACCGATAGCCAGCTTCGCAACCAGCTTTCAATGATCCACAAGGTCATCCAGACCAATGTGGACGCGCCGGTAGGCAGCGTTGTGCCAGCGGACTACCTTTACTTCGACGCAGCCGACAAGCTACTGCAGTCGCGCATCCTGCCGCGCAAGGTGCATGAGAAGACCATGGTCTGGGCCAAGGGAACCGATGACCAGCGTCTGATGGCACGGTCCTGCGGCTTGGTCTTCCTCATCAACAAGCTGGCCAGCAGTAACAACGAGATCGGTATCCGCGCCACGGTCGACACGCTGGCTGATCTGCTGGTGGAAGATCTCACACAAGGTTCCAGCGCCCTGCGCAGCAAGCTCCCCGGGTTGCTCGATAAGTGCGAGCTGCTAATGAAGGTGGGTGACGAGTACCGCATCCAAACCGAGGAAAGCGCCGCCTGGAACGACGAGTTCCTCAGCCAGCGAAACAGCCTGGCCAATGAAGCCCATCGGGTGGACGCCGAGCGCGACGACCGCATTCGGAAGAAGTTCGGCGAGATGGTACGCAAACTCTCGCTGACCCAGGGCACGTCCAAAGTGACGCGCGACATCTTCCCAGTGTTCGATGCACAGTTGCCTGCTGACGCCAGCGAGAAGGTTTGCGTTTGGGTGCGTGACGGCTGGAGCATTGACGATAATTCGGTGCGTGCCGACGCACGTCAGGCGGGCAACCAGTCGCCCACGGTGTTCGTCTTCATCCCCAAGCGTTCGGCTGACGATCTGCGCCACTTTCTTATCGACTTCAAGGCGGCCAGTGCCACGCTGGACACGCGCGGCGTGCCCAACACCGCTGAGGGAACCGAGGCCCGCTCGGCGATGGAGACCACCAAGCAAACCGCTGAAGGCAAGATCCGCGAACTGCTGCAAGAGGCCTTCTCTGGCGCCCGCGTCTTCCAGGGGGGCGGCAACGAGATCCTAGGCACCGACCTACAGGACATGACGCTAGAAGCCGCTACCAACGCGCTGCAACGCCTCTACCCGCAGTTCCATATTGCCGACCATGCTGGTTGGGAAAACGTTCTGAAGAAGGCCCAAAACGGCGCGCCAGATGCCCTCAAGAGCGTGGGCGACGACGGTGAACCCGCCAAGAACCCGGTGTGCAAAGCCATCCTGGCTTTCATTGCCGGCGGCAAGAAGGGCATCGACATCCGCAAGAACTTCGAAGGTGCCACCTACGGCTGGCCAGGTGACGCGGTGGACGGTGGCTTACAGGTGCTGCTGGTAGCTGGGCTGATCCGCGCCCAGGACGAGAAGGGTCAAACCATTGACCCGAAAGACATGGAGCGCAAGGTTATCGGCAAGACCATGTTCAAGGTCGAGTCGGCTACCGTTTCGGCTGCCCAGCGCATCCAGATTCGTAAGGTGCTGCAGAAAGTCGGCCTCAGCGCCAAGCAAGGCGAAGAACTGGCCTACGTGCCGCAGTTTCTGGTCAGCGCGCAGGAGCTTGCCAACCGCGCCGGCGGCGATGCACCTCGCCCAGCACGGCCAGAAACGAAGGGACTGGAAGAAATCCGCCTGACCGCAGGCAATGAGCAGCTGCTGGCCCTCTACAACCAGCGCGACGAACTCAGTGCCGCCATCGACACATGGACGGATCTGGCCGAACGCATCGACAAACGCCTGCCTGCATGGAACACCCTCAAGCGTCTGCTAGCCCAGGCCAACGGCTTGTCCGGTGCCGAAGTCTTGGTGGCGCAGGTTGCGCACCTGGAGCAGCAGCGCCAGCTGTTGGAGGAACCTGATCCCGTCACGCCGCTGATGGCCAGCCTCACCCAGCTACTGCGTGATGAGCTTAATCGCCTGCACGGCGAATACCAGACACGCCACAAGAATGGCATGGCGCGCCTGGACATCGATACCAACTGGAAGCAGCTGGAGCCCGAGCAGCGCAACAGCCTGTTGGCCGCCCAGAAGCTCACTCTCACCGACGCACCCAAAGTACAAGTGGCCAACACCGATGAGGTGCTGGCCACGGTGGATCGGCTCTCGCTGGGGTCCTTCGCCGACCGCGTGGCCGCCATCGACTCGCGTTTCGACGCCGTGCTGGTGGCTGCCGCTGAATTGATGGAGCCCAAGGCGCAATTCGTCAAGCTGCCCAGCCGCACCATCAAGTCTGAGGCCGAGATCGACGCCTGGCTGAACGATGCCCGACAAACCATAGCGCAGGCCCTGAAAAACGGCCCGGTCGTTCTTCACTGAGGCCTGAACACGCATGATGCAAGCTCTGGATAAAGACCTGCGCAGCGCGCTGGAGAAAACGGTTAAAGCAGCTCGCACGGTTGCTGAAGCTGCTGCGCACGCGGCGGTAGACCAACTGGGCGTTGGCCACGACAAGCCGGAAGCATTTCTGAGCGATGCCGAGAAGGCGCTGCGCAACCGCCTGCGCACCCACGGCAAACAGCTCGGTGACGCCCGTGACTCGAAAAGCACCAACCCGACTTACGGCAAGCAAGAGGTGCAGCACCTAGTGCAAGAAGTGGCCTACCAGCACTGGCACCGCATGCTCTTCGCCCGCTTCCTGGCCGACAACAACCTGCTGATGTACGACGGCGTGGCTGTCACCATCGAAGAGTGCGATGAACTGGCGCCCGACGAGGGCGCCAAGAGCGGCTGGGAGCTGGCTGGCAAGTTGGCCGCCCGCATGTTGCCGCAGGTGTTCAAGCCCGGCTCGCCAGTGTTCGAGCTGACCTTTGCACCCGAGCACCAGAGCGAGCTTGAGCGTCTGCTGAAGGATCTACCCGATGCCGTGTTCAAGGCTAGCGACAGCCTGGGCTGGGTGTACCAGTTCTGGCAAGCCGATAACAAGGAGCGCATCAACAAGTCGGAAGTGAAGATCGGCGCCGACGAGTTGCCGGCCGTCACCCAGCTCTTCACCGAGCCATACATGGTGGCTTTCTTGCTGCACAACTCGCTCGGCGCATGGTGGGCCACCCGGCATCCAGGCAAACTGTGCCCGGTCAATCTCGACTACTTCCGCACCCTGGAAGACGGTACGCCCGCTGCTGGCAAGTTCGAGGGCTGGCCCAACTCCCTGGCCGACTTCAAGCTGCTTGATCCGTGCTGCGGTTCGGGGCACTTCCTGGTGGCAGCCTTCCTGATGCTGGTGCCGATGCGCATGGCGGCGGAGGTCCTGAGTGCCAAAGAGGCGATTAACCGAGTCTTGGCCGAGAACATCCATGGGCTAGAGCTGGACCCGCGCTGCGTGGAGATCGCCGTATTCGCGGTGGCTCTGGAGGCGTGGCGCTATCCAGATGCATCTGGCAAGTCGCTCGGTGTGCGGGAGATTCCGGCCCCCAACATCGCCTGCTGCGGTCTGAAAGTAGCCGCTAAGGCTCAGGACTGGGAGGCATTGGTGCCCGATGAGGTACCAAACGCTGAGTACGTGCGCCAAGAATTACGCCAACTGCACGCAAGTTTCTCCAATGCTCCGGTACTTGGTAGCTTGCTGGACCCGGCGCGCAGTCTGAAAAATGACCTTGCTACGTCAAGTTACGAAACGCTGATAAATCTTCTGAGCAAGGCGCTAGGCACGGAACGCACTCGGAACCAATCCGATGAGGACAACGATCGTTGGGAGTTAGCCATCGGGGCTCAAGGATTACTCGAAGCTGCTCGTCTATTGTCTCAAAAGTATCACTTTGTCATCACGAATGTGCCTTACAGCGCTGGTCTGAATCTTGACGAAACTCTGCGTGGTTACATCGAGGATCACTATGCCTCCGGCAAGGCAAATCTTGCTACGGCATTCCTCCTACGATGCTCGGAATTGGCACTAAGGGATGGGGGAGTAGTCAACTTGGTTTTGCCGCAGGACTGGCTTGTTCAACCGAGTTACACGACATTCCGACGCGACCTAGTTTCGGGTGCCGCTATTAATTACATATTCCGACTCGGGCCGGGCGCATTTCGAGAAATAACCGGCGAAGTGGTCAACGTGGTTCTCCTGGGTTTCGCAAATGGCCACCCGAAGACCGGCCACTCTTATTTTGCATTGGATTGTGGAAGAGGGAGCTCCTACCTGGAGAAATCCGAATTGATTCGCTCAGGCACATTCGATGCAATATCGCAGGCAAACATCCTTAAAAATCCGGGCTACTCGATATTCCTGGCGGAGAAAGCTGAAGGATCGGCGTTTCTTGGTCAGCACGCATCCTCGGTGCAAGGCATAAAGTCGGGTGATGATGAGCGACTAACGAAATTATTCTGGGAGGTATGTCGGAGCGAAAGTCGCTGGATTCCTCTACAAAGCACAGTTAGTTCTACACGGCTTTTTGGCGGCCTCGAAGGCGTTATTGATTGGAGTGACGACGGCGGACTATTGGCTCGTAAGCAAGGTCTGCGTGCGTGGGGGAAGAGAGGCGTGGTAGTTAGCCAAATGTCGGCACTTCCATGCACGATGTACGCAGGAGGGGCCTTTGATAGCAATGTTACGGTAATTTTCCCCAGAGCAAGCGACGATGCCCCAGCGTTACTGGAGTTCGCATTCTCCGGTGAACTCTCACGGTTGGTTCGTGAATTTGACCAATCAATTAAGCCGACGAACAGTAGCTTCGAAAAGGTAGTCTTTTCTAAGCAGGATTGGGCGCGAGGGGGGATATTCAAAAGTGAAAAGCAATTTCCACTGCCGTATTCAGATGACCCGACGCAGCGCATTTTTCACGGCCACCCGCAACCTTCGACCGATCCATTGCAAGTGGCCGTCGCTCGCCTGCTCGGCTACACCTGGCCCACTGAGACGGACGAAAAGATGGAGTTGTCCGACGATGCTCGCGACTGGATTGCCAAGAGCCAAGCGCTTGTAAGTCATGCCGACAAAGACGGCATCGTTTGCATTCCGCCGGTAGGCCGCGAAGCATCGGCAAGTGATCGACTATTGAATCTGCTAGCGGATGCTTACGGTACAGACTGGAGTAATGACGTCCTGGCACAGCTGCTGAAGGCCGCTGACCACGCCGGCAAGTCGCTAGAAACCTGGCTGCGCGACAAGTTCTTTACACAGCACTGTGCGCTGTTCGGTAATCGCCCGTTTGTGTGGCACATCTGGGACGGCTTATCCGATGGCTTTGCCGCCTTGGTCAACTACCACAAGCTTGACTACAAGACGCTGGAAGCACTGATCTACACCTACCTGGGTGATTGGATCAGCCGCCAGAAGCGTGATGCCGAGAACAGCGTTGACGCAGCTCAGGAAAAATTGGCAGCCGCCGAAGCGTTGAAGAAGCGCCTGGAGTTGATCCTGGCCGGTGAGGCGCCCTACGACATCTTTGTGCGCTGGAAGCCCATCGAGCAGCAGCCCATTGGCTGGAACCCCGATCTTAACGACGGTGTGCGCCTCAACATCCGCCCCTTCCTCTCTGTTCCGGATGTCGGAAAAAAAGGGGCTGGCGTTCTGCGTGACAAACCTAAGAGTCTGCATTGGGAAAAGGACCGTGGCAGCGACGCGCCCTCTGCGCCTTGGTATGAGCTCGGCCTGCAATACGGCGGCAAGGTTGGTGACCGCGTCAACGACCACCACTTGAGCCTTGAGGAAAAACAGAAGGCACGGGAGAAGGCCAAGTGATCAAGTCGGTCAATAACTATCCAGTTTCGCAGCTCTTCGACATTGAAGCAGGCGTGGTTTATGCGATTCCGCGCTACCAGCGGGAGTACACCTGGAGCAAGGCTCAGTGGGAGTCGCTGTTTGATGACGTGCAAGAGAACGACCCCGGCTATTTCCTGGGTTCGATCATCTGCATCAACCAGACTACTGACACCTTGGCGGTACAGCGGCTGGAAGTGGTGGACGGCCAGCAGCGGCTGACGACGCTGTCGCTGCTTTTCGCTGCGGTATACCAGTCGCTAAAACTGCACGAAAAAGACCTGGATGACGATCAGCGCGTGGAGCTGATCAACCTCAAGCGCAAGCTCGTGCTGAAGAAGGGAGACGACCAGTTGCGCGTCATCCCGCAGATTCAGAATAACAACCAGAGCGACTACCGTGCCGTCTTGTCCGACGTGGGCGTGATCAGCCCCTTTGATACGCCAGCCTATGCGGGCAACCGCAAGATCTTCCGCGCTTTCCGCTACTTCCAGGCACGCATCGAAGAGATGGTGAATGGTGGGAGCGATCGCCTGGCGTTGATCATGGCCTTTCTCGACAAGGTGAGCCAGGCCTGCTTGGTGAAGATCGAAGTGGCCAGCCACGCTGATGCCTACACACTGTTTGAGTCGCTCAACAACCGTGGCATGCCGCTCACGGCCATCGACCTGATCAAGAACAAGCTGCTGGCGCGGCTGGAGACCGCCGAGCCCGGCAAGGTTGACCACTACTTTGATGTTTGGAACAAGCTGTTGGGGTATCTGGGCGACGACTACAGCGTCCAAGAGCGCTTCTTCCGGCACTACTACAACGCGTTCAAAGACCCCCTGAACGTGCCGTTCCGCAAGGACGAGGACAAGAAGAAGGACCCTCTGGGCCCGGTGGCCACACGGTCTAATCTGATCCAGATCTACGAGAAGCTGATCAATCAGGACGCCAAGCACCACCTTCAGGCTATTCGCTCCGCTGGCCAGCTATATGCGTTGATGCTGGGCCGGAATACGGACGAGGCCTGGGCTCCGCTGGACAAGCCACTGAAGGACCTGGACCGCATTCAGGGCGCTCCGTCTTACCTGTTGATGCTGTACCTGTTGGTGCGACGTGAGGCGCTGGGCATCGACGTAGCGCAGCTCGAAGAGATTGCGCGGCTGCTGGTCTGCTTCTTCGTTCGACGCAACCTCACCGATACGCCGCCCACCCGTGACCTGACGCGCCTGTTCATGGCCACCATCGATAAGGTGGCAGAGCTTTCGGGGGCCGCCGTGGTGAAGATCATCTGCGACGAGTTGCTGGCAGTGTCGGCAAGCGATGCGACTTTCCGCAACAAGCTCGAAGGCGCGATCTACGAGGAGAACGCCGGGGTCACCCGGTTTGTGCTGTGCGCCTTGGCCGAGCAGAGCATGACCAAGGAGACATGGGTCGATCTGTGGAAATATGAAGGCAAGCTCTTCGTGTGGACCATTGAGCACATCTTCCCCCAAGGCGACAACATCCCCGCGTCATGGGTGACGATGATTGCTGACGGCGATGCGAAGAAAGCGAAGGCCATTCAAGAGACCCACGTTCACAAGCTGGGCAACCTGACGATCTCCGGTTTCAACAGCGCGCTGGGCAACAAAAGCTTCAAAGACAAGCGTGACCGCACCGATAGCAAGGGCCGCGAGGTCGGCTACAAGAACGGACTCAAGCTCAACGCTGAATTGGCGACGGCCGAGGCGTGGAGCGTGGCGCAGATCGATGCGCGGACCGCCACGCTGGTTGACCAGGTGATGAGCCTCTTCGCCATGACGGAGACTCAGCCATGCGCGTGATCGAGCATCTGGTGAAAACACTGCGCGACTCGGCGATTTTCAATCCCGAGGTTCAAGTCGCGCCCTCGTGCATCCTGTGGCCCGACAAAGACCGCCAGTGGGAGGCGGTGATTCCACGCCTTCAGAGCGAATTGGCAGAGCTGCTGGTACTGGGCGAGTACGCCCCAGAAAATCGTGTGGGCCCAGCCATCTGGCTGCGCTGTGTGATCGCGGGCAATGCGCCCGATGTCACCCTGCCAGCCGACCATGTGCCGGTGTTCTACCTGCCTGGGGTGAGCCGCCAGGACCTGCGAGCGATCGAGGACTGCCCTGAGCTCTTGAAGCCCCTTGCTGAGCTGCAGTACCGGGGCGTGATCTGGTCTCAAGCCAATGCCAAGGACTGGACCATCATGGCCTTCTTGAAATCTGACCAAGGCGGCATGGGTCTGGATGTGGCGCAGGACAACGATGCCAAGAATGCCATGCAACTTGCGCTGTACCGGCTGCTGGATGAAGAGCTTGAACTGCTGAAGGGCAAACGGCTGGATAAGGACTACTTCAATACTTTGCTGACTGGCGGCGACCCGGTGCGCGACCTGCTGCAGTGGCTGGATCTCGGCGATGCGTTCCAGGCCACGCGCGGCACCAACGAGTGGAAGGCTTTTGTTGAGGTCTGCAAGTCACAGCTGGCGTTCAACCCCCAAGCTGACGGCGTTCTGGCCGGTGCAAGCAAATTGGCGACGCGCGAGGGGCCCTGGCATTCGGTGTGGGAACGCTACGGCGAGGCGCCGAAGCGTTACCCCAACATCCCGAGCCGAATCCGTCAGTGCAAGCCACCGATTTTTGACCTCTTCGTCACGGCTGACTCTGCTGGTGGCTGGCCACAGTGGAACGAGGAACAGGAGCAAGCACTCCATCGTGACTTGCTCGCCTTAAGCCATATGCCGGCGCACGAGGCGAGGAAGCGGGTGCTGGAATTGGAGAGGACCCATGCGCCGCGCCGTGAGTTGGTGTGGGCTGAGTTGGGTGAATCGCCGCTGGCGCTGGCCGCCAAGCACCTAGCATTGGTTGCGGAAGTAACCAAGACGGCGTTAGCGGCTGGCTCAGTTGCGGACTTGCAGGCCGGTTATGCCACGCAGGGCTGGCGCGCCGACGATGCGATTCTGTCGGCGCTGGCGTGCGTAGACAAAGTGGCGGATGTTGATGCGGTGACGGCTGCCGCCCGGGCGATCTATCTACCCTGGCTGGAGGAGTCTGCGCGCTACCTGCAGAAACTGGTCGATGGATCGAGCTACCCCGGAGGGACGATTGCCAGTGCCAGTGCCAGTGCCAAGGCCTTCGCCACCGCCAAGGGTGAGTGTGTGCTTTTCGTGGATGGCTTGCGCTTTGACGCGGCCCGCCGTCTCTCGGCGACCCTGGAGGCGCGCGGCTGCCTGGTGGCGGAGAACATCGGCTGGACGGCATTGCCCAGCGTGACCGCGACAGGCAAAGCGGCTGCTTCCCCAGTAAGGACCAAGATCAGCGGCACCGACGACTGCGACGACTTTGAGCCTTGCGTCGCCGCCACTGGCCAGTCGCTCAAGGGCGGCTACCACTTGAAGAAGCTGCTGAACGATAACCACTGGAAAGTGCTGGAGCGCACTGAGAATGGTCACGGCCAGGGTAACGCGTGGTGCGAGTTTGGCGACATCGACAACGAGGGACATGCGCGGGGCTGGAAACTTGCCAAGCACATAGACGCGCTTCTCGCAGAAATTGCAGAACGCATCGCCACCTTGTTGGCTGCAGGCTGGAACAGCGTTAGGGTGGTGACTGACCACGGCTGGCTACTTATGCCGGGCAAGTTACCCACGATCCAAATGTCCAAGGACCTCACTGACAACAAATGGGGACGCTGCGCCTCAATCAAGCCTGGAGCTTCCACCAGTGAGCGTTTGTACCCTTGGTTTTGGAACCCCAATCAGCAGTTCGCGCTGGCGGACGGTGTGAGCTGCTATGGCAAATCGGTGGATTACAACCACGGCGGATTGAGTTTGCAGGAGTGTCTGACGCTGGAGTTGATGGTGACCCGAAGAGGGAACGCTTTAGGCAAGCAGGTAGTCGAGGTCACCGACATCGCCTGGAAGGGTTTGCGCTGCACGGTAGCTGTGGATGGCCAGTACGCGAATTTGTCCGTGGATATTCGCACCCAGGCTGGCGACCCGGCGTCCAGCGTGGTCGTGAGCGTGAAGTCGTTCAAGGACAACGGCACCGCATCGGTGGTTGTTGAGAACGAAGAACTGCAAGGCCGCGCGGCGTTTTTGGTCCTGCTCAGCGCATCGGGCGAGCTGGCGGCAGAGGCAAACACCGTGATTGGCGGAGGATGATGAATGATTGAATTGGATCAGATAGACAAGAAAGCCGCCTCGGTACTCGACGGGTATCTGGTCCGGAAAGACTTGGTCCGCACCTTTAGTCGGCAATTTCCGGTACCCACATACGTGGTCGAGTTCATGCTCGGGAGGTATTGCGCCAGCACGGATCAGGAAGAAATTGACGAAGGGCTAGAGATTGTTCAACGCCAGCTCAAGTCCCGCACGGTGCGGGCCGGCGAGGAGGAACTGTTCAAGGCAAAGGCTCTGGAGACTGGCGAGGTAAAGATCATTGACCTCGTGACGGCGCGTGTCGACAACAAGGGCGAGTACGTTGCAAGTTTGCCGAGCCTGCGGCTGACGGATGTGCGGATCAGCAGCGAGCTGGTGAACCAACACGAACGCATGCTGACGGGAGGCTTCTATGCCGAGCTGGGCGTGACGTTTGATGTGGCAATCGCGCAGGAAGCCAAGGGGCGTCCGTTTGGGATCACCTCCCTGCGGGAGATTCAGCTATCGAAACGCGACGTGCTGGAGACACTGTCCAAGGCGCGCGCCGAATTCACGAGCGAGGAGTGGAAGTCGTTTCTGCTCCGGTCCATTGGGATTGAACCCGCTGGTTTGAACGAGCGGCAGAAGAATGCGCTGCTACTGCGCATGGTGCCGTTCGTCGAGCGCAACTACAACCTGGTTGAACTCGGGCCTCGCGGCACCGGTAAGAGCCATCTGTTCCAGCAGGTCTCGCCCTACGCTCACCTTGTATCAGGCGGAAAAGCTACCGTTGCCAAGATGTTCGTGGAAAACACGGCCAGAGGTCGTAGGGGCTTGGTTTGCCAATACGACGTGGTCTGCTTCGATGAGGTGT
Organism: Massilia sp. X63; assembly: GCF_041023745.1. Classification (NCBI taxonomy): domain Bacteria; kingdom Pseudomonadati; phylum Pseudomonadota; class Betaproteobacteria; order Burkholderiales; family Oxalobacteraceae; genus Massilia; species Massilia sp. X63. The sequence goes on from NZ_JBFTEF010000015.1 coordinate 73,977, forward strand.
CGGGCATCTCCTTCGACCAGAAGGATGGCGTGAACATCATGAAAGGCTACATGGAGTCCGGTGAATTCAGTCGAGGCAAAGAGAGCATTCGCGCCGATGGCAGCATCGTGATGGTAGGCAATTTCGACGTCGATGTAGAGCACCAGCAGCGCATCGGCCACCTCTTTGGGCCGATGCCGCCAGAAATGCGGGACGACACCGCCTTCATGGACCGCATCCACGCATTCCTGCCGGGTTGGGACGTGCCCAAGATCAACAAGGACTTGGTCACCAACCACTTCGGCCTAGTCAGCGACTTCCTGTCCGAGTGCTGGAGCCAGCTCCGCAATCAGAGCCGCGTGAGCGAATTGCAAAACCGCGTGTTCTTTGGCGGTGCCTTGTCTGGCCGCGATACGAATGCGATTAACAAGACAGTCAGCGGTTTGCTCAAGCTGCTCTATCCCAGCTCGGATGCCGCTGTGCCGGACGAAGACCTGGAGTGGGCGGTTCGCATCGCCATGGAAGTTCGGCGCCGAGTCAAAGAGCAACAGAAGAGAGTTGGTGCCGCAGAGTTTAGGAACACTCACTTCAGCTACATCATGGGCGCGGACGGGGTCGAGAAGTTCGTTTCTACGCCGGAGCTGCAAAGCGAAAATAGCATCGGCGGCGATCCGCTAGAGCCAGGTCAGGTGTGGTCTATTAGCCCAGGTGGTGGCGAAGAAAACTCGGGGCTTTACCGCATTGAGGTCAATGAAGGCCCGGGGAATGGCTTGAAGGTGCTCAACAAACCCATTCCTCCAGCGTTCCGCGAGAGCATTGGCTTCGCCGAGCAGAATCTGTACGCCAGATCCACGCAGTTGGTTGGTGACAAAGATCCCAGACAGCACGAGTTTACTGTGCAGCTTCGGGCGTTTGACGCTGCCAAGTCCGGCGCGAAGCTGGGCGTGGCCTCGTTGGTGGCCTTATGCACGTCGCTCTTGAAGCGAAGCGTTCGCGGCGGCTTGATCATCGTTGGCGAGATCAACCTCGGCGGCTCAATCGAACCAGTCCACAACGCGGTCACGATCGCTGAGATCGCCGTTGAGAAAGGCGCGACCTCATTACTCATGCCGGTGGCGTGTCGGCGCCAGTTGGTCGACTTGTCCGATGACATGGCGACCAAGATTGACATCCAGTTCTACTCCGACGCCCGAGACGCGTTGCTGAAGGCCATGGCCGAGTGAACCCAAAGGAACAACACTATGGCTCTTAACCTTGGCAAGGCGGTCGTCGACTTCTTGACCGCGCATCCTGAAGAGAAATTCTCCGCTCGACAAATTGCCGAGTGGCTTGTCGCGACCTTTCCGGACGAGTGTAGCGCCAAGAAGGCCAGCAGCCAGGCGCTGGAGACGGACGCGGACCTTCTGCAGCAGTTGGTGGCGGAAATTGGCTCACAGCGCCCGCGCTTGCAGAAGAAGCATCCCCGTCTCAAGACTACCGAAGGCCGCCCCCGCAAATACTACGTCTCGGAGAAATCCGACAGCGCTGAGGTCGCAGCAGCGGAAAACGTCGGCGTCGCTGCTCCGGTCGGAAAAGAGGATGCAAAGATCGGGGAACATGGTCTGTATCCGTTGCTGAGCGCCTATCTGTGGGCCGAGTTTGGAGTGTACTCAAAGCGCATCGATGAGAAACGTTCGTCAAATAAACGTGGACCCAATGGCAACCGTTGGCTCTATCCGGACCTGGTTGGTATGGAGGACCTGGGCGCCGACTGGCACCAAGAGATCAAGGACTGCGTAAATCAGTATTCAGACAAGCGCACCAAGTTGTGGTCGTTCGAGGTCAAGCTATTGATCAACCGGTCGAACGTCCGTGAGTGCTTCTTTCAGTCTGTTTCAAACTCATCATGGTCGAATTTCGGATATCTTGTGGCTGCCGAGATCGAGGGCCAGGACACGCTCAAGGAACTGCGAATGCTGTTCGCTGCCCACGGGATCGGCTTGATCAAACTGGATGCCGACAATCCAGCAGAAAGTCAGGTCTTGATTCCAGCCCGCGAAAGGGACGAAATCGATTGGGACATGGCCAACCGGTTGGCCACCGAGAACCCGGATTTTCTGGAGTATGTGAAATTAGTAAAACAGTTCTACCAGACCGGCGAAGCGCGGCTGGCGGATTGGGATGCGTCCGAGGCGACAAACTAAAGGTAGTTACTGTTCGCAGGCCAAATTAAGGCTTTAAGAGAAACTCTTGGTTGTCGAGATGGCTACCGGAAATCGACCGGACACAAGGACTTTTCGTCCGACAAACAAAAACGCCAACCGGTGAGGGTTGGCGTTTCGTGAGGTATGTTCTTGGTGGCCCGGGGCGGAATCGAACCACCGACACAAGGATTTTCAATCCTCTGCTCTACCAACTGAGCTACCAGGCCAAGGGCTCGCATTCTAGCACAAGCGTTTCCGCGGCGGTAGTGCTTCTGCGAAATCTCCGCGTCCGGCCTTACTGTGCCTGTGTGGTCGGCACCAGGCGGCTCATGTCCAGTCCCTTGGCGGCCAGGCGCCCCAGCAGGGCCTCGTACGCGGCCGGCTCGACCTTCGGCGTGCGCGACAGGATCCACAGGTATTCCCGCTTGGGCTCGCTGACCGCGGACAGCTGGTAGTCCGGGTCGAGGTCGATCACCCAGTAGTCGCCCCAGACCATCGGCAGCCAGGACAGGAAGGCCGGCGCGAAGCGCACCTCCAGCTTCGGTGAGCTGGGGCCGCCCAGCTGGCGCGCCACGGCTTCGGCGACCTCGGTGCCGCCATCGGCGCGCCGGCAGCGGTTGACCACGTCGACCCGGCCGTCCTCGCGCAGGCTGTAGGTGGCGGTGGTGAAGCCGGTGCACTTCTTCTGGAAGGAATTCGGAAATTTTGCGATCTCGTACCAGGTGCCCATGTAGCGCTTCGCGTCGAGTGCGGGGATGGTGGCGAGGGGGGCGGCGGCGCCTGCCGGCTGGTCGGCGGCGCGGACGGCGGGCGCGGACGAGAGCAACAGGGCCGCGATCAGCGGTGCAAGCAAGGCAGTTTTCATATGGGTGTCCGGGAATGGTCGAGCTTCAATGGTAGCCAAGCCCGGCGTGCACCGACGCACGGCAGGCTTGGCCGGGGCGGTTCAGGCGCGCGCGGCGGCGCGTTCGGCGTAGCGGCGTTCGAGTTCCAGGCGGGCGGCCTTGCGCGCCTTGGCTTCCTCGAAGCGGCGCTGTTCGTCCGGCGTCGATGGCTGCAGGGGCGGCACCGCGACCGGCTTGCGCCCGTCGTCCACGGCCACCATCGTGAAGAAGCAGCTGTTCACGTGGCGCACCGCCTGCGAGCGGATGTCCTCGGCGATCACCTTGATGCCGATCTCCATCGAGCTGCGTCCGGCATAGTTCACCGAGGCCAGGAAGGTCACCAGCTCGCCGACGTGGATCGGCTGGCGGAAAGTCACCTGGTCGACGCTCATCGTCACCACGTAGCGGCCGGCATAGCGGCTGGCGCAGGCATAGGCCACCTGGTCGAGCAGCTTCAGGATGGTGCCGCCGTGGACGTTACCGGAAAAGTTGGCCGTGTCCGGGGTCATCAGGACCGTCATCGACAGCTGGTGGGAAGGCAGGTTCATGCGGGACTCGATCGTCAATAAAGATATTGCTATGGTGCTTCAGAATCGCCCGGCCGGCAATCTCAGAACTCTTCCCACTCCGCTTCCGCGGCCTTGCGCTGGGTCGCACCGGACGGGGCAGGGCGGCCGACGGGTTTGGCGGGCCCGGCCGGCTCTGCCGCCGGCGTGCGTTTGGCCGAGGGCGCAGCCGCCCTGGCGGCGCGCGTGGCGTCGGTTGGCGCTTCCGCCTTGCGCGGCCCGGCCACGCGGGAGGCCGGGCGTGGCGCCGGCTTGGCTGCCGCGGCGCGTGCCGGCCGCTCGGCCAGCTCGAACACCGCCACCAGCTGGCCCAGGCGCACGGCCTGCTCCTTCATCGACTCGGTGGCGGCAGCCGATTCTTCCACCAGGGTCGCGTTCTGCTGGGTGACGCCGTCCATGTCCGCCACCGCGCGGTGCACCTGCTGGATGCCGCTGGACTGTTCTTTGCTCGAATCGACGATCTCGCCCATGATCGCGGTCACCCGGCCGATGCTCTCGACGATGCCGGTCATGGTCGTACCGGCGCGGCCGGCCAGGTCGGCGCCCTGCGACACGCGCTGCGTCGAGTCGTCGATCAGCTCCTTGATTTCCTTCGCCGCGGCCGCCGAACGCTGGGCCAGGTTGCGTACCTCGCCGGCCACCACCGCGAAGCCGCGCCCCTGCTCGCCGGCGCGCGCGGCTTCCACCGCCGCATTCAGGGCCAGGATATTGGTCTGGAAGGCGATGCCGTCGATGACCCCGATGATGTCGACGATGCGCGCCGACGAGGCGTTGATGGCGCCCATGGTGTCGACCAGCTGGCCCACCATCGCGCCGCCCTGCTGCGCCACGGTCGAGGCGGTGACCGCGAGCCCGTTCGCTTCTTCGGCGCTGGCGGCGCTGTGCTGGACCGCGTGCGCCAGTTCGTTCATGGAGGAGGCGGTCTGCTCCAGGGCCGCCGCCTGGCTTTCGGTACGGCGCGACAGTTCCTGCGCTTCGCTGGCCATCGCATCCACCGAGGCGCCGATGGTGGCGGTGCCTTCGCGGACCTGGCCGACGATGCCGGCCAGGCTGTCGCGCATGTGCCGCAGGGCGTGCAGCAGGCTCGATTGGTCGCCCGCGCGCAGGTCGATCCGCACGTTCAGCTTGCCGGCCGCGATCTCCTCGGCCACGCGCGCCGCCTCGGCCGGCTCGCCGCCCAGGCACCGGAACAGCGTGTGCGCGAACAGCATCGAGGCGGCGATGCTGCCGGCCAGGCTCAGCAGCCACAGGGAGACCAGCATGGCGGTGCTGGCGCGGGCGTCGTCCAGCACCGCCGCGGCGCCGGCGTCGATCGCCTTGTGCTGCAGCGCCTGCAGCGCCGACACCTTGTCCAGGTAAAGCTGGGTGGCCGGCAGGAAAGCGCGCTCATACAGCGCGGTCGCCTCGGCCGCCTGGCCGTCGGTCTTCAGCTTCATCACCCGGTCGCGGCTGGCGATGTACTGGCTGCGCGCTTCGACGATCGCGCCGAACAAGGCCTTTTCTTCCGCCGTGTCGAGCAGTGCGCCGACCTGTTCCTGCAGCACGCTGGTGCGCCGGCTCGATTCGGTGCTTTCGGCCGCGAAGGCCTTGGCCAATTCCGGATCGCTCGAGCGGGCGACCGCGGCGGTGCGCTTGGCCGACACCGAGGTGTTGAGCAGCCAATGCGAGCTCAGGCGCTCCTTGATCAGCGGGCGCTGGGTGAGCGCCTCGGTTGCGCCGGACATGAGCTGCAGGCGCCAGACCGCGACGGCGGTCACCATGGCGGACACGAGGATGACGAAGGCAAAGGCGATGCGGAGTTGGGCACGGACACTGGACACGGCTTTGAACACGTTTGCTCCCGGGTGGCTGGTGGACTTCCATGCTGGCGCGGCCTGCCCCGGAAGGGGGCAGGGCTGCACCTCGTCGGCGACGGTCTCTTGGAGAAGACCGCAGTCCATTGACATAGAGCAAAATGTGAACCAGGAGTAATGAAGTTGCTCAATGTATCGATGACCAATGTGGCGCAATGGTTTTTGCATTTCGATCTGTGATCTACATCGTTCGCCGGCGCTGCAAAAGCGCTTAGGCTGGGGGGCATGAACAGCGATTTCCCGACCTCCTCCGGCTCGGTGCAGTGGCACCTGGGCCCGATCATCGACGCGCTACGCACCTCGCGCGAGTCGACCCACAACATCCGCCACCAGGGCCGCGTGCGCGAACTGCCTTCGCGCGAGGTGCTGGGCCAGGTGGTGGACGGCCTCTCGGCGGCGCTGTTTCCCACCCATTACGGGCGGCCTGACCTCAACGACGAGAGCATCGACTACTTCGTCGCCGACACCCTCAACGTGACGCTCGACCGGCTGGTGGGGCAGGTGCGGCGCGCCCTGCGCTTCTCGCCCCAGTTCGAAGAAGCCGACGACGCCCGGCTGGCCGAGCGCGCGCAGGCGATCACGCGCGAATTCGCCGCCAGCCTGCCGGCGCTGCGTGCGCTGCTGGTGTCCGACGTGCAGGCCGCGCTGGCGGGCGACCCGGCGGCCAGTTCGGTGGCCGAGATCATGCTGTGCTACCCCGGCACCCTGGCCATCCTGTATCACCGCCTGGCGCACTGCCTGCACCGCCTCGGCGTGCCTTTCCTGGCGCGCCTCATCGCCGACATCGGCCATTCGCTCACCGGCATCGACATCCATCCGGCCGCGCAAATCGGCGGCAGCTTCTTCATCGACCACGGCACCGGCGTGGTCATCGGCGAGACCGCCATCATCGGCGAGCGCGTACGCCTGTACCAGGCGGTGACGCTGGGCGCCAAGCGCTTCCCGGTGGATGCCAGCGGCGCCCTGGTGAAGGGCGCGCCGCGCCACCCGATCGTCGAGGACGACGTGGTCATCTATGCCGGCGCCACGCTGCTGGGCCGCATCACGGTGGGCGCCGGCTCGACCATCGGCGGCAATGTCTGGTTGACGCAGAGCGTCCCGCCGGGCAGCAACGTGTCGCAGGCGCAGTCACGCAATACCTGACGCAGGGTACCTGACGCAGGGTACCTGCCGGCCTTTGCTATCATGGCAGGATGTCCATCCTGCTCGTACCCGGCTACATGGCCGACGAAACGCTCTGGGACGACGTGCGTGAGGCGCTCGGCAAGTTCGGGCCCGTGGTGCACGCCGACCTGCGCCACGATACTTCCATCGAAGCGATGGCCGGCCGCGCGCTGGCCGATGCGCCGCCGCACTTCATCCTGGTCGGTTTCTCGATGGGCGGCTACGTCGCCCGCGAGATCGCGCGCCTGGCGCCCGAGCGGGTGCGCGCGCTGGTGCTGATCGCCACCTCCACCCGCCCCGATACGCCTTCGCTGCGCCAGAGCCGCGGCACGGTCGGCAAGGCCGCCGCCTCGGTTGCGTTCTCGGGCCTGAGCAAGACCGCGATCGCCACCTCGCTGCACCCGAAGCAGGCCGGCAACGAGGCGCTGGTCGAGCGCGTACGCGCCATGGGCGTGCGCCTCGGCGGCAAGGTGTTCCGGCGCCAGTCGGCCATCGTGCGCGCGGGCGACATCGACCGGCTGCACGAGATCCGCTGCCCGACCCTGATCGTCGCGGCGGGACAGGACCGGCTGCGTTCGCGCGAGGAATCCGAAGAGCTGCATGCCGGGATCCCCGGTTCGGAGCTTGCCGTCGTCGAAGACAGCGGCCACATGCTGCCGATCGAGGCGCCCGAAGCGCTGCTGGCGATCGTCCTGCCCTGGCTCGAAAAACGCGGGCATGGCGACGATGGCTACCAGGGAAGCGCGCTGCCGTCGTAGGCCTTGAACGTGCCGCTGTCGGCGGGCGTCAGCGCATCGAGCACCCGCAACATGTCGGCGGCGGCGTCGCGCGCGGGCCGTCCGATGCTGTCGCCCCGGAACGGGCGCGACAGGGACGAAGCGACCGTTCCCGGATGCAGCGCGACCAGCACGGCCTCCTTCCGGCTGCGGGCGAGTTCGATGGCGGCGGTCCTGACCATCATGTTCAGGGCCGCCTTGGACGCCCGGTAGCTGTACCAGCCGCCCAGCCGGTTGTCGCCGATGCTGCCGACCTTGGCCGACAGCATGGCCATGATCGCGCGTTCGTTCGCCAGCAGCGGCGTGAAGTGGCGCATGAGCAGGGCCGGGCCGAAGGCGTTCGCCTGGAAGGTCGCCAGCATCTGCGGGTAATTCAGGTCGGCCAGCCGTTTTTCCGGCGTGAACCCAGGGCCGTGCAGCACTCCGGCTGCATTGATGACCAGGTGGTAGCGCGGGCCGTCCTCGAGGGCGCGCGCCGCCTGCGCAATGCTGGCCTCGTCGGCGAAGTCGAGCGGCGGCATGGACTGCCGGTGCAGGCCGCGCACCGAGGCGCAGCGCGGCGCATTGCCGAGCAGGTCGACGAAGGCCGCGCCGATCGCACCAGACGAACCGATCACCAGCGCATGGAAACCCTCGGGAAGACTGTCCATCGTCATGCTCAATCGAGGTAGAGCCAGATCTCGTTGCGCCGCATGAACCAGGGCGTCATCGGCGCGTTGTAACGCGACAGCACCGGCTCGCCTTTCCAGGCGATGCCGGCCGCGCGCAAGGCATCCTGGAGCTTGGCCAGGTGCTTGTCGTAGTTCGATGCCGACCAGAAGCCGGAATAGCGAAGAACCGCGACCCGCCTGGCCGGTACGTCGCGCAACACGACGCGGGAATCCAGGGGTTCCGGCGCATTCGCCATGCTGACCCCCGCGGGCAGCACGAACTGGACCAGGAAGCCCTCCGGGCTGGCGCGCTGCGTGACCGGCGCCGTCATCTCCAGCCTGACCGGCGCGGCAGCCTGGGTCACGGGAGCGGTCATGGCGAACCTGCGCTCGCCCTTGTTCTTGCCGAAGATGTAGCCCGCCAGGATGGGAAAGGCCTGGTTGCCGGCATCGCTTGCGGGACCCGGCACCACCACTTCGGCGACGGCATAGCCGGCATACTGCCGGATCTCGAATGCAGGGAAGGTCTGGACCGTCGTGTAGGCGGGTTCTTCGACCGCGTGGCTGGTCGCGGGCAGCACCGCCAGCGCCAGCAGGACCAGCGAACCGATCAGCCATGGCGCCTGCCTGGGCAGGCTGCGGCGGCGGACTTGCGAAGCGGGTTTCATAGTGGGCCTCTTACAGGTTGGCGCGTCATTGCGCCGATGCCGACCAGCCGCGCAAGCCGCGGATCGCTTCTTCCTTGAGCTTGGCCTCGATCTCGATGTAGGGCGCGGCCAGGTAGGACGAGGGCATCACCGCGATCAGGTCCGAATGCTGGCGGTCGTTGAAGCCTTCGCGGCCGTTCGAGATATGCACCAGCTGCTGGGCCGGATCGGCCCAGGTCTCGCGCGCCTTGCGCAGCATGGCGCCCACGCTCGGGTCCTCGTAGCTCGACAGCTTGGCGTGCACCACGTGGTGGTGGGCGTCGAACACCATCGGCACGCCGGCGCGCATGCAGATCTCGTGGATCTCCTCGGCGCCATAGGCATACTCGTCGTTCTCCAGCCCCAGGCGGCAGCGGATCGCATCGGGCAGCAGGCCGATGCGCTCGACCAGCGCGTCGGCGCGTTGTCCCTTGCCGCCATGGATCTCGAGCAGGGCCCAGGGTGAGCGCGGCTGCTCCAGCAGGTCCATGATGTCGGCGTGCATCTGCAGGATCTTGACGCTGTTCGCCACCACCCCTTCCGAATCGGAATTCAGGACCACGAACTGGTCCGGATGCATTACCAGGCGCATGCCGCGATCGAGCGCACGCCGGCCCGAGCGTCCCAGCGTGGCGGCGAAGCGCGCCAGCACCTCGCGGCCGATGTCTTCGTCGGCGAAGGGAAAGATCGAGGAAGGCAGGCGGTACAGGCGGATACCCTCGGCCTCGCAATAGCGCATGGCATTGTCGAAGGTCTGGATGTTGTCGCGGTACAGGTCTTCGAGCAGCTTGCGCTGGGCGTCGAGGCTGTGCTCGAGCAGGCGCTTGCGCGTGACCGTGCGGTAGCGGACGTCTTTCGAAGCGGTAATGCAGACGAGGCCGAGATGCGGTGGCATGGGTTCCCTGGGGCGGTTTCCGGTGCCTGCCAGTCTAGCCGAACCAGGCTGTCGAAGCGCCCGCCAGCCGGACGCCAACGGGACAGACGAGGGACAGCAGGGCGACGGCGCCGGAACTCAGCGCGGCCGGCCGAACACCTGGGTCCAGTACACGATCCCGCTGCGCTTGTCGGCGCTCACGCCATAGGCGGCGCCCATCTCGGTAAAGCCGGGGTTCATGATGTTGGCGCAGTGGCCGGGGCTGTCGAGCCAGCCGGCCACGGCTTCGCCAGGGGTGCTCTGGCCGAAGGCAATGTTTTCGCCCACGCGCTGCCAGGCGTAGCCGGCCCGCGTCGCCCGGTCGGCCGGCTGGGTGCCGTCCCTGGCGCGGTGGCTGAAGTAGCGGCGCGCCGCCATGTCGCGGCTGTGGGCCAGCGCGGCCTCGCCCAGCTGCGGGTTCCAGCTCACCGGCGGGGCCGGCCCGAACTGCTGGGTGCCACAGCTGCGCGCGCTGGCGCGCGCAGCGTTCACCCCGGCCAGGATGGCCTGGCCGGCATCGTGCCAGTCGGGGTAGCTGTCGCTGGGCAGGGGTGGCGCCGGACGCGCCAGGATCACGGTCCATTCGTTGCCCTCGCGGTAACTGCCGATTGCGGAGAAGCGGGTGTCGAGCAAGGTGCTGCAGTACTTTTGTTGCAGCACCGCCAGTGCGTCCGCCGGCGTTTGGGGACCGTTGACGCTCACCGAGACGGCACGTTCGGCGGCATAGCCGGCTTGTTCCAGCGCCACTTCGGTGAAGGTGGCCGGTCCGATGCGCACCCGGGCCAGCGCCGGATGCGGCGCCAGCGCACGGGCCGGCGCGGCCGAACGTCCCATGCAGCTGCCCGGCGCCAGGCGGTAGGCATTGACCAGGGTGGCCAGCTGTTCGGCGCCGTAGGCCGGCGCCGGCACGGCTGTCGCCACGCCAGGCCAGGCGGCCAGGGAGAACAGAAGGGGCAAGGCGCAGCGCGCCCGGTAGGGCAGGGTCGGCATGGTCGGTAGCGTGATCGGCGACGGCCGCGACGTCGCGGCCATGCGTGCGGGTGGCGCATCCGTCGGGAGCGTCCACTCACTATAGCAGCGCCGCCGGGGCCTGCAAAGCACGCCGCTGTAAGCAAGCGCAACAAGCAGCCCGGCCGCCGCGGCTCCACGACAGGGGCGTCGGCGGCGCGCGCGTCGGGCTCAGGCGCACTGTGGTTTGTGCGACATCAAACCTTTGGATGCCCCCAAAGAGTTTGCCTTTTGGAACAGACAGCGACACAATGAGATTCCTGCAATAAATATAACATTGGAATCGAGGGGAGGGCGGCGCACCGACACCGTGCAGCCGTCAGGCAATCAGCAAGGAAGTCGAGGAACCATGACGCACGCCGTGCCGCTGTACAGGAACCATGTCCTGCTGCTATCGCAGAGCTTCTTCATCAAGGACAACCGGGCTGAACTGCTCCTGCACGCCCATAAGTATGACTTCGACATCCTGTTCTTCGACGATGTCTCGCGCTTCGTCGAGGTGGTGGCCGGCGACGGCGGCGACAACCTGTATGTGATCGACCTCGACGCCCTGCACAACATGCAGGCCGACATGCCGGACGGGCGCCGCACCCTGATGCTGGGCGAACTGCTGCAACGCCTGCCGGGCGACCACAGCTACGTCTACCTGCAGAGCGCGCGCCAGGGCAGCCGTTTCCTGCTGCAGCAGCGCCTGGTCGACAGCCATTGCCTGGCGTATGCCGAAAAGCCGATCCCCAACGACGTGTTCGTCGACAAGCTGTTCAAGCTGTTCGTGCAGAAGAAGCGCGGCGACCTGGTGCGCATGGTGGTGCTCGGCGAGGTGCCCGGACTGGACGATGCGGCGCTGCTGGCGCGCGGAGTCGAAGTGATCCGCCATCCCGATGCCACCACCCTGCACCTGCGGGTCAGGGAGCTGCAGCCCGACCTGGTGCTGGTGACCGACAGCGAATACGCGCGCACCGACGCCATCGTCCGGGTGCTGCAGAAGAACATCGAAGCCGACCCGGTGCGCGAGATCGCCTTGCTGCAGTGCCGCGCGGACACCGCCCTGACGCGGCGCGCGCTGGCGGACGGCTTCGACGCCGTGCTGGCGAATTGCGAACATGGATTGCTGGAAGCCCAGCTGGTCAGCCGCGCCAACAAGATCCGCACCAACAAGGACCTGATCGGCAAGGACCGCGCCACCGGCCTGCTCAACAAGGTCGGGCTGCAGAAGAAGACGCAGGACCTGATCCGGCGCGCCGCCCAGGAAGGCTGCCCGCTGGCCTTCGGCGTGCTCGACATTGACAAGTTCAAGACCATCAACGACACCTGGGGGCACCACTTCGGCGACATCGTCATCAAGCGCCTGTCGCTGATCCTGGCCTCGCACGTGAGCGAGTCCGACCTGCTCAGCCGCTTCGGCGGCGAGGAATTCGTCGTGGTGTTCTGGAATTGCACGCAGGAAGAGGGCCGGCGCCGCCTGGACGCCATGCGCCTGGCCTTCGGCGCGATTCCCTTCGAGGTCGGGCCCGGCGACCTGCGCCACTTTTCCTTCAGCGGCGGGGTGGCGTCCTATCCCGAATGCCGAAGCGAGAACGAACTGTTCCTGCGCGCCGATGCGCTGCTGTACGCGGCCAAGCAGGGCGGGCGCAACCAGATCTGCGCCCGGGAGCCGGGCCGGCCGCGCGCCGCCGCGCTCTGAACGAAAAAACGCCAGCCGCGGCTGGCGTACGGTCGCCCCGGGCGGGCAGTGCCGGCTTACTCGGCCTTGGCCTGATGGGCGTGCAGCTGTTCGCGCAGCTGCTGCGCGTTCGAGTGCGTATAGTCCTTGTTGAACTCGGACTTGACCAGCTTCTGGACTTGCGGGTCCAGCTTGGTGCGCAGGACACCCAGGAAAACCGGCGAAGCCGAGATCGTCAACTGCTGATAGCGGCCTTCGTTGTGCGCTTTCAGCAGGTAGGTGGCAATGTCCTTTGCGAACAGGTCGGCCGCGTGCTGGTCGGGCGTCTGCGCCGGCTGGTACTGCTTGTTGGGTGCGCCGGCCTTGGCATTGTGCGCCATGCCGGCCCCCTCGTTGCCGCCGATGGCGTGCCGGCTGCCGGCGGCCGCGGTCGGGCCGAGCCGGTCGGTTTCCGTATCCACCGTGCGCAGCTGCGCAGCGGAGCTGACCATGTCTTCGATTTCCTGCAGCGGCTCTGCCGGATCCGACTCCGAAAAGAAGCGCGCACGGCCGGCGTTGGCCGAAAGAATCCAGGTTGTTGGCATGCTACCCCCTGTCAGTAGTGAATGATGAGTGTCTTCCGCGGCGCGCCGGAATAGCGGCCGGGAAACAAGGCATGGAGCGGCGACCGCATGCGGGCCTGCCCACATGTCGATCAGGCTATGAACCCAGTATATCGCCGCTTCCGGAACCCCGGCGCACCGACGCCCAGCGGTCGTGCGCAGCCCGCCGCGCCCGCTCCAACCCGCGCGTCCGGGGTGGACTTCCGGCGCAGGCGGCATAAGCTGAAGGAGCCGGCAGGGTGCTGCCGCTTCCTGCTTCTCCCTGTGCGTCCAGGCATGCACCCGTTGCCGGGTATTTCCGAGGAGACCTGTCATGAGCCAAGCCAGACCTTCCACACCCTCGCCGCGCCAGCCGCCCGATGCCGGCTCCGCCGCAACGCCGGACTACGCGGCCATCAAGCAGCGCCAGCAGGCCACCTGGGCCAGCGGCGACTTTGCCATCATCGGGGTGACGCTGCAGATCGTCGGCGAGTCGCTCGCCGAAGCGGCCGACATCCGCGCCGGCGAGCGCGTCATCGACATCGCGGCCGGCAACGGCAATGCCACGCTGGCCGCCGCGCGCCGCTTCGCCCACGTGACCTCGACCGACTACGTGCCCGCGCTGCTCGAGAAAGGCCGGGCGCGCGCCGCCGCCGAAGGCTTGCACGTCGAGTTCCGCGAGGCCGACGCCGAGGCGCTGCCCTTCTACGACGGCAGTTTCGACGTTGCGCTCTCGACCTTCGGGGTGATGTTCGCCCCCGACCACGCCCGCTGTGCCGGCGAAATGATGCGGGTGGTGCGCGGGGGCGGGCGCATCGGCCTGGCCAGCTGGACGCCGGAAGGCTTCATCGGCCAGCTGTTCAAGACGGTCGGCCGCCATGTGCCGCCGCCGGCCGGTCTGGTGTCGCCGGCGATGTGGGGCAAGCAGGACTACCTGCGCCAGCTGTTCGGCAGCGAGGCGGCCAGCATCCGCGCCCAGCCCAGGATCTTCAACTTCCGCTATGCCTCGGCGGCGCACATGATCCAGGTGTTCCGCGATTACTACGGGCCGGTGCACAAGGCCTTCGCCGCACTCGACCCGGGCGGCCGGCAGGCGCTGGAGCAGGACCTGACCGAACTGCTCGAACGCTGGAACGTCGCCGGCGACAATTCGCTGGTGGTGCCGGCCGAGTACCTCGAAGCGCTGGTCATCAAGCGCACGCCCGAAGTACTGCACTAAGGCGCTCTGAGCTCCTTCACCCACCAGCGCCGTGCCCGCGCTTGGTGCCGCGCGGGCACGGCAGTACAATCGACGCATCCATTCGAGAAAGCCTGCCATGCGTCCTGCACCTGCCTTGTCCGTCCTCGTCTCCACGCTCCTGCTGGCCGCGCCGGCCGGCGCCCAGACCGAAGTCAGGATCGGCACCGCCTCGCCGCTGTCCGGCCCCGGCGCCCACCAGGGCAAGGACATCGAGAACGGCGCGCGCATGGCCATCGACGACCTGAACGCCAAGGGCATCGTCATCGGCGGCAAGAAGATCAAATGGGTGCTGCAGGCCGAAGACGACGCCAGCGACCCGAAGACGGGAACCGCGGTGGCCCAGAAGCTGGTCGATGCGCGCGTCGCGGGCGTGGTCGGCCACCTGAACTCGGGGCCGACCGTGCCGGCCTCGAAGATCTACGCCGGCGCCGGCATCCCGCAGATCTCGCCGGCCGCCACCACCCCGGTCTACACCAGCCAGGGCTACAAGACCGCATTCCGGGTGGTGGCCAACGACGAGTTGATCGGGCGCACCCTGGCGCGCTATGCGCTCGGCACCCTCAAGGCGAAGCGGATCGCGGTGATCGACGACCGCACCGCCTTCGGCCAGGGCCTGGCCGACCAGTTCGCGCGCCAGGTGCGCAGCAGCGGCGGCGCGACCATCGTCAGCCGCCAGTTCACCCACGACAAGGCGACCGACTTCAGCGCCATCCTGACCCAGGTCCGCGCCCACAAGCCGGACGTGATCTTCTACGGCGGCATGGATGCGGTGGCCGGTCCCATGCTCAAGCAGATGAAGACCCTGGGCGTGCAGGCCAGACTCGTGTCCGGCGACGGCGTCTGCTCGGAAAAGCTGCCCTTGCTGGCCGGCGATGCGCTGGGCGACGACAAGGTCTTTTGCGCGGTAGCGGGCGGCGTCAGCGGCGCCCAGGAGGCGGCCTACACCGCCTTCACCGAGCGCTTCCGCCGGCGCTACGGCAGCCCGGTCGAGACCTATGCGCCCTATGCCTACGATGCGGTGATGGTGTTCGCCGGCGCCATGCAGAAGGCGCAATCCACCGAGCCGGCCCGCTTCCTGCCGGCGCTGGCCGCGCTCCGGCACGAAGGCGTCACCGGCACCATCGCCTTCGACCCCAAGGGCGACCTGCGCGACGCCGCGATGACGCTCTACACCTACCGCCAGGGCAGGAAAGTGAAGCTGCAGGTGGTGCGCGGAAAGTAGCGCGATCGGCCAGGAAGCCCGTATTGACAGGCGCTCTGAAACAACATGCATACAAAAATGCCCTTGGCATTGCTCCTCCAGTTGGATTAGGATCGTTCGGTTCCTAACACCAACAATCTGGAGAGAGAGATGAAACGTAGCCTGTGCAGCACTTTGATCGCGGGGCTGTTTGCAGTAGCGTCCCAGGCCGGCGCCCATGACGGGACCGCCGCCAACACCGCAGCGCCGTCGGCGGCGGCGGCGGGCGCGGTATCCGGCATCGAAGTTGCGGCGATGGACCGCAACGTGCGCGCGCAGGACGACTTCTTCCGCTACACCCAGGGAACCTGGCTGAAGGACGTCGACATTCCGTCGGACCGTTCCAGCTGGGGCGCCTTCAACATCGCCCAGGAAAAGGTGGAGCAGCAGATCAGCGCCATCATCGCCGAATCCGCCGCCGACAAGAACGCCAAGGCCGGCTCGGAAGCCCAGAAGATCGGTGACCTCTACACCAGCTACGTCGACCAGGCGCGCCGCGACCAGCTCGGCCTGGCGCCGCTGAAGGCGGAACTGGCCCGCATCCAGGCGCTGAAGGACAAGCGCGGCATGGCGGCCCTGATGGCGCGCCTCGAGCGCATCGACGTCGGCGGCCCGATCGGCATGGGCGTCGGCCAGGACAACAAGGATTCGACCCGCTACGTGGTCGGCATCTCGCAGTCCGGCCTGGGCATGCCCGACCGCGACTACTACCTGCTGGACAGCGACGCGCGCCTGAAGGACACGCGCGCCAAGTACCAGGCCCACATCGAGAAGATGCTGGCGCTGGCCGGCCACCAGGACGCCGCCGCCAAGGCGCAGCAGATCCTGGCGCTGGAAACCGAAATCGCGCGCATCCAGTGGACCAAGGTCGAGAACCGCGATCCGGTCAAGCGCTACAACAAGAAGACCCTGGCCGAGCTGCGCGCCCTGGCCCCGGGCTTCGACTGGGACACCTACCTGAAGGGCACCGGCGCCGGCAAGGTCGAATCGGTGATCGTCAGCCAGCCGTCCTACCTGGAAGGCCTCGACAAGCTGATCGCCGCGACCCCGGTCGAGACCTGGAAGTCCTACTTCGAATTCCGCATGCTGAGCGCCTACGCGCCCTACCTGTCGCAGGCCTTCGTCGACGAGAGCTTCGCCTTCCGCGGCGCCGTGCTGTCCGGTTCCAAGGAAAACCGTCCGCTCGAGAAGCGCGCGATCGCCGAAGTCAACCGCACCCTGAGCGAAGTGGTGGGCAAGGAATACGTCACCCGTCATTTCCCGGCCGAGCGCAAGCAGCAGGTGCAGGACATGGCGAAGAACTTCATCACCGCGTTCGCCGAAGGCATCGACCAGCTCGAATGGATGTCGCCGGAGACCAAGAAGCAGGCCCATGCCAAGCTGGCCAAGATCAACGTCAAGATCGGCTACCCGGACAAGTGGCGCGACTACACCAAGCTGAAGATCGTGCGCGGCGACCTGGTGGGCAACGTGCTGCGCGCGCGCGAGTTCGGCCACGACTACATGGTCAACCGCCTCGGCAAGCCGGTCGACCGCACGGTGTGGAGCATGTCGCCGCAGACCGTCAACGCTTATTACAGCCCGACCCTGAACGAAGTCGTGTTCCCGGCGGCGCGCCTGCAGTATCCGCTGTACGACGCCAACGCCGAGCCGGCGGTCAACTACGGTTCGGTCGGCATTTCGATCGGCCACGAGATCAGCCACGCCTTCGACGACAAGGGTTCGCAGTACGACGGCGACGGCAACCTGCGTAACTGGTGGACCAAGGAAGACGCCGAGAAATTCGCGGCGCGCGGCAAGGTGCTGGTGGCCCAGTACGCCGGCTATAGCCCGCTGCCGGGCTACAACCTGAACGGCGAGCTGACCCTGGGCGAGAACATCGCCGACAATGCCGGCGCCATCATGGCCAGCCGCGCCTACAAGATCTACCTGAAAGGCAAGCCGGGCCCGGTGATCGACGGCTTCACCGCCGAGCAGCGCCTGTTCATGGGCCTGTCGCAGGCACGCAAGGGCAAGGCGCGCGACGCGGCGCTGATCTCGCAGGTCAAGACCGACCCGCACTCGCCGTCGGAATTCCGCGTCAACGGCAGCCTGCGCAACCACCCGGGCTTCTACGAGGCCTTCGAGGTCAAGCCGGGCGACAAGATGTACCTGGAGCCGAAAGACCGCGTGATCTTCTGGTAAGGGAGTTCAGTCCGGCGTAGCCGCTGTTGCCGGCGCGCCGGACGGGGCCTGCTTGGCCCCGTACATCTCCTGGTCTGCGCGCGACATGAGTTCCTGGATGCTGTCGCCATGCTCGGGATAATGGGCCACGCCGATGCTGGCGGACGCCGTCAGGACGAGTCCGTCGCCCAGGTCGAAAGCCTGGGACAGCGCCTCGCGGATCTTGTCGACGACCGGCGCCGCGTCTTCGCGCGAGCTGACGTTCTCCAACAAGGCCACGAACTCGTCGCCGCCCAGGCGCGCGAGGGTATCGCTATCGCGCACGCAGGCGGCGATGCGGCGCGCCACCTGCTGCAGCAAGCGGTCGCCGGCCAGGTGGCCATGCTGGTCGTTCACTTGCTTGAAACGGTTCAGGTCGATGAACAACAGGGCCAGCCTGGTGTGCTGGCGCTGGGCGCGTGCCAGCGCCGTGCCGAGGCGGTCGTGGAACAGGCGCCGGTTGGGCAGATGCGTGAGTTCGTCGTGCATCGCCATGAAGAGCATGCCCGCCTGCAGCTGCTTGCGCTGGATGGCGGCGGCAAGCTGGTTGGCCACGAACAGCAGCAGGCTGCGTTCCTGGGCGCCGTAGGCCCGGCCGTCGTTCCCGCTGTGCAGGACCAGCACGCCGAGCGTGCTCTGGCCGGCTGGCAAAGGCACCGCCAGCATCGACACGCCGGGCGCCGGCGGCGCTCCGTCAGCCTCGCTCGACGGCGCCAGCAGCATCGGCGCCTGTCTGGACAGCACCGCTTCGCATAACAGGCGCATCGGCGTTTCGAGTCCGATATCGCTGACCCGGTAGGCGAAGCGCAGGCTCTCGCCCGGCCCATCGCGCAGGACCACGGCACACCCGGCTGCGGGCAGCAGCCCGCCAATGATCTCGTGACTGCGCTGGAACAGGCCGGCCAGGTCTTCGTTGACGTGGGCGGCTTCCGACAGCGCATACAGGGCGGCCTGCACAGCCTGCGCCTGCTTCAGTTCGGTGACGTCGCGCGCAATCGCCACCCGTACCTGGTCGGCTTCCGACCAGCGCGCCGACCACATGACATGCACGATGCTGCCGTCCTTGCGCAGGTAGCGGTTCTCGAAGTGGATATGGGACCGGCCATCCATCACGGCCCGGGCGGCCGCCAGGGTGCGCTCGCGATCCTCGGGCAGCACCAGGTCGGCTACCGCCTTGCCGACCATTTCATGCTGGGTGTAACCGAAGATGCGCTCGGCGGCGGCACTGACGAACACGAACTTGCCGCCGGCGTCGACGACGCAGACGGCGTCCAGCAAGAGGTCGGTGAAACTGCTCACCTGCGTATCGATCCGGTATCCCATACGCATGTATTCTAATGGTGGGCGGACCGTAAAAACTTACGCACATCATTATTTATTTCAAATGTGCAATCCCTCGAATAGCCTAAGCTGCGGACGGCTCCGCGTGGGTCGGCGCGGCGGCCGTGCGCCGGCAACGCTGGGAGCAATATTTCACCTGCTCCCAATCGCGTTCCCACTTCTTGCGCCAACTGAAGGGGAGGCCGCACTGCACGCAGATCTTCGACGGCAACATCGTTTTTTTGCGCATCTTCATGGGCTGTCGGGTATCACGCCACGGTAGTTGCGATGAGTTCGATCCGGTTGCCGAACGGATCCTCGATACCCGCACGGCGCCGGCCGTTCACCTGGACCTCCTCGCGCACCTCCACGCCGCGTTCGCGCAGCAGCGCGCAATAGGCCGCGAAATCCGCGACGACGAAGGCCGGGTGCGCCTTCTTGGCGGCGATGAAGCCGGCCTGGCCGCCGATGTGCAGTTGGCTGGCGCCGGTCTGGAACCACAGGCCGCCGGAAGCGTTCAGCGACGCCGGCTTGGGGATTTCAGGCAGGCCGAGGATGCCGCCATAGAAGGCGCGCGCCTGCTCGTCGGCGCCGGGCGGGATGGCGACCTGGACGTGGTCGATACCGGCAATGTGGGGCATGGCATTCTCCGCAATGGTGGGCCGGACATTATCGCATCCGCGCGCGGCCATGCAGTCGCGCCCCCCATGAAAAAGGCATGATGAGCGAATCGATTCTGTCGGTTCAATATCGATTCATTGCCGGGTTCTGAACCGTAA
Source organism: Massilia sp. X63 (assembly GCF_041023745.1). Taxonomy (NCBI): domain Bacteria; kingdom Pseudomonadati; phylum Pseudomonadota; class Betaproteobacteria; order Burkholderiales; family Oxalobacteraceae; genus Massilia; species Massilia sp. X63. Next base: position 93,664 of record NZ_JBFTEF010000015.1, read on the forward strand.
CTTTGAGGCGGCGAACCGCATTCGGCAGAAGCGCCGGGCCGGTGTTTGCTGCCGGGCTGCTGTGCTACTCTTGCGTTTTGTTAATCGTTCACGGAGCACCATGCGATCCTTGTTGACCAGCTTCGCCGCCGCTGGCCTGCTTGCCGGCTGCGCCGCCGCGCCCGCGCCCACCGACATGCGCGACCAGTTCATGGCCACGCTCCAGGGCATGTGCGGCCAGCGTTTCGAAGGCGGCCTGTCGTATGCGGTCGACCCCAACAGCGAATTCGCCGGCAAGAAGATCTCCATCCAGGTGCTGTGTTCGGCGAACGAAGTACGCATGCCGGTGCAGGTCGGCACGGACCGTTCGCGTACCTGGATCTTCACCCGGCCGGCAGCGGGACTGGAGCTGCGCCACGATCATCGCCACGCGGACGGCACGCCCGATGCGGTGACCATGTACGGCGGTTTGGCGAAAGAGGGCGGGTCGGCCCGCTCGCAGGCCTTCCGCGCCGATGCCTATACCGCCAGGCTCGTTCCCGGCGCCGAGACCAATGTCTGGACCGTCAGCCTCAGCCAGGATGGAAGCGTGCTGACCTACCGCCTGGACAGGCACGACAAGCCACGCGCGGAATTCGTGCTCGAGCGCGTGCCGGGCTGAAGCATTTTGCCGCCTGTGCTACCGTCATCATGCTGTTCATTACTACTATGGAGACTGCCTTGAAACACCTTACGCTTGTTCTGATGGGCCTTGCCGCGGCAGGTGCGCACGCGGCCGGAGCGCCGAAGTTCGATCCCAAGCGCCTGGCGCAGGACGTGAAGGTCCTGTCTTCGGACGAATTCGAAGGCCGCGGCCCCAACACCGCGGGCGAAACCAAGACCGTCGATTACCTGATCCAGCAATTCAAGGCTGCCGGCCTCCAGCCGGGCGGCGACCTCGTCAAGGGCAAGCGCGCCTGGACCCAGGACGTGCCGCTCGGCCGTTTCGAGATCAAGGGGCCGGTCAAGCTGACCCTCGCCGAAGGCGGCGCCAGCCGCGAACTGAAACAGGGGCCGGACATGGCCGTACGCGCCTCGATGAGCGGCCTGCAACAGGTCTCGTTCAAGAACGCGCCGCTGGTCTTCGTCGGCTACGGCGTCACTGCCCCGGAACGCAAGTGGGACGATTTCAAGGGCATGGACCTGAAGGGCAAGCTGGCGGTGGTCCTGATCAACGATCCGGACTTCGAGACCGGGCAGGGCGAGTTCGGCGGCAAGGCGATGACCTATTACGGCCGCTGGACCTACAAGTACGAAGAGATGGCGCGGCGCGGCGCGCTCGGCACCATCATCGTGCACGAGACCGCCCCGGCCTCCTACGGCTGGCCGACGGTGCAGAACTCGAATACCAACGTGATGTACGACGTGGTGCGCAAGGAACCGCGCAAGTCGCACGCGCCGATGGAAGCCTGGATCCAGCGCGACATCGCGGCCGCCATGTTCAAGTCGGCCGGCCTGGATTTCGAGGCGCTCAAGAAGCAGGCCCAGACGCGCGCCTTCAAGCCGGTCGAGCTCAAGGGCGTCAGCCTGTCGGCCGACTACGCGACCGACGCCCAGGTCATCAAGTCGAAGAACGTGGTCGCGATCCGCGAAGGCAGCAAGCATCCGCAGCAGGTCGTGATCTACAGCGGCCACTGGGACCACCTCGGCATCGGCCAGCCCGACGCCAAGGGCGACAAGATCTATAACGGCGCGATCGACAACGCGACCGGCATCGCGGCGATGCTGGAACTGGCGCGCGCCTACGGCAAGCAGCCGGCGCCGCAGCGCAGCGTCGTGTTCCTGGCGGTCACCGCGGAAGAGAAGGGCCTGCTCGGCTCCGAATACTACGCGTCGAACCCGCTGTACCCGCTGGCCTCGACGGTGGGCGTGATCAACATGGACGCGCTCAGCCCGCGCGGCCCGTCGCGCGACTTCAACATCTCGGGTAGCGCCAAGCTCGACCTGCTGGACCGCCTGGTGGCCAAGGCCAAGGGCTGGGACATGCGCCTGTCGCCGGATCCGAAGCCGGAAGCGGGCTACTTCTTCCGTTCCGACCACTTCCCCTTCGCCAAGCGCGGCGTTCCGGCGATCTCCTTCGGCTCGGGCAAGGACTGGGTCGAGGGCGGTACGCAGGCGGGCCTGGCCGACGAAGCGGCCTACACCGAGAAGAACTACCACCAGCCATCGGATGCATTCGACCCTGCCTGGACCTTCACCGGCATGGCGCGCGACCTCGAAGTGCTGTACGCCGTCGGCGCCGAGCTGGCCAATTCGACGGCCTGGCCGAACTGGGCGCGCGATTCGGAGTTCCGCGTGACCCGCGACAAGTCGGCATCCGAACGCAAGTAAGGGCAGCACGCCGGAACCAATGACCTCGCCGCAGGTCTTAGTTCCGTTGTCTTCGATGTAAGAGGCGGCAGAGCATGGGGCCGGGCGTGCATGACGACACCATTCCGGCGGAACTGGAACAATCCTGTGCGCAGGAGCCGATCCATCTGCTGGGCACCGTACAGTCCTACGGCTTCCCGATGGCGGTGGACCTGGCGAGCCGCTGCATCGTCCAGGTCTCCGACGGCATCGTACGGCATTGGCCCGGGCTGCAGGATGCCGCCGCGCTCCTCTCGCAACCGCTGTCCGACTGGGTCGACGCCGGTGCCGCTGCCCCCGATATTGCATCGCTGCCCGCCACGCATCTCGTCGCCTTGCCCTGGCGTCCGCGCTTCGAGCGCACCCGCCGCCGGCAGGGCAGGGCGGCCGGGCCGCAATGGGAATGCCTCGGCCACCGAAGCGGAACGGTGGCGGTACTCGAATGGCTGCCGGTCACTGCCTGCGCGGATGACTTGCTGCGGCAGAACCAGATCTTTGCCGAGTTCGGCGAAGTGATCGGCCGCCTGCGCCGTGCCAAGGCACTCAAGGCCTTCTTTCGCGAATGCGTGAAGGTGATCCAGGAAATCAGCGGTTTCGACCGTGTGATGATCTATCGCTTCCTTCCCGACGGCTGCGGTGAGATCGTGGCCGAGCATACCGGCAAGGGCCATCAGCAGAAATACCTGGGATTGCGCTTTCCCGCGTCCGACGTCCCCAGCCAGGCGCGCAGGCTCTACCTGAGCAACAAGTTGCGCGTGCTGGCGGATGTCGAGGCCGCGACGGATGCGCTGTTTCCGTCCGTCCTACCCAGCGGGGAGCTGCTCGACCAGAGCCACTGCATCTTGCGCGGCTTGTCCCCGGTACACCTGGTCTACCTTCGCAACATGGGCGTGCGCGCCACCATGACCTTGTCGATCGTCTTCGACGGCAAGCTGTGGGGCCTGGTCGCCTGCCATCACCATCGGCCCAGGACGCCTCCGCTTCAACTCGGGAAGGGCATGCGCCAGCTATCGAAGTTGCTGGCGGAAATCGTCAACATGCGCATCGAGACCCTGTCCCGCCTGGAGACGGTACAGCGCCGCCTGAAGCTGGACCATTTGCTCAACGAGTTTCATCACGCATCGATTCGGGACGGCGGCATTCCGAACCTGCTGGAACTCTGGTTGCCCAGGTTGTTGCCGGCATTCAATGCCAACAGCATGGGGGTGCGGATCGGTACGCTCGGCTTCGTCGGGGGACCGGGCAAGCGGCAGGGCGCCACGCACCAGATCCTCGACGAGGTCGGAACGCGCCTGGACCCGCGCAACCTCACGCCGCAGGTATTCATGCGCGACGACCTGCTGGCCTCGGGAAAACATGCACTGCGCTTCCTGCCGGAAGCCGCGGGCCTGCTGCTGGCGCAGCGGTATGACGAGGACATCATCTTTTGCTTCATGACCCGGCAGGAAGTCGTGCAGCAGGTGCGCTGGGGCGGAGAGCCCGCCAAGGAGATGGTGGCGCTTCCCGATGGCCGCGTGCGCCTGGAGCCGCGCCGGTCCTTCGCCGTGTGGCAGGAGTCCGTGCTGGGCCATTCCGACCCCTGGATGGATACCGATGCCGAGGCACTGCAGGACCTGCTGCGGATGTTGTGCGAGGTGAACAAGCTGCAGGTCAACCGGAAAATGCAGGAGACCCTGCACTGGCGCGCCCACCACGACCATCTCACCGGGCTGTACAACCGCCGGGCCATGGAAGACGAAGTGTCGCGGCGCCTGTAAGACAGCCAATACGATACCGCGCTGATGCTGCTCGACCTGGACCACTTCAAGAAGATCAACGACACCTATGGCCACGAAACAGGCGACCAGGTGCTGCAGCAATTGAGCCTGAGACTGAAGGCGGTGATGCGGGAATTCGACCTGCTGGCGCGCCTGGGCGGCGACGAATTCATGCTGTTGCTGCGGATTCCGCACCCGAGCGCCGCCACCGCCCTGACCTTTGCCGAACGCCTGCACCAGGCGGTCGCCATGCCCTTCGACATCCGCGGGCAGCAAGTCCGGCTGGGAATTTCGGTCGGCATAGCAATCCCGCCCGGGCATGGCCGTACGTTCAGCGAACTGCTGCGGCACGCGGACCTGGCGCTGTACCAGGCCAAATCCCGCGGGCGCAGCCGCAGCGTCGTGTTCGAACTGGCGATGGCGGCCAACCAGCGCGACCATTACCTGCTCGAACGCGACCTCGACGAAGCGGTGGAGCGCAACCAGCTCTCGCTGGTGTTCCAGCCCAAGGTAGACCTGGTCAGCCATAAAGTGGTGGGCGCTGGAAGCGCTGGTCCGATGGAATCATCCGACCCGCGGCCAGAATAGTCCGGGCTCCTTCATCCCGATTGCCGAGAACAGCGACCAGATCATCCGGATCGATCGCTGGGTCATGCGCAGCGTCATCGCGGAACAGGCCCAGTGGCGCCGCCAGGGCCTGGCCAAGCTGCCGATCGCCATCAACCTGTCGATCGCCGATATCCTGTCGCCGAACCTGACCGGCTACCTGGCCGACCTGCTGGACGAATACCAGGTTCCAGCGGCGGCCCTGGAGATCGAAGTGACCGAATCCTGTTTCATGCGCCAGCTCGACGAGACCCGGAACGTGTTGCGGGCCCTGAACGATGCCGGCATCGCCACCTTGCTGGACGACTTCGGCACCGGTTTTTCCTCCTTGAGTTACCTGCGCCAGTTGCCGCTCCAGTGCCTCAAGATCGACCAGTCCTTCATCCGCAGCATGTTGCAGGATGCGAATGCTGAAAAGCTGACCCAGGCCATTGTCGTCATGGGAAATGCGTTGAAGATGAGCGTCGTCGCCGAAGGCGTGGAAACCCGGGAGCAGATGAACTGGCTGCTGGCCCACGGTTGCCACATCGGCCAGGGCTACTTCTTCAGCCCGCCGGTGCCGCCCGAAGACGTGCACCGGGTGGTCGAGCGCATCGAAGTGCGCCTGGCCGGCTGAGCGGCCGGCCCTGTCCTTCCTGCCGCCGTATTCCCCCTGCCGGATGCCTGCATCGCGTGTGGCCGAACTCAGCAAATCGGCTGTATGATTGTCGTACATACAACACACACGCGACAGGGAGGGCGGGTGAAGCCGACCATGCCTCGTATCTTCATGCTGGCCGGCGCGGCGGCGGCATTGCTCGTCGCCGCGCCGGCGCCGGCCCAGGACGGCACGCCTCTCGAATATGGCCAGGCATTGCAACGGCTGAACCAGCGCGCCGGCGCGGTGCAGGGTGCCGACCTCGACTACCGCGCCAGGCAATTGCAGGCCCAGGCCCTGCGCCGCATCGACGCCCCGGACCTGCGCCTGAACGGCTTCGTCGGGCGCGTCTCGACCGCGCTCAGCGTCGACACCAGCCGCATCACGCAGGCGTTGGAGCCGGGCCTGGCGCCGGTGCTGGAGCTGTTGCCGCCGCTGCCGGGCCTGAGCTTGCCCGAGATCCCCGACACCATCGAGGCGCAGCGCGTCGTCAATGTCCGTTCGCTGGGCCTGGGGTCGGTCTGGCCGCTCTATACCGGCGGCCGCCTGCAGGCGCTGAAGGAGGTGGCCGCGGGCCGCGCCGACGAAGCCGGCGCCGCGCTGCAAAGCGCGCAGGACGAGGCCGCGCTGCAGCTGGCGCAGCGCTATTTCGATGTGCAGCTGGCGCGCAAGGCCAGCCGGCTGCGCGCCGCCGCCGTGAAGGTGGCCCGCGAGCACCAGCAAATGGCGCGCAAGCTCGAGCGCACCGGCTTGATCGCGAAAGTCGAGCGCCTGAAGGCCGACGTCGCGGTCGACAATGCGCAGCGCGAAGCCGCCAAGGCCGCCAGCGACCTGGAAGTGGCCGGACTGGCGCTGCGCCGCCTGCTGGCCGAAGAGCAGGAGGTGGTGCCGGCCACGCCCTTGTTCGTGCACGAGCGCGCGGTCGGCTCGCTGGCGTCCTTCGTCGATGCGGCGCTGGCCTCGAACGCGGCCTGGAAGCAGATCGCGAGCAAGCGCCGGCAGGCGGCCGCCAGTCTCAAGCTGCAGGGCCAGGCCTTCAGCCCCACCGTGATCGGGGTCGCCAACTACAACCTGAACCGCGGCGGCACGGCGCGCGCCAACTGGCTGGTGGGGGTGGCCCTGAGCGTGCCCCTGGTCGACCGCATCGACCGCGCCAGGCTGGGCGCCGCGGCCCGCCTCGAGCAGCAGCGCGTCGAGGTGGCCGCCGAGCAGGCCGGGCGCGACATCCCGACCCTGGCCGAGAGCCAGTGGCGCGCGATGGAGGATGCCCGCCAGCGTTACCTGGCAATGGGGTCGGCGATCGAGCTGGCCCAGGAAACCCTGCGCCTGGCCCAGGTCTCGTTCAAGAATGGCCAGGCCGCCACCGCCGACGTCAGCGACGCTTCGCTGAACCTGACCAAGACCGCCCTCGAGCGGGCCCAGGCCGCCCATGACTACGTGCTGGCGCTGGCGCGCCTGCTCGGCACCGCCGGCATGCCCGAGCGTCTGGCCGAGCATGCGCGCGGCGCGACCTACGTGGTCGAGTTGGACAAGGAATGAAGAACATGGCAAACGCACACCGCAAACGCGCGCTGGCCGGGGCCGCCGGCATCCTCCTGCTCGGCCTGCTGGGCTGGGGTTTGTACCGTTCGCTGCAGCCGGTGCCGGATGCGCTGCAGGGCCAGGTCGAAGCGCAGGAAATCAACGTCGCGTCGAAGCTGCCTGGCCGGGTCGGACAAGTCCACGTGGCGCTGGGCCAGGCGGTGAACCGCGGCCAGTTGCTGTTCGAGCTGGACAGCCCGGAAGTGCGCGCCAAGCTGGTCCAGGCGCAGGCCGCGCGCGAGGCCGCCGGCGCGGTCGCGCAGAAAGCGCAGGCCGGGGCGCGCCCCGAAGAGATTGCCGCTGCGCGCGCCAACTGGGAGCGTGCCGAAGCCGGCGCCCGCCTGGCCGAGGTGACGCACGAGCGGCTGGCGGCGATGGTGGCCGAAGGCGTGCTGGCGCGCCAGAAGGGCGACGAAGCCCGGGCCCAGGCGCGCTCCGCGCGCGAGCTGGCGCGCGCCGCGCGCGCCCAGTACGAGCTGGCGCGCCAGGGCGCGCGCAAAGAGGACAAGGACGCCGCCCAGGCCCAGGCGCGCCAGGTCGACGGCGTGGTGGCCGAGGCCGACGCGGCGCTGGCCGAGACCCGCATCGTGGCGCCGGCCGCCGGCGAGGTAAGCAAGCTGGCGATCCAGGCCGGCGAGCTGGCGCCGCAAGGCTTCCCGGTGGTGACCCTGGTCGACCTGAACGACATCTGGGTGGTGCTGGCGGTGCGCGAGGACATGTTCAAGCCCTTCGCCAAGGACAGCCTGCACGAGGCCAGCATTCCGGCCCTGAAGACGAGCGCCCGCTTCAAGGTGACGGCGGTGTCGGCGCTGCCGGCCTTCGCCACCTGGCGCGCGGCGCGCCCCGGCGGCACCGACCTGCGCACCTTCGAGGTGCGGCTGCGGCCGACCGCGGCGGTGCCGGGCCTGCGGCCGGGCATGACGGTGGTGTTCGAGCGCTGAGCGCAAGACCATGCCAGCCGCCGCGTCCTCGCCCTGGTCGGCCTCGCTCGCGCGCGAGTGGGCGCGCCTGCGCGCGGACCGCTGGGACCTGGCCATGCTGGGCTGGATCCCGCTGCTTCTATACCTGCTGACCTGGTGGATCTTCTCGGCCGGGATCGCGCGCGAGCTGCCACTGGCGGTGCGCGACCTCGACCGGTCGGCGCAATCGCGCGGCCTGCTGCGCATGCTCGACCAGTCGCCCGGCCTGCGGCCCTTGTCCGTGTCCAGCGACGCCGAGGCGCTGGATGCCTTGCGCGCCGGGCGCGTGTTCGGCATCGTCTCGATTCCGGCGCACATGGGCGAACGCCTGTCGCGCGGCGAGCACGTCACCCTGGGCTGGGCCTACAACGCCCAGTACCCCTCGCACACGGGCGCCATGACCCGCGACGTGCGCGCGGTGGTGGCGACCCTGTCGGCCGGCGCCGAGCTGCAGGGCCGCACCAGGCGCGGCAGCGCCGGCCTGCAGGCCATGCAGCAGATCGAGCCGGTGGCCATCCGCCCGGTGGGGCTGTTCAACGAAAGCGGCAGCATGGTGCCCGCGCTGGCGCTGCCGGCGGTGTGGAGCCTGCTGCACATCTTCGTGGCGCTGGCGGCGCTCACCGCGGTCGGACGCGAGCTGCGCAACGCCACCGTGCCGGACTGGCTGGCCGCCGCCGACGGCCGCCTCGGGATCGCGCTGCTGGCCAAGCTGGCGATCCCGTTCGGCGTGTTCCTGCTGCAGGCGGCGCTGGTGACGCTGGCCTTCGGCGCACTGCTCGGCTGGCCGGTGCTGGGCAGCTTCCCGGCGATGGCGCTCGGCGCGATCCTGATGGTGAGCGCCTACCTGGCGCTGGGGGCCTGCCTGGTCGCCTGGAGCGGTTCGCTGCGCGCGGCGCTGTCGGCCTGCGCCTTCATCACGGCGCCGGCCTTCGCCTTTTCCGGCCAGGGCTTCCCGATGCAGGCGATGCCGGGCGCGGCGCGGGCCTGGGCCGAGGCGCTGCCGCTGACCCACTTCCTGGGACTGGTGAACAACACCTGGCTGGGCGGCGCGCCGCTGCGTTACGGTCTCGGCGCCCTGGGCGCGCTGGCCCTGTTCACGGCCGGCTTCGGGGCCGCCGCCTACCTGCGCCTGCGCACGCGCGTGCGCCAGCCCGACAGCTGGGGCCGGACATGAAGGCGCTGGACGCCGCCCTGCAAGCCTGGGGGCAGACCTGGCGCGCGATCCTGGGCGACAAGGCGGCGCTGCTGCTGTTCTTTATCTCCTCGGTCATCTATTCCTTTTTCTATCCCTTGCCCTACAGTGGCGAGACGGTGCGCCGGGTGCCGGTGGCGATCGTCGACCAGGACAATTCTGCGCTGTCGCGCCAGCTGGTGCGCTGGACCGGCGCCCATCCGGGCCTGGCGGTGGCCGGCGTCACCACCCGCCCCGAGCAGGCGCAGGACTGGATCTGGCGCGGCGAGGCCGCCGGCGTCATGATCATTCCCGCGGATTTCAGCCGCAAGATCCTGGCCGGCAGGCAGCCGGAAGTGGAGCTTGGGGGACTCGGCGCCTATCCGCTGCTGAACAAGGTGGTCCTGAACGGCCTGGCCGAAGTGGTGGGCACGCTGTCGGCCGGGGTCGAAATCAAGCGCCTGGGCGCGGCCACGCCCTCCGCGGCCCAGGCCGAGGCCCAGCGCCAGCCGGTATCGGTCGAAGCGCTGCCGATGTTCAACGTGCGCGAGGGCTATGCCTCTTACATCGTGCCGGGAGTGGTGGTGCTGCTGATGCAGCAGACCTTCCTGCTGGGGATCGGCCTGCTGTTCGGCAGCTGGACCAGCGAGGGTAGCTTTCCGTATGCGCCGCGCGGCGCCGCATATGCCGGCGCGCTGGCCGCGTTTTCGCTGGTGGTGGTGCTGAATGCGGCCTGGTTCTTCGGCTTCGTGTTCTGGTTCCAGGATTATCCGCGCGGCGGCAATCCGGGCGCCAGCCTGGCGCTGACCCTGCTGTACAGCGCCTGCGTGGCGGCGCTCGGCATCTACATGGGGCTGTTCTTCCGCACCCGCGAGCGCAGCGTGCAGCTGCTGGTGGCCAGCTCGATGCCGGTGCTGTTCCTGGCCGGCCTGGCCTGGCCGGCGCAGGTCTTGCCGCTGCCGCTGCAGGCCCTGCGCTGGCTGCTGCCCTCGACCGCGGGGATCCAGGGCTTCATCGCCACCAACCAGATGGGGGCTTCATTCGCCGAGGTGGGCCAGGAGATGCTGGTGCTGGCGGCGCTGACCCTTGCCTTTATCGTGCTGGGCCTGCGCAAATGGCGGCGCCGGCCGGCGGCGCCGATGGATCCGGCGCCGCCGGCCGGCTGAACCGCTCAGCCCAGCAGCTTCAGCAGGGCTTGCGCGCCTGCTTCCGACGAGGCCGGGTTCTGGCCGGTGACCAGCTTGCCGTCCGTGACCACATACGATTGCCAGTCGGCGCCGCGCTCGTAGCTGCCACCATTCGCCTTCAGCATGTCCTCGACCAGGAAGGGCACCACCTTCGTCAGGCCGACGCCTTCTTCCTCGGTGTTGGTGAAGCCGGTCACCTTCTTGCCCTTCACCACCGGGCTGCCGTCAGCCGCCTTCACGTGGCGCAGCACGCCCGGCGCGTGGCACACGGCGCCGACCGGCTTGCCGGCCGCCATCATCGCCTCGATCAGGGCGATCGAATCCTTGTCCTCGGCCAGGTCCCACAGCGGGCCGTGGCCGCCCGGGTAGAACACGGCGTCGAAGTCGTCCGCCTTCACCTCGGACAGCTTGCCGGTCGAGGCCAGCACGGCCTGGGCGTCGGCATCGGCCTTGAAGCGGCGGGTGGCGTCGGTCTGCGCATCCGGCTCGTCGCTCTTGGGGTCGAGCGGCGGTCGGCCGCCGGCCGGCGAGACCACGGTGACGGCGGCGCCGGCATCCTTGAGCGCGTAGTACGGCGCGGCGAATTCCTCCAGCCAGAAGCCGGTTTTCTTGCCGGTGTCGCCGAGTTGGTCATGCGAGGTCAGTACCATCAGAATCTTTTTCATGTTTGCTTCCTTTCAGTGATGAATCAATCTTGGGCGACGCGGATGACCAGCTTGCCGAAGTTCTTCCCTTCGAGCAGGCCGGAGAAGGCTTGCGGGGCATTTTCCAGGCCATCGACGATGTCTTCGCGGAACTTGATCTTGCCTTCGGCGAGCCAGGCGCTCATCTCCTTGAAGAACTCGCCGTAGCGATGGCCGTAGTCGTCGAAGATGATGAAACCCTGCATGCGGATGCGCTTGGTCAGGATGGTGCGCGCCAGCAGGCCCAGACGGTCGGGGCCGGGGGGCAGGGAAGTGGCGTTGTAGTCGGCGATCATGCCGCACACCGGAATGCGGGCCTTGCTGTTCAGGAGTGGCAGTACGGCGTCGAACACGGCCCCACCGACGTTCTCGAAATACACGTCGATGCCGTCCGGGCAGGCCTGCGCCAGCTGCTGGGCGAAATCGGGGGCGCGGTGGTCGATGCAGGCGTCGAAGCCGAGTTCCTCGACCACGTAGCGGCATTTCTCGGCGCCGCCGGCGATGCCGATTGCGCGCGCACCCTTGATCTTCGCGATCTGCCCGACCAGCGAACCGACTGCGCCGCTGGCGGCCGCCACCACCACGGTCTCGCCGGCTTTCGGCTGGCCGATGTCGAGCAGGCCCATGTAGGCGGTAAAGCCCGGCATGCCCAGCACGCCGAGGGCGCGCGAGGACTGGGCGACGTCGCCGCCCAGCTTGTTCAGGCCGGTGCCGTCGGAGAGGGCGTAATCCTGCCAGCCGCCATAGCCCAGCACCAGTTGGCCAACCGGAAAGTCGGGGTTGCGCGAAGCTTCGACGCGCGACACGGTGCCGCCGACCATGGTGGCGCCGAGCTCGACCGGCGCGGCATACGAGGGGGCGTCGCTGATGCGCCCGCGCATGTAGGGGTCGAGCGACAGGAACAAGGTACGCAGCAATACCTGGCCTTCCTGCGGAACGGGCACCGGCTGCTCTTCCAGGCGGAAGGTGTTGGCGTCGGGGGCGCCGTGCGGGCGTTGCTGCAACACGAAGCGGCGGTTGCGGTTGCGGTCTTGGGGCATGTCGTGGTCCTCTCTTGTAAATATTGCCATGCGGATATTAGACTGGTCGTCTAGCATCTGCGTGAAAAAAAGGCGGCGCGCGGCCGCCGTGTCCGTTCAGTTCGGCGCCTCCAGCATGGCGCGGGTCGCCTGCAGCGCGTTCTCGAGCGCGCTCGGCTCACGCCGCAGCTTGGTCAGCAATGCCGCGCCCAGCCACATCCCGTACAGGGCGAGGGCGGCCTGTTGCGGCACGGTCCCGGCGCGGACCGAGCCGTCGGCGACGCCATCGGCAATGCAGTCCGCCAGGCGCTGCACGATGCGATTGGTGCCTTGCAGCAGGACCTCGCGCATGGCTTCCGACATGTCGGCCACCTCGCCGCTCAACTTTACCACCAAGCACTTGCTGCCCGCGCAGGCATGGTCGTTCAGCGCCAGCCAGCTGTCCCAATAGCGCATCAGCCGCACCAGCCCGCTGCCATCGGCGCCGAGCAGGGCGTCCAGTTCGGCCAGGTAGCCATCGACGTAATCTTCGAGCATGGCCTTGCCGAACAGTTCCTTGGACTTGAAGTAGTGATAGAACGAGCCCTTCGGTACGCCGGCGGCGGACAGGATCTCGTTCAGGCCGACGCCCGAGTAACCCTTGGCCATGACGATGTCGCGGCCGGTGACGAGGATGTGCTGGCGCACGCTGTGCTGTTCGGTATTCATGTTGCAGATGATAGCATCAATTAGACCAGTCGTCTTGGGGCGTGCCCTCAATCGGGCGTTGGACGCGCATCGATGCGGCAAGGGTCGCGGGCAGGCTGCATCGCATCCTGCCCGCCGTGGTTCAGCTCTTGCGCACGAATTCCGACTTCAGGCTCATGGCGCCGAAGCCGTCGATCTTGCAGTCGATATCGTGGTCGGCGTCGACCAGGCGGATGTTCTTGACCTTGGTGCCCTGCTTGATCACGCCGCCGGAACCCTTCGGCTTCAGGTCCTTGATGACGGTGACCGTGTCGCCATCCTGCAGGATGTTGCCGGAGGCATCGCGCCAGACCCGCGCCGCCTCGGCGGCTTCGGCCTGGACCGGCCACTCGTGGGCGCATTCGGGGCAAACGTACTGGCCGGTACCGTCTTCATAGGTGAGGGTGGACCGGCATTGGGGGCAGGGCGGCAGGGTATGCATGGGAGACCTTTGAAAACAAAAACGCCACCCGGAGGTGGCGTTTTTTCTTATTCTTGGTGGCCCGGGGCGGAATCGAACCACCGACACAAGGATTTTCAATCCTCTGCTCTACCAACTGAGCTACCAGGCCAAGAGAGGCATGATTATAGCCAGCGATTCTCATCCGCGCAAGTCCCCGCGCGCGTTCCCCCGCATCGCGAGGCCGGCGGCACGCCACAAGTGGTGGAGCACGCTGTTGACATCTCGCTATAATGTGTTTCATGACTACTACTACCACCATCGCCGCCCAGTACCGCAGCGACGTCTGCATCGTCGGCAATGGCGCCATCGCCAAGACCGCCGCCCTCGGTTTCGCCCAGTCGGGATACAGCGTCACCCTCCTGGTGCCGCCAGCGCGCCCTGCGCCGGAGACGCCCAGCTCCTCGGCTGCCGAAAAACCCTGGGACGTGCGCGTCTATGCCCTGAACCACACCGCCCACGACCTGCTGGCCTCGCTCAAGGTCTGGGGCGCCCTCGACCTGGCCCGGGTGCAGGCGGTCGATGCGATGGACATCCACGGCGATGGCCAGCAGGGCGGCAACCTCGGCTTCGACGCCTTCGGCGCCCACGTCGGCACGCTGGCCTGGATCGTCGAGGACAGCAACCTGAACGGCGCGCTGGACGCGGCGCTCAAGTTCGCCGCCAACGTCCAGCAGGTGGCAGGCTGCGCCTGCGACCTCAGCTGCAGCGAGCAGGGCGCGATGGTCGTGCTCGAAGACGGCACGAAGATCGCCTGCGAACTGGTGGTGGGGGCCGACGGCCGCGAATCCTGGGTGCGCGGGCAGTGCGACATCGGCGTCGACTACCGCATGTACCACCAGCGCGCCATCGTCACCAATTTTGCCTGCGACAAGCCGCACCACGGCGTCGCTTACCAGTGGTTTACCTGCGCCGACGGCATCATCGCGCTGCTGCCGCTGTCGGGCAAGCGCGTCTCGCTGGTGTGGTCGGCTCCGGAAACCCTGGCCGACACCGTGATGGAAGAGTCGCTCGGCGAACTGGCGATCCGCCTGGCCGAATACGCGGACGAAAAACTCGGCACCCTGCGCCCCCTGCAGCCGGAAGCGGTCAAGGCGGTGCCGCTGGCGCTGGTGCGCCCGCATTCGCTGGTGGCGCCGCGCGTCGCCCTGGTGGGTGACGCCGCCCACGCCGTCCACCCGCTGGCCGGCCACGGCATGAACCTGGGTTTCGGCGACATCGTCGACCTCCTGCAGGTGCTGCGCGAGCGCGAAGACCGGCGCGGCATCGCCGACGAGCGTGTGCTGGCGCGCTACGCCCGCAAGCGCAAGGAAGACGTGCTGCTCATGCAATGGGCAACCGACGGGCTCGAACGTTTGTTCGGCGCCAACCTTGAACCCCTACGCGTGGTCCGTAATTTCGGATTAAACTTGCTCGATAAATTGCCAGCAGTAAAGCGCCGCTTGATGGCGCATGCGATGGGCAAGTAACCGAGTATCAAGATCCCCTCTAAGGAATTGTCATGTTGAAAACGAAGGTCGCCGTCCTGCTGGCGACGGGCCTGCTTGCATCCTGCGTGGAAGCGCAGAACACCACCGAGGCGACCATCAAGAAGGCGCTCGAACCGCGCCTGGGCGGCGCCAAGATCGAATCGGTCCGCGAGACCCCCTACGGCGGCCTGTATGAAGTGCGTGTCGCCGGTGACATCCTGTACACCGACAAGAAGGGCGAGTACCTGTTCATCGGCCATGTCTACGACACCAAGACCTCGACCAACCTGACCCGCGCCCGCGTGGACGAGATCAACAAGATCAAGTTCTCCGACCTGCCGCTCGAGATGGCGCTCAAGCAGGTCAAGGGCAATGGCAAGCGCGTCATCGCCGTGTTCGAGGATCCGAACTGCGGCTACTGCAAGCGCCTGCGCCAGACCACGCTCAAGGAAATCGACAACGTCACGATCTATACCTTCATGTACAACATCCTGTCCGAGGATTCGTTCGTGAAGTCGAAGAACATCTGGTGCGCGCCGGACCGCGTCAAGGCCTGGGACGACTGGATGATCAACGGCAAGCTGCCGCCGACCGCGCCGGCCGCCTGCGAATCGCCGAACGACCAGATCGCGGCCCTCGGCCAGAAGCTGAAGATCCAGGGCACGCCGGCCATCTTCTTTACCGACGGTTCGCGCATTCCGGGCGCGATCGACCTGAAGGGGCTGGAAGCCAAGCTGCAGTCGCTGAAGTAAGCAAGTAAATAAAAGAGCGCCGGTGGCGCTCTTTTCGCAAAAAACCAATAACCACCTAGTCCAACAGGGAGCAGTCCATGGCCACCTTGAACATCAACGGGCGCGACCTCGAGGTCGACGCCGACCCGAGCACGCCCATCCTCTGGGCGCTGCGCGACCATCTCGACATGACCGGCACCAAGTTCGGCTGCGGCGCGGCGCTGTGCGGCGCCTGTACCGTGCACCTGGACGGCAACCCGATCCGCTCCTGCGTCACCCCGATCGCGGCGGCCCAAGGCCAAAAAATCACCACCATCGAAGCGATGGAAAACGACAAGGTCGGCAAGGCGGTGCAGGATGCCTGGGTCAAGCACGACGTGCCGCAATGCGGCTACTGCCAGAGCGGGCAGGTGATGAGCGCCGTGGCCCTGCTGCGCACCAACCAGCGCCCGAGCGACGCCGACATCGACAACGCGATGAGCGGCAACATCTGCCGCTGCGGCACCTACCAACGGATCCGCGCGGCCATCAAGGATGCCGCCAGGACCCTCGCCTGAGGAGCCGGCATGCGTACCGAATGGTTGAATGGCGCAGCTGCGGCTGTGCTCAAGGAAGGCGGTCCCGGACTGGCCTCGCGCCGCGTTTTCCTGAAAGCGGGCGCCGGCGCCACGGGCGGACTGGTGCTGGGCTTCTTCCTGCCCGCGGGTGGGCGCCTGGCGCAGGCCGGCGTTCCTCCCAAGGTGCAAGAGGCGCCGAATGCCTTCCTGCGCGTGGCGCCGGACAATACCGTCACCGTCATGGTCAACCGCCTCGAGTTCGGCCAGGGCGTGCATACCGCCTTGCCGATGCTGATCGCCGACGAACTGGATGCCGACTGGGCGCAGATGCGCGCCGAGCTCGCGCCGGCGGCCGATGTCTACAAGGACCCGGGCTTCGGCATGCAGATGACCGGCGGCTCGAGCTCGGTGCCGAATTCCTTCATCCGCTACCGCCAGATCGGCGCTACCGCGCGCAGCATGCTGGTGGCCGCCGCGGCCGCGCTGTGGAAGGTCGGTCCCGAGCAGTGCCGCACGGCGCGCGGCGTGGTGCACGGCCCGGCAGGCCAGAAGGCGAGCTACGGCTCGCTGGCCGAGGCGGCGATGCAGCTGCCGGTGCCGAATGAGGTCGTGCTGAAGCAGCCGAAGCAGTTCCGCTACATCGGCAAGCCGACGGGGCGCCTCGATGCCCGCGCCAAGTCCAGCGGCCGCCAGCAGTTCGGCATCGACTTCAAGCCGGAAGGCGGCAAGCTGGCCGTCGCCGTGGTGGCCCACCCGCCGGTCTTCGGCGGCAAGGTGGCGAAGTTCGATGCCGCCAAGGCCAGGGCAGTGCGCGGCGTGATCGACGTGCTGGAAGTGCCGCTCGACCGCGGCGGGCGCGGCGTGGCCGTGATCGCCGACGGCTACTGGCCCGCAAAGCAGGGCCGCGACCTGTTGCAGGTCGACTGGAAGCTCGATGGCCTCGGCAAGCCGAGCAGCGAGGCGCAGATGGCCGAGTTCATCGCCCTGTCGAAGACCCGCGGCGCCGTGGCGCGCAAGGCCAAGGCGCCGGCGCCGGGCAGCGCCACCAGGAAAATCTCGGCGGTTTACGAGTTCCCCTACCTCGCGCACGCGCCGATGGAGCCGATCAACTGCACGGTCGACCTCAAGGACGACAGCTGCAGCCTGTGGGTCGGCTCCCAGTTCCAGACCGGCGACCAGGCCGCCGCCGCCGCCGCGGCCGGCCTGAAGCCTGCGCAGGTGACCCTGCACACCATGATGGCGGGCGGCGGTTTCGGACGGCGCGCCGTGCCGACCTCGGACTTCGTGGTCGAGGCGGTGCATATCGCCAAGGCCTGGCGGGCGGCCGGCCACAGCGGACCGGTAAAGCTGGTCTGGAGCCGCGAGGACGACATCAAGGGCGGCTATTACCGTCCCTCGCACGTGCACCGCGCCGAGATCGGCCTGGAAGCCAAGGGCAGGATCCTGAGCTGGGATCACGTCATCGTCGGCCAGTCGATCGCCGCCGGCACCCCGTTCGAGGCCTTCATGATCAAGGACGGCGTGGACGCCACCATGGTCGAAGGCATGGGCGCGCCCTACGATGTGCCGATGAACCTGAGCGCGCACATCGCCAAGGCCAACGTCCCGGTGCTGTGGTGGCGCTCGGTCGGTTCGACCCACACGGCCTTCGTGATGGAGACCCTGATCGACGAAGCCGCCCACCTGGCCGGCGAAGACCCGGTGGCCTACCGCAAGCGCCTGATCGATCCGAAGCACAAGCGCCACCTCGCCGCGCTCGACCTCGCGGTTGCCAGGTCCGGCTACGGCAAGAAGACCTTGCCGAAAGGCCGCGCCTGGGGCGTGGCGGTGCATGAGTCCTTCGGCACCGTGGTCGCTTACGTGGTCGAAGCATCGGTGGTCGACGGCGTGCCGAAGCTGCACCGCGCGGTCGCCGGCGTGCACTGCAACCTGGCCGTCAATCCGCTCACCATCGAGGCCCAGATCCAGGGCGCCGCGCTGATGGGCCTGGGCATGACCCTGCCGGGCGCGCGCATCACGCTCAAGGATGGCGTGGTGGAGCAGCAGAACTTCGGCGACTACACGGTGGCGCGCATGACCGACATGCCGCAGGTCGAGGTGCACATCGTGCCCTCGGACGACCCGCCGACCGGCATCGGCGAGCCGGGCCTGCCGCCGCTGGCGCCGGCCTTTGCCAACGCCGTGTTCCGGCTGACCGGCAAGCGCCTGCGCAAGCTGCCGTTCGACCTGGCCTCGGCCTGACGCGATGTCGCCGCCGCGCACTTCCCTGACCGGCATCCTGCTGGCTGCCGGCCGCGGGCGTCGCTTCGATCCCGCGGGCGGCCGCAACAAGCTGCTCCAGCAGCTGCCCGGCGGCGATCAGGTGGTCGCCGCCAGCGCCCGCCTGCTTCTCTCCTGTGTGCCGCGTGTGGTCGCGGTCGTCCCGCCCGATGACGGCGGCGTGGCGGAGATCCTGCGCGCGCTCGGCTGCGAGATTACCGTGTGCCCCGACGCCGATACCGGCATGGGCGCCTCGCTGGTGCACGCCGTCCGCCATTCGCTGCCGGCCGAGGGCTGGCTGGTGGCGCTGGGCGACATGCCCTGGGTCGCGGCATCGACGCTGGCCGCGCTGGCCGCGGCGGTGGGCGCGGGCGCGGGCATCGCCGTGCCGGTGCACGAAGGGCGGCGCGGCAATCCGGTCGCGTTCGCGGTCTGCCATCGCGACGCCTTGCTGGCGCTGGGCGGCGACCAGGGCGCGCGCCGCCTGCTGCAGGCGCACCCGGTGCAGGAAGTGCCGGTGGACGACCCCGGCATCCTGCGCGACATCGATACGCCCGCGGACCTGCCGGCGTGACATATGCATGTCATTCTTTCCAGTCGTGATGGAATCCGATTACACTAGGGCTCATATTCCGGCCGCATGACCATCCAATCAATATGAAAAAACCTTCCTCCAAAAAGAAGCCAGGGCAGCCAGCCATCCTCTACACCATCGTTCCCAAGGACCTGGCCGGGCACCTGTTCAACGTCACGGTCACGGTCGCGGCCCCGGATCCGGAAGGACAGGTATTCGCGCTGCCGGCATGGATCCCGGGCAGCTACATGATCCGCGAGTTCGCCCGCAACATCGTGCGCATCCGCGCCGAGAGCGCAGGACAGGACGTGGCGCTGGTCAAACTGGACAAGCACAGCTGGCGCGCCGCGCGCGTCGACGGTCCGCTGACCCTGCACTACGAGGTGTACGCCTGGGATCTGTCGGTGCGCGCCGCCCACCTCGACCAGACCCACGGCTTCTTCAACGGCACCAGCGTGTTCCTGCGCGTGGCCGGCCAGGAGGCGCTCGCGCACCAGGTGGACATCCAGCGCCCCGGCGACCCGGCCGCCAGGAACTGGCGCGTCGCCACCGCGATGAAGGAACTGGGCGCCAAGCGCTACGGCTTCGGCACCTATGTCGCGGCCGACTACGACGAACTGATCGACCATCCGGTGGAGATGGGCGAGTTCGAGCTGGCCACTTTCAAGGCGCACGGCATCCCGCACGACATCGTCATCACCGGCCGCGTGCCGAACCTCGACATGGCGCGCCTGCAGGCTGACCTGAAAGCCATCTGCGAAACCCAGATCGCGTTCTTCGACCCGCAAGCGAAACGCGCGCCGATGGACCGCTACGTGTTCATGACCATGGCGGTCGGCGACGGCTATGGCGGCCTCGAACACCGCGCTTCGACGGCCCTGATCTGCGCCCGCGCCGACCTGCCGAGCCTGGCCACGCCCAAGAGCGCCGAACCGGGCGAGGGCTACCTGCGCTTCCTGGGCTTGTGCAGCCACGAGTACTTCCACACCTGGAACGTCAAGCGCATCAAGCCGGCCGTGTTCGCCCCCTACGACCTGCAGGTGGAGAACTACACGCCGCTGCTCTGGCTGTTCGAGGGCTTCACCAGCTACTACGACGACCTGTTGCTGGTACGCGCCGGGATCATCGGCGAAGCGACCTATCTTAAGCTGCTGTCCAAGACCGTCGGCGGCGTGCTGCGCGGCAGCGGCCGCCTGAAGCAGAGCGTGGCCGATTCCAGCTTCGACGCCTGGAGCAAGTATTACCGCCAGGACGAGAACTCGCCGAACGCGATCATCAGCTACTACACCAAGGGTTCGCTGATCGGCCTGGCCTTCGACCTGACCATCCGCGCCAAGACCAACGGCGCCAAATCGCTCGACGACGTGATGCTGGCGCTGTGGGAGCGCTTCGGGCGCGACTTCTACAACGGCGCCGGCCGCGGCGTGACGGAAAGCGAGGTCGAGGCGATCTTCGACGAGGTGGCCGGCACCCGCCTGCGCACCCAGTTCGAGCGCTGGGTGCGCGGCACCGAAGACCTGCCGCTGGCCAAGCTGTACGCACCCTTCGGCGTCAAGCTGGCCGACGAGCGCAAGGGCGGCAAGCCTTCGCTCGACGCCAGCATCGGTCGCGACCCGCTGGGCGGCAAGCTGAACCAGGTCCACGAAGGCGGCGCCGCGCACCGGGCCGGCCTGTCGGCGCTCGACGTGCTGATCGCGATCGATGGCCTGCGCGTGAACGGCAACCCGTCCAACGTGGATACCCTGCTGGGGCGCTACCGCGTGGGCGACAAGGTGACGGTGCATGCCTTCCGCCGCGACGAGCTGATGGCCTTCGACGTGACGTTGCAAGGCGACAAGGTGCCGACCATCACAGTGTCGCAGGCCGTCGCCGGCAAGAAGTCGACTGCGCTCAAGCGCCCCAGCGCCGTCTAAGGCCGTTCGTAGGGTGGACGGCGTTGCCGTCCGCGCGTTCAACCAGAATCCGCATTGAGGCTCATTTGAAAAACGCCCTGACCGCCGCCGTCCTCTCTCTCTGTACCGCATCCGCATCCGCCCAGCTCCCCGCACCGCTGAAAACCGACATCAGCACCCGCGTCAACGCCATCTATCCCTGGCTCGACACGGTGTACAAGGACCTGCACGCCAACCCCGAGATCGCCTTCCAGGAAGTGCGCACCGCCGGCAAGCTGGCCGCCGAAATGCGAAAACTCGGTTTCGAGGTGACGGAGAAGGTCGGCAAGACCGGCATCGTGGCGGTGCTGAAGAACGGCGCCGGTCCCACGGTGCTGGTGCGCACCGAGATGGACGGCCTGCCGATGGAAGAAAAGACCGGCCTGCCTTACGCCAGCCGCGCCAAGGCAGTGAGCAACGGCAGCGAAAGTTTTGTCGCCCACAGCTGCGGCCACGACGTGCACATGGCCGGCTGGCTCGGCGCCGCGCGCACCCTGGCCGACATGAAGGCGAAGTGGAAAGGCACGCTGGTGTTCATCGCCCAGCCGGCAGAAGAGATCGTGTCGGGCGCCAGGGCCATGCTCGACGACGGCCTGTTCAAGCGCTTCCCCAAGCCCGACTACGCTTTTGCCCTGCATTCCTGGCCGCTGGCTTACGGCACGGTGGGCTTCAACGATGGCCCGGTGTCGTCGAATTCGGATGCGATCGAGATCGTGTTCAAGGGCCGCGGCGGCCACGGCTCGGCGCCTGACAAGTCGCTCGACCCGATCACGATCGCCGCGCGCTTCGTGGTCGACGTGCAGACCGTGGTCAGCCGCGAGAAGGATCCGAAGGAATTCGGCGTGGTGACGATCGGCGCGATCCAGGGCGGCACGGTCGGCAACATCATTCCGGACAATGTGCAGGTGCGCGGCACCATCCGTTCCTACAGCCCGGCCGTGCGCGCCAGGCTGCTCGAGGGCGTGCGTCGCGTCGCCAACGCCTCCGCCGCCATGGCCGGTGCGCCGGCGCCCGACGTCCAGCTGATCAGCGGCGGCGCCGCCATCGTCAACAGCGAAGCGCTGGTGGCGAAGACCGAAGCCGTGTTCAAGGACGCCTTCGGCCCCGCCAACGCCCAGCGCATGCCGGCCATGACCGCCAGCGAAGACTTCTCGCTGTTCGTCAACGAGGGCATCCCGTCGATGTTCTTCTTCACCGGCGTCTACGACCCGAAAGCGGTTGCCGAAGCCGAACGCGAAGGCGGCAAGCCGATCGCCTTCAACCATTCGCCGTTCTACGCACCGGTACCGGAGCCGTCGATCAAGACGGCCGCGCAGGCGATGAGCCTGGCGGTGCTGAACGTGCTGGGCCGCTGAGCGGCCCCACCGGTCCCCTTACTGCGGACCCGCCAGCGTACGTAGCTGGAAACGGTAGTCGCGGTCGAACAGGAAGGTTTCGGAGAAGGTCATCGCGCTGCTGTTCGCCGCGAGCAGACCATGGGGGCGCGGCAGCGGGCCGCTGCGCAGCATCGAGGCCAGCGCCACCCGCGCGGCGTCCGGGTCGCGCGCGCGCTGCACCTGCACGTCGGTCAGCCGGCCGTCCCTGTCTACCGTAATGTTGACCACCACGATGGCCGGCAGCATGGGCGGCAGCGGGCCGCTGAAGCTGTGCCCGGCATTGCGCGCCAGGATGTGGCGCGCCACATCGGCCTTGTAGGCCTCGAGGGTGAGGGAAGGCGGCGGGGACGGAGCGGGCGTCGGCGCGCGGTCGATGGCAATCGTGCTGCGCTCGTCGACGGGAACCGCTGGCGGGGGAGAAGCGCATCCGCACAGGATCGCCAGCAGCGCCGCCGGCACAATGGAGTCAAGCGCTTGACTGCGAAGAGAAATGTTCATGGTGGATGAAAAAGCGTCGCAGGTTGGCGCCTCGGGGGCGCTTGGCTTCGACGCTGCTCATCATCCGGAGTTCCGCTGGGGTGCGCCAGCGGTGACGGCTGTACAGTTGCTTGCCACGACCACGTGAACGCGCTGCCGGCTTGCGCACCCCGTTCCGGCAAAGGCCGGAACCCAGGTTCGGCAGGCAGGCGATGGCGTTTGCGCTAGCCGAACAGCCTCTGCAGTTCCACGCCCGGTTCGGGCGCGCGCATGAAGGCTTCGCCGACCAGGAAGGCGTGCACGTCGGCCTCGCGCATCCGCTTCACGTCTGCCGGCCCCATGATGCCCGACTCGGTCACCACCAGGCGTTCCGCCGGAATCCGCGGCAACAGCCCAAGGGTGGTGTCCAGCGACACCTCGAAGGTGCGCAGGTTGCGGTTGTTGATGCCCAGCAGCGGCGTCTTGAGCTTCAGCGCCGCCGTCAGTTCGTCGCCGTCGTGCACCTCGACCAGCACGTCCATGCCGAGGTCTATCGCGCAGGCTTCCAGTTCCGCCATCAGGCCGTGGTCCAGCGCCGACACGATCAGGAGGATGGCGTCCGCCCCCATCGCGCGCGCCTCGTATACCTGGTAGTGGTCGACGATGAAGTCCTTGCGGATCACCGGCAGCGTGCAGGCGGCGCGCGCCTGGCGCAGGTAGTCCACCGAGCCCTGGAAGAATTGCACGTCGGTCAGCACCGACAGGCAGGCCGCGCCGTGTTCGGCGTAGCTTTGCGCGATCGCCGCCGGCTGGAAGTCCGGCCGCAGCACGCCCTTCGACGGCGAGGCCTTCTTCACTTCCGCGATGATGCCGGCTCGGCCGGCGGCGATGTTCTTGCGCAGGCTGTTTTCGAAGCCGCGGATGGCGCGCCGTGCTTCCAGGTCGCTTTCCACCTCGCGGCGCAGGCTGGCTAGGTCGCGCTGCTTCTTGGCGGCGGCCACTTCGTCGGCCTTCACGGCCAGGATCTTGTTCAGGATATCGGACATAGGAATCTCAATGGGTTCGCCGGCAGGCTTGCTCAGGCCTGGCCGCCGAGCTGGCGGGTGACGGCGACGAACTGCTCGAGCTTGGCCAGGGCCGCGCCGGAGGCGATCGTCGCCCGCGCTGTTGCCAGGCCTGCCTCGATCGACGGCGCCACGCCGGCCGCATACAGCGCGGTGCCGGCATTGAGCGCCACGATGTCGGTGGCCGGACCGGGCTCGCCGCGCAGCGCTTCCATCACGCGCTCTTTCGACTCCGCGGTGTTGGCCACCTTCAGGTTGCGGCTCGAGATCATCGCCAGGCCATAGTCTTCCGGATGGATCTCGTACTCGCGGATCTCGCCGTCGACGAGTTCGCCGACCAGGGTGCCGGCGCCGAGCGAGACTTCGTCCATGTTGTCGCGGCCCCACACCACCATCGCATGCTGGGCGCCGAGGCGCTGCAGCACGCGCACCTGGATGCCGACCAGGTCGGGGTGGAACACGCCCATCAGGATGTTCGGTGCGCCGGCCGGATTGGTCAGCGGGCCGAGGATGTTGAAGATGCTGCGCACGCCCAGCTCTCGGCGCACCGGCGCCACGTGCTTCATGGCGGCGTGGTGGTTGGGCGCGAACATGAAACCGATGCCGGTCTGCGCGATCGATTGGGCGATTTGTTCGGGCTTGAGGTCGATGTGGGCGCCGAGCGACTCGATCAGGTCGGCGCTGCCCGAGGACGAGGACACGCTGCGGCCGCCGTGCTTGGCCACGCGCGCGCCGGCGGCGGCGGCCACGAACATCGCCGCGCTCGAGATGTTGAAGGTGTTGGCGCCGTCGCCGCCCGTGCCGACGATGTCGAGCAGGTTGGTGGTGTCGGCCATCGGCACCTTGGTCGAGAATTCGCGCATCACCTGGGCGGCGGCGGTGATCTCGCCGATGGTTTCCTTCTTCACGCGCAGGCCCATGGTCAGCGCCGCGACCATGGTCGTCGACATCTCGCCCGACATGATCTGGCGGAACAGGTGCAGCATTTCGTCGTGGAAGATTTCGCGGTGTTCGATGCAGCGCAGCAGCGCTTCTTGTGGGGTGATCGGCATGGCGGGTCCAGTATGTAAAGTCGTTTGCGTAACGCTCCGTCCGCACCTTGGCCCGTCGTTCCGGCGAAGGCCGGAACGACGGTCTCGAGGACAGTGGTCTAGGCGAGGGGCGCTATCTCAGCGCTCGAGAAAATTCTTGAACAGCGCATGCCCGTGCTCCGACAGGATCGACTCCGGATGGAACTGCACGCCTTCGATGTCGTACTCCTTGTGGCGCACGCCCATGATTTCGCCGTCGTCGGTCCAGGCCGTCACTTCCAGGCAGTCCGGCAGCGAAGCGCGCTCGATCGCCAGCGAGTGGTAGCGGATCACGGTGA
Organism: Massilia sp. X63; assembly: GCF_041023745.1. Classification (NCBI taxonomy): domain Bacteria; kingdom Pseudomonadati; phylum Pseudomonadota; class Betaproteobacteria; order Burkholderiales; family Oxalobacteraceae; genus Massilia; species Massilia sp. X63. Next base: position 118,603 of record NZ_JBFTEF010000015.1, read on the forward strand.
AGGGACTCGGCAGTCCCTTGAACACGCCTTCGCCGGTGTGGGCGATGAGCGAGGTCTTGCCGTGCATGACCTGCTTGGCGCGGATCACCTTGCCGCCGAAGGCTTCTCCGATGGCCTGGTGGCCGAGGCATACGCCGAGGATCGGCAGCTTGCCCTTGAATTCGCGCAGGATGTCGAGCGAGATGCCGGCATCCTTGGGCGCCTTCGGTCCCGGCGAGATGCAGATGCGGTCGGGCGCCATCGCTTCGATATCTTTCAAAGTGATTTCGTCGTTGCGCACGGTGCGGACAATCTCGCCCAGTTCGCCCAGGTACTGGACGATGTTGTAGGTGAACGAGTCGTAGTTGTCGATCATGAGCAGCATGTCAGAACTCCCCATCCAGGCCGTCTTGCACCTGTTCGGCCGCGCGCAGCACGGCGCGCGCCTTGTTTTCCGTTTCCTGCCATTCCATCTCGGGGATGGAGTCGGCCACGATGCCGGCCGCGGCCTGCACGTACAGATTGCCGTCCTTGATCACGCCGGTGCGGATCGCGATCGCCACGTCCATCTCGCCGCCGAAGGACAGATAACCGCAGGCGCCGCCGTAGATGCCGCGCTTCACGGGCTCCAGCTCATCGATCACTTCCATGGCGCGCACCTTGGGCGCGCCGGTGAGCGTCCCGGCCGGGAAGGTGGCGCGCAGCACGTCGAGGTTCGACATGCCGTCTTTCAGCTTGCCTTCCACGTTCGAGACGATGTGCTGCACGTGCGAGTATTTTTCGATGACCATGCGGTCGGTGACCTTGACGCTGCCGGTCTGCGCGATGCGGCCGATGTCGTTGCGCGCCAGGTCGATCAGCATCACGTGCTCGGCGATCTCCTTCGGGTCGGCCAGCAGTTCGGCCGCCAGTTCGGTGTCGCGTTCCGGCGTCGCGCCGCGCGGACGGGTGCCGGCGATCGGGCGCAGCGTGACTTTCTTGCCGCCCTCATCGCCAACACCTTGCAGGGATTCGTTACGCACCAGGATCTCCGGCGAAGCGCCGACGATCTGCATGTCGCCGAAGTTGTAGTAGTACATGTAGGGCGACGGGTTCAGCGAGCGCAGCGAGCGATACAGCGACAGCGGCGAATCCACGTAGGGCTTGCGGATGCGCTGGCCGATCTGCACCTGCATCAGGTCGCCCGCCATCACGTATTCGTGGGCCTTGGCCACCGCTTTCAGATAATCTTCCTTGCTGAAGTCGCGCACCGCCTCGGTACGCACCGAGCTGGAAGTCACCGGCGCATCGACGCTCCGGCGCAGCATCACGCGCAGGTCCTTCAGGCGCTGGCGGGCCTTCGCATAGGCTTCCGGCTGGGCCGGATCGGCGTAGACGATGAGGTAGAGCTTGCCCGACAGGTTGTCGATCACCGCCAGTTCTTCGGTCAGCAGCAGCTGGATATCTGGCAGTCCCAGTTCGTCGCGCGGGCAGCTGTTCTCCAGCTTGCGCTCGATGTGGCGTACGGTGTCGTAGCCGAAGTAGCCGGCCAGGCCGCCGCAGAAGCGCGGCATGCCGGGGCGCAGGGCCACCTTGAAGCGTCCTTGGTACTGTTCGATGAATTCGAGCGGATTGCCCTCGAAGGTCTCGATCACTTCGCCGTGCTTCACCACTTCGGTGTGCTTGCCGCTGTTGCGGATCAGGGTCGAAGCGGGCAGGCCGATGAAGGAATAGCGGCCGAAGCGCTCGCCGCCGACGACCGACTCCAGCAGGAAGGTGTTCTTGCCGGCCTGCTGGGACTGGGCCAGCTTGAGGTAGAGCGTCAGCGGAGTCTCTAAATCGGCGAAGGCTTCCGCGATCAGGGGGATGCGGTTGTAGCCCTGGTTGGCCAGCGAGCGGAATTCGAGTTCGGTCATGCTTTTCTCCAGACCGCCCAGAAGAGGGAAGGGCGGTGGTTCACTTCAAAAAACCTGTCGGACAAGAATAGCCGACAGCAATCGAGACGGGTCAGTTAGCCCAGGATTGCCAGCGTCGCCACAGCCAGGCCTCAAGGGCGCCGGTCTGGTTGACAGTGTGTTTTTTGGTGAAAAACATGTATAGATAACTTACGTTGCGGTGTGGTTATGCGCAGATATCTGCTTCGCTGCTTCTAGCAGCGAACTCACTATACCATCAGAATTAATTTCTTGTATAGGCCGTCCGTGGTTATAACCATATGGCACGGTGAGCACAAAGCAGCCCGCCGCACGCGCCGCTTCGGCGTCGTTGGACGAGTCGCCGATGGCGACGATCTGCATCGGCGCCAGGTCGAAGGCGCTGCAAACGCCCAGCAGCGGCATCGGGTCCGGCTTCTTTTTCGGGAAGGAGTCGCCGCCGTAGACCAGCTCGAACCACGGCGCCAATCCTTTTTGCGCCAGCAGCGGCGTGGTGAAGGCGATCGGCTTGTTGGTGACGCAGGCCAGGCGCAGGCCCTGTTCCTTCATTGCGGCAAGGCCTTCGAGCACGCCGGCGAACAGCGTGCTGCGTTCGCCGTTGACGGCGAGGTAGTGGCGCTGGTAGCCGGCCAGGGCCTCGTCGAACATGGCGTCCACGCGCGCCGCATCCCAGTCGAGCAGCAGGGCGTCGCGCACCAGTTTTTCGGAACCCTTGCCGACCAGCCGCTTGATGGTGTCCTGCGTGATAGGCGCGAGCCCGAACTCGGCGCGCATGCCGTTCAGGGCCGCCTCGAAGTCGGGCACCGTGTCGAGCATGGTGCCGTCCAGGTCGATGATGGCGGCCCGGATGCTTGCTGCGCCGGCCCGCATTATTTGGCCACTGAGTTGCCGACTTTTGCCAGTTCGCCGCGCATCGCGTCGATCACGGCCTTGTAGTCCGGCTTGCCGAAGATGGCCGAACCGGCCACGAAGGTGTCGGCGCCCGCGGCGGCCGCTTCGGCGATGTTGTCGGCCTTGATGCCGCCGTCGACCTCGAGCATGATGTCGCGGCCCGATTCGTCGATCATGCGGCGCGCCATGGCGATCTTCTTGAGTGCCTGCGGGATGAAGGACTGGCCGCCGAAGCCCGGGTTCACCGACATGATCAGGATCATGTCGATCTTGTCCATCACGTGCTCGAGGTAGTGCAGCGGGGTGTGCGGATTGAACACCAGTCCGGCCTTGCAGCCGTTATCGCGGATCAGCTGCAGGGTGCGGTCGATGTGTTCCGAGGCTTCCGGGTGGAAGGTGATGATGTTCGCGCCGGCCTTGGCGAAGTCCGGGATGATGCGGTCGACCGGCTTGACCATCAGGTGCACGTCGATCGGCACCTGCACGTGCGGGCGGATGGCCTGGCACACCAGCGGGCCGATGGTCAGGTTCGGGACGTAGTGGTTGTCCATCACGTCGAAGTGGATGATGTCGGCGCCGGCGGCGACGACGTTGCGCACTTCCTCGCCCAGGCGGGCGAAATCGGCGGACAGGATGCTGGGGGCGATGCGGTAGGTGGTCATGGGCGCTCGTGCAGGTATCGTGCAGGTAAAAAGGAATCCGCTATTTTACGCTGATGAAGCGCATGCCCGCTGCGCTCGCGGCGACCGCGAATGGCGCTGCGCGGTATGATTGTCGTTTGCGCCATACATGGCGCTCCCGCCAATATTGACGATCACGCAAGGAATCCCCATGCCCGCCTATGAATTCGCTGTCAAGGTCAGGACCCAGTACCTGCCGGAACAGTCCAACCCGGAACGGGACCAGTTCGTGTTCAGCTACACCATCACGATCCAGAACACCGGCAGCGTTGCCGCCCAGCTGATCTCGCGCCATTGGGTGATCACCGACGCCGCCAACCAGACCCAGGAAGTGCGCGGCCTCGGCGTGGTCGGCCACCAGCCGCTGCTGCAGCCGGGCCAGCAGTTCGAGTACACCAGCGGCACCCAGGTGGGGACGGCGCAGGGCTCGATGCGCGGCGAATACTTCTGCGTGGCCGAGGACGGCCACCGCTTCGAGGTGCCGATCCCCGAGTTCGTGCTGGCCCAGCCGGGCGCGCTGCACTGATTATCGTTCGCCGCTGTCCCGCTCTTTTTGCGCGGGCTCGTCGCGCGGCACGTCCTTGCGGCCGGCGAACATCGTCCACCAGACGATAAAGACGAGCAGGAACAGCGCCACGCCGGCTTCCACCATCAAGATCCACATATCGGTACTCGCCTCCTTATGTTATCGACACGCCGCAGTGTAACCGCTTCGCTTGCCCTCGTCGCCTTGTTGGCGGCCTGTTCGACCACCCCGCCGCAGCCGCCCGCGCCGGTGCGCATGCCGCCGCCGGTCGGCCCGGTCTACGTACCGCCCGTCCAGCCGGCGCCGCCTGCCCAGCCGGCCCAGCCCGTCCCGCCCGCGCCCCTCATGACGCCGACCAGCTTCAGCGCCTTGCCGGGCTGGGAACAGGACGAGCTGCGCCCGGCCTGGCCGGCCTTCCTGCAATCCTGCCGGGGCCTGGCCAGCAAGCTCGAGTGGAAAACGGTGTGCGCCGCGGCGCGCGCAATCGACGCCCCCGATTCGGCCGCGGTGCGCAGCTTCTTCGAGACCTGGTTCGTGCCGAACCTGGTGCGCGCCGCCGACGGCGCCGACACCGGCCTGATCACCGGCTACTACGAGGCCATGCTGTACGGCTCCCGCAAGCGCGCCGGCGCCTACCAGACGCCGCTCTACCGGGTGCCTGACGACCTGCTCACGGTCGACCTGGGCAGCGTCTATCCGCAGCTCAAGGGCATGCGCCTGCGCGGGCGCCTGTCGGGCAAGACCGTGGTCCCGTACAGCAGCCGCGCGGAGATCGCGCGCGCCCCCTTCGCAGGCAAGGAACTGCTATGGGTGAACGATCCGGTCGAGGCCTTCTTCCTCGAGGTGCAGGGCTCGGGCCGGGTGCAGCTGGACAGCGGCGAGACCGTGCGCGTGGCCTACGCCGACCAGAACGGTCATCCGTACAAGGCGATCGGCCGCTGGCTGGTGGAGCAGGGCGAGCTTACCGCGGAGCAGGCCACCGCCCAGGGCATCCGCGCCTGGATCGCTGCAAATCCGGGGCGCCGCCAGGAGCTGTTCAACGTCAATCCCAGCTATATCTTCTTCCGCGAAGAGAAGCTGCCCGATCCTTCGCTCGGCCCGAAGGGCGCGCTGGGCGTGCCGCTCACGCCCGGCCGTTCGGTGGCGATCGACCCGTCCTTCATTCCGCTCGGGGCGCCGCTGTTCCTGTCGACGACCGAAGCCGGCAGCGAAGTGCCGATGCAGCGCCTGATGATGGCGCAGGACACCGGCGGCGCGATCCGGGGCGCGGTGCGGGCCGACTTCTTCTACGGCTTCGGGCCGGATGCGATGGACCGGGCCGGCAAGATGAAGCAGCGCGGCACGATCTGGGTCCTGCTGCCCAAACCAGCCGCGGAGCAGGCCGCGCGCTAGGGCGTGGCGCAGGCAGCGCTCCCGCCGGGTGCGTCCTGGCTGGGCGCTCGTCAGTCCTTCACGTGGCGCAGTCGCGTGCCGGACACCCCGGCGACGGCCAGGACCAGGGCGCCGGCTGCGATGCAGCCCAGGCCCGTGCGCACGCCCAGGCCTTCTCCCAGCCCGCCGGCCAGCAGGGCGCCGAGCGGCGCGGCGGCGACCGTGAGCGCGCGCATGGTCGCCACCATCCGGCCCAGCACCGCGTCCGGCGTCACGCGCTGGCGCAGGGCGATGTAGGGCACGAAGAACAGCGTGGCGCCGCAGTCGATCCAGAACACCACGATGGCGTAGGCCGCCACGGTCCATGCCGGGCTGCCGAACAGCGAGGCCGGGATCGCCGGTACCAGGGCGAAGCCGAGCGCCGATACGACCAGGCCGACCAGGATGCCGCCACCGGTGCCGAAGCGTCTCGACAAGGGCTTGACCAGCAGCGAAGCCGCCAGCACGCCCAGGCCGCCGAGCATGTTGGCCAGCCCCATGGTCCCGGGCGTCATGCCGAGCACGCGGGTGGCGAAGAGTACGTGCAGGGCGGTATAGCCATAAAAGAGCAGGTGCCAGCAGGCCGACACCCAGGCCAGGGTGCGCAGCAGCGGCTGGTTCCATACGAAAGCGAGGCCTTCCTGGATGTCGCGCAGCGGATGCGCGTGCGAGGGCGGCGGCTGCGGTTCGCGCGCGCGGATGCGGCGCAGGTTGAGCAGCGAGACGACGAAGCCGGCCACGTTGCACAGGATGGCGATCGGGGCGCCCAGCAGCTGGATCAGCCCGCCCGCCATGCCGGGGCCGACCACGCGCGCGGCCGATTCCGTGGCCGCGAACTTCGACTGGGCGTCGACCAGGCCGTCGCGCCCGACCAGGAAGGTCAGGAACACCTGCTCCGCGCTGCCGCCCACCACATGGCCGGCGCCGATCACGAAGCCCACCGCGTACAGCCAGTGGATGCTGAGCATGTCGAGCCACCAGGCCAGCGGCACGGTGGCCAGCGCGGTCGCCACCACGGCATCGCTGCACATCATGACCGGCAGGCGGCGGCTGCGGTCCAGCAGCACGCCCGAGGGCAAGCCGAACAGCAGGAAGGGCAGGGATTCGAAGGCGGCCAGGGTGCCCATCTGGGCCGGCGTGGCATGCAGCATCAGGACCGCGCAGATCGGCAGGGCCAGCAGGGTGATCTGGGCGCCGAAGTGGGCCAGGATGCTGCTGAACCAGAAACGGCGGAAGTCGGCCTTGCGCATCACCGATTCGGCGGGAATGCGCTGCCGGATCCAGTTGGCGACGAAGGGAGGAATGGTGATCTCGCACAGAATATTGCTGAACAAATAATCATACCGTGTTTGCCGGCGCGCGAGACGCTACAATCCGGACAATCCGTCAAGCTCTACTCCGTCCAAGCTCACAAAAGGAATGTCACATGGAATATGCAGATCTGCTGATCGAAAACCACGGCAAGGTCGTCGTGATCCGCTTGAACCGTCCGAAGGCGATGAATGCGCTGAACGACAACATGATGAACGAACTGGGTGACGCGCTCCACAGATTCGACGCCGATCCGGCGGTCAACGTCATCGTCCTGACCGGCAGCGACAAGGTCTTTGCCGCCGGCGCCGACATCGCGGCCATGGCGAACTACACCTATGCGGTGGACACCTATCCGGGCAACTACATCGGCCGCAACTGGGAACACATCCTGAACATCCGCAAGCCGGTGATCGGCGTGGTGTCGGGCTACTGCCTGGGCGGCGGCTGCGAACTGGCCATGATGTGCGACTTCCTGGTCGCGTCGGAGAGCGCCAAGTTCGGCCAGCCGGAAATCAAGGTCGGTGTGACTCCGGGCGCCGGCGGCACCCAGCGCCTGCCGCGCGCGATCTCGAAATCCAAGGCGATGGACATGCTGCTGACCACCCGCATGATCGACGCTGCGGAAGCCGAGCGCACCGGTCTGGTGTCGCGCGTCTACCCAGTGGAGAGCGTGATGGAAGAGGCGATCAAGATCGCCCAGGGCATCGCCGAGATGCCGGTGTCGGTGGCCATGCAGATCAAGGATTGCGTCAACCAGGCCTACCAGATGCCGCTGACCGAAGGCGTGCGCTACGAGCGCCGCTACTTCCACGCCGGCTTCGGCACCCCTGCGCAAAAAGAGGGCATGTCGGCCTTCCTCGAGAAGCGCAAGCCGAACTTCGAAGGGATGTAAGCCATGCGCGCGGCGCTACGTCGTGGCGCGGCGGCGCTCGCGATGCTCGTCGCCGTCGCCGTGGCGGCCTACGGCTGCACGGCGCTGCCGCCGCCGGGCCAGCGCACCATTTCGGTGGCGCTGGAGAACACCGGCGGCACCCGGCTGGGGCAGGCGATCGCGCCGCTCGCCGCTGCCCACCCGGGCCTGTCCGGCATCCATCCCCTGATCGACGGGCGCGATGCCTTCGTGGCGCGCGTGCTGCTCGCCGGCAGCGCGCAGCGCAGTCTCGACGTCCAGTACTATATATGGCGCGACGATCTCACCGGCACCCTGATGCTGGATGCCTTGCGCAGTGCCGCCGCCCGCGGCGTGCGCGTCCGCCTGCTCCTCGACGACAACAATACCGCCGGACTCGACCCGGGCCTGGCAGCCCTCGACCGCGAGCCGAACGTCGAGGTGCGCCTGTTCAATCCCTTCGCCATGCGGCGCTGGCGCATGCTGGGTTACCTGACCGAGTTCGGCCGGCTGAACCGACGCATGCACAACAAGTCCTTCACGGCCGACAACCAGGCGACCATCGTCGGCGGACGCAATATCGGCGACGAATACTTTGGCGCAGCGGGCGACATGCTGTTCGTCGACCTGGACGTGCTGGCGGTGGGACCGGCGGTGCGCGCCGTGTCGCAGGACTTCGACCGCTACTGGAACAGCGCGTCCGCCTATCCGATCGCGGCACTGGTCGATTCCGCCGACGTCCGGGCTCCCGGCGCATTGGCCGCACGCGCAGCCGCGCTGCGCGAACAGGCCGCAGCGCAGCGCTACCGCGATGCGTTACGCAACTCGCCCTTCGTCGAGCAGCTGACGCAGGGCCGCTTGCCGTTGGAATGGAGTGTCGCCCGGCTTGTCAGCGACGATCCGGCCAAAGTCCTGGGCAAGGCCGATCCGGACGAGCGCATGGCCGTCGGCCTGCGCAAACTGCTGGGCGAACCGAAGCGGCAGCTCGACCTGGTGTCTCCTTATTTCGTCCCCAGCCCGGATGCGGCGCAGGCGCTCGGCGCGATCGCCCGCAAGGGCGTACAGGTGCGCGTGCTGACCAACTCGCTGGAAGCGACCGATGTCGCGGCGGTACACGCCGGCTACGCCAAGTGGCGGCGCGACCTGATCGCCGCGGGCGTCACGCTGTTCGAACTGCGCCGCAGCTGGGGCCCGGAACTGCCGCACACGGGGAAGGGGCGCTTCGGCAGTTCCGCATCCAGCCTGCACGCCAAGACCTTCGGCGTCGACGGGCGCAGCGTGTATGTCGGCTCCTTCAATATGGACCGGCGCTCGATCGACCTGAATACCGAGATGGGCCTGGTGATCGACAGCGCCCAGCTGGCCAACCAGCTCGACCGGACGCTCGACGAGGACATGCCGGCGCGGGCCTACGAGGTTCGCCTCGATGCCGACGGCAAGTTGTACTGGATCGAACGTGCCGAGGGCAAGCTGCTGCGGCACGACCAGGAACCGGGCACCACCATCTGGCAGCGCGCGGGAGTGCGCTTGCTGTCCTTCCTCCCGATCGACTGGCTGCTGTAAAAAGTTTTCGGGAGGGCTTGCGGGATGCCCCGCCGGTTTGCTATAGTTCGCCTCCGCTTCGGGAGCGCTGCAAAGCGCGGAACGAAAAAGCTCAACGAAATCAGTTGGTTAAGTTGACAAGTTCCACAGAGAAATCTGAAACGAAGCGAACGAGGGGTTGACGAGAAACGCGAAACACTGCATAATCTCACTTCTCTGCTGCTGACGAACACAACGCTTCGTACGGTGCAGCAAGGTAGTACAGAACAAGAGTTCTTTAACAATCAACAGTCGATAAGTGTGGGCGTTTGATGAAGGTGCCGGCTGGCTTAGGTCAGCTGCATACTTAAATTATCAAATGTTCACAAGAAATAAACGTAAATCTTCGAAAGAAGGTTTCGTCAGTATTTTGAGTGAGCGACTCCGCTAGCGATAGCGGATGACTCGAAAGAGTCAACAAACAGAGATTGAACTGAAGAGTTTGATCCTGGCTCAGATTGAACGCTGGCGGCATGCTTTACACATGCAAGTCGAACGGCAGCGCGGGGCAACCTGGCGGCGAGTGGCGAACGGGTGAGT
>NZ_JBFTEF010000016.1:0-103095 GCF_041023745.1 Massilia sp. X63
TCAACAACTACCGTCCGCAGTTCTACTTCCGTACGACTGACGTGACCGGTTCGATCGTGCTGCCGGCCGACAAAGAAATGGTCATGCCAGGCGACAACGTGTCGATCACCGTCAAGCTGATCGCTCCGATCGCGATGGAAGAAGGTCTGCGCTTCGCAATCCGCGAAGGCGGCCGTACCGTCGGCGCCGGCGTGGTTGCCAAGATCATCGCCTAATAAGTGATGCAAGAGGGAGACGGAGTTCTCCGTTTCCCTCAAACAGCATTGTCAGCATGGGTCTCCATGCCGTATAATGCTGGATTCAGCGAGAAGTTTTCGTAGGGGTGTAGCTCAATTGGCAGAGCGTCGGTCTCCAAAACCGAAGGTCGCGGGTTCGATTCCCTCCGCCCCTGCCACCGAATCCTGGTGCCAAGGCACCGAAAGTAAAGAAGATGTCTAATCAATCCGTGCAAACTGTCAGCACCTCGAATGACAAGTTCAAGGTCGCACTGGCGGTAGTTGCCACGATTGCAGGCGTTGTCGGGTTCTTTTACCTGAAAGGCCAGAACAAACCAGCCTTGGTCGCCGCCGGCGCCCTTGTGGCTGGTTTAGTTTTTGCTGTCCTGCTTTTGTGGACCTCCGCAACCGGTCGCGATTTCCTGAATTTCGCCAAAGAGTCGGTGCGTGAGACCAAGAAGGTTGTTTGGCCGACCCGTCGGGAAGCCACCCAGATCACCGGCATCGTGTTTGCCTTTGTGGTCGTGACGGCGATTTTCCTGTGGGGCACGGATAAGGTTCTCGAATTCCTGTTGTACGACGTAGTTCTTGGGTGGAAAAACTAATGAGCGATAACGCTGACAACGTGCCGGGTGAAGTCCCGGCGGCCGGCGTTCCGGCACAAGACGCTGGTGCGCCGCTGAGCGTCCCGGTCAGCAACAAGCGCTGGTACGTCGTACATGTGTACTCCGGCATGGAAAAGAGCGTCATGCGCGCTCTCACCGAGCGCATCGAGCGTGCGGGCATGCAGGAACAGTTCGGCCGCATCCTGGTCCCGACCGAGGAAGTCGTCGAAATGCGTAACGGCACCAAGGCCGTCTCCGAGCGTCGTTTCTTCCCGGGCTATGTCCTGGTCGAGATGGAAATGACCGACGAGACCTGGCACCTGGTCAAGAACACCAGCAAGGTCACCGGCTTCATCGGTGGCAAGTCGAACAAGCCGACGCCGATCCCGGCGCGCGAGATCGACAAGATCATGCAGCAGGTCCAGGAAGGCGTCGAGAAGCCGCGTCCCAAGGTCCTGTACGAAGTGGGCGAGCAGGTCCGCATCAAGGAAGGCCCGTTCACCGACTTCAACGGCAACGTCGAAGAAGTCAACTACGAAAAATCGAAGGTGCGTGTCTCTGTCACCATCTTCGGCCGCGCGACTCCGGTGGAGCTGGAGTTCGGGCAGGTAGAAAAGGTGTAAAGCGCTTTAATCGGAGCGTCGCAGCAGCAAGGCGGAATCCGGTAAGAGGAGCCCCGCCGGAGTGGTAGTGGTGGGGCGCTACTACTCAAACCAATCAAGGAGCCATCATGGCCAAGAAGATTATTGGTTTTATCAAGCTGCAAGTCGCAGCTGGTAAAGCAAACCCATCCCCACCGATCGGCCCAGCACTGGGTCAGCGCGGCCTGAACATCATGGAATTCTGCAAGGCGTTCAACGCCCAGACCCAGGGTTTCGAGCCGGGCATGCCGATTCCTGTCGTGATCACCGCGTTCGCCGACAAGTCCTTCACCTTCGTGATGAAGACCCCGCCGGCAACCTACCTGATCAAGAAAGCCGCTGGCATCACCAAGGGTTCGCCGAAGCCGCATACCGACAAAGTCGGTACGCTGACCCGTGCCCAGGCTGAAGAAATCGCAAAAACCAAGCAGCCGGACCTGACCGCCGCCGACATGGACGCCGCAGTGCGTATCATCGCCGGCTCGGCACGTTCGATGGGCATCACGGTGGAGGGTGTGTAATGGCTAAGCTGTCCAAGCGCGTTAAAGCAATCAAGGCAAAAGTGGACCGTAACAAGGTCTACGCGTTCGACAACGCCGTGGCTCTCGTAAAAGAATTCGCCACCGCCAAGTTCAACGAATCGATCGACGTCGCCGTCCAGCTGGGCGTGGACCCGAAGAAGTCGGACCAAGTGGTCCGCGGTTCGGTCGTCCTGCCAGCAGGCACCGGCAAGACCGTGCGCGTCGCCGTGTTCGCCTCGGGCGACAAGGCCGAAGCCGCTAAAGCTGCAGGCGCCGACATCGTCGGTATGGAAGACCTGGCCGAGCGCGTCAAGGCCGGCGACATGCCGTTCGACATCGTGATCGCCTCGCCGGATACCATGCGTATCGTCGGTACCCTGGGTCAGATCCTGGGCCCGCGCGGCCTGATGCCGAACCCGAAGGTCGGCACCGTGACCCCGGACGTGGCTGGCGCCGTCAAGAACGCCAAGGCCGGTCAGGTCCAGTACCGTACCGACAAGGCTGGTATCGTCCACGCTACCATCGGCCGCAAGTCGTTCTCGGACGAACAGCTGAAGACCAACCTGGTCGCGCTGATCGAAGCCCTGAACAAGGCCAAGCCGGCAACCTCGAAGGGCGTGTACCTGCGCCGCGTCGCGCTGTCGTCGACCATGGGCGCCGGCGTCCGTGTCGATCACGCTTCGATCGCTGCTGCTTAATAGCACTGAATCAAGTCCTCGCTGAATAACGCGAGGCGCATCTTTGGGCTGTCGGAGCAAAACACCGCTCCGGCAGGCAATCAAAGACCGTTGGGCCGAAGGCGGAGGTTGAGCCCGAGGTTAATAAACCACCCAACGCAGATGGTGTACCCGAACAAGTTTTGTAGTCCACGCTGCGTGAGTTCATCCGCGTTAGATTGACTTCTTAACTTCGGACGCCGTGTTCGAACCGATGCAAACATGTTGTCTGCATCATTTAAGGAGATTGACCGTGGGTCTTAATCTGAATGACAAAAAGGCCGTCGTCGAAGAGGTAAGCGCTAAAGTTGCAACCGCGCAAACCATCGTCGTGGCTGAGTACCGTGGCATCCAGGTTGCTCACTTGACCAAACTCCGTGCAACCGCACGCGCCCAGGGCGTGTACCTGCGTGTTCTGAAGAACACGCTGGCACGTCGCTCTGTGGAAGGCACCCAGTTTGCCGCGCTTGCCGATTCCATGACCGGCCCGCTGATCTACTCGATCTCGGACGACGCCGTTGCTGCAGCGAAAGTCATCAACGACTTCGCCAAAACCAACGACAAGCTGGTCGTGAAAGCCGGTAACTACGCTGGCAAGCAGCTCGACGTGGCTGGCGTGACCGCGCTGGCAAGCATCCCGAGCCGCGAAGTCCTCATCGCCCAGCTGCTGGGCGTCATGCAGGCACCGGTGTCTGGCTTTGCACGAGTTCTGGCTGCAGTCGCAGCACAAAAAGGCGAAGGCGCCGCTGCTCCGGCAGCGGAAGCCACCGAAGCGTAATCGCTTCGCGACTTTTTGTTCAAGTAGAACCAAACCTGTACTACACACACACAATATTTGGAGTTTCAAATGGCAATTAGCAAAGAAGAGTTCCTGGACGCAGTTGGCGCAATGTCGGTCATGGAACTGAACGACCTGGTCAAGGCTTTCGAAGAGAAGTTCGGCGTGTCGGCAGCTGCAATGGCAGCACCGGCAGCTGGCGGCGCCGCTGGCGGCGCAGCTGCTGCTGAAGAGCAGACCGAATTCAACGTCGTGCTGACCGAAGTCGGCGCGAACAAGGTCGGCGTCATCAAGGCCGTCCGCGAAATCACCGGCCTGGGCCTGAAGGAAGCCAAAGACGTCGTCGACGGCGCACCGAAGACCGTGAAAGAAGCCCTGCCGAAAGCTGACGCTGAAGCCGCCAAGAAGAAGCTGGAAGAAGCTGGCGCCAAGGCCGAGCTGAAGTAATACATATGCATTGGGCGCTTCACGGCGCCCAGCGCGGGAGTCAAAGCTTGCGGAACCTGCCGAAAGGGAGGGGATGCGGCTTTGGCTCTTTTGTCGTCCCTGCGGCAAACACGAGCGACACCCGGCAACACAGCAGTAAAAAGCAGCACCAGGCAGCACACCAGCAGCACCGGCTTCAGAAACAATCGTAACACAGCAGTACGGCTGTCTTAATCATCTGGCGGGAAAGCAGAGGCTTCAGGCCTTGCGTGTGGTGCGACCACCACTGGCAATTCCTGAATTCTCATCCTTTCTGTCACTCACGGAGTGTCCATGCACTACTCATTTACTGAGAAGAAGCGCATTCGCAAGTCGTTCGCGAAGCGCGCCAACGTTCACAACGTTCCCTATCTTCTGGCTACCCAGCTCGAATCCTACGAGAATTTCTTGCAGGCCGACGCCGCTCCGTCCGTCCGTAAGAACGAAGGCCTGCAGTCGGCTTTCAGCTCCATCTTCCCCATCGTGTCGCACAACGGTTTTGCGCGTCTCGAGTTCCTGTCCTATGTGCTGGGCGACCCCGCGTTTGACGTGAAAGAGTGCCAGCAGCGTGGCCTGACCTTCGCGTCACCGCTGCGCGCCAAGGTGCGTCTGGTGATCCTGGACAAGGAATCGCCGACCAAGCCGGTCGTGAAGGAAATGAAAGAGCAGGAAGTGTACATGGGCGAACTGCCGCTGATGACCACGAACGGTTCGTTCGTCATCAACGGTACCGAGCGCGTCATCGTCTCGCAGCTGCACCGCTCGCCGGGCGTGTTCTTCGAACACGACCGCGGCAAGACGCACTCGTCGGGCAAGCTGCTGTTCTCGGCCCGTATCATTCCTTACCGCGGCTCGTGGCTGGACTTCGAATTCGACCCGAAGGACATCCTGTTCTTCCGCGTCGACCGCCGCCGCAAGATGCCGGTCACGATCCTGCTGAAGGCCATCGGCATGACGCCGGAGCAGATCCTGGCGAACTTCTTCGTCTTCGACAATTTCACTCTGCGCCAGGAAGGCGGCGAGCTGGAGTTCGTGTCCGAACGCCTGCGCGGCGAAGTCGCGCGCTTCGACATCGTCGATCCGAAGTCGGGCAAGACCATCGTCACCAAGGACAAGCGTATCAACGCCAAGCACGTCCGTGACATCGAAGCCGCCGGCATCAAGAGCATTTCGGTGCCGGAAGACTACCTGCTGGGCCGCGTGCTGGCCAAGAACATCGTCGACCAGGACACCGGCGAAGTCATCGCCGTCGCCAACGACGAGCTGACCGAAGAACTGCTGGGCAAGCTGCGCGACGCCAGCGTGACCGACATCCAGACGCTGTACACCAACGACCTGGACCAGGGCGGCTACATCTCGCAGACCCTGCGCACCGACGACACCGCCGACCAGACCGCCGCTCGCGTGGCGATCTACCGCATGATGCGTCCTGGCGAACCGCCGACCGAAGAATCGGTGGAAGCCCTGTTCAACGGCCTGTTCTACAGCCCGGAACGCTACGACCTGTCGGCTGTCGGCCGCATGAAGTTCAACCGCCGCATCGGCCGTGACGAACTCGTGGGCGACATGACCCTGTCGAACGAAGACATCCTGGCCGTGATCAAGATCCTGGTCGAGCTGCGCAATGGCCGCGGCGAAGTCGACGACATCGATCACCTGGGCAACCGCCGCGTGCGTTGCGTCGGCGAACTGGCCGAAAACCAGTTCCGTGCCGGCCTGGTGCGCGTGGAACGCGCCGTCAAGGAACGCCTCGGCCAGGCCGAAGCGGACAACCTGATGCCGCACGACCTGATCAACAGCAAGCCGATCTCGGCAGCTATCCGCGAGTTCTTCGGTTCGTCGCAGCTGTCGCAGTTCATGGACCAGACCAACCCGCTGTCGGAAGTCACCCACAAGCGCCGCGTCTCGGCCCTTGGCCCGGGCGGCCTGACCCGCGAACGTGCCGGCTTCGAGGTGCGCGACGTGCACCCGACCCACTACGGCCGCGTGTGCCCGATCGAAACGCCTGAAGGCCCGAACATCGGCCTGATCAACTCGCTGGCACTGTACGCCCGCCTGAACGAATACGGCTTCCTGGAAACCCCATACCGCAAGGTCGAGGATTCGAAAGTCACCGACAAGATCGAATACCTGTCGGCGATCGAAGAAGGCCGCTACATCATTGCGCAGGCGAACGCCGCGATCAATGAAGAAGGCCAGCTGGTCGACGAACTGGTGTCGGCACGTGAAGCCGGCGAAACCATCCTGGTCTCGCCAGAGCGCATCCAGTACATGGACGTGGCCCCGGGCCAGATCGTGTCGGTCGCAGCCTCGCTGATTCCGTTCCTCGAGCACGATGACGCGAACCGTGCACTGATGGGCGCCAACATGCAGCGCCAGGCCGTGCCTTGCCTGCGTCCTGAGAAGGCCGTGGTCGGTACCGGCATCGAGCGCACCGTGGCGGTCGACTCGGGCACCACCGTGCAAGCCCTGCGCGGCGGCGTGGTCGACTACATCGATGCGGGCCGTGTGGTCATCCGCGTGAACGACGACGAGGCGCAAGCCGGCGAAGTCGGCGTGGACATCTACAACCTGATCAAGTACACCCGTTCGAACCAGAACACCAACATCAACCAGCGTCCGATCGTGCAAGTGGGCGATCGCGTGGCACGCGGCGACGTCATCGCCGACGGCGCCTCGACCGACCTGGGCGAACTGGCACTGGGCCAGAACATGCTGGTGGCGTTCATGCCGTGGAACGGCCTGAACTTCGAAGATTCGATCCTGATCTCGGAAAACGTGGTCAAGGACGACCGCTACACCTCGATCCACATCGAGGAACTGTCGGTGGTCGCACGTGACACCAAGCTGGGCGCGGAAGAAATCACCCGCGACATCTCGAACCTGGCCGAGAACCAGCTGGCTCGCCTGGACGAGTCGGGCATCGTCTACATCGGCGCCGAAGTGCAAGCCGGCGACGTGCTGGTCGGTAAGGTCACCCCGAAGGGCGAGACCCAGCTGACCCCGGAAGAGAAGCTGCTGCGCGCCATCTTCGGTGAGAAAGCGTCGGATGTAAAAGATACCTCGCTGCGCGTGCCGTCGGGCATGGTCGGCACCGTCATCGACGTGCAAGTGTTCACCCGCGAAGGCATCCAGCGCGACAAGCGCGCCCAGCAGATCATCGACGACGAGCTGAAGCGCTACCGCCTGGACCTGAACGACCAGATGCGTATCGTGGAAGGCGACGCCTTCCAGCGTCTGGAGCGCATGCTGATCGGTAAGATCGTCAACGGCGGTCCGAAGAAGCTGGCGAAGGGTGCCGCGATCACCGCCGACTACCTGGCCGACCTGGACAAGTTCCACTGGTTCGACATCCGTCCGGCCGACGACGAGACCGCCAACGCACTGGAAGCGATCAAGGAGTCGATCAACGAGAAGCGCCACCAGTTCGACCTGGCCTTCGAAGAGAAGCGCAAGAAGCTGACGCAAGGCGACGAGCTGCAGCCTGGCGTGCAGAAGATGGTCAAGGTCTACCTGGCCGTCAAGCGCCGCCTGCAGTCGGGCGACAAGATGGCAGGCCGCCACGGTAACAAGGGTGTGGTCTCGCGTATCGTTCCGGTGGAAGACATGCCGTTCATGGCGGACGGCCGTCCGGCCGACGTCGTGCTGAACCCGCTGGGCGTTCCGTCGCGTATGAACGTCGGTCAGATCTTGGAAACCCACCTCGGTTGGGCTGCAAAAGGTCTGGGCTGGCGCATCGGCGAAATGCTGCAGGCGCAAGCGAAGGCGGCAGAACTGCGCACCTTCCTGGGCAAGATCTACAACGAAACCGGCCGCAAGGAAGACCTGGACAGCTTCAGCGATGAAGAAATCCTGAGCCTGGCGCACAACCTCAGGAACGGCGTGCCGTTCGCGACCCCGGTGTTCGACGGCGCCCACGAAGACGACATCCGCCGCATGCTGGACCTGGCCTTCCCGGACGACATCGCTGCCCACCTGGGCATGACCCCGTCCAAGAACCAGGTCACCATGTTCGACGGCCGCACCGGCGAAGCATTCGAGCGCAAGGTCACCGTCGGCTTCATGCACATGCTGAAGCTGCACCACCTGGTCGACGACAAGATGCACGCCCGCTCGACCGGCCCGTACTCGCTGGTGACGCAGCAGCCGCTGGGCGGTAAAGCCCAGTTCGGTGGCCAGCGCTTCGGTGAGATGGAGGTGTGGGCACTGGAAGCGTACGGTGCATCGTACGTGCTGCAGGAAATGCTGACCGTGAAGTCGGACGACGTGAACGGCCGTACCAAGGTGTACGAGAACCTGGTCAAGGGCGATCACGTGATCGATGCCGGCATGCCGGAATCGTTCAACGTGCTGGTGAAGGAAATCCGTTCGCTGGGTATCGACATCGATCTCGAGCGCAACTAAGCAGGGCCAGCATGGCCGCCAGCCTTCGGGCTCGGCCTGCTGCCTTTGAAACGTCGCCCCGGCGCAGGCCGGGGCCCACTACGGTGAAACAGCCGTAGAAACTGGATCCCGGCCTGCGCCGGGATGACGCTTTCAAGGGTAGTGGGTTCAGCAAGCACCGGCGAAAATCGGTGAGAAGCGGCGGCAGTAGTACTCAGTAAAGAATTCAATCACCTGGAGTGATACATGAAAGCACTGCTCGATCTATTCAAGCAAGTTCAAACGAACGAAAGCTTCGACGCCATCAAGATTGGCCTGGCGTCGCCCGAGAAAATCCGTTCGTGGTCCTACGGCGAAGTCAAGAAGCCGGAAACCATCAACTACCGCACCTTCAAGCCTGAGCGCGACGGCCTGTTCTGCGCCAAGATCTTTGGCCCGATCAAGGACTACGAATGCCTGTGCGGCAAGTACAAGCGCCTGAAGCACCGCGGCGTGATCTGCGAGAAGTGCGGCGTCGAAGTCACGCTGGCCAAGGTGCGCCGCGAGCGCATGGGCCACATCGAGCTGGCCTCGCCGACCGCCCACATCTGGTTCCTGAAGTCGCTGCCGTCGCGTCTGGGCATGGTCCTGGACATGACCCTGCGCGACATCGAACGCGTGCTGTACTTCGAAGCATACGTCGTGACCGATCCTGGCATGACCCCGCTGAAGAAGTGCCAGATCATGTCGGAAGACGACTACGCCGCCAAGTACGAAGAGTACGGCGACGACTTCACCGCATTCATGGGCGCCGAAGGCATCCGTGAACTGCTGCGCTCGATCGACATCCACCGCGATGCCGAAGCCCTGCGCGTCGAGCTGAAAGAGTCGAAATCCGAAGCCAAGATCAAGAAATACGCCAAGCGCCTGAAAGTGCTCGAGGCGTTCCAGCGCTCGGGCATCAAGCCTGAGTGGATGATCATGGAAGTGCTCCCGGTCCTGCCGCCGGAGCTGCGTCCGCTCGTCCCGCTGGACGGCGGCCGTTTCGCGACCTCCGACCTGAACGACCTGTATCGCCGCGTCATCAACCGTAATAACCGCCTGAAGCGCCTGATGGAACTGCGCGCGCCGGAAATCATTACGCGTAACGAGAAGCGCATGCTGCAGGAAGCAGTGGACTCGCTGCTGGACAACGGCCGTCGCGGCAAAGCGATGACCGGCGCCAACAAGCGTCCGCTGAAGTCGCTGGCCGAAATGATCAAGGGTAAGGGCGGCCGCTTCCGTCAGAACCTGCTGGGCAAGCGCGTCGACTACTCGGGCCGTTCGGTCATCGTGGTGGGTCCGCAGCTGAAACTGCACCAGTGCGGCCTGCCGAAGCTGATGGCCCTGGAACTGTTCAAGCCGTTCATCTTCAACAAGCTGGAACTGATGGGTCTCGCGACCACCATCAAGGCCGCCAAGAAGCTGGTCGAGATCCAAGAGCCGGTGGTCTGGGACATCCTGGAAGAGGTCATCAAAGAGCACCCGGTCATGCTGAACCGTGCGCCGACCCTGCACCGTCTCGGTATCCAGGCGTTCGAGCCGGTCCTGATCGAAGGCAAGGCAATCCAGCTGCACCCGCTGGTCTGCGCGGCGTTCAACGCCGACTTCGACGGTGACCAGATGGCGGTCCACGTGCCGCTGTCGATCGAAGCGCAGATGGAAGCGCGTACCCTGATGCTGGCGTCGAACAACATCCTGTTCCCGTCGAACGGCGAACCGTCGATCGTGCCGTCGCAGGATATCGTGCTGGGTCTGTACTACGCGACCCGCGAAGCGATCAACGCCAAGGGCGAGGGCATGCTGTTCCCGGACGTGTCGGAAGTCATCCGCGCGTACGACAACAAGGAAGTCGAACTGGCGACCCGCATCACCGTGCGTATCGTGGAATATCCACGCGTGGCCGGCAGCGACGAGTTCGAGCGCACCGTGACCCGCTACGAGACCACCGTCGGCCGTGCGATCCTGTCCGAGATCCTGCCGAAAGGCCTGCCGTTCTCGGTGCTGAACCGCGCCCTGAAGAAGAAGGAAATCTCGAAGCTGATCAACACGTCGTTCCGCAAGTGCGGCCTGCGTGCGACCGTCGTCTTCGCGGACAAGCTGATGCAGTCGGGCTTCCGCCTGGCGACCCGCGCCGGCATTTCGATCGCCGTCGACGACATGCTGATCCCGGACGTCAAGAAGGGCATGATCGCCACCGCCGAAGCCGAAGTGAAGCAGATCGAGCAGCAGTACGCCTCGGGTCTGGTCACCGCCGGCGAGCGTTACAACAAGGTGGTCGACATCTGGGGCAAGACCTCGGACGAAGTCGGCAAGGCGATGATGGACCAGCTGAAAGTGGAACCGGTCACCAAGCGTGACGGCACCGAAGGCACCCAGGAATCGTTCAACGCGATTTACATGATGGCCGACTCGGGCGCCCGTGGTTCGGCAGCCCAGATCCGCCAGCTGGCCGGTATGCGAGGCCTGATGGCCAAGCCGGACGGTTCGATTATCGAAACGCCGATTACCGCGAACTTCCGCGAAGGCCTGAACGTTCTGCAGTACTTCATCTCGACCCACGGCGCCCGTAAGGGTCTGGCGGATACGGCACTGAAGACCGCGAACTCGGGTTACCTGACCCGCCGCCTGGTCGACGTGACCCAGGATCTGGTGGTCATCGAGGACGATTGCGGCACCACCAACGGCACGCACATGAAGGCGATGGTCGAAGGCGGTGAAGTCATCGAGCCGCTGCGCGACCGTATCCTCGGCCGCGTGACCGGTACCGACGTCGTCAATCCGGAAACCCAGGAAACCCTGTTCGAAGCCGGCACCCTGCTGGACGAAGACATGGTGGAAGAGATCGAACGCGTCGGCATCGACGAAGTGAAGGTCCGCACCCCGCTGAACTGCGACACCCGCTATGGCCTGTGCGCCAAGTGCTACGGCCGTGACCTCGGCCGCGGCATGCTGGTGAACGCCGGCGAAGCAGTCGGTGTCGTTGCAGCACAGTCGATCGGTGAGCCGGGTACCCAGCTGACCATGCGTACCTTCCACATCGGTGGTGCGGCATCGCGTGCAGCAGTGGCATCCTCGGTCGAAGCCAAGTCGAACGGCACGGTCCGCTTCACCGCGACCATGCGTTACGTCACCAACGGCAAGGGCGCGCAGATCGTCATCTCGCGTTCGGGCGAAGTCCTGATCACCGACGACCACGGCCGTGAGCGCGAGCGTCACAAGGTGCCGTACGGCGCGACCCTGATCGTCAAGGACGGCCAGGTGGTCAAGGCCGGCACCGCGCTGTCGACCTGGGATCCGCTGACCCGTCCGATCATTACCGAGTACGCAGGTACGATCCGCTTCGAAAACGTGGAAGAGGGCGTCACCGTCGCTCGCCAGGTCGACGAAGTGACCGGCCTGTCGACCCTGGTCGCGATCGATCCGAAGCGCCGCGGTTCGGGCAAGGTCCTGCGTCCGCAGGTCAAGCTGCTGAACGAAGAAGGCCAGGAAGTGAAGATCGCCGGCACCGAACACGCCGTGACGATCGGCTTCCAGGTCGGCGCGCTGATCATGGTCAAGGACGGCCAGCAAGTCTCGGTGGGTGAAGTGCTGGCACGTATCCCGACCGAATCGCAGAAGACCCGTGACATTACCGGTGGTCTGCCGCGCGTTGCCGAACTGTTCGAAGCACGTTCGCCGAAAGACGCGGGCATGCTGGCCGAAGTCACCGGTACCGTCGCGTTCGGTAAAGAGACCAAGGGCAAGCAGCGCCTGGAAATCACCGACATGGACGGCAACAAGCACGAGTTCCTGATCACCAAGGACAAGCAAGTGCTGGTGCACGACGGCCAGGTGGTGAACAAGGGCGAGATGATCGTCGACGGTCCGGCCGATCCGCAGGACATCCTGCGCCTGCTGGGTATCGAAGCGCTGGCACGTTACATCGTCGATGAAGTCCAGGACGTGTACCGTCTGCAGGGCGTGAAGATCAACGACAAGCACATCGAGGTGATCGTTCGCCAGATGCTGCGTCGCGTCCAGATCGTCGAAGCCGGCGACACCGACTACATCGTCGGCGAGCAGGTGGAGCGTTCGGAGCTGCTGGAAGAAAACGACAAGGTCACGGCTGCAGGCAAACTGCCGGCAACCTACGAAAACGTGCTGCTGGGTATTACCAAGGCATCGCTGTCGACCGACTCGTTCATCTCGGCTGCATCGTTCCAGGAAACCACCCGCGTCCTGACCGAAGCGGCGATCATGGGCAAGCGCGACGGTCTGCGCGGCCTGAAGGAAAACGTCATCGTCGGCCGCCTGATCCCTGGCGGTACCGGTCTGGCATTCCACCGCGCCCGCAAGGAGAAGGAAGTGTGGGAGGCGGAAGAGCGCCAGGCACTGCTGCAGCAGGAGAAGGCCAACATGGCCGCCGAACTGCAGGCGATGGAAGACCAGCAGAATGCTGCGGCTTCGGTCGAGCAGCATCATGGCGACGACGAGTAATCGTCCTAGCTGCTAGCTGAAAATGAGAACGGCACCCGAAAGGGTGCCGTTTTTTTTTGCCTCATCAACCAGGTTTTTATCCAAACATCTCCGCCTCAAGAGGTATATACAAGATGCGGTGTTTACAAACATTACGGACCATATATTAATCCGTAACAGGCGGTTTTCGGCAAATTACGTTTGATCAAATGTATCTGATGCGTGCATACATTTGCCTTCCCGTTAACGTCCCTCCACCCACCTCGTCCTTAGTGAAGAGCCCCTATCGCTCGCTACCCGCCATGCATGCACGCAGGCAATTCCCTACTGCGAACCGACGCGCAGGTGTGTTGTATGCATGCTACTTCAAGGAAATCTTGCGATTGACACAATGCTGTTCGGAATGTTCTGATGAAGGCCAAGTTTTCCTGACAGGAAAGTCAGAAACGCTGAACTTTGACCGATGCAAATGTGAGAAAGGGTGAATTTTATCCATTGAAACTCTCGTCCGTTAGCTGACCCAGCCGACGTACTGCTGTCTCGTTGTTGCACTGCTCTGATTCAAAATAATTCAATTAATAGATTTAATCGGGAGATTTATGTTGCATACAGTTAAACAAAAGTCCAAAGTGACCACGCTGCGCCGTTCCGCCATTTCCGTGGCAATCGGCATGTGCTTCATGGGCGCGGCTTTGGCTGCAGAAACCGGTGGCCTGCGTATCGCCATTACCGGTAACGGCGGCAAGCCTGTCGCCGGCGCGACGGTTCGTATCAGCTCGCCAAGCAGCCTGGTTACCAAGACGGCAGTTACCGAAGCGGACGGCACCGTTCGCGTCGCCGGCCTGGACCCGGCAACGGACTACAAGATCGAAGTGGTCGCTCCTGGCTACACGAGTTACACCGCGACCGACGTCGCCGTGGTCTCCAACCAGAATCCAAGCCTGACCTACTCGATCGGCGGCGACGTTGCCACTCCGGGTGCGCAGCAGGTGGTCGTGACCGGTTCGCGCCTGGTGCGCGTCGACACCACCTCGGCCACCGTCGGCACCGTGCTGAACCTGGGCGTGGTGGAGTCGCTCCCGACCGCGCGTAGCTACCAGAGCTACCTGCAGCTGGTCCCGGGCGTCAAGCCTTCGTCCGGCGGCAACCCGTCGTCGAAGTCGGGCGTGAACTATTCGGACATCGGCGGCGCCACCGGCACCTCGTCGGACAACGTCTACATCCTGGACGGCATCGACGTCACCGACTCGAACACGGGTACCTTCGGTTCGAACATCAACTCCGAGATCATCCAGGAACAGCAGATCCTGACCGGTGGCATCCCGGCCGAGTTCGCTGGTGGTTCGGGCCTGGTCTCGAAAGTCATCACCAAGTCGGGTAGCAACGAATACCACGGCTCGGTCAACTACTACTTCCAGAACGACAGCCTGGTCGCCAAGAACAAGCACAATACCGCTTCGGGCTTCTCGACCTACGATACGGCCGTCACCCTGGGCGGCCCGATCATCAAGGACAAGCTGTGGTTCTTCGGCTCGTTCCAGAAGAAGGCCCGCGAAACCGACGTGGTCAACGCCGGCACCGGCGCGTTCATGCGTACCGTGAACCGTGACGAAAAGCTGGGCTTCGGCAAGATCACCTGGCAGATGACCGAGAACGACCGCCTGGTGGCATCGTTCTTCAACGACCCGACCGAGATCAGCGGCACCACGACCGCGACCACGCTGAACAACCGCGATACCCGTCGCAAGCAGGGTGGCGACAACTACAGCATCCAGTACTCGCGCGACATGGAAAACCTGCGCCTGACTGCGTATGCGTTCCGCCACAATGGCGAAGTCTCGGACTTCGCGGCAGACCAGTCGCCGCGCAACAACGTTGCCTTCCGCAACAATCCGGGCGCGACCCTGGAGCAGCGTAACCTGGGCGGCTTCGGCACCGACACGATCTCGGAACGTAACCGTGACGAAGTCGGCATCAACGCAGAATACTTCTGGGAAACCGCCAACGCCGGCACCCACACCATCAAGTCCGGCTTCCTGGTCTCGAAGAACGAGTACTTCGAAGATGCACGCTACACTGGTACCGAGAAGGCGCTGTATACCTCGATCGCCGCCGCCAACAGCGGCGTCAGCTTCGCCGAGTTCGTCGGCAGCGGCTGGACCGGCTCGCGCGCCATGGCCGCAGCCGACATTCCGCGTGTGATCACCGCCATCAACGGTGCTTCCGCCGCGGACAAGGCTTACTTCCTCAACCTGATCGACACCAACCGCGACGGCGTGATCAGCGATCCGGAAGTCCGTGCCGTGCGCTTCAACACCACCGCCGGCAACCCGGGCGGCCAGGTCAACCAGTACCGCATCGTCGAGGCCCAAGCGGCGCCATATACCGTGGAAGCCACCGGCAAGGCCTTCTTCCTGCAGGATACCTGGACCAAGGACCGCCTGACCATCGGCGCCGGCGTGCGTGCCGAAGAGTGGGTGCACAAGGATTCGAAGGGCAACCAGGCTGCCAAGTTCGATTGGAAGCTGGCGCCGCGCCTGAACGTCGTGTATGACCCGACCGGCGAAGGCCGTAGCAAGGTCTGGGCCTTCCTGGGCCGCTACTACGATCCGATCCGCACCAACATGTCCGACTTCGCCGGTAACCTGACCGGTCCGGTGCAGGACGAGCAAGTTCGCCTGGGCGACCGCTGGCTGACCTTCCGTACCCGCGGCGGCGAAAAGACCCCGGATGCCGTGTTCGCACCGTCGACCAAGACGCCGTTCACCGACGAGTTCATGATCGGCTACGCGACCAACCTGGGCCGCGACTGGACCGCGTCGATCGCCTACACCAAGCGCCGCACCCGCGACATCCTGGAAGATTACGACCTGTCGCTGTACTCGGATCCGGCCAACACGCCTGACGTCGAAGGCCACGCCGCACCGGGCACCTTCCTGTACCTGCCGTACTCGTACTTCGGCTATTCGTCGAAGCCGAACTCGAACTACGTGCTGGGCACGCTGGCCGGCGGCAAGCGTGACTACCAGGGCGTCGAAGTCAACCTGACCAAGGCCAAGCGCGACAACTGGATGGGTTCGGTGTCCTATACCTGGAACCAGGCCAAGGGCAACACCAACTCGGATAGTAACGCTGACTTCCAGGGCGACTGGCTGGCACTCGATCCGCGTGCTCCGAACGCCTACGGCCCGCAGCCTGGCGACATCAAGCACCAGTTCAAGGGTTATGGCACCTACTACTTCAACAACGGCATCGAGCTGAGCGGCGTGTTCAACTGGAACAGCGGCCTGCGTTACACCCGCGCGCAGCTGATTTCCGGTCGTTACCTGCCGGAGATGGACGATGCTTACGTGGTCGGCAACACCCTGGATACCTGGATCAAGCCGGGCTCCATCGGTGCCGAAGTGGGCCCGTCGTACTACACCTTCGACATGCGCCTGAAGTACACCTACAAGCTGGCGGGCAGCCAGAAGGTCGAGTTCTTCCTCGACGTCTTCAACGTCCTCGACAAGCAGTCGGGCACGAGCGCAATGGCCCTGACCGCCGGCAACGGCGTGTACAAGTTCGGCGAATCGAACGCCTTCGTCGAGCCACGCCGCCTGTACGTCGGCGCACGCTACTCGTTCTGATCGAGCGATCTTCCGTGCATGAAACCGGCCCCGCAAGGGGCCGGTTTTTTTTCGTCCTGCCGCGCAAGCGAGGGTGGGGCGCGAATGTGAAGTGCTTAACTCATCCGTACGCCCATCCGCCGTAATGACTGCTATGATTCACTGCTGAGTTATCGAACTTTTCACATTTCTGCCTACTGAGCAATATGCCTTGGCCATTTGACGCGACGTCGGACGCATCGGGCGGATCCGCCCACATCACGGAAATGGAGCGCCAGATGCGCGCCTTTCCCTGGGAGACCACCGCCGTCGGCCCGGTCGCCGGATGGCCGCAGAGCCTGAAAAGCGCGGTGCGCACCGTGCTCGACCTGCGCCTGCCGGCCTACCTCGCGTGGGGCGATGCCTGCGTCCAGTTCTACAACGACGCCTATGTCCCGATCCTGGGCGACAAGAAGCAGGACGCCCTCGGCAACGATTCGCGCGTCACCTGGGCCGAGATCTGGCCAACCATCGGCCCGATGTGGACCCAGGTGCGCCAGGGTCAGTCGCTCGGTTCCGACGCGCTGCCGCTCACCATCAAGCGCTACGGCTACTACGAGACCTGTTACTTCAGCCATTCGCACAGCCCGATCTACGGCGACTCGGGCGAGGTCGAGGGCGTGCTGGTGACCTTCGCCGAGATCACCAAGGCGGTGCTGGGCGAACGCCGGCGCGCCTACCAGGTCAAGCTGGCCGACGCCCTGCGCCGCGAGACCGAATTCGGGCCGCTGCTCAAGGCCACCATCCGCCTCACCAGCGAATACTTCACCAATTCCAACGTCGCCTACGTCGAGATCGACGAACAGAAGCGCACCTTCACGGTCAAGGAAGAATGGAAGGACGGCGTCGAAACCGGCGGCGCCCAGGGCACGCTGCCGGTCGACATGCTGTCGCCCGCCCAGCTCGGCCAGCTGCGCGCCGGCACCACCATCTGCATCGACGACGTCTCGACCGACCCCGAATGCGCGGCCGTCGCCAGGCCCTGCGTGATGCTGGGCGTCCATTCGGTGGTGGTGATTCCGCTCAAGGACGGCGACCGACTGCACGGCGCCGGTTTCCTGTACAAGGACCATGCCTACCGCTGGACCGACGACGAGCGCACGCTGGCCGAAGACCTGGCGCGCCGCACCTGGGAGGCGCTGCGCCGCATCCGCGCCGAAGAAGCGCTGCGCGAAGAAACCCGCATCCTCGAGCTGCTCAACCGCGCCGGCAGCGTGCTCGCCTCCACCCTCGACATCGACACGCTGCTGCAGTCGGTCACCGACGCCGCCACCGAACTGACCGGGGCCGAATTCGGCGCCTTCTTCTACAACGGCAAGGACGCCAACGGCGACGCCTACCTGCTCTACACCCTCAGCGGCGCGCCGCGCGAGGCCTTCGAGAAGCTCGGCCATCCGCGTCCCACCGCCATCTTCAGCCCCACGTTCGAAGGCGGGCCACCGCTGCGCAGCGACGACATCACCAAGGACCCGCGCTACGGCCGCATGGGTCCGCACTTCGGCATGCCGCAAGGGCACCTGCCGGTGCGCAGCTACCTGGCGGCCTCGGTCAGCTCGCGCTCGGGCGAGGTGCTGGGCTGCCTGATGTTCGGTCATTCGCAGCCGACGATGTTCGACGAGCGCACCGAGCAGCTCATTTCCGGCTTCGTGGCGCAGGCCGCGGTGGCGATCGACAACGCGCGCCTGTACGAGCTGGCGCAGCGCGCCGCCAGGGAGCGCGAGGGCATCCTGGCCAGCGAGCGCGCCGCCCGCGCCGAGGCCGAACGCCACAGCAAGATGAAGGACGAGTTCCTGGCCATGCTGGCGCACGAGCTGCGCAATCCGCTGGCGCCGATCACCAACGCCGCGCAGCTGCTGCGCATGCCCACGGTGGACGAGAGCCTGCGCCTCAAGGCCGGCAACATCATCTCGCGCCAGGTGCGCCACATGACCGAACTGGTGGACGACCTGCTGGACGTCTCGCGCGTCACGCGTGGGCTGGTCAAGCTCGAAACCGAGACCCTGGAACTGAACGAGGTGCTGCGCTCCGCGGTCGAGCAGGCACGCCCGCACATCGAGGCGCGCAACCATGCGCTGGCGGTGGAGGCGCCGGCCCGGCAGGTAATGGTGGCGGGCGACCGCACGCGCCTGGTGCAGGTGCTGGCCAACCTGCTGAACAACGCTGCCAAGTACACGCCGTCCGGCGGGCGCATCGTATTGCGCCTGGAGGCCGGTCCCGAGCAGGCGCGCATGACCGTCATCGACAACGGCAGCGGCATCGACGCCAGGCTGCTGCCGCACGTGTTCGACCTGTTCACCCAGGCCGAGCGCACGCCGGACCGCTCGCAGGGCGGCCTCGGGATCGGCCTGGCGCTGGTGAAGACCATCGTGCAGATGCACGGCGGCCAGGTCGAGGCGCACAGCGACGGGCCCAATCTCGGGTCCTCGGTATCGGTGCTGCTGCCCCTGGCCGCGGGGGCGTGCGGGGCCGGCGGTCCGGCCGCGGCCGAGGGGCGGCGCGCGCAGCCGGCGGCCAGGCTGCCGGTGGCGCCGTGCGTGCTCACCATCGTCGACGACAACGTCGATGCGGCGCAGTCGCTGGCGGTGCTGCTGCGCGAGCAGGGGCATACCGTGCACGTCTTCGACGGCGCCTTGCGTACGCTCGCCTCCAGCGAGACCGCGGGCACGCACGCCTTCATCCTCGACATCGGCCTGCCCGACATGACCGGCTACGAACTGGCGCGCCGCCTGCGCCGCGACCACCCGCAGGCCAGCTTCATCGCGCTCACTGGCTACGGCCAGGCGCGCGACCGCGACCTGTCGAAGCAGGCCGGCTTCGACCACCACCTGGTCAAGCCGGTCGAATTCCGGGCGCTGGCGGACATCCTGGCGCGGCTGCCGCAGTGCCGGCCGGCCGGGGCCGCGGCGCCGCCGGCGGTGGCGCAGGAACCGGACATCGCCGGTGTAAGCTGATGTGGTCGCCTTGACTTTATTGCCATTAATCAGCAATATTGTTAAATCCCCGACATCATCCGATCCAGTCCGTGTCCCGTAAAAAGAACAGCCGCCAGTGGGCGCGCCTGCGAATCCTGTGTTCCGGCGGCCTGCACCTGATGACGCTCATCCCCGATGCGCTGGAGCTGGTGCGCGAGCTGATCCCCAACAGCGCGTCCCAGCTGTTCCTGGGGGCCGAACGCGCGCCGGAAGACATGCACGAGGCGAACGTGCTGGGCGTGCTGCCGCCGCCGAACGGTTACTTCTATGGCGACGCCAGGGACTTCGGCGTGCCGCCCGCGCAAGCGCGGGCGCGCGCGGCGCAGGTGCTCGAGACGCGCCTGGGCCCGGCCGCCAACCCGCTCGGCACGCTCACCCTGCTGCGCGACGACGGCCCGCCGTTCGACGCCGACGACGAAGAAGACCTGGGCCGCGTGGCCAACTACTTCGAACATGCCTTGCGCAACGCCGCCACGGCCGGCAACGGCCTGGCGGGCGTGATCGAGGACGAAGCCATGCTGCTGGCGACCGTCAACGGCGACATCCTGTTCCTGAGCGACTCGGCCGGCGCGCTGCTCGACCAGCTGGCCTCGCAGGAGCAGCAGGTGTTCGACCGCCGCACCCTGCCGCCGTTCTGCCTGCGCCTGGTGGAATCGGTGGTGTACGGCGAGCGCTATCCCTGGCGCCTGCCGGCGGGCAGCCTGGAACTGGCCGGCGGCGTGCTGGAGGCGCGCGCGCAGTGGATGAGCGCCGGCGCCTACGACGCCATCCACAGCCGCACGGTCGGCATCTTCCTGAAATTCGTGGTGCCGATGCCGCTGCGGATCTGGCGCGCGCTGGGCAGCGTCGAGCTGTCGCCGCAGCAGATGGAAGTGGCGTTCTGGATGGGCCTGGGCGGCGGACGCGAAGCCGCCAGGAGCCGCATGGACGTCAGCGACGCCGTGCTGCGCGACTGCGTGAAGGCGGTCTACGAAAAATTCGGCTGCACCTCCGAAGCGGGGCTGCTGGCGATCCTGCGTCCGGCCATCTCGCGCATGTAAGCCGGCCTGCCGGCTACGGAACACCCCCCACCCAAGGGGATGGACTACACTTTGCTGGCTGTTTATCCTTTCAACCGGATCTCGAAGGAGGTTTTGCCATGAACATTCGATGGATGGGCGCTGTCCTGCTGGGCGCCACCTGTGCCCTGGCCAACGCTGCCGACATGAAGGTCACCATGAAGATGGCGAGCGACAAGGGAGAGGGCAAGGACGTCGGCACCGTGACCGTCAGCGAAACGCGTTACGGCCTCGTGTTCACGCCGGCCCTGACCGGCCTGCCGCCCGGCCTGCACGGTTTCCACGTGCACGAAAACGGCAGCTGCGGCCCCAACCAGAAAGATGGCAAGACGGTGCCCGCGGGCGCCGCCGGCGGCCACCTCGACCCGGCCAAGACCGGCAAGCACGGCCAGCCCTGGGGCGAGGGCCACCTCGGCGACCTGCCGGCCCTGAGCGTCGACGAGAAAGGCGCCGCCACCAACCCGGTACTGGCGCCGCGCCTGAAGCTGGCGGACGTCAAGGGCAAGGCCCTGATGGTCCACGCCGGCGGCGACAACCACGCCGACCACCCGGCCCCGCTGGGCGGCGGGGGCGCACGGATCGCCTGCGGCGTGATCCAGTAAGCCATCCCCGGCGTCTCGGCAGCGCTGTTGGGAATGAAATAAAATTTCAAAAATAAGGATAAATTGAAATGAAATTTCACTCCCTGATCAGCGCCGCCTGGCGGCGCGCAGGCGTGGCGCTGCTGGGCTACGGCGTGTTCCCCTGGCCGGCATTGTCCTGGCTGGACTGAGCCGACGCCACCGCCATGCCGGCGCCGGACGAAACGGCCTTATTCCGCCGCCGGCCGGCCGCCCGGTGGCAGCTCCACCTGCGGCACCGGCGTCTGCTGGGCCGCGATGAACCCGGCCAGCGCGGCCGACAGGTCGTCCAGCACCTGCTTGCCCCATGCCTTTTCCATCAGCCGGTACTGGCGCTCGATCAGCGGGGCGATCTCGTCGAACAGCGCATCGCCCTGCGGCGCCAGGCTCACCATCACGCGGCGTGCATCCGCCATGCGCGCGCGCCGCACCAGCCCCAACTCTTCCATGCGCGCCAGCACGCCCGCCATGCTCGGGCTCAGCATCTGGCACAGCTCGCACAGCTCGCGCGGCTCGAGCTGTTCGTGCTCGTCCAGCGCGCGCAGGATGCGCCACTGCTGCTCGGTCACGCCGAAGTGGTTCAGTACCGGGCGAAAATGCGACATCAAGGCGTCGCGCGCCTTCAACAGCTGCTGCGGCAGGTCGCGGTTGGTCATGCGGCGGTGGCGGGGGCTGGACAAGGCGGCTACTCCATTCTGTGATCGATGAGCTTGACTGGCTAACATATTAGTGATTAACTTACGAACATATTAGCGAATATCGGCGCTGGCCGGTGTTCGGCATTGCTCAACTGTGCGGCAAAGATTGTGATTATCCGAGACAGGCCCTCCGGCCTCAAGCTGTTCCTTTTGCTGCGCGGTTCGGTCCTGTTGCGGATTTTGCCCACGCTGGCCATCAACGTGGCGATCGCCATCCTGGTCACATGGTCGCATGGCGACCTGTGGGACATCAAGATCACGCTCACCACCATTCCCTTCACCCTGATCGGCCTGCCGATCGCGATCTTCCTCGGTTTTCGCAACAACTCGGCCTACGACCGTTTCTGGGAAGGGCGCAAGCTGTGGGGCGAGCTGCTGCTGCGCAGCCGCAACCTGGCGCGCCAGTGCGCCAGCCTGATCGACGGCGGCGAATTCGGCCAGGGCGCGGCGCTGGCCCGCAACGGCCTGCAGGACGTGCGGGTGCGCATGGTCATGCGCGCCATCGCCTTCAGCTGCGCCCTGCGCGACCTGCTGCGCAACCTCCCGAGCGGCCCCCAGCTCGCCGGCTTGCTGCAGCCGCAGGAATGCGCCCAGCTGGAGGGCCAGCACAACAAGCCCGACTACCTGATGCGGCAAATGGGCCTGGATCTCGGCCAGTGCGTCAGGGAAGGGCGCATCGATCCCTGCCTGGCCGCCAACATCGACCACACCCTGTCCGCGATGACGGCCGCCGCCGCCTCGTGCGAGCGGATCAAGACCACGCCGATCCCGTTCTCGTACTCGGTGCTGCTGCACCGCACCGCCTACATGTACTGCTTCCTGCTGCCCTTCGGCCTGGTCGACACGATCGGCTTCATGACGCCGGTGGTGGTGGCGATCGTGGCCTACACCTTCTTCGGCCTCGACGCGCTCGGCGACGAGCTCGAGGAGCCGTTCGGCATGGAACCCAACGACCTGCCGCTCGACGCCATCTGCCGCGCCATCGAGATCGACCTGCGCACCGCGCTGGGCGACCAGGACATCCCCCCGCCGCTGCTGCCGGCGGATTTCTGCCTGACCTAGCCTTCCCTTGTACCCGAGTACCTGAGCACCCGAGGAACCTATGCACCACGATGAACACGTCCAGTACGACCGCATCCGCCTGCCGCTCCTGCGCGAGCGCGTCACCAGCGCCGACAAGGCGGCCGAATGGATCCGCGACGGCATGACCGTCGGAATGAGCGGCTTCACCCGCGCCGGCGACGCCAAGGCGGTGCCGCTGGCGCTTGCCGAGCGCGCCCGGCGCGAGCCCCTGAAGATCACGCTGATCACCGGCGCCTCGCTCGGCAGCGACATCGACAAGACCCTTGCCGAGTCCGGCGCGCTGGCGCGCCGCATGCCCTTCCAGGCCGACCCGGCGCTGCGCGCGGCGATCAACCGCGGCGAGATCATGTTCGTCGACCAGCACCTGTCCGAGACCGTCGAGCTGCTGCGCACGCGCCAGATCGCCCCGGTCGACGTCGCGGTGATCGAGGCGGTGGCGATCACCGAGACCGGCGCCATCATCCCGACCACCTCGGTGGGCAACAGCGCCAGCTTCGCGATCCTGGCCGACAAGGTGATCGTCGAGATCAACCTGAGCCAGTCGCCGGCGCTGGAAGGCCTGCACGACATCTTCATCCCCAAGCACCGCCCGCAGCGCCAGCCGATGCCGCTCATGAACGTGAGCGACCGCATCGGCTCCACGACCATCGACATCCCGCCGGAAAAGATCGTCGCCATCGTCATCACCGAAAAGCACGACAGCGCCTCGACCATCCTGCCGCCGGATGCCGAGACCGCCGCCATCGCCGGCCACCTGACCGGGTTCTTCGTCGACGAGATCGCCCAGGGCCGGCTCACCGAGCGCCTGATGCCGATCCAGGCCGGCATCGGCACGATCGCCAACGCCGTGGTGTCGGGGCTGATCGACGGCCCCTTCCAGCACCTGACGATGTATTCGGAGGTGCTGCAGGATTCGACCTTCGAGCTGTTCGACGCCGGCAAGCTCGATTTCGCCTCGGGCTCCTCGATCACCCTGTCCGAGGCCAAGGGGCGCGAAGTGTTCGGCAACATCGAACGCTACAAGGACCGGCTGGTGCTGCGCCCGCAGGAGGTGAGCAACCATCCGGAAGTCATCCGCCGGCTCGGCATCATCGCCATCAACACGGCGCTGGAGTTCGACATCTACGGCAACGTCAACTCGACCCACGTGTCGGGCACGCACATGATGAACGGGATCGGCGGCTCGGGCGACTTCGCGCGCAACGCCTACCTGTCGGTGTTCGCCACCAAGTCGGTGGCCAAGGGCGGCAAGATCTCGAGCATCGTGCCGATGGTCTCGCACGTGGACCACAACGAGCACGACGTCGACATCGTCGTCACCGAAGTCGGCCTGGCCGACCTGCGCGGCCTGGCGCCGCGCGAGCGCGCGCAGCGCATCATCGACAACTGCGTGGCCGAGCCCTACAAGGGAATGCTGCGGGAGTATGTGGAAGAAGCCAACCGCGGAGGCGGGCAGACGCCGCACGTGCTGGAGAAGGCATTCTCGTGGCACGTGCGGTATCGCGAGACGGGGTCGATGCTGGAATGAACGTAGGGTGGGGGGCATAGCCGCCCACCCTACGAAAAGCTGCTACCGTTTATTTGGCAGCCGTACGCGCCTTGCCAAACGGATCGCCCGCCTTCCACTGCGGCGCCTTCGGCGAGTCCGCCACCATGCGTCCCAGGTTCAGCGTGAACTGCGCCTGCTGCACCATGCCCGACAGGTCCCAGCTCGGATCGTATTCGTCGTTGGCCTGGTGGTAGCGCGGGCCGTAGGCCTTGCGCTTGGCGGCGCTTGCTTCCACATCCTTCACCCAGCTGCTGCCCGCGCCCACCGAGAACGCCGGCACGCCGGCCTTGGCGAAGCTGAAGTGGTCGCTGCGGAAGTAGCCGCCCGCCAGGTCGGGCCGGGCCGGGGCGATCGTCATGCCCATGTTCCTGGCGGTGGCGGCCGCCATCGCGCCCAGGTCGGTGCGTTCGCTGCCCGGGGTGCTCACGTCCTTCACCAGGCCCACGAAGTTCAGGCTGTCCAGGTTCAGGTTGGCGACCGTCTTCTCGATCGGCCACAGCGGCTTGGTCGCATAGGCGGCGCTGCCCAGCAGGCCCTGCTCTTCGGCCGCGACCCACAGGAACATCTGGCTGCGCTTGGCCGGGTTGCGCACGGCTTCCTGCGCCATCGCCAGCAGGGCGGCGGTGCCCGAGGCGTTGTCGACGGCGCCGTTGAAGATGGTGTCGCCCTCGGTTCCCTGCTTGCCCATGTGGTCCCAGTGCGCGCTGTAGATGACGACTTCGTCCTTCAGCTTCGGATCGGTACCCGGCACCACGCCGGCCACGTTGAATTCGTTCAGGGTGCGCACTTCGGCGCGCGCCTCGCCCTTCACGCGGGCGTTCAGCACGACCGGCTTGAAGTTCTTGTCTTCCGCGGCGGCGCGCAGCTTGTCGAGGTCCTGGCCGCCGGCGGCGAACAGCTTGCGCGCGGTGGCGTCGGTCATCCAGCCCTGCAGGCCGGTGCCCAGCTTGCCCTCGGCCAGCTGGAAGCGCTCGGCATTGGCCCAGCTGTTCTGCACCACGCTCCAGCCATAGGAGGCCGAGGCATCGGTGTGGATCAGCAGGACGCCGGCCGCGCCCTGGCGCGCCGCTTCTTCGAGTTTATAGGTCCAGCGGCCGTAGTAGGTCAGGCCCTCGCCGTTGAAGCGCTTCGGCTCGGCGGCGGTCGGCTTCGGGTCGTTGACCATCATGACCAGCACCTTGCCCTTGAGATCCTGGTCCTTGAAGTCGCTCCAGCCTTCTTCCGGCGCATCGATGCCGTAGCCGACGAAGACCAGCTCGGCGTCGAGCGTGTGGTCGGCCTGGGCGTCGCCCGGACCCCAGACCCAGTCCGAACCGAACTGCAGCGGCAGCTGCTGGCCGCCGGCGACGATGCCGATGCTGCTCTTCTGCGGCAGCGAGCGCACGCCGGCGATCTTGACCGGCTGGCGGAAGCTGCCGTTGTTAACCGGCTGCAGGCCGATCGCGGCGGCCTGGGTTTCGAGGTAGGTGACGGTCAGTTCGCCGCCGCGCTGGCCGGTGCCGCGTCCTTCGAGGGCGTCGGACGCCAGGAAGGCGAGGTGGGCGCGCAACGGCGCTTCCTTGACGGTTGCGGCTTGCGCGGTTTGCTTGCCGGCGGCGTGGGCCGGGTAGGCCAGCGCCAGGCTGCTTGCGAGGGCGGTAAGGACAACGGAGGAGACGATCTTGTGCATGGCTTCCTGCTGCGATGGTTTGAATGAATGGCGCACGATGTGCGCCAGGCATTGTATGCCAACTGCTCAGTAAAACCGCAACACATCCGCCGAGACCGTCATGCCCGTTCCCGGCATGCGCGGCGGCGCGCCCGGCGGCAGCAGGTGTTCCGGCAGGCCGGGCATGCGTTCCTCGACGATCACCGCCAACGGGTCCTCGTCCGGCGCGTCGATCGTGAAGCGCAGCAGCTGGTCTTCCATCCCGTACAGCGACAGCGACCACGGGATCTCGGTCGCGTTCAGGACGCGCCCGTTGAGGGTGGAGCGGTGCGGCTTGGTGCCGGCCACCCACATCCGGATGTGCGGCGCGCGGTTATTCGAGCGCAGCGTGAACGCCACCTGGCGCAGCCTGGGATGCGGCGAAGGATTGGCCAGCCGCGGATTGCGCAGCATATACGCTTCCGGGAAGGCGATGCCGTCCTCGCGCGGCGCGATCGCATACCACTGGCGCGGGCTGTGCCAGCCGAACACGTCGACGTGGATCGCCGGCTTGTCCAGGTTGGGAAACAGCTGCTTCGACCAGGCGTCGAGCGGCTGCGGGGGCAACAGCCAGTAGGCGCGCCAGCTGTTCATGTCCTTGAAGTAGACCAGGCGGTTCGGCTCGACGCGGGGCCGTTCCAGCGCGCGCGGCCCGGGTGCAGGTTCCGGCAGCAGCACGCAGGCGGCAAGCAGCAGCGCCAGCGCGGCGCCGACCAGGCGCCCGAGCGGCAGCAGCAGGAACAGGCTGGCAAAGCACAGCAGCATGAGCGCGATCACGACCGCCACCACATACAGCCCCTGCGGGGCGAGCGCCATCCAGGCATCGCGCAGCGCCGGCGCCAGCAGCAGCGGCGCCGGCGCGATGCCGGCGGCGAGGACCAGCAGGCGCACGGGCGGGCTGCGCGGCGCCTGCAGCGCGCTGAAGGCGGCCAGCGCCGCCGCCAGCGGCCAGGCCAGCAGGTAGGCGGCCGGCGGCGCCGCCAGCAGCACCAGGACCAGCGCCACGGCCAGCCACGCCATCGCGCCCAGGAACACCGACACCGCGCCGGCCAGCCGGCGCAGCAGGTACAAGGCGGCCACGAACAGGCAGCCGCCGACGACCAGGAACACGATGGCCGGCCCGGTGTCCTGCAGTTGCGTCAGCGCGGCCAGTTCGTCGCGCCGCTCCCACAGCAGCATCCGCGCGGCCAGCAGGAGCAGGGCCACGCCGAAGAAGCCCTGCACCAGCGGCGCCACGGTGGCGCCGGCGCGCTCGGTCGCCTGGCGGTAGCCGCGCACCAGCATCAGGCAGCACAGGGCCGCCAAGCCCCAGGACAGGATGGCCGGGTGCTGGACGCTGCCGACCAGCGGCAGCTGGAACCAGGCGTGCGGCTGGTGGCCGCCGCGCGCCAGCGGCGTGTCGCCATGGTGGCGCGCCAGGCGCAGCATGCTCGCGCCCAGGTGGGCCAGCATGGCCGGATCGAGCCGCTCCACGTTGTCCAGGGTACGCGCGCCATCGAAGCGCCTGCCGCTGTTCACGAACAGCAGGGCGGGAGCGTCGATGCCGGCCAGCGGGCCGATGCGCGGCATGTCCGGCATCAGCTTGACCAGCCGCGCCAGCAGCGACGAGCCGCCCACGCCGGGCAGCGCCTGCGTCCAGCCGCGCAGGGCGCTGCCGTCGGCGTTGGTGGCCTCGTAGAGCGCCAGCGGCCCGGCGCTGCCGGCGGCGTCGAACTTCAGCGTCAGCCCGATCCGCCGCGCCAGCGGATGCTGTTCGGCGAAACCCTTGGCGCCCAGCGCGCCGACGTCTTCGCCGTCCAGGAACAGCAGCACGATGTCGTTCGCATGCGCCGGCCCGGCCCGCAGCGCCCTGGCGGTTTCCAGCATGGCCGCCACCTGCGCCGCCCCGCGCGCCGCGCCCAGCGTATTTCTGCCGCTGTCGTAGTGGGCTGCGAGCAGCAGGGCCGGGCGCTGCAGGTGGCCGGGGCCGCTGCCGGGCAGGCGCACCACGATGTTGTGCACCACGCCGAGCGTCAGGTCGGTGCCGCCCCAGTAGCGGATGGTGGCTTTCTGCACCGTGGTTTTCTGGACCGCCGGCGCCAGGCCCATGCCGCGCAGCTGGGCGAGGATGTAGTCGCGCGCCTGCGCATTGGCCCGGGTGGCGATCGGCCGCGGTGCGGCGGCCAGCACGACCACGTGTCCCAGCATCCGGTCGAGGGCGGGCAGCGCGGCCGGCGCCGTCGGTACGGTGACGCGGGTGGCGGTCCAGGCCAGGACCGCCAGCACGGCCAGGGCCAGCAGGCCGGCCGCCTGCGCCGCCAGCCGGGGCGTGCGCGGCGGCGCTGCCGGTATGTCAGCAGTAAACATGTTCCTCTCTCCTCGTTTCTTCGTGTTGTCGTTGGCGGCGCTGCCGCTTGCTGTTCCGGATCTCCTGGTACGGGCGAAAAAAAGCCCGCGGTGCACAGCGGGCGAAGAAGGGAACGGAAAAACCTTATTCGAGCGTCCAGACGTAGGCGATCTGCCCCCATCCGGCTTCGGTGACGCCGTTGTTCATGGCTGGCTTGAACTGGCACAGGCTCAGGGCGTTCAGTGCGGCGCGGTCCAGTTCGCGGTGGCCGCTCGACCTCTGGACCCGCGCGTCCTGCACCCGGCCGTCGGCGCCGACCAGCAGCGCCAGCGTGACGGTGCCGCTGTCGCCGTTGCGCGCCGCGCTCACCGGATAGGCCGGGGTGACGCAGCCGTCGGCATTGGCCAGTACCGCGCTGCGCATCTGGCCCGGGCTGCTGTTCCTGGTGGGCGGCGTGGGTGGCGCCTCGGGCGTGGCGGGCAGGGCCTGTTCCGGCACCGGTTGCGGCTCGGTGCTGGCCTGCACCGGATTTTCGAGCGGGGGCGGCGGCAGCTCGACCTCGATCTGCGGCACCACGATCTTCGGCGGGGCCACCCGCTGCTGGGGCTGCGGCGGCTGGGGCGGAGGAGGGGGCGGCGTGACTTTCGGCTGGATCCAGACCGTGGCGTCCTCGATCAGCTTCGGCAGGACGATGCTCTTGGTGTTCATCATGTTGACGACGCCCATGGCCACCAGCGCGTGCAGGCCGGCGACGACTGCGAACTTCCCGGCCTTGCCGCCGGTCCCATCGTTGAGTTGCGTGAAGTGCATGGCGATCTCCTCTTCTTGTGAGGTCCGGCGACGGGGTCGCAGAACTTTTTACTTAAGGAAAGATGTGCATCGATCAGCTGATGGAATCAATATATGCTAGAGCCTAGCAATGTGTAAAGCGCTTTCTTGGTAATTTTGCTTCCTCTCGTCAGCCTTGGTGGCCGAAAAGCCGAGAATGGATGGGTACTCGCGTCATGGCCCGTTGTATGAAATAATCCCCGTATAACCCGCATGCTTTCTGCCGTTTGGCATACCGTGCTGCCAGCGATTGGCAAGCGAACGTCAATATGTCGAGGAAGCATCTGGTAGGCGGGTGATCTACAGGAGTGAAACTGGTGTCCGAACAGAAAAAACCGATCCGCGTAATGCTTGCGGACGACCACCCGATCGTCATGACCGGGTTCGCCATGTCGCTCGAAGCGGCCGGCATGCAGGTGGTGGGGCAGGCCAAGACGCCGAGCGAGGCGGTGGCGCTGTATGCGGCGCAACAGCCCGATGTCGTGATCCTCGACATGCGCTTCGGGACCGAGCTGACCGGCCTGGATGCCGCGCAGAGCATCCTGAAGGACGACCCGCGCGCCAAGATCATCTTCCTGAGCCAGTTTGACCAGGACAGCCTGATCAAGGAAACCTACCGCATGGGCGCGCACGCCTTCGTCACCAAGGACTGCGATCCGTCCGACCTGGTGACCGCTGTGCGCCACGCGCACGACGGCAAGCTGTATTTCCTGCCGCAGATCGCTTCGCGCCTGGCCAGCATGGCGGTGCGCGGCGACGTGACGCCGCAGTCGCAGCTCGACGAGCGCGGGCTGGAGATCTTCAAGCTGATGGCCGAGGGCCTGACCAACGCCGAGATCGCCGAGAAGCTCGACCTGTCGACCAAGACCATCAGCAACATCAGCCAGTCGATCAAGGAAAAACTCGGCGTGCACCGCCAGGCCAATATCACCCTGCTGGCCGTGAAGCACGGCCTGATCGAGCCCTGAAGCATCCATGAGCTATCCGCGGACCCTGCGCGCGGCCGTGGCCGCGCTCGCGCTCGGGCTGTCCTTCGGCGCGGCGGCCCAGGCCCAGGCGCCGTCCCCGGCGAACAAGGATGACGAGGTGACCGGCTTCCGTTCCCAGATCATCACCGGGGACGACAGCGAGGTCACGCGGCGCATCGCCGAAGACCTGTACAAGCGCCTGCTGCCGACCTTCGCGGCCTTCCGCACCGAGCTGGCCCAGCGCCACCGCTTGCTGTACGTTGCGATCGGCCCCGCGGCGCTGCGCGACGCCATGTCGCGCCGCTGCGACTGCGTGGTCATCTCGGCCTTTACCTCGAGCCAGGTGTGGCGCTCGCTGACCTCGAAGCTGCCGCCGGCGCGCGCCGCGCGCCACACCGCCGTGTATGCCGAGCCGGCGCCGGCCGACCAGCTGCGCCTGGCCGCGTTGCTGTACGGCCGGCCGGTGCGGGTCGGCGCCATCCTGGGCCGCGAGACGGCCTTCCTGCGGCCGGCCCTGGACGCCGGCATCGACGTGCAGTCCTTCGCGCCCGGCGACGACATCAACCACACGCTCAACCAGATGACGCGCGCCGAGGTGCTGCTGGCGCTGCCCGACGGCGACGTGTACAACCCGGAAAACGTGCGTAACATCCTGCTCTCGACCTACCGCCGCAAGCAGGGCGTGATCGGCTTCTCGGCCGACATGGTGAAGGTGGGGGCGCTCGCCACGACCTATTCCGAGATCGAGGACATCAACACCCAGGTGGCCGAGATCGCGGCCAACTACGTGGCCATCGGCGAGCTGGCGCCGCCGCAATTCCCGCATTACTTCCGCACCGTGGTCAACGAAGGCGTGGCCCGCTCGCTCGACCTGCGGGTGACCAACGACGCCCGCAACTTCGCGCGCCTGCCGGCGCGGCCACCGGCGCCTCCGGCACGCCAGCCCGCGCCGCCGGCGCGCGTGGCCGCGCCCCCGCCGGCTCCGATGCCGCCCACGCCATGAAGCTGCGATTCTGGCGCGGCTGGAGCATCGGCCGGCGCATGACCTTCATCACGATGCTGCCGGTGACCTTCCTGTTCACCTCCTTCGTGTGGTACTCGTATTATTCGCACCGGGCCCAGGTGGCCGAGGAACTGGCCGAGCGCGGACGCACCCTGGCGCGCGCGCTGGCCGAGACCAGCGAATACAACGTCATCTCGGGCAACCTGTCCGACCTGCGCCTGACCATCAACGGCCTGGTGCAGTCCGACAGCAGCATCTATCGCATCGAGGTGGTGGGCGTGGACGGCGCCCAGGCGGTGCGCGTCAATTCCGAGTCGGCCATCGACGCCCAGCCGCACCACTACGAGGCGCCGATCAAGAAGCAGGTGGTGTGGATCAACCTGTTCACCGACAACGGCACCCCGCACGTTTCGGCATCGAGCGACCTGCGCCCGCCCACGCTCACCACCGAGATCGTCGGCTGGGTGAGGGTGACGATGTCGCCCTCGAACATGATGGCCAAGCAGACCCGCCGCTTCCGCTTCGAGGTAGGCATGGCGGCGCTGGCGCTGGTGGTCAGCGGCGTGCTGGCCTGGGTACTGGCGCGCTCGCTCACGGTGCCGCTGCGCGAGGCGATCGGCGCCTTGAGCCGGATCCGCAACGGCGACTTCCGCGTGCAGCTGCCGGTCAACTCGGGCGGCGAGGTGGGCGAGCTGCAGTCCTCGATCGGCGAGATGTCGCTGGCGCTGGACGAATCCAAGCGCGACCTGGAAAACAAGGTGGCCGAGCGCACCCGCGACCTGCTCGCCTCGCGCAACGAGGCGCTGCGCGCCGACGCCGACAAGCGCAAGCTGATCCAGAAGGTGAATTCGATCATCGAGGACGAGCGCAAGAGCATCGCGGTCGAGATCCACGACGAACTGAACGCCTCCCTGATCGCCGCCCGCCTCGAGGCGCAGGCGATCGGCGCGCTGGCCGCCAAGGCGCCGCCGACCCCGGAAGTCGACGAGATCCAGCGCAAGTCGCAGGCCATCACCAAGCTCGCGCTCGACCTGTACGCCAACGGCCGCCGCCTGGTGCGCCGCCTGCGTCCCGAGGTGCTCGACATGCTGGGCCTGCACGGCGCGGTGGAAGAGATGGTGCGCCACTACGACGGCAGCGCGGGCTGCAGTTTCGAATTCCACGGC
The DNA here is from genome assembly GCF_041023745.1 of Massilia sp. X63. NCBI lineage: Bacteria > Pseudomonadati > Pseudomonadota > Betaproteobacteria > Burkholderiales > Oxalobacteraceae > Massilia > Massilia sp. X63. Next base: position 32,406 of record NZ_JBFTEF010000016.1, read on the forward strand.
GAAGGCGATTTTTCGCGCCTGTCGAACGAACTGGCGATTTCCGCCTACCGCATCGTGCAGGAAGCGCTGTCGAACGTCATGAAGCACGCCCACGCCACCTCGGCCCAGGTGCGCCTGGTGCTGGACGAGGCCGCGCAGACGCTGCGCATCGTGGTCGCCGACGACGGCAACGGCTTCGACCCGGCCAGCGCCTCGGAAGGCATCGGCATCATCGGCATGCGCGAGCGCGTGTACGCCGTGCACGGCGTGATGGACGTGCGCTCCAGCGTCGGCGGCGGCACCGTGGTGGCGATCACGCTGCCGCTGCATGCGCCGGCAACAGTCTCCTGAATCCTGAATTGAACCCTACATAAAGCAAACATGGCCGACCAACGCTTGACGCCCTACGAGAAGGGCAACCTGAACCAGACCACCACCCACGCCGAATGCATCGCCTGGTACGAAGCGCTCGCGCGCGACTATCCGGCCGTGCTGCGCTTCGGGCAGGTCGGCGTGTCGGATGCCGGAGTGCCGATCCACGCGGGCGTGGTGAGCAGCGACGGCGTGTTCGAGCGCGATGCGATCAAGGCTGCCGGGCGCCCGGTGTTCTTCAACAACAACGGCATCCACCCGGGCGAGCCGGAAGGCGTGGACGCCTGCATGGCGCTGGTGCGCGACTTCTGCACCGAGCCCGCGCGCCTGGCCGCGCTGGGCAATACCGTGTTCCTGTTCATCCCGCTGTACAACGTGGACGGCAGCCTGAACCGCGCCGACACCTCGCGCGTGAACCAGGACGGCCCCGAGCAGTTCGGCTTCCGCGGCATGAGCCGCCACCTCGACCTGAACCGCGACTTCATCAAGTGCGACAGCCGCACGGCGCGGGTCTTCAACCAGTTCTTCACGACCTGGGACCCGGACGTGATGGTCGACACCCACACCTCCAACGGCGCCGATTACAGCTACACCATGACCCTGATCCACACCCAGCCCGACAAGCTGGGCGGCGAGCTGGGCGAGTTCCTGCGCGCGACCATGCTGCCGGCCATGTACGCCGGCATGGAAGCGCGCGGCTGGCCGACCTGCCCCTACGTGAACCCGGTCAAGGACAGCCCGGACCACGGCATCGCCGACTTCCTCGAGACCGCGCGCTTCTCGACCGGCTACGCGGCGCTGCACCACACCATCGGCTTCATGCCCGAGACCCACATGCTCAAGCCCTTCAAGGACCGCTACGCGTCGATGCGCGCGCTGGTCGAGACGGCGCTGGAGTTCACGGTGCACAACGCGGACACCATCCAGGCGCTGCGCCGCGCCGCCCGCCAGGCCAGCGGCAGCCGCGCCGAGTGGCCGGTGCACTGGGCGATGGACGAAGCGAATCCGGACACCTTCCGCTTCAAGGGCTACCAGGCCGGCTACAAGCCGAGCGTGCTGGGTAACTATTCGCGCCTGTGGTACGACCGCAGCAAGCCATGGGAGCGCGACATCGCCTGGTACAACCGCTTCCCGGCCGACATCCACGTGCCGGCGCCGCGCGCCTACGTGGTGCCGCAGCAGTGGGCGGAAGCGATCGAGCGCCTGCAGTGGAACGGGGTGCGCATGGAGCGCGTCGACGCCGACCGCATGCAAGAGGTGGACTACTACCACATCGTGTCGGTGAGCGCGCGCCCGAACGCCTACGAGGGCCACATGTTCCACGACGACGTGGTGCTGGAACGGCGCCGCGGCCAGGTCCAGCTGCGCGCCGGCGACTTCATCGTGCCGCTCGACCAGGACCGTGCGCGCTATGCGGTCGAGACGCTCGAGCCGCTGGGCCACGACAGCTTCTTCCGCTGGGGCTTCTTCAACAGCGTGCTGGAGAAGAAAGAGGCGTATTCGGACTACGTGTTCGAGGACCACGCGCTCGAATTGCTGAACGCCGAGCCGGCGCTGGCCGCGAAGTTCGCGGCCTGGAAGCAGGCCAATCCCGCGCTGCTGTCCAAGCAGGAAGCGGTGCTGGACTTCATCTTCGCCAATTGCGAGCGCTATCGCGAGCCGGAGTGGCGGCGCTATCCGGTGTTCATGCTCGGCTGAGACCTGCTCAGCTCTTCCGCGAGTTGAGCAGGTGGCGGATGCGGGCGCTGAGGGTGCCGAAATCATAGGGTTTCGGCAGGAGATTGACGTTTTCCTGCAGCCTGCCCTCGTGGGTAAGCACGCCTTCCGCATAGCCCGAGGTGTACAGGATCCGTGCGTGCGGCAGATGCGCGCGCACCACCTCGCCCAGTTGCAGGCTGGTGACGGGCCCCGGCATGATGACGTCGGTGAACACCAGGTCGATTTCCTGGCCGCTCCTGATCATGTCGGCCGCCGCCGCCGCGCTGGACGCTTGCAGCACCTGGTAGCCGAGGATCGACAAGCTCGCGCAGGTCGACTTGCAGACGCTCTCCTCGTCCTCGACCACCAGGATGGTTTCCGGGCCGCCTTCGAACCAGGCCGTGACGGGCTGTTCATGGGCGACGGCCTCGGCATCGCTGCGCGGCAGGTAGATCCTGACGCTCGTTCCCTGTCCGGGCACGCTGGACATCACGATTTCCCCACCCGATTGCTTGACGAAGCCATATGCCATCGACAGGCCCAGGCCGGTTCCCTGCCCGGTCGGCTTGGTCGTGAAGAAGGGCTCGAAGACACGCGCCATCACGTCCGCCGTCATCCCCTTGCCATTGTCCACCACTTCGATCATCACCCAATGTCCGGCCGGCACGTTCGACGGCACGGCATCCTGCGGCTCCACGTTGGCGGCCCGGATGGTCAAGGTGCCGCGGCCGGCCATGGCGTCGCGGGCATTGATCGCCAGGTTCAGCAAGACATTGTGGAGCTGGTTCGGGTCGACCAGAATATTGCCCAAGCCGGGCGCAATTTCCGTGGCAACAGTTGGCGTGGGACCGAACATGCGGCGGGTCATGTCATCCATTTCACGCAACAGATGCGCCGGATTCGTGACCACAGCCTGCAGCGGTTGCTGGCGGGCAAATGCCAGCAGGTGCGAGGCCAGCTGGGCGCCGCGCCTGACGCCGGTCAGTGCGGTGTCCACGCGCACGATGCCGACGTCGTGCAAGCCGCCGCTCAGCTTCAACAGCTGTAAATTGCCGCCAATAATTTGCAAGACATTGTTGAAATCATGGGCCACCCCGCCGGTCAACTGGCCGATGGCTTCCATTTTCTGCGACTGCAGCAAAGCCGACTGACTCGCCGCCAGATCCTCCTGGCTTTGGTGGAGCGAAGCAAAGGCCGCATCGAGCTGGCGCCGCGTCACGCAGGAATTGCTGTGGTAGCGAACCCGCGCGATCAGCTCGCGTGGATCCGGCCATTTGACGAGGTAGTCGCTGGCGCCGACCGCGAAGGCGTGCGCCTTGCTGTCCGGATTGTCGTCCGAAGACAGGATGATCACCGCAACGTGTTCGGTCTGCTTGTCGGCGCATAGCCGGCGTACCACCTCGAAGCCATCCATTGCCGGCATGCGCATGTCGACCAGCACGACGGTGGCTGCAATTTCCTTCGCCAGATCAACCGCCCGCGCCGGCTCATGCGTGAAACGAAAGGTATGCGCCCCGCAGGCCTTCAAGCCATGGGAAACTATTTCTTTGGAGAAGGACTCATCGTCGATGAGCAGGATGGAAGGGTGGTGGGTGTGTTCGGTCATGCAACAGCCGAGGAATGGTTAAGATGAGGCTCATTGCAAAAAGCGCGATCAGCGATCTTAGCGCTTCGGCGCCGGGTTGCTAATCGCAAAAAAACCGACCGGCAGGTCATGATTTCCATGACAAGCAGGGTTGCTGCGGACCGCATGCCGGAACTGCTGCGCTCAGTCGACCAGCCCGTGGTGGATCGCGTACCGGATCAGTTCGGCATTACTCTTGAGCGCCAGCTTGTCGAAGATGCGGCTGCGATAGGTGTTGACGGAGCTGACGCTGATATCGAGCTTGGCCGCCACCTGCTTGACCGGATGGCCCAGCGCCAGCAGGCGCGTAACCTGCAGTTCCCGGTCGGTCAGGCGCTCGTAGGCGTAGCGGGGATGGGGCGACGATACTTCGTGGGCCAGGATGTCGGCCAGGCTCTCGCTGAGGTAGCGTCCGCCCGCATGCACCTTATGGATGGCCTTCAGCACGACATCGACGGTCAGCGATTTCGGAATATAGCCGGCGGCGCCAAGTTTCAACACGGGAATGCCGAACCGCTCTTCGCTATGTGAACTCAGCACCAGCACGCGCAGGCCCGGAAAGCGCTCGACGACCGTGCGCAGCGCATCCAGTTCGTGGGTGGGGCTGAGGGTCAGGTCGAGCAGCAGCAGGTCGACTTCCAGGTCTTCCAGCACCTCGAGCGTCGAAGCCAGGTCCGCAGCCTCGCCCACCAGGACGATGTCCGGGGCGACAGACAGGACCTTCTTGACGCCTTCACGCACCAACTGGTGATCGTCGGCGATGACAACGCGGATCATGGCTGAATCACGCCTAAAAAAAGTGTCGTGTTGGACGGTATTGGCAAGCATGGGCTCATCATAATTTTGAATGGAAGTATGTGCCGCCCGGTTCGCGCGGCGGTACGAATGCAGGGTAGTCGGACGGTCGTCGGCGGCGGGCGCCTGAATCGGCTTGAGCAGTGGAAACGGAAGAGTCGGGCAGTGCGGCTGTGCGCGATGATAGTGACTTTTAGTACGCCGCGCGATGAGCAAAGCCGTGACAGCATGACGTCATCCGTATGACACTGTGTAGGACGATGCCTCATCGGCGGCGCCGCGCCCGGCCGGGCCGCCGGGCAGGATGCGATGCCTTGCGCCAAGCCTGTTGCCATATGCGGCCCCCGGCGCGCAGGTCGGCACCGGCGGCAACGCACGCTGCTTTCGTGACAGGCGGTCGCAATCCATGCGACTTCGCCCTTGGCCGCTATCCCGGTAAGCTGCACGGTCCTTTCTCTCGGGCTGCGTTCCGGCCATACACCATCTTGGACAACATGACCCTGCCAGCGCCGGCACGCCGCGTCCTGGTCGCCGACGACAATGCCGACGCCGCCGACAGCCTGGCAGCCTTGCTGACCCTTTTCGACTGCACGGTGCAGGTCGCCTATTCGGGCAGCGAGGCGCTCGCGCTGGGCGACCAGCATCGTCCGCAGTTGGTGATCCTCGACATCGCGATGCCGCACATGGATGGCTGCGAAACCGCGCGTCGCATGCGCGCGCGGCCCTGGGGCCGGCAGGCCTGCATCGCGGCCTTGACGGCATGCGGCGACGATGAGCTCCCGTGCTCCACGGCGGAGGCAGGCATGGACTTCCATCTCACCAAACCCGTCAGTGCCGACGTGCTGCTCGCGGTCCTGGCAAGCGTCCGCGCGTGAGCGTGCGTGGCGGGACAGGCAAGCGCCGCACCTTGTGCTATCTTGGAATTATTATTAGTTGACATTTACGCAAAGCGTCCAGGAAGGCTAGGGAGTATGGCGAACGACGCTGCCAGCATGGAAAAAGCCGCTCGGTTGGCGCTGATCGCGTCCGGGGACGACTGGGCGATGGTCAGCCTGCACCTGCCCGACGGTGCGGCTCCGCAACGCCTGTGCACGGCGGACTGCGCGGATGCCGGCGCGGCGCTCGAAGCGCTCGAAGCGCAGGTCAGCGCCGAGGAGTGCGATCTCCCCGACCTGAGCGTGGCTTCCTTGCCCGTCGCCTGCCGCGAGCTGGCGCAACGCGCCGGCCTGCGCAGCTATCGGGCGGTGCGCCGCAATTTTCCGTACGGAACCGGAGAAGGCAGCTGCGTGCTGGCCGTCGCCGCCGGCCGCACGCGCGATCCGGGCGTCGACTGCGGGCTGGGCCTGGTTGCCGACCTGCTCGTGGCCGCCGCATCGCGCCGTGCGGGCGCGAGCGCCGGCGGTGCAAGCCACGACGAGGCAATGTTCGGATTCCGCCCGGCCGGCGCCATCGACGCCGCCCCGCGCAGCGATGTCGCGCAGGCGCAGGAACAGTTCCGTCTGCTGTTCGAGTCTGCTCCGGGACTCTATCTGGTGCTGGTGCCCGACTCCTTCCGGATCGTCGCGGCCAGCAATGCCTATCTCGAGGCGACCATGGTCACGCGCGAGCAGATCATCGGCCGCGCCATATTCGATGTGTTCCCGGACGATCCGGAAGACGACGACGACAGCGGCGTCGCGGCGCTGAATGCGTCGCTGCAGCGTGTGCGGCAGACCCGGGTGCCCGACGTGATGGCGGTGCAGCGCTATCCGATCCGCCGGCCGGGCGGCGGCTTCGAGCTGCGCTACTGGAGCCCGATCAACTCCCCGGTGCTCGACGCCGACGGACGTGTCATGTTCATCATCCACCGCGTGGAAGACGTGACCGATTACGTGCTCGCGCACCGGCCGTCCGGCGCCGGCGCCTCCCAGCGCAAGACCACCCGGCTCGAAGCCGAGATCGTGCTGCGCTCGTATGAACTCAAGCGCATGGCCGACTCCCTGGCGCAGAGCGAGCAGCGGCTGCGTTACGTCACGCGCGCCACCAACGACGTCGTGTGGGACTGGAACATGGCGGACGACGCCCTGTGGTGCAGCCGCAGCGCGCTGGAACCGCTCGGCAGCGTGCTGGCGCGCTCGACCCGCCTGGCCGACTGGGAAGCCTGCATCCATCCCGAGGATCGCGAGCGGGTCTGGGCGAGCCTGCATGCGAGCGTGGCGGCGAAACGCGAGAACTGGGCCGCCGAATACCGGCTCCGCCTGCCCGGCGACGTCGAGCGCCACGTGCTGCATCGCTGCTTCACGGTCATCGACGAACAGGGGCAGCCGCAACGGATGGTCGGCAGCATCGCCGACCTGACCGAGCAGAAGCGCCAGGAAGTGCGCCTGCGCCTGCAGGCCGAAATGCTCGACTACGCCACCGACGCCATCCTGGTGCGCGACCTCGACAACCGGGTGCTGTACTGGAACCAGGCGGCCGCCGCGCGCTACGGCTGGAACAGCGACGAGATCATCGGCCGCCCGGTCAGCGAGACCCTGTATGCCCGGTGCGCGCCTTCCGATTTCCAGCATGCGATGCAGGTGCTGATGCGGCACGGCGACTACTCGGGCCGGATGGTCCACTCGGCGGCCGATGGCCGCAAGTTCGTCGTCCATGTGCACTGGATCCTGGTGCGCCGCCAGGACGGCACGCCGCGCGCCATCCTGTCGGTGGTGACCGACCTGAGCGAGCGCATCGCGCTGGAACAGCGCCTGCTGCAGATCCAGAAGCTCGAATCGCTCGGCCGCCTGACCGGCGGCCTGGCGCACGACTTCAACAACTGGCTGACCGTGATCCTCGGCAGCGCCGAAGAACTGATGGAGGCGCTCGACGCGCAGCCCGAGCTGCGCGACATCGCCCACATGATCCAGATGGCCGGCGAGCGCGGGGCCGAGCTGACGCGCCGCCTGCTGGCGTTCGGACGCAGGCAGCCGCTGACGCCGCAGATCCTGGCGGTCGGCGAAGCGATCGCGTCGATCCGTCCGCTGATTGCGCGCAGCCTGCCCGAGAATATCGACCTGCAGCTGCTGGAGATGGAACGCAACTGGTGCGTATACGCCGACCGTGCCCAGCTCGAGGCCGCCATCGTCAACCTCTGCATCAATGCACGCGACGCCATGCCCGACGGTGGGAAGCTGACCATCCAGCTGCTGCTGGCCGAGATCGAAGAGCAGAAGACCGAGCTGGGCAAGCCGCTGCCGCCCGGCGAGTATGTCGTGATCGCGGTCGCGGACAACGGCCATGGCATTGCCCAGGACGTAATGGACCATGTGTTCGAACCCTTCTTCACGACCAAGGACGAGGTGTCCGGCAGCGGGCTCGGCCTGAGCATGGTGTACGGCTTCGTCAAGCAGTCGAACGGCGACGTCACGATCTACTCGGAGCCGGGGCGCGGCACCCAGGTAAAACTCTACCTGCCGCGTGCGCACAGCGAACCCGAGGCGCGCCCCGCGCCCACGGCTGCCGCCGGTGCGCGGCCCCCGAACGGATGCGCGGTGCTCCTGGTCGAGGACGACCCGATCGTCCGGGCCCATATCTTCGCCCTGTTGCGCGAGCTGGGATGCGAGGTCACCGAGGCCTCCAGGGCCGAGGAGGCGCTGGCGCGGCTGGCCGACGGCCAAGCTTTCGACCTGCTGTTCACGGATGTCGTCATGCCCGGTGTGTCCGGCATCGAGCTGGCCCGGCGCGCGCGCGCCATGCGGCCCGGCTTGCGTATCTTGCTCAGCTCGGGCTATACCTTCGAAGCCATGCAGCACCAGGACGAGCTGGGGGCGGAAGTCCGGTTCCTGAACAAACCCTATGGGAAGACCGTCCTCGCGCAGGCGCTGTCGGACGCGCTGGACGGCGCCGGGGCAGCGCCATGAGCTCGGCGGCGGAGGGCAAGCGCGAACACGAGCTCGTGAGCCGCAGGATGCTGGCGTTCGCCAGCGTGGTCGAGCACCTCGCCGTGCCGAACGAGCTTGCCGCACTGGGCAACGAGATGCTGGCGTCGATGCGCGACGACGTCGAGGCACTGGCCGTCTACCTGGTCCGGGAAGACGCAAGCCTCGACCTGCTGCTGCACGCCGGCTGCCACCAGCCGCCGCCGGCGCACGCGCCCGATGTGCGGCAGGTCTGCGGCCTGGCGCCGGACGGGCCGGCCGGCCACGGCGGAGAAACGCGCATCGTCGAGATCGGGCCGGCGCGCCCGGCCTGGATCGGCGAGCGCCCGTCCACGCTGGCGGCGGTGCCGTTCGGCGGCGGCAGTGCGCCAGGCCTGCGCGGCCTGGCGCTGTTCATGCTGCGCCAGGCCGATCATGTTCCCTCGCTTGCGGCGCTGCTGGAGCTGGCCGCGCACGAGCTCTCCCAGGCGCTCGTGCGCGACGTGGCGACGGCCCAGGGTCAGGGTCAGGGTCAGGGTCAGGGCGGCGCCGGGGCCGGCAAGATCCGCGTGCTGCTCATCGACGACGAGGAGCTCCTGCTGGCCCACGTCAGGCGCATCCTGGAACGGGCCGGCTTCGCATTCTATGCGGCGCAAAGCGCGCGCGAAGGCTTCGACCTGGCGACCTCGATCCAGCCCGACGTGATCCTGATCGACAAGGTCATGCCGGACCTGGACGGCATCAAGCTGTTGCGCATGATGCGCCGGAACGAACTGCTCAGCACTGTCCCGGTCATCATGCTGTCCGGCCAGGCCGACGAGGCCGCGCGGGTCGCGGCGCTGGGCGAAGGGGCCGACGATTTCGTGGTCAAGCCGTTCAGCGCGAAAGACCTGGTGGCGCGGATCGAGGCCAACGTCCGCCTGGTGCGGCTGCGCCGCGATGCGGTATGGCGCCAGGGCGAGCTGCTGCGCCTGCGCCAGTCGCAACAGGAACTGCGCACCCTGCTCGACACGGTCCAGCGGGTACGCGACGACGAGCGGCGCATGCTGGCGCGCGAGGTGCACGACCAGCTCGGCCAGATCCTCACCGCGGCCAAGATCGACCTGCGCCTGCTGCAGGATCGCGTGGCGCAACCGGACACGCTGCCGCCTGCAGCGGAGATGGCGGCAGAGCTGAAGGCGGTCTTGTCGAGCGTTGACCTGGCAATTGCTGCCGTGCAGGACATCGCTGCGCTGCTGCGGCCGCCCGAACTCGAGGAAGGCGGGCTGGTGGCGGCGCTGCGCTGGCAGGCCGCGGAGCTGCGGCGCCGCACCGGGATCGACTGCACCGTGCTGCATGACCCGGCCGGTTATGTCGAGCAGCACCCCTTCGTGGCAGGGGAGCTGCTGCGGATGTGCCAGGAAGCCCTGACCAACGTCCTGCGCCACGCCGGCGCCACCCGGGTCATCATCCAGGTGGCGATGCGCAACGCCTCCCTGCTCGTCAGGATATGCGACAACGGCAGCGGCATCCCGCGGGCACGCCTGCACGATCCGGCCTCGCTCGGCCTGAAAGGCATGCGCGAGCGCGCCGCCAGCATCCGTGCCAGCATTCACATCTACGGACGGCCTGGCCGGGGAAGCATCGTGGCCATCCGGCGCAGGCTGGCTTACCGGTAAGGTAGCGCGCAAAAAAAACGGGGTGCGTGCACCCCGGTTCGATCGCAGCCTACGCAGCCTTCACTTCGTCTCGGCAATCCACTTGTCCACTTTCGCCTCCAGCACCGCCAGCGGCAGGGTGCCTTCGCCCAGCACGATGGCGTGGAATTTCGGCAGGCTGAATTTAATGCCCAGCGCGTCCTGCGCGCGCTTGCGCAGCTCCATGATCTTGAGCGAACCGATCTTGTAGCCGAGCGCCTGGCCCGGCCACACCATGTAGCGCTCGATCTGCGCGCGCGCTTCGTGCTCGGAGTAGCCCAGCGTGTCCTGGAAATACTTGATGGCCTGGTCGCGGCTCCAGCCCTTGGCGTGCAGGCCGGTGTCCACCACCAGGCGCGCGGCGCGCAGCATCTCGTCGTTCAGGTGGCCGAAATAATCTTCCGGCTTCTCGAACAGGCCCATCTCCTTGCCCAGGGTCTCGGCATACAGCGCCCAGCCTTCGGTGAAGGCGTTGTTGCCGCCGAACTTGCGGAAGTTCGGCAGGCCCAGTTCCTGCACCAGCGCGATGTGGAAGTGGTGGCCCGGCTGGCCCTCATGCAGGTAGAGCGTGACCATGCCGGTGCTGCCGTACTGCTTCGGGTCGTTCACCACCGACCAGAACACGCCCGGGCGCGAGCCGTCCGCGGCCGGCGGGGTGTAGTGGTCCGAGGCCGAGGCGCGCGTGAGTTCCGGCTCCAGGCGCAGGTCGAGCGGCGCCTTCGGGCGCAAGGTAAACAGGGCCGGCAGCTTGGCGCGCACCTTGGCGTCGAGCTCTCGGAAGACGTCGATCACCTGCTGGTCCGTCGTAAACGGCTTGTACTTCGGCTGCTCCGCCACCCAGCGCGGCAGGCCGGCGGCGGGGCCGTTGTAGCCCATCTTCGGGCCGGTCACGGCGTATTCGCCCTGGATGCGCGCCACTTCCTTCAGGCCGATCTCGTGGATCTGCTCCGGCGTCAGGTCGGTCGTGGTCATCGCCGCCACGCGCGCGGCGTACCAGGCGGCGCCGTTCGGCAGGGCGGTCCAGCCGGCGCTGGCGCGGGTCTTCGGCAGGTAATCCTTTTCGAGGTAGGTCGCCAGGCGCTTGAGCGCCGGATTGAGCTTGTTGGCGATCGTCTTGCGGTAGGCCTGCTGCAGGCTGCGCTTCTCGCTTGCCGTGAACTTCGCCGGCATGTTCCGGATCGGCGTGTAGAAGATGCTGTCCTCGGTTTTCTGCGCCACCAGCTGCTTGAACTGGGGCAGGGCGGACTGCATCGGCTCGCGCGGCTGCACCACGCCGCGCTTGACGCCTTCGCGCATGTTGGCGATCGACTGGTCGATGTGCGGCACCAGCTGGGCCAGGCGGCTCAGGTAGGCGCGGTAGTCGCGCGGGGTCGCCAGCGGCTGGGCGCCCTGGCCGCCGGCGTAGTTCGCCAGGATCACCGGCATGCTGACCATCTGGTCGATCGGGATCAGGTGTTCCGGGAAGGCGGCCAGGCGCAGCGCGCTGTTCAGCTCGAATTTCAGGATGTCGTAGCTGGTCTGGTCGCGTCCGCCCAGGCGCTCGCGCGGGATGCTGGACAAGCGCTGCAGGTAGCTGCGGTACAGGGCGAACTGCTGCTCGCGCAGCTTCGGCGAGATCGACAGGCCGAGCTTGTCGTTGAAGCGGCTGTCGCCGTTCTCGGTGGCCCACACCGGCTCGAAGCGCGCCAGCGCTTCGTAGTATTCGTCGGCCAGGGCATTGATCTGGCGGCTTTCCTGGGTGGCGGCGGCGGAGGCGGGATTGGGTGTGTCCAGCTGCGCGGCGGCGGCCGGCCCGCAGGCCAGCAGCGCAGCCGCGGCCAGGGCCGCAAGCTTGAAGCATGCTTTCATGGTGTTTCCTCGTGAATCAGTAGCTGGCGAGCGGGGTCAAGGCGCCGTTCTTGAAGGTGTAGACGGTGACGGTCGTTTTCTTCAGGTTGCCCTTCGGGTCATAGCCGTAGGTGCCGACCACGCCCTGGTAGCTGATCGCGTGCATGGCCGCGCCCACCTTGGCGGCATCGACCGAGTTGGCCGACTGCATGGCTTGCGCGATGAACTTGGTCTGGTCGTAGAACGAGGGCGCATACACGTCCGGGTCGCGCTTGAAGCGCGCCTTGTAGGCGTCGATGAAGGCCGGGCCGCCCGGTTGCTTGGCGACGATCGCGCCGGCCTGGGCGCAGCGCACGTTCTCGCCGACCGCCGGGCCGCCGAGCTTGGCCATCTCGGGGCTGCACAGGGTGTCGCCGCCCAGCAGCGGCACGTTCAGGCCGAGCGCCTTCATCTGGCGCGCCATCGGCGCGGCCTGCGGCGCATAGCCGCCGAAGAACACGGCGTCCACGCGCTTGGCTTTCAGGGCGGTGAGGATGGCGGCGAAATCGGTCGCCTTGTCGGTGGTGTATTCGTGGCCCGCGACCTTCATGCCGTTGGCCTGCGCCTGGCGCTTGAATTCCATCGCGATGCCCTGGCCGAAGGCGGTGCGGTCGTCGATCACGCCGACGTTCTTCACCTTCAGTTCCTTGGCCGCATAGGCCGCCACCGAGCCGCCCACCTGGGTGTCGCTGGCGACGATGCGGAACACGGTCGGGTAGCCGGACTGGGTGATCTTGGGATTGGTGCCGACGGTCGACATCAGGATGCCGTTGTCGTTGTAGACGCGCGAAGCGGGAATCGCCACGCCCGAGTTGTAGGGGCCGAGCACGAACTTCACCTTGGCGTCGGCAAACTTCTGCGCCACGTTGACGCCCTGTTTCGGGTCGCCCTGGTCGTCTTCGGACTGCAGCTCGAAGCGCAGCAGATTGCCGCCGACCTGGATCTTCTGGGCGTTGAGTTCTTCGACGGCGAGGCGCACGCCGTTCTCGTTGTCCTTGCCGGCAAAGGCGTTGGAACCGGACAGCGGGCCGCTGACGCCGATCTTGACGACTTGTTCGGCGGCGTCGGCGTGGATGGCGAACAGTGCCAGCGCGAGCGGCGCGAGGTGCAGTTTGGATGGCATTCCCTGGGTCTCCGTTATGTTCGAAACGGACGCCATCATGACATGAAACCAGCCGCCGGTTAAGCGCGCTGGATGTACCTGCAGGGTCAGGCCGGCAAGCCGTGCGAAATCAACTCCAGCGGCAGGGCGGTGGTGCACTTGATCTGCTCCATCGAGAAGGCCGACGAGACCCCGGTGAGGCGCGCGGCCTTGATCAGCTTCTTGTAGAAGCGGTCGTAGCCGGCGATGTCGGTGGTGACGACCTTGAGCAGGTAGTCGACGTCGCCGCTCATGCGGTGGAATTCGAGCACTTCCGGCAGCGCCACCACGGCCGAAGCGAAGCGCGCCAGCCATTTTTCGTCGTGCTCGCTGGTGCGCACGCTGACGAACACGGTCACCGGCAAGCCGACCTTGTCGCGGTTGACGATGCTGACCCGGCTTTCGATATAGCCCTCTTCCTCGAGGCGCTTGACGCGTTTCCAGCAAGGGGTACTGGACAAGCCGACCTTTTCGCTGAGGCCGGAAATGGACAGGGTGGCATCTGCCTGCAATGCAGCAAGGATAGCGCAATCAAACTTGTCGAGTGAGTTCATTTTCACTATATCGATATATCGAGAATGAATATGCTATTGATGCACGATAAAGCGCAAAAATTGGGATGTCTTCACCGGAGTGACTCCGTAACATACTCATCAACAATAACACGATCCGAACAAAGTAATTACCTTTTTGTAATTAATGATGATGAACAGCGAACTTTACCTTGACGCCAATGCAACGTCGCCCGTGTTGCCGGCCGCCGCCGAGGCGGCCATGGCGGCCATGCAGGCCTGCTTCGGCAACCCAAGCAGCAGCCATGCCTGCGGCCTGCGCGCCAAGACCCTGCTGGAAGAGACGCGGGCGCGCGCGCGCCGCGTGCTGGGCGCCGGCGCCGGACGGGTATTGTTCACCAGCGGCGCCACCGAAGGCATCCAGACCGCCGTGCTGTCGGCGCTGTGCGCGGTGCGCGAGCGGCGCCGGCGCGGCGAAGCCTGCGGCGAGTTGCTGCTGGTCGGCGCCACCGAACACAAGGCGGTGCCGGAAAGCCTGACGCACTGGAACCGCCTGCTGGGCACCAACCTGGAACTGCGCATGCTGCCGGTCGACGCCGACGGCCGCCACCGGCTCGACCTGCTGCGCGAGCTGGCGCCGCGCGCCGCCTTCGTCTGCACCATGGCGGCGAACAACGAAACCGGGGTCGTCTCCGACCTGGACGGCATCGCGCGCGTGCTGGCGGAGTCGGGCAGCCCGGCGCTGTGGATGGTCGACTGCGTGCAGGCGCTCGGCAAGCTGCCGCTGGGCCTGGCCTCCACCCGCATCGACTACGCGCCCTTCTCCGGCCACAAGCTGTATGCGCCGAAGGGGATCGGCCTGCTGTACGTGCGCGAAGGCGCTCCCTATACGCCCCTGATGTGCGGCGGCGGCCAGGAAGCCGGGCAGCGTTCCGGCACCGAGAACATGGCCGGCATCGCCGCCCTCGGGGCGGTGCTCGGCGCGCTGGAAGAGGGCGGCACCTTCCGCACCCACGCCCAGCTGCGCGCCAGCCGCGAGCGCATCGCCGCGGCCCTGCGCGAGGCTTTCCCGGGCCTGGTGTTCAACGTCCCGCTCGAGCATGCGCTGCCGACCACGCTGAACTTCTCGGTGCCGGGCGTCAGCAGCAAGGAAATGCTCGACCTGTTCGACGCCGCCGGCGTGCGCGTCAGCGCCGGCTCGGCCTGCTCGGCCGCCAAGGCGGCGCCGAGCTATGTGCTGGATGCGATGGGCGTGCCGCCCGAGCGCAGCGCATCGGCGGTGCGCCTGTCGTTCGGCCCGCTGGCCGACGACGCCTTCGTCGACGCGGCCTGCGCGCGCATCCAGCACTGCGGCCGCGCACTGGCGCAAACGCGGCCGCTGGCGCGACTGCAGCAGCTCGAATCCGGCGGCGCCAGCGGCTGGCTGCTGTCCGACGAGGCGGGAGCTTACTTTATCGCGATCGATCCGCCGGCGGCGCTGGCGCCGCGCATCGCCGCCGACCTGCATGCGCGCGGCGCCCGCCTGCTGGCCTGCTTCGATACCGGCCACGGCCACGGCGGCGCCGATGCCCTGGGCGGCATCGTCGGCGTCACGCCGGGCTGGCCGGGCGGAGCGCAACGGGTACGGCTGGGCGGCGGCGAAACGGTCGATACGGTCGACGCGCTCGCGCTCGGCCAGGACGTGCTGGCGCGGTCCGGCGACGCCTACCTGCTGGGCCGCCCCGAAAACGGCGTGCTGGCCGGGGAGGCGGTGCGCTTCGTGTTCGGCGCAGCGGCGCCGGACGCCGCCCTGGAGGGCGCCCTGTGCTGCCACCGCATCGGCGAACCCGCCGTGTCGCGTCCCGGCGCCGATCCGCTGCCGGACGAGGGCATCGACCTCGATGCGACCTCGGCCGCCGCCTACCTGTCGGCTCACCCGGACGCCCTGCTGGTCGACGTGCGCGAGCCGCACGAGCATGCAGCCGGCGCCGCGCAAGTGCGCGGGCGGATGGCGCAGCCCGTGCCGCTGTCGCAGCTGGCCGGCCAGGCCGCGCAATGGCTGCGCGAGCCGCGCCCGCTGGTGTTCGTCTGCCGCAGCGGCAACCGCAGCGCGCGTGCCGCACGCCTGCTGCGCCGCCTCGGCCACGCACAGGCCTGGCACGTTGCCGGCGGGCTGGCGCTGGCCGGCTGAGCATCCTGGCAACACGGGCGCGCATCTGGCGCCTGTGTACGCCACCGCACAGTGGCTAGCGCTGGCTTCTTCTAGCATGGCGGTGGCCGTGCGCGCCCTGCGTTTCCCTTCCCATCGACCTGCTTCGGGCGCTTGACGCGCCGGCGGTCGACAGCGCGCGCCTCTGTGTCGAGGTCCCTGTTGAAGCAAAAGAAGAACCCGAAGGCTGAATCCGGCGCAAGTGCTGCTGCCGACGGCGCCCCCGGCCTGCGGGCGCTGCTGGCCGAACTGGACGGCGCGCTCGACGCCGCCTGCGACGCGCTCGACGGCGCACGCCGGCGCGGCAGCGAGCTTCCGCCCGCCGCCGGGGCCATCCTCGACCATACCCCGCTGCTCGACACCCAGCTGCGCCAGGCGCGCGGCCAGCTGCTGCACGACCGCGGCGTGCTGCCGCTGCAGGCGCCGCACGGCGACGCCCGCATCCTGGTGCTGGCGCGCGAAGCCGCCGCCCTGGACGAAGGGCGCATCGAACGCGCCGCCCTGGCGCGCCTGCTGGCCGGCCGCCAGGAGGAAGACCCGCTGCGGCTGGCCGAGCTGCGCCTGTTCCCGGCGGCGCTGCGCGTGGCCCTGCTCGACGCCCTGCGCCACATCGCCGTGCGCAGCGCCCGCGCCTGCGAAGAACGCATCCTCGCCGCCGGCTGGGCCGACCGGATGCTCGACACCGCCGCCCAGCGCTCCGGCGACCTGGTCCTGCTGGTGGCCGACCTGGCGCGCCAAGTGGAACCGCTGGGCAGCAGCTTCGTGGCCGAGCTGGCGCGCCGGCTGCAGGGGCAGGGCGGCGCGGTGGCGCAGGCCCTGGCCTGGATCGACGCGCGCCTGCTCGACCAGGGCTCCGGCATCGGCCCGGAGGTGCAGCGCGAGCGCGACACGATGGCGGCCGACGGCACCCTGGCGGCGAACATCCTGGCCAGCCTGCGCCTGCTCGGCGGCATCGACTGGCGCGCGCTGGCCGAGGAGGCCGGCAGCGTCGAACCCGTGCTGCGCGCCGACCCGGACGGCAGCTATGCGCGCATGGACGGCCCCACCCGCGACCTGTACCGCGACGCGGTTGAACGGCTGGCCCGGCGCAGCGGCCGGCCCGAGGCCGAGGTGGCGCAAGAGGCGCTGGCGCTGGCGGGCGTGCACCGGGCCCCGGCCGAAGGCGGCCTCGATACGCGCCGCCGCCACATCGGCTACTACCTGGCCGGCCCCGGCCTGCAGGCCCTGGAAGCGCGCCTGCAGCCGCGCTCCGGTCTCGCGGCCCGGCTCAGGCGCCGCCTGCGCCATGCGCCGCTGGCGGCCGACATCGCCGCATCGGCGCTGCTCGCCCTGCTGTTTGCGGCGGCGGCCGTGCTGTGCGCGCGCCAGCAGGGCGCGGGGCTGCTGCTGCAGCTCTGCATCGGCGTGCTCGCCCTGCTCGGCGGCAGCAGCCTGGCGCGCGCCCTGGCCGGCATGATGGCGGGCTGGCTGGCGCCGCCGGCGCGCACGCCGCGCATGGATTTCGGCGACGGCATTCCGGCCGACGCGCAAACCCTGGTGGCCGTGTCGGCGCGCCTGGCCGAGCGCGCCCAGGTCGACGCCCTGTGCCGCGACCTGGAGCTGCGCTACCTGGCGAACCGCGATCCGCGGTTGCGTTTCTGCCTGCTCGCCGACCTGCACGATGCGCCGGCCGAAAACCTGCCGGGCGACGCGGCGCTGGTGGCGCATGCGGTGGAAGCCATCGAGGCCCTCAACCGGCGCCATGCGCGCGAGCACGCCTTCGCCGCGCTCGACGAGGACGGCCAGCCCGTCACGCAACGCCGGCGCGTCGAGCCCTTCGTGCTGCTGCTGCGCCCGCGCGTCTGGAACGAGGGCGAGCAGGCCTGGATCGGGCGCGGGCGCCGCCGCGGCCAGCTGGCCGACCTGAATGCCATGCTGGCCGGAGTGGCGCGCGAACGCTTCGCCGCCGTCGCCGGCAATACCGCCGGGCTGGCGGAGATGCGCTACGTGATCGCCCTGGATGCCGCCACCGGCCTGCCGCGCGACGCCGCGCGCCTGCTGGCCGGCGCCATGGCGCACCCACTCAACCAGCCGGCCCTGGACGCCGGCGGCACCCGCGTCGCCGAAGGCCATGCCATGCTGCGCCCGGATGTCGGCGGCGCGCTGCCCGGCCCGCATGCCTGCCGCTACCAGCGCCTGTTGGGCGAGGGCCGCGGCACCTGGGCCGCGCGCCTGGGCGGGCACGCCTGCGACACCCGCGACAGCTTCGGCTGGGCCGCCATCTACGATATCGACGCCTACGAGCGGGTGCTGGCCGGGCGCCTGCCGGACGACGCGCTGCCGGCGCCCGGAACGGTCGAGGAGGGCTGCCTGCATGCGGCCGCCGACGGCGAGGTCCGGCTCGAAGAAGCGCTTCCCGGCAGCCATGGCGAACATGCGCTGCGCCGCCACCGCGCGCTGCGCGCGGCCTGGCAGGCCGCAGGCTGGGTGCGGCCGCGGATCAAGGCGGCCGGCGGCGCACGCGGCGCCGCTCTCCAGGAAGCCAATCCGATGACGCCCGCCGCCCGCTGGCGGCTGTTCGATACCCTGCGCGACAGCCTGGCGGCGCCGGCGCTGTTGGCGCTGCTGGTGCTGTGCTGGAGCGCGCTGACGGCGCCCGCCTTCTGGACCGCCGCCGTGCTGTCGGTGTTCTTCCTGCCGGCCCTGCTGGGAAGCCTGGTGGCGCTGGTGGACCGTCCCCACGACGCGCCCTGGCGCCAGCACCTCGACAGCTGGGCGCGCGGTGCGCGCGTGCCGCTGGTGCGCGCCGCGCTGGCGACCAGCTTCCTGCCGCATGCCGCCTGGTACCAGCTCGATGCGCTGGTGCGCGCGCTGTGGCGCAGCCGGGTCTCGGGCCGGCGCCGGCTCGAGTGGCGTCCGCTGGCGCTGGCGCGTCCCGCGCGCGTGGTGGAGAACAACTGGCTGACCATGTGGTTCGCGCCGGGCCTGGCGGTGGCGACGGCGCTGCTGCTGACCTTTGCCAATCCGTATTCGCTGTTTACCGCCGCGCCGGTCTTGCTGGTGTGGTTCCTGTCGCCGCTGCTGGCCTGGTGGACCAGCCTGCCGGTCCGTGCACAGGCGCCGCGGCTGTCGGCGGCGCGCCAGGCCCTGCTGGCGCGGCTGGCGCGCCGCAGCTGGCGCTTCTTCGAAGACCATGCCGGCCCGGCCAACAACTGGCTGCCGCCGGAAAGCGTGCAGGAGCACCCGCATCCGCTGGCGGACGCCCGCAGCACGCCGTCCGGCATCGCCATCTGCCTGCTGTCCACGCTGGCGGCGCGCGACTTCGGTTACCTGGGACCGGGCGAGCTGCTGCGCCGCCTGGACGGCGCGCTGGCCTCGATGGCGCTGCTGGAACGCTGGAACGGCCACTTCCTGTCGGCCTACGACAACGCCACGCTGGCCCCGATCGAGCCGGCCGTCGTGTCCACCGCCGACAGCGGCTGGATGGCGCTCGGCATGCGCGTGCTGGCGGCCGGGCTGGACGAACTGCCCGATGCGCCGATCGCCGGACCGCAAGACCTGGACGGCATCCGGGCAGCGCTGCAGGTGGTGGACGAGCTGGCCCGGCACCAGTCGTCCGACGTGCGCGCCCTGGTGGTGGCCGTGTGGGCCGCGCTCGATCCGCAACGCTGCCGCGCCGCCCATACCTTGCCGGGCCTGGCCGAATGCCTGCAGCACGCCGGCGCAGCGGCCGACGCGCTGGCGGCCGGCCTGCCGGAGCAGGCCGATCCCGCCCTGCACGACTGGGTGGCGCAGCTGGCCGCGCAATGCCATGCGCTGCAGGACGGCCTGCTGGCGCTGGCGCCCTGGATGCGCGCCGCGCAGGAATACGTGCTCGACGCCAGGCTGACCCGCATCCCGACCCTGCGCGAACTGGCGGTGCTGGCCGCCCCGGACGGCGCCCAGCACCAGCTGGCGCGGATGGTGCGCGACGGCAGCCAGCATGCGCAAGGGCTGCTGGCCGAAGCCGGCCGGCTGGCGCGGCAGGCGCGCAGCTTCGGCGCCATGGACTTCGGCGCGCTGCTCGACCGCGGCACCGGCCTGCTGGCGGCGGGCTACCAGGTGCGCGAGCGGCGCCTCGACGCCGACGGCTGCGACCTGCTGGCCTCGGAAGCGCGCATGGCCGCCTACCTGGCCGTGGCCGAGGGCCAGCTCGGCCAGCAACATTGGTGGGCGCTCGGGCGTCCGATGCGCATTGCCAGCGCCGAGCAGCTGCTGCTGTCGCGCAGCGGTGCGCTGTCCGACATCCTGGCGCCGCAGCTGCTGATGCCGTCCTGGCGCGAGACCCTGCTCGAGCATGCCGGCCGCGCAGCCGTGCGCGCGCAGGCGGCCCATGGGGCGCGCCACGCCATGCCCTGGGGTTTTTCGGAATCGGCCTGCAACGCGGTCGACGCCCAGCTGCGCTTCCAGTTCCGGCGCTTCGGCGTCCCCGCGGCCAGCCTCGGGCGCGGCAGCGACGCCGAACTGGTGGCGGCGCCCTACGCGGCGCTGCTGGCCCTGCCGGTGCTCACCGGGCCCGCGCTGGCCAACCTGGAACGCATGATGCAGGAAGGGCTGGGCGGCGACTACGGCTTCGTCGATGCGGTCGACCATACGCCGGCGCGGCTGCCGCACGGCGAGCAGCGCCAGGTGCTGCGCCTGGCTTGCGCCCGCCACCAGGGGATGGGCCTGCTGGCCCTGCTGCAGCTGCTGCACGAGGCGCCGATGCAGCGCCGCTTTGCCCGCGACCCCGAACTGCGCGCGGCGCAGCCGCTGCTGCAGGAGGCGCTGCCCGCCTGCGGCGCCCTGGCCCCGGCCGCCTACCAGGATGCGGCGGAGCGCGCCGGTCCGGCCCAGGGACGGGTGGTCGACCGCGCCGGCGCCGCCACCGGCACGCTGGAGGTGCAGCTGCTGTCCAACGGCAGCTACCACGTGCTGGTGGACAGCGACGGCGCTGCCCGTAGCCGCTGGAACGGCGTGCCGCTGACCCGCTGGCAACCCGATCCGCTCGGCGCGCGCGGCGGCCTGGCCTGCGTGCTGCGCGACCCATCCTCCGGCGAGCTGTGGTCGGCCACGCTGGCGCCGGCGCCCGGCGAGCCGGCGCGCTACGAGGCGGTCTTCGCCGAGGGCCGCGCCAGCTTCCGGCGCGAGGAGCGCGGCCTGGCGATCGCCACCGAGATGGCAGTGGCGCCCGAGGACGACGTCGAGCTGCGGCGCATCCGCATCCGCAACACCCATGACGCGCCGCGCACGCTGGAAATCACCGGCCACGTGCTGCTGGCGGCGCAGTCCGCCACGCCGGACGCGCCCACGGCGCCGGGCGTGTCGGTGCGCGCCGACGAGGCTGCGCAGGCGCTCCTGTGCCTGCTCGGGGCGGGCGCGCCGGTGGTGTTCTGCCAGATGGCGCTGCTGAACAGCGGCGCGGCGGAGGCGCCGCTGTTCAGCAGCACCTGCGCCGATCCGGCCGGGCCGCTGCCGCCGCTGGAAGCCGCGCCTGCCGTGCCGGCGCTGGCGATCCGGCGCATCCTGACGCTGGCGCCGCGGCAGGAAATCACGCTCGACCTGGTCATGGGCGCCGCCGCCACGCCGGCCGCCGCGCGCCAGCTGGCGGCGCGCCATGCCGATCCGCAGGTGGTGCAGCAGGCCATCGAGGCGGCCTGGACGCACGGCCAGGCCGCGCTGCGTGCGGCCGGGCTGGGCGACGCCCAGGCCCAGCGCTACAACCGCCTGGCCGCCTGCCTGCTCGACCCCAGGCCGGGCCTGCGCGCCGACCCCGGCATCATCGAACGCAATGTGCGCGGCCGCGCCGCCCTGCACGCCTATGGCGTGGACGGCAGCCGTCCGCTGCTGGTGCTGCAGCCCGGTCCGGACAGCAGCCTGGCGCACGAAGTCCTGCAGGCGCATGCCTACTGGCAGGCGCGCGGCCTGGATGCCGACCTGGTCGTGTTGTGCGAGAACCGCGAGATCCGCGACCAGGTGCTGCTGCTGGCGCCGGAAGCGCTGGAGGCGCCACGCGGCATGTACGTGCACCTGCTGGCCGAACTGCCGCAGGAAGACCGCATCCTGCTGCTGGCGGCGGCGCGGGTGCTGCTGCTCGAAGAGCGCGGCAGCCTGGCCGACCAGCTGCGCCGCGCCGCGCCGCCCCAGGCCACGCTGCCGCTGCCGTTCGTGGCGCAGGAGCCTCCGCCCGCATGGACGCTGGAGGCCGTGCCGGCGCAAGCGGAAGCCCTGCAGCACGACGATGGCATGGGCGGCTTCTCGCAGGATGGGCGCGAAGCGGTGATCCGCAGCGGCGCCGCCTCGCCGGCCCAGGGCGGGCAGCCGCCGCTGCATCCGCTCGCGAACGGCGTGTTCGGCGCGCTGCTGCCGCACGACGGCCCGGGCAGCACCTGGTGCGGGCGGCGCGAGCTGCGCCTGACGGCGCCGCAGGGCGAAGCCTTCTACCTGCGCGACGAAGACAGCGGCGCGGCCTGGTCGCCGGCGCCCTGGCCGATGCCGTCCGGCGAGCCCTACCGCACGCGCCACGGCTTCGGCTACACCGTGTTCGAACACCAGGCGCACGGCATCGGCTCCGAGCTGCGCTGTTTCGTGGCGCCCGATGCGCCGCTCAAGTATGCCGTGCTGCGGCTGCGCAACCTCTCCAGCGCGCCGCGCCGCCTGAGCGTGACCGGTTATGTGCAATGGTGGATGGACGAGGTCGAGGCCGCACCCGGCCTGCAGCTGGTGACCAGCGTCGACCTGGCCAGCGGCGCGCTGCTGGCGCGTAACGCCTTCGGCGCCGGCTTCGCCGAGCAGCTCGGCTTCTTCCACCTGGATGCGCCCCAGTCCGCCCCGATCGCCTACACCGCCGACCGGCGCGAATTCGTCGGCCGCCAGCGCAGCCTGGCGCGCCCGGCCGCGCTGGAACGACAGGGCCTGGCCGGCACGCTCGGCGCGGCCCTCGACCCCTGCGCCGCCCTGCAAACCGTGCTGGAGCTGCAGCCGGGCATGGAGACCGAACTGGTGTTCCTGCTCGGCGTGGCCGGCCCCGACCACCTGGCGGCCAGCCGCGCGGTGCAGCAGCACGGCGGCGCCAAGGCGGCGGCGCGCGCGCTGCGCCAGGTGCACGCCTGGTGGGACGGCTTGCTCGGCGCCGTGCGCGTGACCACGCCCGAGCCCGCGTTCGACCTGTTCGCCAACGGCTGGCTGCCCTACACGGCAGTGGCCGGCGCCATGGGCGGCGCCCCGGCCGAGCAGCTGCAGGGCGCCATGGCCGCGCTGCACGGCAGCCCGGCCACCCTGCGCGCCGCGCTGCTGCGGGCGGCCCGCGAAGACATCGGCGTTGCCGGCGCGCCGGTCGGCGACTTCCTGTGGCTGCCCTATGCGCTGTGCCGCTACGTGGCCGCCACCGGCGACTACGGCATCCTGCGCGAACCGGCCGGTGGCGGCCCGTCGAGCGGCACGCGCCTGGCGCACGACGACCTGTACCAGGTTTGCGTGCACGGCCTGCGCGGCTGCCTGCGCTTCGGCATGCACGGCCTGCCGCTGCAGGATGCGCGCATGCACGAGGACGAACAGGAACCGGGCGCCCGGCGCGAGGACGTGGGCCTGGCCTTCCGGCTCGCCACCGTGCTGCAGCGCTTTGCCGACGTGGCCGACCGCCGCGCCGATTTCGGCTTCGCCACCACCTGCCGCGGCGCCGCGCTGGCGCTCATGGCCCAGGCGGAAGAATACGGCTGGGACGGCAGCGCTTACGGGGCCGATGGCATGAGCCGCCCCGACCCCGCCACCCAGGCCTGGGCCGCCATGGCCGGCGCCAACCCGGACCGGGTGGGGGCGGTGCTGGGGGCCCTCGATGGCGCCGCCATGCACGACGGGCGCAGCGCGGCCTGGGTGGCGCTGGCCCTGGCCGGCGCCGGGGCCGGCACCCGCGCCTGGGAACTGGCCCGCTCCTTGAGTCCGCTGCGCCGGGACGGCGAAGCAGGTGTGCGCTGCGGCGCCGCGCCTTGCCTCATGATGGACGGCGCGCACCCTGCACCCCCTGGCGCGGCGGCCGGCTGGATTTATGCGTTGCTCACCGACGCGCTGCTCGGTATCATGCGCGCGGTCGACCGCCTGGCGCTGGCGCCGCTCCTGCCCATCGGCTGGGACAGCCTGCGCTTCCGCTACCGCCATGGACGGACCGACTACCAGGTCACGGTGCTGCCTGCCACGGTGGGCGAGCTGCTGGTGCTCGACGGGGCAGGACAGCAGGGCAATACCATCGAGCTCGTCGACGACGGGCGCGAGCACCGGGTGGAACACTATGTGGAACGCAGGCCGGCGGACGCGCTCGCCGGCCATCTCGACAACCAGTCAGGGACAAGAACATGAACAAACGATCGACAGGATGGACCGGCGCAGCCTGCGCCATCTTGCTGTGCTGCGCCGCGCCTGCCATGGCGATGGACTGGAGCGACAACGCCGTCAGCTACCGCTACGGCACCCGCTTCGCCGAACCCTTCAACCCCGAGCACATCAAGAAGCACATCGTGGCGTTCACCCACGCCAGCGGCTACAAGTACGGCAGCAACTACCTCAACCTGGACGTACTGAAATCCGACAGCACCGACCCGCGCTCCCTGGGGAGCAGCAGCGGCGCAAGCGAAGCCTACCTGCTGTACCGCCACACGCTCGACATCGGCGCGCTGCGCGGCCAGGAAATCCGATTCGGCAAGGTCAAGGGCATGGGCCTGACGGTCGGCTTCGACCTCAACCACAAGGAAGACGTCGGCTACAACTCGCGCAAGCGCATGCTGGTGCTAGGCCCCACCCTGATGTGGGACGTGCCGGGCTTCCTGAACACCAGCATCCTGTGGCTGCGCGAATCGAACGCGCCGAGCGGCGCCTTCCCGCCGATCTCGAACGTGCGCGGGCGCTACACCTACGACACCCACCCGATGTTCGGCGCCAGCTGGGGCATCCCGGTGAGCGAGCACTGGTCCTTCGAAGGCTTCCTGAACTTCATCGCCGCCAAGGGCCTGGACGAAACCGGCAACCCGACCAGCGCCGAGACCAACCTCGACATGGCCCTGATGGTCGACATCGGCCCGCGCTTCGGCTACGCGCCGAAGAAGATCCGGGTCGGCGTCGGCTACCAGTTCTGGAACAACAAGTTCGGCAATTCGCGCCAGACCACCGGCGGGGCAGGGCAGCGCGCCAGTACCCCGATGGTAAGGGCGGACTTCCATTTCTGATCAGTTCCGGTCGCCGGGCTGGATTCTGTCCTGGCTTACAGGTCCGGTCCCTTGGCGGTCGCGAGCTCTTCCAGGTTCCGATCGCCAATGTTCTGAGGGCGGGCGCTCCCACAATGGCGCTCTGACGCAACCAGCATGGGGGCGAGGCTGCATATGCGTACAACTTCGTTCCTCACGACTACGGAATCTTATTCGACAAAACTTTCTTGAGTGACCATCCATCCCTCTTGTAAATGATGTCAGCAATTTTCCATTTTCCAGCTATTTGCGCAACTACGAACTCGATCTTCGTTGCCTCGTCATTCGTGGGGTCCTTGAAAGTAACAGCAACCCTGCCAGGCGCTATAGTCGCCACCTCTAGGTCTGTCACTCTAGGGTCCTGAGAGTCGAACAGGGGGGCGACCTCAAGATTGCAGATTCCCTTGTGCTTCACTTGACAAGCCGCGTCCTTGACCAGTAAATCCGCTAATGCAGGTGTGAAATACTTCTCAAGGGTAGGCCGGCTTTGGTTCGCGAGGACATCCCCGAAGAGGTCCGTCTGGGCCGCTATTGCCTGCCAAGCAAAATCCTTGTACAGCTTAGCCACCACCCCAGCTTCAGTTTCTGCTTTGGCAGCAGCCACTGCGTCTCCCCACGCGAGGGCGAAGAGAGCGAGTACAGTCACAACAACACGGTTAGCGGCGGTAGACAACATAGGTTGGCTTCTCCTTTTCATAATTCGGCCCCGGCCAAAAGCCGCGTTGCTCGCCCTTGATCCCGTCGATCTGCAGATACACGTCCATTGCCATTTATTGCCTCCGTGGTTTAGGTTGAGTGCTTTTGAATTTATTTCGTTATGGCCGCCTTGCGTGTTCTGGTCGCCGCTTTGCGTTCTGGATTGATCAGCATTCCCAGTCTCAGGACGGCCGGAACGCCGCCTTGGGTACAGACTTTTGTCGTTGGTTGACCATAAGTGCACAGGGCGGCGCGCGTGATCTGTAGCTCTGTATGCGCGGTGAAGTGATATCCATCGTTAGGCCGCCCGATCCCGCCATATGGGGCGGTACTAGCCCGTGCATGGTCGTTCTGGGGATTAACGAACTTAAGCGGCTATCGTTGCGCGAAGCTGGGCTATAGGGTTTGTCTAGAGTCAATTTGCGGCCACAAGCATCAATAGGCTCCAAATGAGGCCAGCGGCGCCTTGAATCGCTACGACTCCCTGACTAAATCTCCATGCTTTCCAGAAACTATTTACTTAGCGCATCGTCATACGTCCTGAAAACTTCATTCATCTTTAATTTTTAGTTTAGGAACAAGAGATGCGTAAATAATGTCTCACCGTGATGGTTGTTAAATCAACAAGACTTTGTGTGCAATTGCAAAAATTGCATCATGAAAACCATCATCCTGCCCCCCTCCCTCCGTGCGCTCCTGCTGGCCCTGTGCTGCAGCAGCGCGTTCGCGGCCCCGGCCGAGCACAAGGAATTCGACGCCACCCTGCACGCGCCCTTCCAGGGCACAGCGGATGCGCGCCGGACCTTCAGCCTCAACTTCAGCTACCCCGGCCTGGAACAGTCCGGGAACGTCTACTGGAAGCTGGAACTGGTCGATCCGCACAAGCGGGTGGTCCGGGTCTGGCGCGGCGCCAATCCCATCCTGGGCAGCGACGTACCGGTGCAGGTCATGTGGGACGGCCGCATCAAGGGCGCGCCCGCCCGGGCCGGCCTGTACGCGGTGCGCCTGCACGCCATCCTGCGCGGCGTCGCCCATGACGAGCACCACGGCGCCGTCGAGCAGGACTGGCAGATCGCGGTCGGGCAGCCGGCCGCGCCGCGCATGCCGCGCTTCGCGCCGCTGCCCGGCGTGCGCGAGGCTGCCGGCGCGGCGATGGCGCCGGCCACCGGCGCGCTGCCCTATACCGTATATCTCGCCAACCTGCACAGCCAGAGCAACCACAGCGACGGCGGCGCCGCCCTGGACGACTGCAAGGGCGCGCAGGAGCCGCTCAAGGCCAAGTACGGTCCCGAGGCCGCGTTTGCCTATGCCAGGGGGCGCGGCCTCGACATCCTGGCGGTCTCCGAGCACAACCACATGTACGACGGCTCGGACGGCACCAACCCGAATGCCGATCCGGCCAAGGCGCGCGACCTGTACCGGGCCGGCCTGGCCAGCGCGGCCGCCTTCAACGCCACCAAGCCGGGCTTCCTGGCCCTGTACGGCATGGAGTGGGGCGTCATCAACAACGGCGGCCACATCAACATCTTCAACAGCGACGAGTTGCTGGGCTGGGAAACCAATGCCCTGGGCGAGCTGCTGGCCGACACCCGCATCGCGCGCAGCGACTATGGCGCGCTCTACACCCTGATGCGGGCGCGCGGCTGGGTGGGGCAGTTCAACCATCCCGCGCACAGCGGGCAGTTCAAGGTGAACGGCGTGCCGCTCGCCTACACGGCGGACGGCGACGAGGCGATGGCGCTGTGCGAGGTGATGAACAGTACCGCGTTCTCCACCAACGACGCCGAGAGCGAGACCCGGCGCAGCAACTTCGAGCAGGCCTGCAACCGCCTGCTCGAAGCCGGCTACCACGTCGCCTTCAGCACCAACCAGGACAACCACTGCGCCAACTGGGGCGCGTCCTATACCAACCGCACCGGCATCCTGCTGCCCAACGGGACGGCGCTCACCCGCGACAGCTTCATCGAGGCGCTCAAGGCGCGGCGCGTGTTCGCCACCATGGACAAGGGCTCGCAGCTGGTGTTCACCGCGAACGGAAAGATGATGGGCGAGCGCTTCGTCAACCGCGGCCCGCTCACGCTCACCGCGCACTTCGCTTCCAGCGCGGGCAAGAAGGCGGCGGCGGTGGCGATCATGGAAGGGGTGCCGGGGCGCAATGGCACGGTCACCGAGGTGGCGAACCTGGCCACCGCCAGCTTCACGCCGGCGCCGGGCAGGCATTTCTATTATGCGAAGGTGACGCAGGAAGACGGCAACGTGCTGTGGTCGGCGCCGGTGTGGGTCACGCAGGAGTGAGGCCGCGGCGTCCGTTCAGAACCCGAGCGCTTCGCCCGCGCCCATCAGGGTGGCGATGCCCAGCACCGCGAAGATCAGCGCCGCCAGCCCGTGCACCAGCAGCAGGGGCACGCGCCTGGCCATGCGCTCGCCGAAGACCACGGCCGGCACGTTCGCCAGCATCATGCCGAAGGTGGTGCCGGCCACCACCGCCGCCATCGCGTCGTAGCGCGCCGCCAGGGCCACGGTGGCCACCTGGGTCTTGTCGCCCATCTCGGTGATGAAGAAGGCGAGCAGGGTGGCGAGGAACACGCCGTAGCGTGCCGGCGGGGTGTCTTCGGGGGCGATCCGGTCGGGAATCATGGTCCAGGCGGCCATCGCCAGGAAGGACAGGCCCAGCACCCAGCGCATCACGCCTGGTCCCAGCAGTTCGCTCACCAGGGCGCCGACGGCGGCGGCAAAGGCGTGGTTGGCGACGGTGGCCACGAAGATGCCCAACACGATCGGCAGGGGGCGGCGAAAGCGCGCGGCGAGCAGGAAGGCCAGCAACTGGGTCTTGTCGCCGATCTCGGCAAGGCCCACGATGCCGGTCGATACGAGAAAGGCGTCCATGAAGCGGCAGCTAGGGCAGATACGAAGGCTTCGATCATAGCAGAGGCAGCCGTGCATACAGCGCGCGCCAAGCCCGCGCTCGTACTTCTCCGGCACGGTTGAAAGTGCTATCCTGCCTGCGCCCCCGGCCCTACCTGGGCTGTGCGACGGGCTCGATCCTTCCACGAGAGACCATGAAGACAAGCACCCTGCTGCGCGCCACGGCCTGCGCCTTTATCTGCCAGTGGAGCGCCTACGCGTTCGCACTCGATCCCCTCAGCTATGCCAAGTACGACCAGGTCAAGACCACCGCCCTGCACCTGGACCTGAAGGCCGACTTCACGCGCAGGACCCTGGCCGGCTACGCCGACCTGAGCCTGGACTGGCTCGACAAGAAGGCCGGCACGCTGGACCTCGACACCCGTGAACTGAGCATCTCGAAGATCGAGGCGCAGGATGCGAAGGGCGCCTGGCGCCCGGTCAAGTACACCCTCGACAAGCCCGATACCGAAAAAGGCCAGGCCCTGCACATCGCGCTGCCCGGCCAGCCGGCCAAGGTGCGCATCCACTACCAGACCGCGCCCACCGCGCCGGCGCTGCAGTGGCTCACGCCCAAGCAGACCATGTCGGGCAAGTACCCGTTCATGTTCAGCCAGTCGCAGCCGATCGCCGCGCGTTCCTTCGTGCCGATCCAGGACACCCCGGCGGTGCGCTTCACCTACACCGCGCGCATCCAGGCCCCTAGCGGCATGCGCGTCGTGATGAGCGCCGATAACGATCCCAAGGCCACCGGCAAGGGCGGCTGGAAGTTCAGCATGCCGCAGCCGGTGCCGTCCTACCTGATCGCGATCGGCATCGGCGAGCTGGAAGCGCGCACCCTGGGCCCGCGCACCGGCGTCTACGCCGAGCCGATGCGCATCAAGGCCGCCGAGTACGAGCTGGCCGATACCGAGAAGATGGTGGCCGCGGCCGAATCGCTGTACGGCCCATATCGCTGGGGCCGCTACGACATGCTGGTGCTGCCGCCGTCCTTCCCGATCGGCGGCATGGAAAACCCGCGCCTGACCTTCCTGACCCCGACCATGATCGCGGGCGACCGCAGCCTGGTCGACCTGGTCTCGCACGAGCTGGCGCACAGCTGGTCGGGCAACCTGGTGACCAACGCCTCGTGGAAGCACTGGTGGTTGAACGAAGGTTTCACTACCTACGTCACCACCCGCATCCTCGAGAAGCTGTACGGCGAGGAAGTGGCGACCATGAACCTGCAGCTCGAGCAGGAAGAAGCGCTTGATTCGCTCAAGGACATTCCGACGGCCAAGCAGGCGCTGCTCACGCGCGACCCGGACACGAGCTCCGAGCACTATACGGATGAAGGCCTGGCCTATCCGAAGGGCGCCTGGTTCCTGCGCACCCTCGAGCAGCGCGCCGGCCGCGCCGCTTTCGATCCCTTCCTGCGCAGCTGGTTCGACCAGCACGCCTTCCAGAGCGTGACCACCGACCAGTTCGTGGCCTTCCTGCGCGCCAACCTGCTGGCCAGGAACCCGGCGATCATGAGCGACGCCGAGCTGGACGAATGGCTGTATGGTCCGGGCATCCCGGCCAGCGCCAAGAAGGCCGTGTCGAGCCGCCTGGCCAGGCTGAACGACACCACCGCACGCTGGCTCAAGGGCGAGATGACGACCGCGCAACTGCCGGCCAAGGACTGGAACGCCGCCGAGTGGATGAAGTTCCTGAACGACATCGACAACAAGACCAACGCCGCCAGACTGGAAGAACTGGACAAGGCCTATGGCCTGGCCAAGACCGGCAACAACGAAGTCGCGTTCCGCTTCTACCGCGCCGCGGTGCACGCCGGCTACCGCGGCATCCGCCCGAACCTGGAAGCCTTCCTGATGAGCGTGGGCCGCCAGAAGTTCGTGGTGCCGCTGTACGGCGCACTGCGCGCGAATGCGGAAGACCGCGCCTGGGCCGAGCGCGTGTACAAGGCCGCGCGCGAGCGCTACCACCCGGAGACGCAGGGCAGCGTCGACAAGCAGATGACGAAATAAACGATAACCAGGGGATGAACAGAGTGTTTGCCATGAATCGCATTGCAGCCGCGGCCCTGCTCGCGCTGACCGCTACCGCCACCGGCGCCGTGTTCGCACAGGAGGCCGCGCCCGCCGCCGCCGTCCAGGCGCCGGCGTACGACCTGAAAGCCGACGTCGAGCGCGTCATGAAGGAATTCGACGTGCCGGGCATCGCCATCGCCTTGGTCAAGGACGGCAAGGTGCTGGCCGCCGAAGGCTTCGGCGTGCGCAAGCGCGGCGAGCCGGCCAGGGTGGACGGCAAGACCATCTTCGAGATCGCCTCGAACTCCAAGGCCTTTACCGCCGCCGCGCTGGCCATGCTGGTCGACCAGGGCAAGCTGTCCTGGGACGACCCGGTGATCAAGCACCTGCCGGACTTCCGCATGTACGACGCCTACGTCACCGCCGAGATGACCATCCGCGACCTGCTGGTGCACCGCAGCGGCCTGGGGCTGGGCGCCGGTGACCTGATGTGGTGGCCGACCACCAATTTCAGCACCGACGAGATCATCCACAACCTCCGCTACATCAAGCCGGCCACCAGCTTCCGAAGCGCCTACGCCTACGACAACCTGCTGTACATCGTGGCCGGCAAGATCATCGCCGCCAAGTCGGGCAAGACCTGGGGCGAGACCATGCACGAGTGGATCCTGAAGCCGGTCGGGATGGCCAACACCACCACCAGCCTGGAAGAGAGCGCGAAGTTCGCCAACGTCTCGGCGCCGCACAGCAAGATCAACGGCAAGGCGGTGCCGGTCAAGCCGATGCCGGTGGCGAACGCGGTCGGCGCGGTCGGCATCAACACCAATGCCGAGGACATCGCGCGCTGGATGAACGTGCTGCTGGCCGGCGGCAAGGTCGGCAAGGATGCGGCCGGCAAGGACGTGCGCCTGTGGTCGGACAAGCAGGCGCGCGAGATGTGGACCGCGCAGACCCCGATGACGATCAACACGCCGCGCGCGCCGCTGGCGGCGACCAAGCCGAACTTCTATGCCTACGGCCTGGGCTTCCAGCTGCGCGACTACCAGGGCAAGCTGGTGGCCATGCACGGCGGCGCGCTGCAGGGCTTCTACACCCGCGTGCTCCTGGTGCCGGAGTCGAAGCTGGGCATCGCGATTCTCACCAATGCCGAAAGCGGCCCCTCGCTCAACGCCCTGCAGTACCGCCTGCTGGACCAGCACCTGGGCGTGGCGCCCACCGACTGGATCGGCCGCATCGCGGACATCGACAAGGAAATGCAGGCCAAGGAAGCGGCCCGCGTGAAGGGCGAAGCGGCAGCGCGCGTAGCAAGCTCGAAGCCTTCGCTGGCGCTGGCCTCGTACGAGGGCGACTACCAGGATGCGTGGTACGGCAAGGCGACCATTCGCCGCGTGAACGACAAGCTGGTGATGTCCTTCGCCAAGACCCCCGACCTGGCCGGGGAGATGGAGCACTTCCAGCACGACACCTTCATCGTGCGCTGGAAGGAGCGCAACTTCAATGCCGACGCCTACGTCACCTTCTCGCTGGAGCCCGACGGCAGCATCGAACGCATGCGCATGAAGCCGGTGTCGACCGAGACGGACTTCAGCTATGACTTCCAGGATCTGCTGTTTACGCCAGTGAAGAAGGAAAAGAAGAGCTGACCTGAAGCTGGTTGAACGCGTGGGCGGCTCCGCCGTCCACGCGTTCAACTACCCGTAGAGCCTTCGAAACGTCTTACTTCCCGCCCCACACTTTCATCATGTCTTCCGACCCCCGCGTCCGGATCCCGTTATCCGACAGGATGCCCTCGGTCGCATCCAGCGTCGCCTTGCGCGGCAGGATCATGGTCTCGCCATAGCGCTGGTCGAACTTCAAGACCACATACTCGTCCTTCAGGTCGCGCAGCGTCGACACCAGGTGGGCCAGGCTGCGGATTTTCACGCCGTTGACCGACTCGACCACCGAGCCGAAGCGGTTGCTGTAGCCGCGCACCACTGGGTGCGGGAAGAACGGTCCGCTGATCACCACCAGCTCCTCGCGCGCCGCGTCCGGCGAATCGCCGCGCTGCGTCATCAGGGGGCTGTCGTTGAAGGCGGCCGAGTTGGCGGCCATCGCATTCACCGCCAGGAAGGACAGGAATTCGCTGGTCGCGCGGGTGAACACCACCGGGCCGTACACGAAGTAGGACGGATAGCCGCCGTTCAGGTCGGGAATGAGCAGCGGACGCGGGCCGCTGGCCGGCACCTCGACCTTCATCGGTTTGCCGCCGCGCAGGATCGTCATCGGCAGCTTGCCGTTCTTCGCCACCTGCTGGATGCGGTACTGGAAGCGCACGCGCAGGTTGGCGCCGAGCTTCACCATGCCCTGGTTGTCGATCGGGTATTCGCCGATATGGGTGATGATGTCGCCTTCCTTCAGCGGCCAGGCGGCGTCGCTGCGGTACGGGCGGTGCACCAGCGCGCCTTCCACCGACTTGTCGAGCTTCAGGTACTGGCGCAGCGCCGGGTTCTCGAGCGTCTGCACGCTGTCGTGCAGCAGCGGCTTGCCGTCGTAGCGGCCATCCGCCACGTCCTTCAGGAACAGCTCGATCTCTTCGTTCGGGATCACGTAGCCGATGTTCTGGGCGCCGGCCGCCATCGAGAAGGCCAGGCCGATCATCTTGTCGCCCGCGATCACCGGGCCACCGCTGTTGCCCGGGTTGATCGGCGCGTCGATCTGGATGCGCAGGCCCGAGCTGAACGATCCGTAGCCGACGAACTCCACGCGCGAGACGATGCCGCGGGTGGTCGACAGCGAGTTGCCGCCGACCGGATAGCCGTAGGCGAACACCGCCTCGCGCACGTCCGGCAGCACCGCCGCGCGCTGCACCGGCGGGCGCTTGTCGAAGAAGGAAGGATCGTCCAGCTCCAGCACCGCCAGGTCGAGGCCGCGCGCCAGCGCGATCACCCTGGCCGGCACCTTGTCACCCGACTGGCTGGCCTGCACCTCGACCTGGCTGGCGTAGCCGACCACGTGGGCATTGGTCAGGATGCGCTTGCCCTCGATGATGACGCCCGAGCCGGTCACGTCGCTCGGCGAGGCCTTGGTCCAGGGCTTGTACGGGTCCGGACGGCGCACGGTGGCGAAGATCTTGACCACCGAGTTCTCGATCGCCGGCAGGGCAGGGGCGGTGGTGGCAGACGGCGTGGACACGGCCGGCGACGGCGGGGTGGCGGGCGTTGGCGCTGGGGGCGGGGTGGTGTCCTGTGCGTGGACGAGGCCGGCCAGGGCGAATGCCACGGCGGCGGCGAGGCGTGCGGTTTTCATGGGTTCCTTCGGTGGCTCAAACGGGTCGACTGGACCAAATGGCAAGAATATACACGCTCGCCGCCGAAGGAAATACACCAATCTTCACCGGGGAGGGGCAGCCATCGTGCTGCCGGCCTCCCGGTGGCGCTTCACTGTTTCACGAACTTGAGCGTCATGCGGTCGCTCTCGCCGATCGCCATGTACTTCTCGCGGTCCTGGTCCTTGTTGGACAGCACCGGCGGCAGGGTCCACACGCCTTTTTCGTGGTTGGCGGTGTCCTTCGGGTTGGCGTTCACCTCGGATTTGCCGGCCAGCTTGAAGCCCGCGCTCTCCACGGTCTTGATGACCCAGGCTTCGTGCACGTAGCCGCTCGAGGCCTTGGCGTCCTGCGTCATCGAGGCCGGCAGGCGGTGGTCGACGATGCCCAGCACGCCGCCCGGTTTCAGCACCTTGTGGATTTCCTTGAAGGTGGTCTTCAGCGCGTCGTCGCCCTGGCCGACCCAGTTGTGCAGGTTGCGGAAGGTGAGCACCATGTCGACGCTGTTCGGCGCCGCGATCTGGTAGGTGGCCGGCGGTTCGAACACGGCCGGGACCACCTTGCCGTAGACCGCCGGATTCGCATCGAACTTCTGCTTGAGCGCCATGCCGCCGCGCTTCTCGGGCACGAAGGCCTGGCCTGCGGCGATCAGCTTGCCGTCCTGGCGCAGGTAGGGCGCCAGGATCTCGGTGTACCAGCCGCCGCCCGGCACCAGCTCGACCACCGTCATGTTCGGCTTGATGCCGAAGAAGGTGAGGGTTTCGTACGGGTGGCGCGCCGCATCGCGCGCCTTGTTGGCGGCGCTGCGGTGTTCGCCCGCGATGGCGGCTTTCAGTGCGTCGTCGGCCAATGCAGTGCCGGCGGCCGAAGCGAGGCCGGTGGCCAGCATCGCGGCCAGGATCAGTCGTTTCATCGGTTCGAGGTCTCCAAGTGATTGTGCGCGGCCGGGCGGGACGCCGCCGCCGCGCTGATGATCGGCCACCCTTGCCGGACAGTCAAGCCTTCCTCGTATATGCATGTTCGCCTTCGTAAAGATGTCCGCGCGAGTGTCCGCCGCGGACGCCCGGACAGCTGCGCGGACACTCCCTGCGGACACCGGACACCCGTCGAATCATGCATTTAAAAGATGCTTTGATCTGGCACAACAATTGCCTATTCAAAATGTCGAGTTACTGCTAAGGTTGACAAGTTTGCCGAGGGGCGCCGTCCCCGGTAAAGACCCATCCCTCCGCGGTAAATACAAGAGCGGACCGCACGCCAAGGCGGGACCGCTGCCCAGAAGTAGGTTGATTTCAGGAGACATTATGGAACGCCGTACCTTTCTCAATTTCAGCAGCCTGGCGCTCGCCTCCACGCTCGTCCCCTTCACCCGCGCGATCGCCGCTGACGAACTGCTCAGCTCCATGCCCACGGCCGCCAAGAAGGCGCTGGCCGACGTCGCGCTGAACGCCGCCACCAAGGCCGGCGCCAGCTACGCCGACGTGCGCATCGGCCGCTACCTGAACCAGTTCATCACCACCCGCGACCTGAACGTCGAGAACGTGGCCAATACCGAGTCGGCCGGGGTCGGCGTGCGCGTGATCGCCAACGGCGCCTACGGCTTCGCCGCCACCTCGGACATGTCGAACGACGGCATCGCCAACGCGGCACGCCAGGCGGTCGCCATCGCCAAGGCCAACGCCAAGCTGCAGTCCGAACCGGTGCGTCTTGCACCGGTGAAGGGCGTCGGCGAGGTCTCGTGGGCCACGCCGATCAAGAAGGACTGGCGCGCGGTGCCGATCAAGGAGAAAGCGGACCTGCTGATCGCCGCCAACAAGGCCGGCATGGAAGGCGGCGCGACCTTCATGAATTCGATGCTGTTCCAGGTGAACCAGCAGAAGTACTTCGCGTCCACCGACGGCTCCTACATCGAGCAGGACGTGCACCGCCTGTGGGCTCCCTTCCAGGCCACCGCCGTGGACAAGACCACCGGCAAGTTCCGTTCGCGTTCCGGCCTCGGCGCGCCGGTGGGCATGGGCTACGAATACCTGGACGCGCGCCCCGAGCACAAGCTCAAGGCCGCGGGCGGCGTCGCCACCCTGTACACCGGCTCCTACGACATCATCGAGGATGCGCGCGCCGCCGGCCGCGACGCCAAGGCCAAGCTGACCGCCAAGTCGGTCACCCCGGGCAAGTACGACCTGATGCTGTCGCCGGAACACCTGTGGCTGACCATCCACGAGAACGTCGGCCACCCGACCGAACTGGATCGCGTGCTCGGCTACGAAGCCAACTACGCCGGCACCAGCTTCGCCACCCTCGACAAGTGGGAATCGAAGAAATTCAAGTACGGTAACCAGATCGTCAACCTGTTCGCCGACAAGACCACCCCGGGCTCGCTCGGCTGCGTGGGCTACGACGACGAAGGCGTCAGGACCAAGAAGTGGGACATCATCAAGGACGGCATCCTGGTCAACTACCAGGCCACCCGCGACCAGGCCCACATCATCGGCGAAAAGGAATCGCACGGCTGCTCGTACGCCGACAGCTGGAACTCGGTGCAGTTCCAGCGCATGCCGAACGTCTCGCTGGCCGCCGGCAAGAAGAAGCTGACCCCGGACGAGATGGTCAAGGACATCAAGAAGGGCATCTACATCGTCGGCGACGGCTCGTTCTCGATCGACCAGCAGCGCTACAACTTCCAGTTCGGCGGCCAGCTGTTCTACGAAATCAAGGACGGCAAGATCGGCCCGATGCTGGAAGACGTGGCCTACCAGGCCAACACCCAGGAATTCTGGAACGCCTGCACCGCCATCTGCGACGAGCGCGACTGGCGCATGGGCGGCTCCTTCTTCGACGGCAAAGGCCAGCCGCCGCAGATCAGCATCGTCTCGCACGGTTCGTCGACCGCGCGCTTCAACGGCATCAACGTGATCAACACCGCTCGCAAGATCGGCTGAGGCAGGGGACAACCATGAGCATCCTTACCCAGGACCAGACCAAGCGCATCACCGACCGCGTGCTGTCGCTCTCGAAGGCCGACGAGTGCATCGTCAACGTCGAAGGCGCCCGCATCGGCAACATCCGCTTCGCCCGCAACGCCGTGTCCACCGCCGGCCTGGCCGACGACACCCGCATCACGGTGCAGGTCGCCTTCGGCAAGCGCCAGGGCACCGCCACCATCAACGAGTTCGACGACAAGTCGCTGGAAAAGGCCGTGCGCCGCGCCGAGGACCTGGCGCGCCTGGCGCCGGAGAATCCGGAATTCATGCCCGCGATCGCCAAGACCGCCTACAAGCCGTCCGAGACCTTCGTCGCAGGCACCGCCGCCATCGACCCCGAGTTTCGCGCCCAGGCCGCCGCCTACGCGATGGAAGCCTGCCGCAAGAAGGGCCTGGTGTCGGCCGGCTTCTTCACCGACCGCGAGACCTTCGAGACCGTCGCCAACTCGAACGGCGTGTTCGGCCACCAGGTCGCCACCTCGCTCGACTTCACCTGCACCGTGCGCACCGAAGACGGCCGCGGTTCGGGCTGGGTCAAGCGCTCGGCGCGCGACGTCGCCAGGTTCGACGCACGCGAAGCGGCCGACATCGCCATCGAGAAGGCGCTGCGCTCGGTGGACGCCAAGGCCCTCGAGCCGGGCCGCTACACCGTGGTGATGGAACCGAGCGCCACCAGCGACCTGCTGACCTTCATGATCGGCGGCTTCAATGCCCGCATGGCCGACGAAGGCCGCAGCTTCCTGTCGAAGAAGGGCGGCCAGAACCGCCTGGGCGACAAGCTGTTCGACCAGCAGGTGAACATCTGGTCGGACCCGTGGGACAAGGACGTGCCGGTGCTGCCGTGGGACGGCAACATGCTGCCGCGCGAACGCACCCACCTGGTGAAGGACGGCCGCATCAATGCGCTGAACTACTCGCAGTACTGGGCCCAGAAGAAAGGCCAGCGCGCCATCGGCAGCGCCGGCAACATCATCATGGCCGGCACCGACAAGAGCACGGCCGAGCTGATCGCCAACACCAAGAAGGGCGTGCTGGTGACCCGCACCTGGTACATCCGCATGGTGGACCCGCAATCGGTGCTGGTGACCGGCCTGACCCGCGACGGCACCTTCTACATCGAGAACGGCAAGGTCAAGTACCCGATCAAGAACTTCCGCTTCAACGAGAGCCCGGTGTCCATGCTGAACAACATCGAGGAAATCGGCAAGCCGCTGGTGATCGGCGGCGACGAGGCGAATTATTCGATGCTGATTCCGTCGATGAAGATTCGCGATTTCAACTTCACGTCGCTCTCGGACGCTGTTTAAGCCATTGTAGGGTGGGCGGGTTCCCCGCCCACGCGGTGATATGCAACAGCTCCGCTTTCGTGCGGGATGATCTCGCTGCTAACTATCACCGCGTGGGCGGCGGAGCCGCCCACCCTACGAAAAACACACGGATAATTCACATGGAACGTCGTAAATTCCTCCAGATCGGCGCCGGCACCGCGGGCGCCATGCTCATCCCGGTCTTCGGCAACGCCATCGCCGCCGATGAGCTCATGAGCGCCATGCCGCGCAGCGCCAAGAAGCTGTTGGCCGACACCGCGCTGAACGCCGCCACCCAGGCCGGCGCGTCGTATTGCGACGTGCGCATCGGCCGCTACCTGAACCAGTTCATCATCACGCGCGACCTGAACGTCGAGAACATCAGCAACACCGAGTCGAGCGGGGTGGGCGTGCGCGTGATCGCCAACGGCGCCTACGGCTTCGCCTCGACCAACGACATGAGCCCGGACGGCGTCGCCAACGCGGCGCGCCAGGCGGTCGCGATCGCCAAGGCCAACGCCAAGCTGCAGTCGGAGCCGGTGCGCCTGGCGCCGGTGAAGGGCGTGGGCGAAGTGGCCTGGGCCACCCCGATGAAGAAGGACTGGCGCGGCATTCCGGTCAAGGACAAGGCCGACATGCTGATCGCCGCCAACAAGGCGGGCCTGGACGCCGGCGCCACCTTCATGACCGCGTCGCTGTTCCAGATCAACCAGCAGAAGTACTTTGCCTCCACCGACGGCTCCTACATCGACCAGGACGTGCACCGCCTGTGGGCGCCGATCAATGCCACCGCGGTCGACAAGGCCAGCGGCAAGTTCCGCTCGCGCGCCGGCCTCTCCTCGCCGGTGAGCATGGGCTACGAATACTTCGACGCCAAGGCCAGCGACAAGGTGCAGGCCGCCGGCGGCGTGACCACGCTGTACACCAACTCCTACGACATCGTCGAGGACGCCCGCCTGGCCGGCAAGCAGGCGCGCGAGAAGCTCAGCGCCAAGTCGGTCGAGCCGGGCAAGTATGACCTGGTGCTGAGTCCCGAACACCTGTTCCTGACCATCCACGAAAACGTCGGCCACCCGACCGAACTGGACCGCGTGCTCGGCTACGAAGCCAACTACGCCGGCACCAGCTTCGCTTCGCTGGACAAGTGGGAAACGAAGAAATTCAAGTACGGTTCCGAGCGCGTGAATTTCGTTGCCGACCGCACCACCCCGGGTTCGCTGGGCCTGATCGGCTACGACGACGAGGGCGTGGGCGCCAAGAAGTGGGACATCATCCGCAACGGCGTGCTGGTCAACTACCAGGCCACCCGCGACCAGGCCCATATCATCGGCGAGAAGGAATCGCACGGCTGCTCCTACGCCGACAGCTGGAGCACCATCCAGTTCCAGCGCATGCCGAACGTGTCGCTGGAAGCCGGCAAGGCACGCCTGACCCCGGACGAGATGGTCAAGGACGTGAAAAAGGGCATCTACATCCTCGGCCGCGGCTCCTACTCGATCGACCAGCAGCGCTACAACTTCCAGTTCGGCGGCACGCTGTTCTACGAGATCAAGAACGGCAAGATCGCCGGCCCGCTCGAAGACGTGGCCTACCAGGCCAATACCCAGGAGTTCTGGAACGCCTGCTCGGCCATCTGCGACGAGCGCGACTGGCGCATGGGCGGCTCCTTCTTCGACGGCAAGGGCCAGCCGAGCCAGGTCAGCGCCGTCTCGCATGGATCGGCTACCAGCCGCTTCAATGGCATCAACGTCATCAACACTGCACGCAAGATCGGTTGAGGGGAAGAACATCATGAAACAGCTGAACCAGGAACAAGCAAAACGCATCGCCGACCGCGTGATCGGTTTCTCCAAGGCCGACGAATGCAGCGTGTCGATCGAAGGCAACCGCACCGGTAACATCCGCTTCGCGCGCAACAGCGTGTCGACCGCCGGCCTGACCGAAGACACCCAGCTGGCCGTGCGCGTGGCCTTCGGCAAGCGCGTCGGCACCGCCGTCGTCAACGAGTTCGACGACAAGTCGCTGGAAAAAGCCGTGCGCCGCGCCGAGGAGCTGGCGCGCCTGGCGCCGGAGAACCCGGAGTTCATGCCGGCCGTCGGCAAGCAGGAATACCTCGCCACCAAGACCTTCGTGGGCTCGACCGCCGCGATCGATCCGGATTACCGCGCCGACGTCGCCGCGGCCGCCATCGGCCAGGCGCGCGCCAAGAAGCTGGTCACCGCCGGCTTCTTCACCGACAGCACCCGTTTCGCCTGCGTCGCCAACTCGAACGGCGTGTTCGGCTTCCAGGAATTCACCGACCTCTCGTTCACCTGCACCGCGCGCACCGAAGACGGCCGCGGTTCGGGCTGGGTGACCCGCTCGGCGGTCGATGCGCGCCGCTTCAACGCCGGCGAAGCGGCCGAGATCGCGATCGACAAGGCGCTGCGTTCGGTCGATGCGAAAGCGCTGGAGCCGGGCCGCTACACCGTGATCCTGGAACCGGCGGCGACCTCGGAAATCCTGGGCAACATGTTCAGTTCCTTCAGCGCGCGCGCCGCCGACGAAGGCCGCAGCTTCCTGGCCAAGAAGGGCGGCGGCAACCGCCTGGGCGAGAAGCTGTTCGACCAGCAGGTGAATATCTGGGCCGATCCGTGGAATCCGGACGTGCCGGTGGCACCCTGGGACAACCAGACCATGCTGGCCCGCAAGCGCACCGACCTGATCAAGGACGGCCGCGTCGCCTCGCTCGGCTATTCGCCATTCTGGGCCAAGAAGACCGGCAACCAGGCCACCGCGGGCCACGGCAACATGATCATGGCCGGCGGCACCAAGTCGCTGGAAGAGCTGATCGAAGGCACCAAGAAGGGCATCGTGGTCACCCGCACCTGGTACATCCGCATGGTCGATCCGCAGTCGCTCCTGATCACCGGCCTGACCCGCGACGGCACCTTCTACGTCGAGAACGGCAAGATCAAGTACCCGGTGAAGAACTTCCGCTTCAACGAAAGCCCGGTCACCATCCTCAACAACATCGACGAACTGGGCAAGCCGCAGATCATCGGTGGCGACGAGGTGCCGTTCCAGATGGTGCTGCCGCCGATGAAGGTCCGCGACTTCAACTTCACCTCGCTGTCCGACGCGGTCTAAGGTTCACGGATGGCGCGCATCTAATGGCGAATTTCGATTTCTACTTCACGCGCCTGAGCTACGAATCGGGCGACTGGGACGTGGATATCCGTATGCCCAGCAACGTGCTGAACTCGCTGGTCGAGTACACCACCTTGCGGGTGGATCCGGCGGAGCGCATCGTCGCGCTGTCGGATCCGAAGATGCTGCAGGCGCCGTTCTGTTATTTCGCGGGGCACAAGCTGGTGCAGTTCACCCCGGCCGAGCGGCGCAACCTCGAAAAATACGTGCGCGGCGGCGGCTTCATTTTCGTGGACGACTGCAACCACGACATCGACGGCCTGTTCGCCAAGTCGTTCGAAGCGGAGATGACGAAGATTTTCGGCGCCTCCGCCTTGAAGAAGATCCCGAATACGCATCCGCTGTATTCCTGCTTCTTCAAGTTCGACGGGCCGCCGACCACCGGCGGGGAACTCAATGGCTGGGGCGACGACCTGGTGCACGAGTACCTGAAGGCGATCGAGTTCGGCGGGCGCATCCGCCTGCTGTACTCGAACAAGGACTACGGATGCGAGTGGGACTACGACTTCCGCAACAAGCGGTTCCTCGCGGTCGACAACACCCGTTTCGCAGTCAATATCATTCAATATGCGTTGGGAGCGTAAGTGGTGGCTGAGCGTGATGCGGTAGCGTGGAGTGAACAGGAAATCGCCGGACTGGTGGCGAGCATCAAGGCGCTGAAGGAGAGCATGGCGCGCGTCATCATCGGACAGGAAGACGTGGTCGACCTGCTCGTGACCTGCCTGCTGGCGGGCGGCCATGCGCTGGTCGAAGGCGTGCCGGGCCTGGGCAAGACCTTGCTGGTAAAGTCGCTGGCGCAGGCCACCGACATGCAGTTCCGCCGCGTGCAGTTCACGCCGGACCTGATGCCCTCGGATATCGTCGGCACCGAGATCCTGGAAGAAGACACCAGCACGCGCCAGCGCGTGTTCCGCTTCCAGCCGGGCCCCGTGTTCACCCAGGTTCTGCTGGCGGACGAGATCAACCGCGCGCCGCCCAAGACCCAGTCGGCATTGCTAGAAGCGATGCAGGAACGCGCCGTCACCTTCGCCGGCACTACGCACAAGCTGCCGCGTCCCTTCTTCGTGCTGGCCACCCAGAACCCCATCGAGCAGGCCGGCACCTATCCGCTGCCGGAAGCGCAGCTGGACCGCTTCCTGCTGCGCATCGACGTGGTCTACCCGACCGAGGACGAAGAAGTGCTGATGGTCTCGCGCACCACCCACGCCGGCCTGGACGATGCGGAACCGGCGATGACGGTCGAGACCCTGCTGCGCCTGCAACAGCTGGTGCGCGACATCGAGATCGGCGAGCACCTGCTGCGCTACGCGACGCGCCTGGTGCGCAACACCCGCCCGGCGCTCACCACGGTGGCCGCGGTCAAGAACCACATCGGCTGGGGCGCCGGTCCGCGCGCCGGCCAGGCGCTGGTGCTGGCCTCCAAGGCGCGCGCCCTGATGCAGGGACGCCTGGCGGTTACCCGCGAGGATATCCAGGCCATGCTGCTGCCGGTGCTGGCGCACCGCGTGCTGCGCAACTTCGAGGCGGAGGCCGACGGCATCGCCATCGCCGACATCCTGCAATCCCTGCGTAACGAGATCCGGGTCGATTAATCTTGTCGCTGGCGAAGACCGCGTTGATCGCGCA
Source organism: Massilia sp. X63 (assembly GCF_041023745.1). Lineage (NCBI taxonomy): Bacteria > Pseudomonadati > Pseudomonadota > Betaproteobacteria > Burkholderiales > Oxalobacteraceae > Massilia > Massilia sp. X63. The sequence continues at coordinate 75,387 of NZ_JBFTEF010000016.1, forward strand.
CACGCAGAAGCTCGACCTCGTCATCCGCCATGTGCTGGCGGGGCTCGGCCACGGCATCCACGCCGGGCGCGAGCGCGGGGCGGGCGTCGAATTCTCGGAATACCGGGCCTATGCGCCCGGGGACGAGTGGCGCCGCGTCGACTGGAAACTGCTGGCGCGCGCCGACCGTTACTTTGTGCGCGAGGCTGAACGCGACAGCCACGTGGCGGTCTGGCTGGTGCTGGACGCCAGCGCCTCGATGCTGGAACCCAGCCGCGAGGTGGAAGGCGTGGACAAGCTGGCCTATGCGCGCACGCTGCTCGGCTGCGTGGCTGCCATCGCCCAGCGCCAGGGCGACGCCTTCGGCCTGGTCGTGCTCAACGATGGCAAGGTGCAGTTCACCCCGGCCATGCGCGGCCCGCGCCAGCTGCAGCGCGTGCTGCTGCAGCTCAGCCGCGTGCAGGCCGCCGGCGAGCTGCCCGATGCCGACACCCTGCGCGCCAGCCTGCATTTTGCGCAATCCCCAAGCGTGATCTTTGCCGCCAGCGACCTTCTCGACTGGCCCTCGCCGCTGTCGCAGGCCTTGATGCGCCTGCGCGGCATGCGCCATGACGTGCGCGTGCTGTGCCTGCAGACGCAGGCGGAAGTGGACGCGAGCTTTTCCGCGAACCTGGCCTATCGCGACCCCGAGCAGGGCGCCGGCGTGTACCGCTTCGGCGCCGACCTGAAGGAAGGCTACCGCCGCAACCGCGAACAGCATTTCGCGGCGGTGACCGCGAGCTGCCGCAGAAGCGACATCCCGATCGTGTCGGCGCGCATCGAGCAGCCTCCGGGCGAGGTCCTGCGTCTGTGGCTGCGCCGGCCCGGGAGCCGCGCATGATGTCGACCATGAATGCGCTCTGGTGGCTGGCGCTGCCGATCCTGCTGCTGCCCATCTGGTGGCACCGCCGCAAGCGCGAGCAGCACAAGGCCGAGCTGCTGGCGACCAGCCGCTTCCTGCCGCGCGCCGAGCCGCGCCAGACACGCGAGTGGCGCTTGAACGATCTGGTCCTGCTGCTGGTGCGCTGCCTGATGCTGGCGGTCGTCATCGCCTGGCTGGCCGATCCCGTCATGCCGCGGCGCGGCGATACGGTCGTCGTGGCTGCCGGCACCGATCCGAACTGGGTGGAGCAGCAGGCGGCGCAGGCCGGGCTGGCCAAGGCCGACCGGCTCGTCATGCCTGCCGCCCAGGCGATCGCCTGGCTGCGCGCCCACCAGCGCGAATGGCGCCCTGAGGCGCGCCTGCTGGTGCTGGGCGATGTGCCGATGCCGGCGCTCGTCCCCGAGTTCGGCCGCCGGATCGAACTGCGCACGCTGGCGCGCCAGCCGGAGAACAAGGCGCGCCGCGTGTACGTCGCCAGCGAGCGCCCCGAGCAGTGGCGCCGCGTGTTCGCCGCCGCCGGCATCGCCATCGACGAGACCCCTGGCGCCAGCACATCGCTCATCGTCTGGGACCGCAAGGACGCGCCGCCGGCGTCGCTGCGCGCGCCGCTGTGGCTTGTCACCGATCGCGCCGCTTTCCCGGAACTGGCCAAGGCGCCGCACGTCGATGGCCTGCACTATGCCGACAGCGCGCGCGGCCGCCTGTGGCATGCGGAGGCCTGGCCGCCAAAGAACGCGGAAGCCGCGCGCGCGCTGCTGGACAACTGGCAGCACCTGCACCTTGGCCCGCCAAGCTACACCGCACCGTCGCGCGTGTTCGAGGCCGCAGGCACGGGCCGTGCGCCCGAACCGAGCGGCGCGCTGCGCGACATGCTGATGGCGCTGCTGGTGGCATTGTTCGTACTCGAAAGGATCCTGACGCATGCAAGAAGGCGCTGATATCGTCCGGCGCGTCTGGCGTGCCGCCCAGCTGCGCCGGCTGCCCTTGTGGATCGCGGGCGCCTTGCCGTGGCTGCTCATCCGCTCGGCCCCGGGCCTGATCGCCTGGACCATGTGGTGTGCCTGGGACTGGGCCATCCTGCGCCGCCGCGTCGCCTTCGAGTGGACCGCGTGGCTGGATGGCGCCGTGCCGGAAATGGAAGACAGCAGCGCGCTGCTCGAGCACGCGGCCACGCCGGTGGCCCAGCTCCAGCGCCGCCGCCTGCTCGAGCGTCTCGACGCCAGCGTGAGCGGGCAGCAGCTGCGCCGCATCGCGCGCGGCCGCGTCAAGGCCGGCTGGCCCTGGCTGCTGGGCAGCGCAGTGGCGGCAGCGGCGGTCTGGTTCGCCAGTGCGCCGGCCACGCAGGCCGGCGCCCCCGCGCCCGGCAAGGCGCCGGCAGCAATCGCGGCGCCGCTGGCCGCGCAGCTGGTAGTGCGCACCGCGCCGCCGGCCTATACCGGCGTGGCGCCGCTCGAATCGGCGCCGAAGGACCTGCAGGTGCCGGAACAGACCGTCATTACCTGGTGCCTGAAAGATCCCGCAGCCGCCGAAGAAGCCATCGAAGTCAGCAACGGCCAGTTGCTCAAGCCGGCCAGGGAATGCGCACGCTGGCTTGCGACCGAATCGGTGTTCTGGCGCTGGCGCGGCAACCGTTATACCGTCAAGGTCATTCCCGACCAGCCGCCGGAAATCACCATCACCGCGCCGACCCAGATGGTGCAGGAACTGCGCGATACCGCCACCAGCGCCGCGATGGGCGTGAAGGTACGCGACGACTACATCGTCACGCGGGCTACCCTGCACATGACGCTGGCGCGCGGCAGCGGCGAGAACATCCGTTTTACCGACCGCGAGATGCCGATTCCCGCATCGCCCGACCGCAGGCAGCGCAACTGGTCGAAGAACTGGTCGCTGCAGGAACTGGGCATGGAGCCGGGCGACGAGCTGTATTTCTTCGTCCGCGCCACCGACAACGCGGCCCGCCCGCACACCGTGCAGTCGCCGACCTACACGCTGCGCCTGCCGGCGCCGCCCGAGGAGGCGGAGGAAGAGAGCGCCGCGATGCCGATGCTGGTCAAGCCCCAGAGCCTGCGCAGCCAGCGCCAGATCATCATCGATACCGAACAGCTGGTGGCCGACATGCGCAGCACGAAGATGAGCCGGGACGAAGTGGTCGAGCGCAGCCAGAAGATCGCCGCCGACCAGGGCGGGCTGCGGCGCCGCTACGGCCAGTTCCTGGGCGAGGAATCGTCGCTGTTCGCCGATGGCGAGGACGATCACGACGATCACGGCCCGGGCGAAGCTAGCGCAGGAGGGGGGAGTGCCCAGGACATCCTGCACCAGTACGGCCATGCCCACGACGAGGCCGAGAACGCCACGCTGTACGACGAAGGAACCAAGAAGGTGCTGCGCCGCGCGCTGGTGGCGATGTGGGATGCGGAGAAGGCGCTGCGCGCGCTCACGCCGAAGCTGGCCTTGCCGCCCGAGCACAAGGCGCTGGAGGCGATCAAGGAATTGCAGCAGGCCGAACGCATCTACCTGCACAAGACCGCCTTCGTGCCGCCGCCGATCAAGGAAGAAAAGCGCATGACCGGCGACATGGACGGCACCGCCAGCTATCGTCGCGCGCAGGGCGGCGCCGACAAGCGGGTGCCGGAAGACGTTAGCCTGCTGGTGCAGGCGCTGTCCGGCGACGGCCCGTTGCCGGCGCTGTGGACCCGCACTGCCCACGACTGGGTGCGCGAGCGCCTGCAGGACGACGACCAGCGCCTGTCGGCCCAGACCGCGATCCAGGACGTGCTTGACGGCTGCCTGCCGTGCCGCCCGGTGCTGCGCGCCTGGCTGCGCCAGGGCGCAGGGCAGGGCCAGGTGTTGCTGCAGGCCACGCCAAGGGTCGAGACGCCCTTCGTGCGCGCATGGCGTGAAGGGGCCAGGCCATGAGCGAAATAATGATGAGTACAAACCTGTTGCTGGTCCTGATCGGCCTGTCCGGCGTCGCCAGCGCCGGCTTTTACGCCCGGCGCCGCACATGGATCGATGCCGTGCTGGTGCTGGTCGCCGCGGCGGCGCTCGGCCTGTTCGCGGCCGGCATCCGCCTGCCGGGCGACGCAGGACGCACCCTGACGCTCGACCCGGCCGCGCCTGCGCCGATGCTGGAAGGCGTGCGCGCCTTCGCGGTGGAGGGCGACGGCCTGCGCGCCGCGCAGTGGAACGACCTGCCGGCGCTGCCCTTGCTGTGGCAGCGCCCCGAAGGCGGCAGCCTGCGCCTGCACTACCCGCGCCAGCTGGCGCTGGGTCGCACTTTCACCCTGCGCGTGCAGCGCGACGACAAGACGGACGCGCGCCTGCAGTTGCTGGCCGAAAACGGCCAGCTCATCGCGGAAACGCGCGGCGCCGGCGAGCTGGCGGTGAACTGGATCCCGCCGCTGGCCGAACGGGTGGTGCTCAAGGCGCGCCTGCTGGACGCCGCCGGCAAGATCATCGCCGAAGGCCCAGTGCCGCTGACCATCATCGAGCCGAACATCCTGCAGGTGCAGGGCCGCTTCGGCGCGCCATCCTTCGACCTGCGCACCCTGAACGAGCTGCTGGCCGGCAGCGGCGCGCTGCTCGACTGGCAGGTGGTGCTGGGCCGCGCCATCACACGCACCGAGCTGCCGCTGGAAGAAATGAAGGCGCCGAATCTGCTCGTCATCGACGCCGCCTGGTTCGAGCGCGCCAGCGGCGCCGAACGTTCCGCGCTGCTGGGCCGCGTGGGCGGTGGCCTGCCGCTGCTGGTGCTGGGCGCGAATGCCAATGATCCGGGCATCTGGTCGCGCACCCTGGGCCTGCCGCTGCAGGCGCAACCCTCGGGCAAGAAGATCGATGCGCCGCTGGAGCTGCCGGTGGCGGCCTTGAATCCGGCCACGCGCGACGCCGGCGAATGGACGGGGTCCGACAACCTGGTCTGGACCCGCAGCTGGCAGAAGGGCCGCATCGCCTGGCTCGGCGCCAGCGAATGGCACCGCCATGCGATCGCCGAGCCGCAGGCACTGGCGCTGTGGTGGCAGGGCGTGCTGGATCGCGTCGGCATCGACGTTTCGAAAGAAGTCGAATGGTTGGAGCCGGAAGAGCTGCCGCTGCCGGGCCAGCGCATGGAACTGTGCGCGCGCGGCGTGCAAGGGGAGGCGAGCTTCCCCGACCTGAAACTGACGCGCACCTGGACGCCGCGCCTGGATGCCGCCTGCGTGGCGGTGTGGCCGGAGAAGCCGGGCTGGCTGCGGGTACACGATGCGAAGGCGGGCGAGCACGCTGTGTACGTCTACGCGCCCGGCGACTGGCCGCGTTGGCAGGCCGCGCAGCGTCGCGATGCCACCGCGCGCTATGCGGCCCGCACGCCGGTGAAGGCATTGGAGGGCGCCGCGCGCGCCTTCCCGGCCTGGCCGTTTGCGCTCGCGTTCACCCTGGCGATGCTGCTGTTGTGGTGGCGCGAACGCCGCTGAGTCGTCAGAGGGGACATCAGCGCGTGTTTTTAATTTTATGGTCAAAAGTATCACATACCATTCGGGGCAATCTGATATATTCAGAGCCAACCCAACGCACAACCTATTTCGCGAAGTTTTATGGACAAGAAAACGAACGACCAAATTATTCTTGAGCAAATAATCAAAGAGCGCTGGGAAGAGAGCCAAGACGGCTCGTCCATTTCAGAATACTTCGAAATTTACGCAGCCACCGAACTGCTTAAGAACCAAGACCTTTCCTATGATGATATTGAATATGGGATTGTGGGCAATGGCGGTGACGGCGGAATTGACTCTATCTACACGTTCATCAACGGTGAGCTTCTTAAAGAAGACACACCGATCAACGCTACGCAAAAGAAAAACACGATCGAGCTCGTGATCATTCAGTCGAAGACCTCGCCGACATTTAAGGAGGACGCTGTCGTCAGATTCCGGGAGTCCGCCGAAGATCTGTTTAACTTGGCCAACGCGACTGACGACTTCGCGGCTCGTTACAACAAAGATATCCGGGAAAAGGTCGAGTTGTTTAGAAAGGCATACGGCCTACTTGCAAAGACTTTTCCGAAACTTATCATCCGGTACTTCTATGTTACTCAAGGGGTTGCAGCACATCCTAATGTAGAGGGCAAAGTGGATAAGCTGCGCGAGGTGATTTCGTCGATGTTCAGTAATTCGGAATTTTCGTTCGAGTTTGTAGGCGCCTCTCGCTTGCTTGAATTGACCCGCGATATTCCGACAACCTCGCGTACTCTCGAAGTGGCAGAGTCTCCGATCGGGACCGCTGGTGGAAGCTATATTTGCTTAGTGGACCTAAAAAGTTATTTCAAATTCATCTCCGATGCCGGAGCTCTTGCTCGCAGCCTGTTTGAGTCGAACGTGCGGGACTACCAAGGGAGTGTTATCGTCAATACGGGCATTCGACAAACCTTGCAGAACGCCCAGTCCGAGGACTTCTGGTATCTCAATAACGGCGTCACAATTATCACTCCTAAGGCTGTGCTGGCTGGCAAACAGCTCACAATCGAAGATCCACAGATCGTTAATGGTCTACAAACGTCTCACGAAATCTACCAACATTTTTCGGAGTTGAGCGAGGATGTAGCGGACAAGCGTACCGTTCTGGTTCGTATCATCTGTGAGAAAGATGAGCCGGCGCGAGACCGGATTATCCGCGCCACGAATAGCCAGACAGCAATCCCGCCGGCTTCGCTCCGCAGTTCGGATGAAATTCACCGCAACATTGAGGATTTCTTGAAGGCGAACGGCTTTTATTATGACCGTAAAAAGAATTATTACAAGAACAAGGGCATGCCGAGCTCACAGATCATCAGCATTCCTTATATGGCGCAAGCGATGATGGCAATGATTCTGCAAAAGCCGGATCAAGCCCGTGCACGGCCTTCGACCCTTTTGAACTCCGACGCTGAATACAAACGGATTTTCAGTCTTGACATGCCAATCGACGTCTATCTAAAAGTTATCCAAATCATGCGGACCGTTGAGCGCAAGATGAGGGATCTGGAAATAGATCGGAAGACTAGCGCTAACATTAAATACTATGTTGCGATGATCTATGCGATCTCTCTTACTGGAACAAAGTATGACATTGCTGTCAAACTAAATGGTATGGCACAACTAATTATCGACACCGACGAACTCACAGCGGTTACGTTGAAAGTAAAGTCGATGTTTGAGGACGCTGGTGGAACCGATCAAGTAGCGAAAGGGTCGGCCTTTGCTGAGACGCTACTAGCGGCGGAAATGACTGACATTAATGCAATGGCTTAAGGTTAAAATTCTAGTCAGAGCTAGCCGTGCTCTGCACGGGCTAGCGATTACTCGACAGGAGTATAAAGCAATCAGGATCTCTAGCTATGGCTGCTCAGCAATAAATAAGTGAAGGACAGGCGAGATCGACATTTCTTGAATTTCCGAGGAGCCAGTACATTAGGGTTAATTCTGACATGCAGACACGAACTCAGCATTAGTATGGAAGAGGCCGTGTTCGAATGTCAGGCCTGATCCGACGCTGAACTTTAGCAAGACCGACTTCGTCATTTTTACTTGTCACACTGCTGTCGGGTCAATTGTGCTGTTGGTAACACGGCTTATGGCCCCTGTGCTTCAGACTTAATGACAGAAAGGTCTCAAAACGTCGATAATTTCGTCTTTGTTATTCTCTAGTGGCTACGCAAAGCAATGCATCTTCGGAATCAGGGTCAGGTCTAACAAACGGACACGAGCTCAACATGACCTGTGGATGAGTTCGTGTCCGGATGCCAGACTTGACCCTCTGCCCGTGAGCTTATCTAGAGTCAGCGGGCATGACGCTTGACCAACTTCGCTCACTCCACCACTGGGCAGGGCGTCCAGGATCTGAAGAGCGTGTGACCTGCAATTCTGTGCGAGGCTACTTTGGGCGCGGACATGAGATGGGAGCGAACAATTCGGTATTTGCGGACCGGCTCCATGTCGTCGCTGAAGCACACAGGCGTGGTTTCTGGGCGCTGGTAGAGATGGCAGTACGTGCGCTTCCAGGCAGCGGCGATCAGTCACCTTAGAAGTTGGAACAACGGGGCCGTCAAGGACTGTCTTCGGCCAGAAGCGGTCAATGATGAATTTGGAGGAATCCCATGGACTCGTACGTTTCGATTCGGCTACTGGGGAACGAAGACGGTTTGTTGACCATCGAGTGTTCCGCGACGAGCTGGGGATTTACTGGCAAGACCCATGTTTACACCAGCTTTAAAGAGCTGGAGAAATGGGCGGGAGAGCTCGAGCGACTATCGCTCGTCGCAGGCCAGTCTGCCGCGTTCCATGCGGGTGAACGGGATAGCTATGCGTTTCTTGGGATTACCATCTCTGTTCTGGACTCGGTTGGGCATTGTGTTTGTCACGTAGCGATCGAGTCCAACCGGGCCCTCACTTTCGAAAGCAAGAACAAGCTCGAAGCGGAGTTACGCACCGAACCGAGTGCCGTCGATAAGTTCCTCCTTGAACTCACTACCCTTGTCCAAGCGGGTTACGGGGAAGCGATCCTTCTCGGTGCGGATCAAATGTAACCATATGATCCGGTTAGTGAGTCTGCTTCGGGTCGGTTCCGGCCGTTCAGCTGAGACCGGAACTGACTGAAACAGCGCACGTCGCCGAAATCTGAATCAGGCGTCGAATCGAAAATGCCTGCCCCCCGCGCGACGCACGGGGCGCAGGCAAGCCGCCTCAGAACGCGTAGTCCACCTTCGCATACATCGACCGCCCATTGATCCCGAACGGGCAGGTCTCCCAGCAGTAGGTGAAGCCCAGCTGCGGGAACGGCGCCGCCTTCACCGGATCCCACTTGGTCGGGTAGGTGTCGAACACGTTGTTCACGCCTGCGGTGACGCTCAGCTTCTTGCTGAAGTTGTAGCGGCCGGTCAGGTCGAGGATCCACTTCGCTGCCCAGGTCTGGATGAAGCCCGGGGTGAAGCCTTGTCCTTCCACCTCGCCGAAGTAGTTGGCGCGCGCGGTCGCGTTCCACTGGCCGATGGTGTAGTCGGCGGCCACCACGTGGTGCTGGCGCGGCTGGCCTTTCTCGATCAGGGTCACCTGGGTATCGTCGAACAGCTGTTCGCCCGTCAGGACCGAGGATTGCGAATGGCGGCCCTTCACCTTGGTGCGGTTGAAGCCGAGCTGGCCGGACAGCACCAGGGTCGAACCCTGGCCGCGGGTGGTGTGCTGGGCGACCAGGTCGAAGCCGGTGGTCGAGGTGTCGATCGCGTTGGTGAAGAACTGGGCCTGGCCCACGCGCAGCGGGTCGAGGATGGCCTTGATCGGGCAGGCGGCTGCGGTGGCGCAGGCGCCCGATTCCGGCGCGATGTTCGACGAGAACACGATGCGGTCGTCGATGTTGGTGCGGTACAGGTCGGCCGTCACCGAGAAGTTCTGGGTCGGGCGCAGGATCATGCCGACGCTGGCGCTTTTCGAGGTTTCTTCCTGCAGCGGGGCGATGCCGAAGGCGCGGGTCACGGCGCTGTTCTCGCGCGCGGTCAGGGTTTCGGTGAGCACGCCGGCGGCGTTCAGGTTGGTCGAGACCGAGCTGTAGAACTTCTGCTGCACGCCCGGTGCGCGAAAACCCGTCGAGGCGGAAGCGCGCAGGCCGATCAGGCGCGACGGGTCGTAGCGCACGCTCAGCTTGCCGATGGTGGTGTTGCCGAAGTCCGAATAGCGTTCGTGGCGCAGGGCCGCGCCGAGCGACAGCATGTCGCCCAGCTTGCGCTCGAGGTCGACGTAATAGGCGGTGTTGTGGCGGCCGTCGTCGACTTCGGTGCCCGGGGTGTAGCCGGGGAAGCCCTGGATGCCCGATGCCGCGATGCCACCCGACTGGTCGCGGATGATCTTGCGCGGATCGTTGGTGCGGCCGTACTGGTACGAGACCGGGTCGCCCGCGACGATCTGGTAGTTATCCCGGCGCCATTCGAAGCCGGTGCCGATGTAGAGCGGGGCGCCGGCAAAGTCGACCGAGCCCTTGAAGTCGAGGTTGAGGGTGGTCTGGTCGAACTTCAGCTTGCCGGTGTCGGCTGCCAGCGGCGAGCTGCCGTTCTCGTAGTAGTAGCTGACGTTGATCGAATTGCTCTCATGGAAACCGAGTTCGCTGCGGCCGTGGTTCAGGCTCAGGTCCACGCTCCAGTCCTTGCCCAGGTCGTGCTTGTAGCCGACGGCCAGCGAGGAGTCCTTGACGGTGGTGTTGATGTTCGGCAGGAAGCCGTTCGGGTACACGGCCGGGACGTTGCGCGCGTCGCCGGCCGAGCGGAAGAAGCCGGCCGCGTCGCCCGTGCGCTTGGAGGCACCGCCGAAAGCATACAGTTCGCCGCCGCCGACCGGCAGCGCCGCGTTCATCCACAGGTAGCCGTCCTTGGCCAGGCTGTCGCCGATGCGCTGGGTCACGCGCGGCGGATTCACGCGCAGGCTGTCGACGCCGGCGCGGTTGGTTTCGTTGCGGCGCCGGCCTTCGAGCGACAGGTTCAGGTAGCCGCCGTCGGCGCCGAGAGCTACCCCCTTGTGCGCGCTGGCGGTATAGGTGTCGCCGTCGCCTTCGCTGGTGGTGCCGGCGCTGGCGCTGAGCTGGGTGTCCGTGACGCCCTTCTTGAGCACGATGTTGATCACGCCGGCGATCGCGTCCGAGCCGTACTGGGCGGCGGCGCCGTCGCGCAGCACCTCGATCGACTGGATCGCGGACAGGGGAATCGCATTGATGTCGGTACCGGCCGAGCCGCGGCCGATGGTCTGCTGCACGTTGACCAGCGCCTGCTGGTGGCGGCGCTTGCCGTTGACCAGCACCAGCAGCTGGTCGGGGCCGAGGCCGCGCAGCGTGGCGGGGCGGATGATGTCGGTGCCGTCGCTAATGAAAGTCGTCGTGAAGTTGAACGACGGGTCGAGGTCTTGCAGCACCTTGCCGAGTTCGAGCGAGCCGGCCGACTGCAGGTCTTTCGCGCTGATCAGGCCGACCGGCACGGCGGTGTCGAGCGCGCTCTTGGCCTGGGTCCGCGAACCCAGCACCACGACGGTGGCCGGCTCCTTCTGGCTGTCAGCGGCTTCCTGCGCGAATGCCGATGCCATGGCCGATACCAGTGCGGTCGCCACCAATGCCCGCTTGTTCGCTTGATTCACCATCTTGTCCCCTCAATGAGTTTGAAATAAAGGCATCACAAAAGCTATGTCTGCTATAACTCTAGCTACTTGATTCTGAGCAAACCTTTACGTAAGTACAAGTGTGAACTGTGCAATACACAACACTTTTACGTGATTCCCCTTATTCATGGAATCGCACTTGCGTCTTGAGCGGAAATGGTTTTGGAGGCAGTGCAGGGGCCAAAAAAAGCCCTCATTCCGCCTGCGGCTGGAATGAGGGCCGTTGATGCCGCACCCGGCAGCGGCAGCCGTGCCGCTGCCGTGGAGGCCATCAGGGGATCTTGATCCGGATCGGCATCGGGACCGGCGCGCGGCGATCCGGCATCGGTGCGCGGTCCGGCGGCGTGAGTCCCGTGACCAGGTCGGCGACACGCACCGTCTGTCCCGTCTCGAAGCACTTGTTCGCCGCAATTCCGACCAGGGCCGACCAGGCGCCGGCGCGCTCGTCCGAGGCGCGCTTGTACTTGTCGGCCGGGCCGTCGCCGAAGATCTCGGTGAGCATGACGTCGTCGCCGCCGCCGTGGCTGCCCTTGCCGATGATCGGTTCGATGTCGCGCGGCTGGCCGCGCATCGGGATGACGCGGATCGACACGCTCTCGCTGCCGCTTTGCACCTTGGCCGCGCCGGCCGCGCCGCCGGATTCGACGATGCGGTGCTCGATGCGGCCCTTGGTGCCGTTGAAAGCGATGTGGTAGCCCTCCCAGGCGTCATAGGCCGACAGCGCATAGTTCAGGTGCACGCCGTTGTCATAGCGGACCAGCACGTTCATGGTGTCTTCGATGTCGATGCTCGGGCGCCACACGCACTGGTCGCGGTAGTAGCCGTCGTACCGTTCATTGTCGAGGTACAGGGCTTTCAGCCCAGGGTCGGACGCCAGGTCGAAGTAGAAGTTGCATTTCTGTTTTTCCGGGCAGGTGAGGCAGCGCTCGTGCGGGCCGGACAGGCCCATGCGGCGCGCCGTTTCCGGGGTATAGAACTGGCGCGAGCCGAAGGCGTGCACGGTCTCGGGCTGGGCGCCGAGCCACCAGTTGACCAGGTCGAAGTGGTGGGTCGACTTGTGCACCATCAGGCCGCCCGAGTTGGCCTTGTTGGCATGCCAGCGGCGGAAGTAATCCGCGCCGTGCACGGTGTTGAGCAGCCAGGTGAAGTCGACCGAGATCACGTCGCCGATCTCGCCCGACATCAGGAGCTCCTTGATCTGGGTGCGCGGCGGCGAATAGCGGTAGTTGAAGGTGACGCGGACCTGGCGGCCGCTGCGCTTGACGGCGTCGAGGATGCGCTGCGCCTTCTCGGCGGTGGTGGTCATCGGCTTTTCGGTGATCACGTCGCAGCCCGCGTCGAGCGCGCGCACGATGTAGTCGTCGTGGCTGGCGTCGGTGGTGGTGACGATCACGAATTGCGGCCTGGTCTCGCGGATCATGCGGTCGAAGTCGGCCGCGGCATAGGCGCGCGGCTGGCTGGCGCCGGTCTCGGTGATGACCTTCACGGCACGCGCCAGGCGGCCGGCGTTGCGGTCGCAGACGGCCACCACTTCGCTGGTGTCGCGGAACTTGCCCGTCATCGCGTTGGTGAACATGCGGGCACGCGAACCCACGCCGACCACCGCATAGCGCTTGCGCGGGGCAGCCGCGTAGGCGCCGGTGGCGAGCAGCAGCCCGGCCGCGCCGGCGGTTTTCAAGACGGTGCGGCGGTCCATGCCGCCGGAATTCTTTTCGTTCATGCTTCGTCTCCACGTTAGCCAGGCCCTCGGAGGACCTTGCCGCATATGGTGGCGTGAAGAAAAGAAATTGGCAAGACCAATTTGCAAACTGGTTGGACTGAATCTGCAGGGTGGGTGGCCAGGTAGCGCAGTGCCGCGCTGTCGCCTCAGGCGTGGTCGCGCATCCACTCCTTCAGCCCGTCGACCCATTTCCTGGCCGGCAGGTTCAGGTGGCGCCGGATCTCGCCGGCGCGTTCGTACAGCACCGAGAAGTCGAGCTGGGGCGCGTGCTTGAAGGCGAGGACCACGATGTTCGCGTCGTGCACCTCGGGCAGCCAGACCACGGCGTCGAATACCTGCTGCATGGTGAGCAGGTTCTTGTCGTAGCTGTTGAAGTCGCCGAAGACGTTGGCGGTCATGATGCCGTTTTCCGTCAGGCAGTCGTAGCAGCCCTGGTAGAAGTCCAGGGAGTCGAGCACGGGCCCGCGCGCGTCGTGGTCGTACAGGTCGACCTGCAGCGCGTCGACCTGGCCGTGGTTGGCGGCATCGAGCACGAAGTCGAGCGCGTTCATCTCGCGCACGTCCAGGCGCGCGTCGTTCTCGGGCAGGCCGAACAGGGCGCGGCAGATGGCGATCACGTTGGGATTGAGCTCGGCCACGGTCACGCGGGCGTCGGGAAAGCGCCGGTAGCAGAACTTGGTCAGGGCCGCGCTGCCCAGGCCCAGCTGGACGATGCGGCGCGGCGCTGCGATGAACAGCGTCCACATCATCATCATCTGGACGTATTCGAGCTCGATCGCGTCCGGCTTGGACAGGCGCATCGCACCCTGCACCCAGGAAGTGCCGAGGTGCAGGAAGCGCACCCCGTCGAATTCGTCGATGGTGGCGGGCGGGTGACCGGGCTGGGCGAAGCGGGGATCGATACGGGCGTAGGAAGGCGGCATGGTGAAACGGCAGCAATGAAAGCCTATCCTACCACCACGCCCGCCGGCATACTTCAGGCGATGCCGTTCCGCCCGAACTCCCGAAAGCCCGGCCGCTGCGCCAGGCGGTCGACGTAGGCCGCCACATGGTGGAAATCCGGCCTGTCCATCGGCGTCATCATCCAGCGGTTCACCGACAGGCCCAGCACGACGTCCGCCAGGGTAAAAGCGGTCCCCGTCGCGTAGGCGCCGGTGCTGCCCAGCTGTGCGTCGAGGAGGCCGATGTGCCGGTTCCAGGCGGCGATGCTGCTTTCTACCTGGGCCCGGTCCCGGTGCGCCGGGCTGTTGCGCACCAGCGCCATGAAGGCGTAGCGCCATGCCGTGTTCAGCTCGGTGGCCTGCCAGTCCATCCATTGCTCGACGCGGGCACGCTCACGCGCGCCGGACGGCAGCAGGGCAGCGCCGCCTTGCTCGCCATATTGCGTGCAGAGGTAGCGGCAGATGGCGTTCGACTCCCACAGCACGAAACCATCGTCCACCAGCACCGGCACCAGCGCGTTCGGATTCAGGTCCGCGTGGCCGGCGTTCCACTCCTCGCGCGCGACGCGCTGCCCGAGCTCGGCGCAGGTCCATAGCACCTTGCGGACGTTGATCGAGCTGTCCTTGCCGATGATCTTCAGCATGTGCGTCCTTTCGTGGTCACGGATTCTGCGTTCCGGGCAGCGCCGGCAGGATCAGGGTCACGGCCAGCCCGCCGCCCTCGCGGTTCGACAGCGAGATGCGGCCGCCGTGGGCTTCGGCGATCTCGCGCGCCAGCGCCAGCCCGAGACCGGTGCCGCTGCGCTTGGTGGAGTAGAAGGGCACCAGGGCGTTGGTCAGCACGGTGTCGCTCATGCCGCTGCCGCGGTCCAGCACGTCGATACGCACCGCCTCCTGCACGCGGCGCACGTGCAGCTCGACGCCGTCCGGTGGCGATCCGGATTCGTGGGCGTTCTTGAGCAGGTTGAGCAGGGCCTGCTCCATCTGGGCGGCGTCGACCCAGGCCGGCTCCGCGGGCAGCTCGCCGCCCTGGCGGAACGCCACCTGGTCGGCCAGCCGGTCCACGAAGGCCTGCCACGGCACCGCGTCGAGGCGCGGCGTGGGCAGCTTGGCGAAGCGCGCGTAGCCGAGGATGAAGGTTTCGAGGTGGCGGGTGCGCTCGCCGATGGTCTGCAGGATCTGCGGCAGGCGCTCGGTCTGGCCGCGCCGCACCAGTTCCGCGCCCGAGTGGGCGAGCGAGGCCAGTGGCGCCAGCGAGTTGTTCAGCTCATGGCTGATCACGCGGATCACCTTCTTCCAGGTCTGCACTTCCTGGCGGCGCAGTTCGGTGGTCAGGTGGCGCAGCAGCAGCAGTTCGTGGCGCCGGCCGTTCAGGGTAAAGCTGCTGCGCGCCAGATGGTAGACCTCTTCGTCCTCGGACTCGCCGGCGGTGAACAGGCCGTCGCCGCCGCGCGCCAGCGCCTCCTTCAGGGCTGGCGCGGCGGTTTCCAGCACCGCGTCCAGGCCGTGTCCTTCGAGCTTGCGGCCTTCGGACAGCAGCTGGCGCGCCGCCAGGTTGGCGTAGACGATGGTGCCGGCCGCGGCGCCGGCGGGGGTGTTGGCGCCGGTGGCGAAATCCGTCACCAGCAGCATCGCCACCGGCGTGTTCTGGACCATGGTGTCGAGCAGCAGCTCGCGCTGCACCAGGCCGAGGCGCTGTGCGCGCAGCACCTGGCCGAGGTCGTTGTGGGCGGCTATCAGGTCGGCCAGCTCGTCGTTCTGCGGCCAGTGCAGGCTGAAGGAAAAGTCGCCGTCGCGGTAGCTCGCCACCGTGCCCTCGAGGGCGCGGAACAGCGACAGGATCGGCTGGATCTGCGAGCGGATGGTGACGATGGCGATCGGGACGATCGCCCCCAGGCAGGCCAGGAAGACCAGCACCGGATGTTCGGGAAAGAAATGGTCCAGTCCGAGCGCGATCAGCATGCCCAGGGCCAGCAGGGTGCCGACCAGCGCCGACCAGCGCGTTACCAGCGAGAGCCGCAGGCCCGGGCGCTTCATGCCGGCCTGGCGATGCCGAGCCGCTCCATGCGCCGGTACAGGGCCTGGCGCGACAGGCCCAGTTCGCTTGACGCCTGCGCCACCACGCCGCCGGCGCGCGCCAGCGCCTGCACGATGGCTTCGCGGTCTGGTTCGGCGTCCGGGGAGGGCGCCACCGTCACCGGCAGGCCAAGGTCCGGCGCCTTGATGAGGTCGCCCTGCGCCAGCAGGCTGGCGCGCGCCATCACGTTCTTCAGCTCGCGCACGTTGCCGGGCCAGGTGTGGGCCTGCAGCGCGCTTTCCGCCGACGGATGCAGGGTCTTCCCGCGCAGGAAGGAGCGCGCCAGCGGCAGGATGTCGCCCGGACGCGCGGCGAGCGGCGGCAGGCGCAGCTCGATCACGTTCAGGCGGTAGAACAGGTCTTCGCGGAAGCTGCCGGCGCGGATCATGGCCCCGAGATCCGCATTGGTGGCGCTGATCACCCGCACCTTGACCTGGCGCTCGCGGTTGGAACCAAGGCGCTCGAAGCGCCCGGTCTCCAGCACGCGCAGCAGTTTCATCTGCCCGGCCAGCGGCAGGTTGCCGATTTCGTCGAGGAACAGGGTGCCGCCGTCGGCCGCCTCGAACTTGCCTTCGCGCGCCTTCGAAGCGCCGGTGTAGGCGCCGGCGTCGGCCCCGAACAGTTCGGCCTCGATCAGCTCCGAGGGCAGGGCGCCGCAGTTGAGCACCACGAAGGGGCCGTCGGCCACCTGCGAGTTGGCCTGGATGATCTCGGCGATGCGTTCCTTGCCGGTGCCGTTCGGGCCGGTGATGAGCACCGGCACGTCGGCGCGCGCCACCTGGCAGGCCAGGCTCAGAACGCGTTCGGTGGCCGGGTCTTGCCACACCAGGCCGCGCAGGTCGAAGTTCTGTTCCAGCTCGCGCTTGGCCTTGCGCTCGCGCTGCAGGCGCTGGTTCAGGGCGCGGTTGGCCTGGCCCAGCTCGATCAGGTTGCTGACCGTGGTGAGCAGGCGCTCGTCGTGCCAAGGCTTGGACAGGTAGTCGGCGGCGCCGGCCTTGATCAGCTCTACCGCGGCGTCGAGGTGGGTCCAGGCGGTCAGCAGGATCACCGGCAGGTCCGGGTGGCGCTTGCGGATCTCGCGGAACAGGGCCACGCCTTCCTCGCCGGACGTGGTGTCGGCCGTGAAGTTCATGTCCTGGATGACCAGGTCCACCTGTTCGCGCCCGAGGATGTCCAGTCCTTCCTCGGGCGACGCCGCGCTCAGGGAGGCGATGTCGTGGAGGGAGAACAGGACGTCGAGCGCGATGGCGACGGCGGCGTTGTCGTCGATGATCAGTACAGTGGGCATGGCGGCGAGTTTAGCATTGCTTGCTGATCGTCAGGCACTGCGGGTGGCCGTGGCCGGCGAGATGCTGGCCGCGCGCCAGGCCGGGCCGTAGGCCGCCAGGATGCCGAGCGCCCAGAATACGATCGCCCCGCCCGCCAGGTAGTGGCCCGGCAGGCGCGCCATCTCGAGCTTGGTCACCAGCAGATGGTTCAGGCCCAGGCCCAGCAGCACGCCGCCGAACACGCCGGCGCTGGTGATCATGACGTTCTCGGTGATGAAGTAGCGCAGGATGTCCAGCTTGCGCGCACCCAGGGCGCGGCGCACGCCGATCTGCTTGCGGCGCTGGGTGACCCACAGGCTGGCCATGCCGACGATGCCCGAGCAGGTAATCAGGAGCAGCAGCACGCTGACGGTGATCAGCATCCACGACAGCGCGACATCGCCGCGGTAGCGCTTCTTGCGGTCGTCCTCGACGGTCTTGGCTTCCAGGATCATCGGCGTGGCCGAGGACTTGCGCAGCGCCGCTTCCGCTTCCTTCATCACGCGGTCGCGCTGGCCCGCTTCGGCGCGGATCGCGTACAGGGCGCCGGGGTTGCCGTACAGGCGCGCCGGGGTGATCGCAGACCACTCGCCGCGTTCGCCGACGTCGCCATGCGCCGATTGCAAGCGCTCGACCACGCCGACGATCTGGGCGCCCTGGGCGCCCTCGCCGGTGCCGAAGTACATGGTCTTGCCGATGGCGGAGCCGCCCGGCCACAGCTTGTCCGCCAGGGCTTTCGAGATGATCAGCTGCTTGGGCAGGTCGCGATTCTCGTTCTCGTTGATGTCGACGATTTCCTGCGGCAGGAAATCGCGGCCTTCGACGATCCGCAAGCCGAGGGTCTTGACCAGCGAGTCGCCCGAGACGTAGATCGAGGCCAGCGCGCTTTCGCGCTCCTGGCGGCGATCGAGGGCGACGCTGTTGGTGCTGCCGCTGCCGGAAATCGGCATCTGCGACACGTTCGCCACCGAGACCACGCCCGGCACCGCGCGCAGCACCTCGGCTTCGCGTTTCATGGTGGCGAGCATCTGCTCGGGGCCGTCGCTGTTCAGGTTGCGGACATTGAAGTAGAAGGTGGCTGCCTCGTCGGACAGGCCGGTCGGGCGCGCCGCCACTTCGCGGCGCTCGTTCACCACGTGCAGGGCGTTGGCCAGGATCGCCAGGCTCAGCGCGACCTGCAGCGCAACCAGGATCGGACCGGTCTTGTTGCGCATCATCGCGGACAGGATGGGCTTGATTTCCATGATGGTCTCTCTCGTTCTTATTGCGATTTCAGCTGGATCGCCGGGGTCACCTGGCAGGCGCGCCAGGTCGGCAGCAGGCCGGCGACGATGGCGGCGGTGACGGACATGATGAAGGTCAGCATCAGCATCTGCCAGTCCATGCGGGCGACCGCCGCCATGCCCTTGCTCTGCATGCCGATCAGCGCCAGCGCGCCGAAGGACAGTGCCAGGCCGAGCACGCCGCCGACCAGGCCGACCACGCTGGTCTCGACCAGGAACTGCTGGAACACGTCGCGGCGCGAGGCGCCGAGCGCGCGGCGCACGCCGATCTCGGAGGCGCGCACCGAGAACTTCGCCAGCAGCAGGCCGACGGTGTTGACCAGGCACAGGATCAGGAAGCCGAAGGCCAGCCAGGCCGACAGCTTGCTGTCGTTGCCGACGACCTTCAGTTCCTCCATCCACTCGCGCACGTTGTACAGCTTGTTCGGTGCATTGCGCTTCAGGCGTCCCAGCTTGCGCTGCTCGCTGGCATAGTTGTCGAGCCAGGACTGCAGTTCAGCGCGGTCGCTTGCCGCGCGGGCTTCGAACCAGAACTGGATCCAGGTGCACTCCGACGTCAAGAGGTTGGCGAAGCCGGGGTCGCGGTTGGCGCTGCAGTTCATGCTGCCGTTGTGGCCCATCTCGTGGCGCAGCGCGGTCGAGAACGGGATGAGGAATTCCTCGGGGTTGCCGAAGCGGCTTCCGCCGATCAGCCGGTAGTAGCGCGGCAGCGGATTCCAGGTATCGAGCACGCCCACCACGGTGTACGGGAAGCCGCCGATCCTGAGCTGCTTGCCGACCGGGTTGGCGTCGCCGAACAGCTTCTCGGAGACCGCGCGGCCCAGCACCACCACGTCGGCGCCGCGTGCGTCGTCGGCTTCAAGCCAGGGCTGGCCGTGCAGGAAAGGCACGTCGAACATGGCAAAGAAGTCGCGCGTCGGCGCCAGGCCGGACGCGGTGAAGGCCGGGATGTCGCTGCGTGGCGGTTCGATCGGCTGGAACACCCCGTACATGGCGCTGCGGCGCTCGCCCTGGCCGCTCTTGAGGAAGTTGGCGGCGTCGATGTAGCCCAGCTGGTGGTCGTTGGGACCGTCGCTCGGCACCCAGCCTTCGGCCGGGCCGTTGTCCACATGCGGCACCAGCAGGCGGTCGCTCTTGTGCGGGATCGGGTCGCCCGACATCATGTGCAGGATGGTGAGCGTGGAGACGCTGGCGGCCACGCCGATGGCCAGGGTCAGCACCATCAGGGCGGTCAGGGCGGGGTTGCGGCGCAGGCTGCGCACGCCGAGCTTGAAGTAATAGGAAAACATGGCGCCTGGCTCCTTATGCCGATGCCACGGCAGTCTTGGCGTCGACCAGGGACGGGCCCTTGCGCACCAGGTCGGACACCTGGCCGTCGATGATGTGGACGTTGCGGTGGGTGCGCACCGCCAGTTCCGGATCGTGGGTCACCATCAGGATGGTGGTGCCGGCCGCGTTGATCTCTTCCAGCAGCTCCATCACGCCGCGCGCCATCTGCGTATCCAGGTTGCCGGTCGGTTCGTCGGCCAGCAGCAGCTTGGGCGAACCGGCCAGCGCGCGCGCGATCGCCACGCGCTGCTGCTGGCCGCCGGACAGCTCGGCCGGGTAGTGCTTCATGCGCGAAGCCAGGCCGACCTTGGCTAGCGCGTCCTCGATGCGTTCCTTGCGCTCGGTCTTGTTGAAGCCGCGGTAGCGCAGCGGCACGTCGACGTTGTCGAACAGGTTCAGGTCGGGGATCAGGTTGAAGCCCTGGAAGATGAAGCCGAGCTTTTCGTTGCGCAGGCGCGAGCGGGCGCTGTCGTCCAGGCCTTTCACGTTGACGCCGTCCAGGATGTACTCGCCCGAGGTGAATTCTTCCAGCAGGCCGGCGATGTTCAGGAAGCTGGTCTTGCCGGAGCCGGACGGGCCGGTCACGGTGACGAACTCGCCCTGCCTGACTTCGATCTCGAAACCGCGCAGCGCGTGGGTCTCGATCATGTGGGTGCGGTACACCTTGCTCAGGTTGGTCATGCGCAGCATGGGATTCTCCTAGTTTGTTGGTTTTCTGGCTTAACGGTTGATCGAGACGCGGGCGGCGTTTTCGAAGGTATCGGTGCCGGCGACGACGACCTTGTCGCCCGGCTTCAGGCCGGACAGGATCTCGACGGCGGAAATGCTGGTGGCGCCCAGCTGGATCGGGGTGCGCACGGCGATCCCGTCCTGCACCACGTAGGCATGGCGCCCGCCTTCGCTTTCCACGAAGGGGCCGCGCGGGAGCATCAGCACGTTCGGGCGTTCCTCGATCAGCAGGCGGGCAGTCACGCGCTGGCTCTGGCGCAGGCCCTTGGGCTGTTCGCCGTCGAAGCGCACGCGCGCCAGCACCTGGTTCCTGACCACCTCCGGCGACAGCGCGGACAGCTTGCCGGTGGCTTTGCCGGAGGGCAGGGTGATCTCGGCGTTCATGCCCAGGCCAATGTCGGCCACATAGGTTTCCGGCACCTCGACCTCGACCTCGAGCTTGGACAGGTCCACCAGGGTCATCAGGGGTGCATTGGCGGCCACCACCATGCGGTTCTGGACGTTCAGGGTGCCGATAAAGCCGTCCACCGGGGCGCGCACGGTCAGTTCGTCGACGCGGCGCTGGGCGTTGGCCAGCGACAGGCGCTGGCGTTCCAGCTCGTTGACCTTGGTCTTCAGGGCCAGCTGGACGTCGTCGCCTTCCAGGCTGGCCGCCTGCGAGGCGTGGCGGGCGCGGATATCGGCCGAGTTCAGCGCATCCTTGGCCTTCTGGTAGTCGATCTTGGCGATGACGCCGACCTGGGCCACGCTTTCGTAGCGTTCCAGGGTGCGCTGGGCCGACAGGCGCTCGATTTCGGCGGTGTCGGCTTCCTTCTGCGCCAGCAGCTTCTGCTTGCGCGCCAGGATGTGCTGGCGGGCCACCTCGGCCTTGAGCTGCTCGTAGCTCGAGGTTTCGCGCTTGAGTTCATCGCTCAGGTCGGGCGATTCCAGCACGGCCAGCACGTCGCCTTTCTTGACGGTGTCGCCGGCGGCGACCTTCAGGTTGACGGTGGCCGGGGCGGTCGAATACAGGGTGGGGCTGACGGCGGCGACGATGCGACCGTTCACCGACGCGTCGCGCACCAGGGTGCCGCGCGTGACTTCGGCGATGCGCAGGCGCGCTGCGCTGACCGAGTGCTCGCTGCTGGTCCAGGCGCCCAGCACGGCGGCGCTCAGGGCAAGGATAGCGACGGCGCCGCCCACCCACAGGGCGCGGCGCTTGAGCTTGTGGACCGGGGCCGGTGTGAGGACGGCGTCTTGATGTGAGGTATCGCGGATCATGGCATCTTCTGGTGACAACATTGGATGGCGCTGTCAATGCAGGTTTCGTGCCAGTTAAGCAAGTCCTTGATTTTGCAGGGAATGATGCAGCCGTGTCCGCTGTCCGGGCTGTCCGTCAATACGCGCGCGGACAGTGCGGCGGACAGTGTCCGGCACAGGCGGCCATTCGGGTCCGCTGCGATAAAGACTGAAGATTGGCGCTTAAGACTGGTGTCAGGTCTGACATTCGGACACGAGCTCGTCAGTAGAAGCCACTGTCGCAAGGCAGAGTTCGTGTCTAAATGTCAGACCTGACCCCGATCTGCGTGTCTAAATGTTAGACCTGCCTGATCTGCGAGGTGGCGCGCCGGCTCACGACCATCCGAGTGCCGACCCGGTCGAGCCGGAAGCACAAGCGCAAGCCAGCCTCAGTAGCGCTTGAGCGGCTTGCCGTTCGCGATCACCTCGCGGCAGTCGCCGCGCATCTTCGCATCGTCGTAGTCGGTCCAGCCGTAGCTGTCGACGTAGCGCTTGTGGCGCTGGAAGGCCGGGTTGACGAAGCTCCAGGCCAGCCGCTCGTCCGGATAGCGGATGTCGGCCATGTCGAGCAGGGTGTGGAACATGTTCTCGGTCGAGAGCCGGGCCTGGCGATGGCGCTGCAGCTGGGCGATCTTGCCGGGGAAGCGCTCGCCGTAGCTGTTCGAATACCAGACGAAGGCCGGCACGTGGAATTCGTACTGGGTATTGTGGCCGTGGAAGGCGATCTTGCACGATTTGTCGTACAGGGTCTGGCCGTGGTCGGCCACGTACAGCATCGAGGCCGGCAAGCCGCTTTCCTTCAGCACCCCGATCACGTGCGACAGGAACCAGTCGGTGTACAGGATGGCGCTGTCGTAGCTGTTGTTCATTTCCGGCTCGATGCGCGGATTCGTGTAGTCGGGCTTGTCGAGCGCGCGCAGGGAGGGCAGCCAGCGGTCGAATTCCTTCGGATAGCGGTGCGCGTAGTTCCAGTGGCTGCCCAGCGTGTGCAGCACCACCAGCACCTTCTGCGCCGGGTCGGCGAGCGCGCGGCGCAGCGGATCGAGCAGCACCGCGTCGTGGTTCGAAGCGCCCGAGGTGTCGCCCAGGTTCAGGAACTGGACCTCGTCCGCCTCTTGCGCGAACACCGATACCGGCGTGTCGAACTTGCCGAACGAGACCTGGTTCGAGATCCAGAAGGTCTTGAAGCCGGCTTCCTTGAAGGCCGACAGGAAGGATTTTTCCGAAAAACCGTCCTTCAGGCTCTGCATCGCCGGTTTGCGCGAGATGATCACCGGCACCGACAGGCGGGTGGCCGATACCGGCGTGATCACGTCCTTCAGCATCACCAGGTTCGCTTCCTGCGCCAGCAGGGGATTGGTCTCGCGCGCATAGCCGTTCAGGCTCCAGCGGTCGAAGCGCGAGGATTCGCCCAGCACCACGACGAAGACCTGCGGCCCGTGCGCCTCGCCGCTCTGGCGCGCATGGAAGCGGAAGGCGGCGCTGCGCCGGTTCAGTTCCGCCAGGTAGACGCGCTCCTTGTAGAAGTCGAGGCCGCGCGCGGCCAGGCCGAAGGGCCAGGAATGGGCAAACAGCGCCAGGTCGACCGGCGGCCTGGCCCAGGCGGGCAAGGCCGGCCAGCTGCCCGCCGAGGCGGCCGGGGAGGAGGCGCTGGCCGGCGTCCTGGACTGGGCGACGCCGACTGCCTGGCCATAGGCCAGCACCGCCGCGCAGGCGGCCAGCACGCCCAGCACGACCCAGCGCGAGCGGTCGTTCCAGTCGAAGTCGCGGCTGCGCCAGGCCACTACCCAGGTCGAGCCGAACCACAGCAGCACGCCGAGCAGCACGGCGCCCAGCAGCCAGGCTTTCCCGCCCAGGAATTCCAGGGCTTCGCTCGGACTGGTCTCGGCAATGACGCCAAGATGGTGGGTCGAGATCCCCTGTCCATAATAAAGAAGCAGATAGAGCTCGGTCGGCAGCGCCAGGAAGGCCGGCAGCAGGGCCCAATGGAACCAGGCCGGACGCTTGCACAGGGCCCAGGCCGCGATCCAGGAGAACAGCCCGGCGCCCAGTAGCTGCCAGGGGCTGTCCGGCTGCCCCTGGCCGCCCAGCAGATGACCGGCAAAGGGCATGCAGGAGAGCAGCGCGTAGCTCAGCAGGAGGTACAGGTTGGCCGGACGCAGCGGGAGGCGTGGCAGGAGCGGCGGCAGGCTGGACATCGGTCAGGAAGAGGGCGAAATCGGCTATTATCCCGTCTTTATAGCTGGAAATACACTATTCTGCCTGTAAGCTTCAGCGCTGTTTTGTAGCAGGCTTGCCACATCCACCATGGTAAACCGCGGTTTACCTTCGTCGTCGGTTCCGCATCCGGCAAAGCGGTTGACCCACTCCCGCATCGGGTCTATACTCGCGAGTTCTCGATTTATTCTGCACATGGTATACGCATTCGCGGCCGCTCCTTCGGTGAGTGGCTTTCGTCGCCTCTGCTGTGAGCAACAAGCGGGACTAGGTTTCAGTCCCCGGACCAGCGCAACAAGGGTCCGGGTCATCAACGTAGTAATTTTGTTGGATTTTTGAACGATGCCAACCATCAATCAACTGATTCGCAAGCCGCGTGAAGCCGCGGTTGTGAAGAGCAAGTCCCCGGCACTGGAAAACTGCCCGCAGAAGCGCGGCGTGTGCACCCGTGTTTACACCACGACCCCGAAGAAGCCGAACTCGGCACTGCGTAAGGTCGCTAAAGTTCGCCTGACCAACGGTTTCGAAGTCATTTCGTACATCGGCGGTGAAGGCCACAACCTGCAAGAGCACAGCGTCGTCCTGATCCGCGGCGGCCGTGTGAAAGACTTGCCAGGTGTGCGTTACCACATGGTCCGCGGCGCGCTGGATACCCAGGGCGTGAAAGACCGTAAGCAGGCTCGCTCGAAGTACGGTGCGAAGCGCGCTAAAGCTGGCGCCAAGAAGTAATTCTTCGGGCTGTCATCCTGCGGACCCTGTCACATACAGGTCACATTAAAAAGTTAAGTTGAGCCGGCCGGAAGGCCGAGTAAGTGAAAGATCATGAGGGTCTTTCGCGAGTGCGGTTACCGCACTCAACTGAAGATAGGAAGGAATTGAAATGCCACGTCGTCGTGAAGTACCCAAGCGCGAAATCCTGCCGGATCCAAAATTCGGCAACACCGATGTCGCCAAGTTCGTCAACGTTCTGATGCTGTCCGGTAAGAAATCGGTCGCTGAAAACATCATCTACGGTGCGTTCGAGCACATCCAGCAAAAATCGGGCAAGGACCCGCTGGAAGTGTTCACGACCGCGATCAACAACTGCAAGCCGATGGTCGAGGTGAAATCCCGCCGTGTCGGCGGCGCCAACTACCAGGTGCCAGTGGAAGTTCGTCCGGTTCGTCGTATGGCGCTGTCCATGCGTTGGTTGCGCGAAGCCGCAAACAAGCGCAGCGAAAAATCCATGCCGCAACGCCTGGGTGGTGAACTGATGGAAGCGGCCGAAATGCGCGGTGGCGCAATGAAGCGCCGTGACGAAGTGCACCGCATGGCTGAAGCGAACAAAGCGTTCTCGCACTTCCGCTTCTAAGCACATGGCCAAACCCTGCGGGGGGCGGCCAAAGCAATATTCGTTGTTCAGGCCGGGCACATTTTGACACCAAGATGCCGCCCGGTTTTGTCCATTCAAAGATTTAGGAAAAATTATGGCACGCAAGACCCCCATTGAGCGCTACCGCAATATCGGTATTTCCGCTCACATCGATGCTGGTAAGACCACCACCACCGAACGCGTCCTGTTCTACACGGGCGTGAACCACAAGCTGGGCGAAGTGCACGACGGCGCCGCCACCATGGACTGGATGGAGCAGGAGCAGGAACGCGGCATTACCATTACCTCGGCAGCGACGACCTGCTACTGGAGCGGTATGGCCAAGAACTTCCAGCCTCACCACATCAACATCATCGACACCCCGGGCCACGTTGACTTCACCATTGAAGTCGAGCGTTCGATGCGCGTGCTCGACGGCGCTTGCATGGTTTACTGTGCAGTCGGTGGCGTGCAGCCACAGTCGGAAACCGTGTGGCGTCAGGCTAACAAGTACAAAGTCCCACGTCTGGCATTCGTCAACAAGATGGACCGTACCGGTGCGAACTTCTTCAAAGTGTACGAACAGATGCGCACACGCCTGAAGGCGAACCCAATCCCGGTCGTGATCCCAATCGGCGCGGAAGACAGCTTCCAAGGCGTAGTCGATCTGGTCAAGATGAAAGCAATCATCTGGGACGAGGCTTCGCAAGGCATGAAATTCGAATACGCTGACATCCCGGAGCACCTGGTTGCGCAGGCGAACGAATGGCGTGAAAAACTGGTCGAGACCGCTGCTGAAGCGAACGAAGACCTGATGAACAAGTACCTGGAAGAAGGCGATCTGTCGGAAGAAGAGATCAAGGCCGCCCTGCGCCAGCGCACCATCGCATCGGAAATCGTGCCGATGTTGTGCGGTACCGCGTTCAAGAACAAGGGCGTGCAAGCCATGCTCGACGCCGTGATCGAATACCTGCCATCGCCAGTCGACATCCCGCCAGTGGCAGGTACCGATGAAGACGACCAGCCGGTCACCCGTAAGGCTGACGATAACGAGAAGTTCTCGGCACTGGCGTTCAAGATCATGACCGACCCGTTCGTCGGCCAGCTGATCTTCTTCCGCGTCTACTCGGGCATGATCAATTCGGGCGACACCGTCTACAACCCGGTCAAGGGCAAGAAGGAACGTCTGGGTCGTATCCTGCAGATGCACGCCAACCAGCGCGAAGAAATCAAGGAAGTCCGCGCCGGCGACATCGCCGCTGCAGTCGGCCTGAAAGAAGCGACCACGGGCGAAACCCTGTGCGATCCATCGGCCGTCATCACTCTGGAAAAGATGGTGTTCCCGGAGCCGGTCATTCAGCAGGCTGTCGAGCCGAAGACCAAGGCTGACCAGGAAAAGATGGGCCTGGCACTGAACCGTCTGGCTCAGGAAGACCCGTCGTTCCGCGTGCGTACCGACGAAGAATCGGGCCAGACCATCATCGGTGGTATGGGCGAGCTGCACCTGGAAATTATCGTTGACCGCATGAAGCGTGAGTTCAACGTGGAAGCAACCGTCGGCAAGCCGCAGGTCGCCTACCGCGAAACCATCCGCAAGGCAGTCACCGACGTCGAAGGCAAGTTCGTCAAGCAGTCGGGCGGTCGCGGCCAGTACGGTCACGCTGTCCTGACCATCGAGCCGCAAGAGCCGGGCAAGGGCTTCGAATTCGTCGACGCCATCAAGGGCGGCGTGGTTCCGCGCGAATACATCCCGGCAGTCGAGAAGGGTGTGCGCGAGACCCTGACCAGCGGCGTGCTGGCCGGTTACCCGGTCGTCGACGTCAAGGTCACCCTGACCTTCGGTTCGTACCACGACGTCGACTCGAACGAAAACGCGTTCCGCATGGCGGGCTCGATGGCGTTCAAGGACGGCTGCCGTAAAGCGAATCCGGTCATCCTCGAGCCGATGATGGCCGTGGAAGTGGAAACGCCGGAAGACTACGCCGGTTCCGTGATGGGCGACCTGTCGTCCCGCCGCGGCATGGTGCAGGGCATGGACGAAATCCCGGGCGGCGGCGGCAAGATCATCAAGGCCGAAGTCCCGCTGTCGGAAATGTTCGGTTACTCGACCTCGCTGCGTTCGGCGACCCAGGGCCGCGCGACCTACACGATGGAGTTCAAGCACTATTCGGAAGCTCCGAAGCACGTGATCGACGCTATCGTGACCGCGAAAGCCAAGTAATAAAAAAACCGGGGACGGGTTTCACGAGAACCTGTCCCCAACAAGCTAAAAACAAATACGTTTCTTTTAAAGGAAGATAGGAAATGGCAAAGGAAAAATTCGAACGGACCAAGCCGCACGTCAACGTCGGCACCATCGGTCACGTTGACCACGGCAAAACCACCCTGACGGCTGCAATCGCAACCGTTCTGTCGAAGAAGTTCGGCG
>NZ_JBFTEF010000017.1:0-93071 GCF_041023745.1 Massilia sp. X63
TTATTTCTTGTGAACATTTGATAATTTAAGTATGCAGCTGACCTAAGCCAGCCGGCACCTTCATCAAACGCCCACACTTATCGACTGTTGATTGTTAAAGAACTCTTGTTCTGTACTACCTTGCTGCCTGGTTACGAAGCGTTGTGTTCGTCAGCAGCAGAGAAGCGAGATTATGCGGTGTTCTGCGTTGTTCGTCAAGCCCCTCTTTTTTCTTTCGCTGTCGTTCGTTTTGCGAATCGAAGCAGCGTTGGAAGACAAGAATCATAACAAAGCCACCGGCCATGGCGCAAGGGCCTGGTGTGAGTTTTTGAGACATTTCAGGCTGGCTTAAACGCGGGATGACTGTACGAACGACCTTGTTCCGGCCGAGGCCGGAACAAGGTGGCTCATCCAGACAGGGCTCAATCCCGCAGGCTCATGCTCACATAGTGCGGATCGGCCTTGATCTTCTGCTGCGTGAACGGCAGCACCGGCCATTCCTTGCGCGAGTAGGCCGCGGTCTGGTCGGCGTACCAGGGCGACTTCGGATCGGTCGATTGGCCGTAGGTCAGCATTGCCTGCGCCACCGGGCCATTGGCGTCGAAGCCCACGGTCTGGATGTAGCTCTGCCCCCACACAACGCCCACATAGCCATCCTTACCCAGCGGAGTCGCCATGGTCAGCGAGCTATAGGTGCCCTCTTCGTCGCCATTCCCGCCGTGTAGCGCAATGCGCACGCCGTTGCGCGGCTCCACCTGGTAGTCGCCGAGACGGCCGTCGAGCGGGATGCCGAGCGACTGCAGCTTGCCCGCCGCAGTGCGCAGCGCCGCCAGCATGCCGGGCATCGCTGCCGGCGCCACCCCATGCGGGGTATGGACCGGATCGGCCGGGTCGAAAGGCGTGGCCCACTTGTTCGGCATCCTGGAGGCGATGCTCCAGAATTCGCGGAACAGGACGGCACCACGGCTGTCGACGTCGGCACGGCGGTCCCAGGCCTGCAGGGTCGTGCATGCCTGGCGCGACAGCGCGTCGCTTGCGCCGGCGCAGGCGGTCAGCAGCTCCGGCAGCACCAACTCGGCCGCATGGACGCGGTTCGAGAAGGCCAGTGCCTGCATGTCGCTCAGCCCCAGCGTGCGTTTTTGCGCGAGCAGGTCCTCGAGCTGGCGGAAGCCGAGACGGGTACGCAGGCTCTGCTCGATACCGATGCCGCCATACAGCGGCGAATAGCCGAACGGGGCGGGCCCCGTCAGCAGGGCTTTCGGATTGGTCAGCCAATAACTGTCGTTGGAATTACCGACGTAATCGGTGCGCATCATCCACGGCCCGTTGTTCGGCGCGTAAATACCGCTCGGGGCACCCTGGTCCTGGCCCCAGCCGCAGCTGCTGCGCGAACCGTCGAACAGCAGGGCCGCTTCCAGCAGCAGGCAGCCATTGATGAACTTGTCCGTGTTCATGTGCGGCACCACGCTGGCGTCGGCATACAGGGTATTGCCATCGCGGTCCGCCGCGATCGTGTTCACCCACGGCAGTCCGACCACCTTGTCGATCGACGCCTTCAGCTCGCGCACGCTGCGCGCCTGGCCGATGCCCAGCCATTGTTCCAGCATGCGGGTGTTGTTGCGGTTCGGGTCGGCCAGTACGAAGGCGGCGGTCGAGCTCCAGGTCATGCCCGCTTCGGGACGGACAATGACGGCGCCCTGGTGGCTAAAGTAAAAGGTCTTGCTGCGCGCGCGCACCGAGCCGTCCGCCTGCAGGGCATCGACCGTGACGGTCTTCGACGTCATCTTGCGCCGTTCGCCGTCATATAGATAAGTGGCGCCGGTAGGGTCGCCGGCATCCAGCGCCAGGCGGAAGGTCGTGAAGTGGTAGGCGGTGGTCACCGTGTGGCTCCAGGCGACGTCCCGGTTGAAGCCGATGACGACTGCCGGCACGCCGCCGATGATCACGCCCATGGCGTCGTAACGACCCGGGACCGTCAGGTGCGCCTGGTAGAAGCGGTCGGTGGTAGTCCAGGGGAAGTGCGGGTTACCCAGCAACAGGCCGCGGCCGTTGGCGGAGGCGTCCTTGCCGACCGCCAGCGCATTGCTGCCGATGCCCTGCCGCTTCAGGTGCTCGAGCTGGGCGACCAGGGTGCGCGTGTCGACCTTGCGCGGTGCCAGCTTGGCCAGGCTCACCGTCTCGCCGGGGGTGCGGCCGGCAGCCACGAAATCGGCCGCGAACACCTGGCCCGATGCGTGCAGCGCCTTTTCGGCCACCACCAGGGCCATGTCGTCGAAGCTGATCGGCTTGACCCACTTGGCGCCAGCGCAGGCCGCAGGCAGCTTGCCGGCCTGGTCCTTCAGGTAGCGGTTATAGCCCTCGGCGAAGCCTTCGAGCAGCTGGCGCGGCTCCGCAGGGCCGGCGGCATAGTCGGCACGCAGGCGGTCGAGGTCAATATAGCCCTTGAAGAAGAAATCGCTGTCCTCGTTCTTGAGGTCCATGAAGCCGCTGCCGCCACCGTATTCGTCGCCCGTGCGCTGGCGCGGGCGCGCCTCGGCGCCGAAGAAGCGCGAGCGCTCGCCGCGCACGGTCAGCAGGGAATCGGCAAACATGCAGACGTTGTCCTGGGCGTAGGCATAGGCCAGTCCATAGCCCAGGCTGCGGAAATCCGTGGCCTGCACGTGCGGCACCCCGTGTGAGGTCCGCGCGACATCGACCTTGATGCGCGGGACCGCCTGCGTGCGGGCGGACGTCTGCGACATCGTGGCGGACTGGCCGGCGTCCGGGTCGCGGCCGCAGGCGGCCAGCGCCAGCGCCAGCGTCGTGGCGAACAACAGCTTGACAGGGATCTGGTATGTGGTGGTGCGGCCTTGCATGGGGACCTTTCTGCGTCGCGAACGCGTTTGACATGTGCCGGTCACTGTAACCCTGAAGGTTTGCCCGCACGATATGCAACGCAGATAAATGGATGAGCAGGCAGGGAGACCGCACACTCCAGCCCGTAAACTGATGCGTTGCAGCATTTTTAGTACAATCACTGTTGTTTTCTCGAAAATATTGATTCTTATGCGAGATAACGAACAGTACGCAAGATGCCAAAAGGTAATACTTCGCTCTGCAATTACCCAAGAGTTGTGGCTTTTGGCCCCATGATCAACCATGTTATTTAGTGAAAATAGAACAATGAAAACTTCCAGCAAACTCGCCGCACTGATCGCACTGGCCTGCGCAACCATGATGAGCGCCCAAGCCGCGCCGCAGGACACCGCAACCCAGCAGTCGGCGCCAGCCGATGCGACTTTCGTGAATCCCGACTGGGCCAACAGCGCCTGGTACATGGGTGCGGGCGTTGGTCGTTCGCGCGCCAAGATCTACAACAACGACCTGGCACGCGGCATGTCCCAGGCTGGCCTCCCGCTGACCTCGTTCAACGCGGACAACCGCGACACCGGCTACAAGCTGTTCGTCGGCAAGCAGCTGAACCGCTACTTCGCCATCGAGGCAGGTTACTTCGACCTGGGTGACTTCAGCTTCGACGCCGGCACCACCGGTGGCCGCACGCTGCACGGCGAGACCGACTTCCGCGGCGTGAACCTGGACCTGGTCGGCCAGCTGCCGCTGACCGAGCGCCTGTCGCTGCTGGCCCGCGCCGGCGTGCAGTACGCCAAGGCACGTACCCACTACAGCGGCAACGTGCTGAACGCCGTGACCAACCCGAACCCGCCGAACGAAGGCCGCCGCCACGCCAAGCTGGGCCTGGGCGCCGAGTTCAAGCTGACCGAAGCCCTGGCACTGCGCGGCGAGATCGAGCGCTACCGCGTGACCGACGGCGTGCAGAACAACGGCGACGTCCACATGACCTCGCTGAGCCTGGTCTACAAGTTCGGCCGTCCGGCCAAGGCCGCCTACGTTGCACCGGCACCGGTCGAAGCAGCGCCGGCACCGGCACCGGAACCGGTCGCCACCCCGGTCCAGCCGGCACCGGAACCGGTCCCGACCTCGGAAAAGGTCTCGATCGCCGCTGAAGCCCTGTTCGACTTCGACAAGGCCATCGTCAAGCCGGAAGGCAAGGCAGCCCTGGACGAGTTCATGTCGAAACTGGAAGGCCTGAACACCGAAGTCATGATCGCCGTCGGCCACACCGACTCGGTCGGCACCGACGCTTACAACAACAAGCTGTCGCTGCGCCGCGCCGAAGCCGTCAAGGCCTACATGGTCTCGAAGGGCCTGGACCCGGCACGCCTGTACACCGAAGGCAAGGGCGAGACCCAGCCGGTCGCCGACAACGCCACCGCCGAAGGCCGCGCCAAGAACCGCCGCGTGACCATCGAAGTGGTCGGTACCCGCACCGTCACCAAGTAAGCCTCTCCGGCCTGCCAGAAGCGTCCGGCCCGCGCCGGGCGCTTTTCTTTTTTGTGGCGCCGCCGCTGCAGGCGCGGCGCCTGCATTCGGTACAATGCGTGGGATGACCATCCTGCTTTCCACGCTCAACGCGCGCTACACCCACGCTTCCCTCGGACTCCGTTACCTGCTTGCCAACATGGGCCCGCTGCAGGAACAGACGCGCATCCACGAATTCGTCATCGGCGCCAAGACCAGCGACCTGGTCGAGCGCATCCTCGCGCACCGGCCGCGCATCGTCGGCCTGGGCGTCTATATCTGGAACGTCGAAGAGAGCACCCGGCTGGTGGCGATGCTCAAGCGCGTCGCGCCCCAGGTCACCGTGGTGCTGGGCGGCCCCGAGGTCTCGCACGAAACGGGCGAGCAGGAGATCGTGCGGCTGGCCGACTACGTGGTCACCGGCTGGGGCGACGTGACCTTCCCGAAGCTGTGCGGCGAGATCCTGAACGGCCCCAAGCCGCTGATGAAGGTGCACGCCGGCGTGCAGCCGCCGATGGCGGAGATCGCCCTGCCCTATTCTTTGTATAGCGACGAAGACATCGCCCACCGCACCCTGTACGTGGAAGCCTCGCGCGGCTGCCCGTTCAAGTGCGAATTCTGCCTGTCCTCGCTCGACAAGACCGCCTGGCCGTTCCCGCTCGACGCCTTCCTGGCCGAGATGGAGTCGCTGTATGCACGGGGCGCGCGCCTGTTCAAGTTCGTCGACCGCACCTTCAACCTGAATGTCAAGACCAGCCTGCGGATCATGCAGTTCTTCCTCGACAAGCTGGCGCAGAATCCGGACGACCCGGTCTACGCCCACTTCGAGCTGGTCCCCGACCACCTGCCGGAGGCGCTCAAGGAGGGCATCGCGAAATTCCCGCCAGGCGCGCTGCAGTTCGAGATCGGCATCCAGAGCTTCAACCCGGAAGTGCAGGCATTGGTGAGCCGGCGCCAGGACAATGCCAAGGCCGCCGACAACATCCGCTGGCTCACCGAACACTCGACCACCCACTTGCACGTGGACCTGATCGCCGGCCTGCCCGGCGAGGACGTAGCCAGCTTCGCCCGCGGTTTTGACCAACTGGTCAAACTCGGCGCCCAGGAGATCCAGTTCGGTATCCTCAAACGCCTGCGCGGCACGCCGATCATCCGCTACACCGAGCCCTTCGGCATGGTCTACGATCACTATCCACCGTATACCGTGCTGGCCACCAGCCAGGTCGACTTCGCCACCATGCAGCGCCTGGTGCGCTTTGCCCGCTACTGGGACCTGGTCGCCAACTCGGGGCGCTTCGCCAACACCACCCGCACGCTGCTGGGCGAGACCCCGTTCGACAACTTCATGGCCTTCTCGGACTGGATCTATGCGAAGACCGACGCCACCCACCGCATCGCCCTCGAGAAGCTGGCGAAGCTGGTGCAGGAATGGCTGCAGCTGCGCGGCATGGCGCGCGACGAAGCCGCTGCCCTGCTGGCCAGCGACTATGCCGGCAAGCTCGATACGGCCCCAGTGCACAAGCCGGCGGCGGCCGCGCCCGAACGCCAGATCCGCCATCTGGCGACATAGCGCGCTACGTTAGAAACCGTGTAGCAGCGATAACGATTCTCTTTTACACTGGCGCAATGCAGATTGAAAATGCGCCAATATTAACCATCCAGCATCCCGATTCGGACGCACATCGCGGCCAGGGCGCGGGCCAGTCTGTCGTCGCCAGCGGCGTCTGGCAGGTGCATACGCTGGCGCGGCGCGGCGTCCTCAAGGCCATTTCACGTACCCTGGCCTCGCTCAAGCACAAGCAGTCCCTCGACTGGGACCTGTCCGGCATCGAGCGCCTCGACCATGTCGGCGCCCAGATGCTCTGGAACGCCTGGGGCAAGCAGCGCCCCGCGCGCCTGAAGCTCGATCCGCAGCACGAAGAACTGTTCGGCCGCATCGAGAAGGCCAGCGCCCTCACGCTGCCGCGGCAAAAGGTCAGCCCGCTGAACTGGCTGATCGTGCTGGGCAGCGGCATCCTGTCCTTTTTCGAGCATCTGCGCGGTTTCGTCAGCCTGATCGGCCAGCTGATCCTGGACATCGGCCGCTTCCTGCGCCGCCCGCAGGCCGGGCCCTGGCGCGAGATCTCGGCCAACATCTACCACTCCGGCTTCCAGGCGCTCGGCATCACCGCGATGGTGGGCTTCCTGATCGGGATCGTGCTGTCCTTCCTGTCGTCGCAGCAGCTGCGCATGTTCGGCGGCGACATCTACATCGTCAATATCCTGGGCATGGCGGTGATCCGCGAACTGGGCCCGCTGCTGGCGGCGATCCTGGTGGCCGGCCGCTCCGGTTCGTCGATCACCGCCCAGCTGGGCGTGATGCGGGTGACCGAGGAACTCGACGCCATGCTGGTGATGGGCATCTCGCACGGCCAGCGCCTGATCATGCCGAAGGTGATCGCGCTGGCCATCTCGATGCCGCTGCTGGTGGTCTGGACCGACGCCATGGCCCTGATCGGCGGCATGGTCTCGGCCAAGATCGAACTCGGCCTGTCGTTCCGCTACTTCATCCAGAAGCTGCCAGACGCGGTGCCGGTGGTGAACTACAGCATCGGCCTGCTCAAGGGGGCCACCTTCGGCATGCTGATCGCGCTGGTCTCCTGCCACTTCGGCCTGCGCATCAAGCCCAACACCGAGAGCCTGGGCCGCGGCACCACCACCGCCGTGGTCACCGCGATCACCGTGGTCATCCTGGCGGACGCGGTGTACGCCATCATCTTCAACGACGTGGGGTTCTGATGGCGGACATGAAAGAACGCGCGCCGCAGCGCCTGAACAAGCGCCCCGAGGAAGACGTCGGGCCGCCGGTGGTCGAGATCCGCAATCTGTGGACGCGCTTCGGGCGCACCGTGGTGCACCAGGACCTGAACCTCGACATCTATGCCGGCGAAATCCTCACCATCGTGGGCGGCTCCGGCACCGGCAAGACCGTGCTGCTGCGCCAGATGCTGGGCCTGGAGCGTCCGTCGGAGGGCAGTGTGAAGGTATTCGGCGAAGACATCAGCAAGGCCGATCCGGAACAGCTGCAGCGCATGCGCAACCACTGGGGCATGCTGTTCCAGCAGGGCGCGCTGTACTCGGCCTTGAGCGTGTTCGACAACATCGCCTTCCCGATGCGCGAACTGCGCGCGCTGCCCGAGGACGTGATCCGCGACGCGGTGCTGCTCAAGATGGACATGGTGGGACTGGGCCCGGAACACGCCAACAAGATGCCGTCCGACCTGTCGGGCGGGATGGTCAAGCGTGCGGCCCTGGCGCGCGCCCTGGCGCTCGAACCGCGTTTATTGTTCCTGGACGAGCCCACCGCGGGCCTCGACCCCGACCTGTCGGATGCCTTCGTGTCGCTGATCCAGACCCTGCACAGCGAGCTGAAGCTCACCGTGGTGATGGTCACGCACGATCTCGACACCCTGTTCGCGCTCTCGTCGCGCATCGCGGTGCTGGCCGAGAAGCACGTGCTGGCGGTGGGACCGGCCTGCGACGTGCTGCGGGTCCAGCATCCGTTCATCAAACACTTTTTCCTGGGCCCGCGCGGCCAGCGGGCGCTGGAAGTGCTCGAAGAGCGCAACGCCCAGAACGATTCGGAGGACTGAATATGGAAAACAGGTCGTATGCCCTGATGACGGGCGTCTTTACGATCGCCCTGGTGGTCGCCGCGGTGCTGGCCGGCTTGTGGCTGAACCGCGACCGCACCGAGCTGGTGCCCTACGAGATCGTCACCACGCAGTCGATCCCGGGCCTCAACCCGGAAGCCACGGTGCGCTACCGCGGCCTGGAAGTGGGCCGCGTCGACCAGATCGTGTTCGACCCGCGCGTCACCGGCCAGATCCTGATCAAGCTGTCGGTCGAGAAGGATTCGCCGATCACCACCACCACCTTCGCCTCGCTCGGCTACCAGGGCGTGACCGGCATCGCTTTCATCCAGCTCGACGACGACCGCACCGGCTCGCCGCGCCTGCCCCAGCGCGAAGACCAGCCGGCGCGCATCCCGCTGCGTCCGGGCCTGCTCGACATCCTGGAAAAGCGCGGCCTGGCGATCCTCGAGAAGACTGAACAGATCACCGACAGCCTGGCCAAGATGGTCACCGACGAGAACCAGAAGACCATCGTCGGCGCCTTCGACAGCATCGGCAAGGCGGCCGACGCCTACGCCGCCATCCCGCAAAAGCTGGAACCGACCATCGAGCGCCTGCCGGCGCTCACGGCAAAACTCGACCGCAGCCTGAACTCCTTCGACACCGCCGCCGCCAGCATCCAGGCCACCGCCGACAACTACGGCCAGCTGGCCACCCGCCTGCAGGCGCCGGACGGCCCGCTCGAGCGCCTGAACGGCGCGGTCGGCTCGCTGCAGTCGGCCACCAGCGAACTCGAACTCCAGACCCTGCCGCACGTCGTCCAGATGACCGACGAGGCGCGCGGCGCCCTGCGCGCCGTGAAGCGCACCGCCACCTCGCTGTCCGACCGCCCGCAGAGCATCCTGTTCGGCGCACCGAGCGCCCAGCCGGGGCCGGGCGAACCGGGCTTCGTGCCCCCGACCAAATGAGGACCACCGTGACCGCCTATCTGCTTCGTCTTCCGATCCGCTCCCTGCCCGCACTCGGCGCTTGCGCGCTTGTCTCCGTGACCCTGCTGGCCGGCTGCGCCAGCACCAAGACCCACGACGGCACGACCTACGACTTCGGTCCCTCGGCGCCGCTCCAGCAGGCGGCGGCCGCGCCCGCGGCCATGCCGGCCATCGTCGTGATGGACGCCACCGGCCCCTCGGCCCTCGAGAACGAGCGCATGTACTACCGCCTGAACTACGCCGACGCGCTGCAGGCCCGCACCTATGCCAACAGCCGCTGGGCCGGCAACCCGCTGCAGATGCTCACCCAGCGCGTCAAGACGCGCCTGGCGCAATCGGGCATGAAGGTGCTCTCGGCCACCGATGCCTCCACCGGCGTGCCGCTGCTGCGCGTGGAAGTGGACGACTTCGTCCATGCCTTCACCGGCGCGAACCAGAGCGAAGGCCAGCTGACCCTGCGCGCCTCGCTGTTCAACGACCACCGCCTGGTCGACCAGCGCAGCTTCACGCGCGCCACGCCGGCCCCGAGCGCCGACGCGCCGGGCGGCGCGCGCGCGCTCGCCGCCAGCACCGACGCGGTCGCGGCCGACATCCTGGCCTGGCTGTCCACGCTCGACACCCGCAAACGATGACCGAACCAAGCGTCGCCGTCGATCTGCGCGAGCGCCCGCGCGAAGGACGCGGCTCGCCCATTTCACGCGCCGCGCTGCTGGCCTACCTGCTGCTGATCGTCTACGCCAGCTGGTACCCGTTCTCGGGCTGGAGGGACAGCGGGCTGCCGCTGTTCACCTTCCTGAACCTGGTCAAGCCGCGCTACTGGACCGGCTTCGACGTCGGCGTCAACATCGTCGGCTACATCCCGCTGGGCGTGCTGCTGGTGCTGTCGATGTACCCGCGCATCCGTGGCATCTGGGCGGTGCTGCTGGCGGCGATTGGCGGGGTGCTGGTCACCGGCACGATGGAGACCGTGCAGAACTTCCTGCCCAGCCGCGTGCCCTCCAACCTCGACCTGCTCACCAACGCCGGCGGCTGCCTGGTGGGCGCGCTGCTGGGCGCCTGGTGGGCGCCCGGCCTGCTCGACCGCAGCCGCCTGTTCCAGCTGCGGCGCCGCTGGTTCGCCCCGTACGCCAGCCAGGGCCTGGTGCTGGTGGCGCTGTGGCCGCTGGCCCAGATCTACCCGCAAAGCTACCTGTTCGGGCACGGCCAGGTGCTGCCGATCGTCTCGGACTGGCTGTCGCGCTGGTTCGATACCGAGATCGACCTGGTGGCCATGTTGCGTCCCGACACCATGATGACGGTGGAGCAGTTCTGGCTGTCCGAGACCATCATCACCGCCTGCGGCATGACCGGCGCGGTGCTCACCCTGATGTGCCTGGTGCGCCGCAATGCCCCGCGCTTCCTGCTGATGGTGGTCTTCCTGGCCACGGCGCTGCTGGTCAAGGCGCTGGCCAGCTCGCTGCTGTTCCGCCCGGATAACGCCTTCGTGTGGGTGACGCCGGGCGCCGAGGGCGGCTTCATCATCGGCCTGATCATGCTGGCCGGCCTGGTGTTCGCGCCGCAGGTGGCGCAGCGGCGCCTCGCCGTGGTTACCCTGGTCCTCAGCCTGGTGGTCGTCAATACGATCCCGGTAAACCCGTATTTCGTCTCCACCCTGCAGGGCTGGGTGCAGGGCAAGTTCCTGAACTTTAACGGGGCGGCCCAGTTCCTGTCCCTGCTGTGGCCCTTCCTTGCGCTGTGGTTCCTGCTGCTGCCCTCGCACAAGCTGAACCGCCAGGAGCCGCGTCCCGGCGTGGCCGACCCGGCCCCCTGAGTATTTGCCGTATCATTGCGCCTTGCGCACCTCCTTAAGAGACCGACATGAACGACGATCAATCCTTCTACAAGCACCACGTCTTCTTCTGCATGAACGAGCGCGACGGCAAGGATGCCCGCCAGAGCTGCGGCAAGTGCGGCGCCGAGAAAGCACAGAAGCACGCCAAGAAGCGCATCAAGGAACTCGGCCTGAACGGCCAGGGCAAGGTGCGCATCAACCAGTCAGGCTGCCTCGACCGCTGCGAGGAAGGGCCGGTGCTCGTGGTCTACCCGGAAGGCACCTGGTACACCTACGTGGACAACGCCGACATCGACGACATCATCGACACCCACCTGGTGGGCGGCAAGGTGGTGGAGCGCCTGAAAATCTGATCATCCCCGCACGACTAGCCCAGCACGTAATGAACAAGTATTCGCACAAGTTTACCCTCGACGGCCACGCCGGCAAGATGCAATGCATCCTCGACCTGCCGGAAGGCGCACCGCGCGGCATCGCCCTGGTGGCGCATCCGCACCCGCTGTACGGCGGCACCATGGAAAACAAGGTGGCCCAGACCCTGGCGCGCACCTTCGTCACCCTCGGCTACGCCACCGCGCGCTTCAACTTCCGCGGCGTGGGCGAATCGGAGGGCGTGCACGACGACGGCCGCGGCGAGGTGGACGACATGGACATCATGTACCGTCACATGACTGCGCAGTACCCGGGCCTGCCGGTGGCCCTGGCCGGCTTCTCCTTCGGTACCTTCGTGCAGGCCCAGTTCCAGCAGCGCCTGACGCTTGACGGCCGCCCGGCCGAACGCCTGGTGCTGGTCGGCACCGCGGCCGGCAAGTGGCCGATGCCGCCGGTCCCCGCCGACACCATCCTGATCCACGGCGAGCTTGACGATACGATCACCCTGCAAGAAGTGTTCGACTGGGCGCGCCCGCTCGACATCCCGGTGACCGTGATCCCGGGCGCCGACCACTTCTTCCACCGCAAGCTGGGCCACATTAAAAATCTTGTCGTAGAAATGTGGTCGCGACGTGACAATTGACGCTGTCGCTGTGCAATAATTAGTCCCTTCTTTCGAGGCAATACTTCGAGTGTTGCCTTGCGCACTTCTGCATTAGCATTTTTTTTACAGCGAACACTCCCATGAAAAAACTGTTAGCGGCTGTTGCCGCCAGCCTGCTGATGGCTTCGGCCAGTGCACAGACCGTGCCGGCGCCGACCATCGCAGCCAAGTCGTGGCTGCTGCTCGATGCGACGAGTGGCCAGGTCATCGCCGCGCAAGACCCCAACCTCCGCATCGAACCGGCATCGCTTACCAAGGTGATGACGGCCTACGTGACCTTCCGTGCGATCCACGACAAGCGCCTGACCCTGGACACGATGGTCAACGTGTCGACCCGCGCCTGGAAGGTGGACGGCAGCAGCTCGAAGATGTTCATCGATCCCAAGGTTCCGGTGTCGGTGAACGACCTGCTGCACGGCCTGATGATCCAGTCGGGTAACGACGCCGCGGTGGCGCTGGCCGAAGCGGTGGCTGGCGACGAAGGCACCTTCGTCACCCTGATGAACCGCGAAGCGGAGCGCATGGGCCTGAAGGGCACCCGCTGGGCCAACCCGCACGGCTTGCCGGACCCGAACAACTACTCGACCGCGCACGACCTGTCGATGATGGCCGCGAACGTGATCCGCGACTTCCCGGAGTTCTACAAGATCGACTCGATCAAGCAGTTCACCTACAACAAGATCACCCAGCAGAACCGCAACCGCCTGCTGTGGCTGGACCCGACCGTGGACGGCATGAAGACCGGCCACACCGATTCCTCGGGCTACAGCATGATCGCCTCGGCGCGCCGCCCGAACGGCAACGCCGGCCAGCGCCGCCTGATCTCGGTGGTGCTGGGCACCGCCTCGGATTCGGTGCGCACCCAGGAAAGCCAGAAGCTGCTGAACTGGGGCTTCCAGAACTTCGACACGGTCAAGCTGTATTCGAAGGGCCAGGCTGTGTCGACCGTGCCGGTATGGAAAGGTTCGGAATCGAACGTGAAGCTCGGCTTCACCCGCGACGTGCTGGTCACCGTGCCGAAGGGCGTGGCAGGCAAGATGAAGCCGGTCCTGGAGCGCAAGGACCCGCTGGTCGCCCCGCTGGCGCGCAACGCGCAGGTCGGCACCCTGAAGATGATGGTCGACGGCAAGCCGCTGATCGCGCTGCCGGTGGTGGCGCTGGACGAAGTGCAGGAAGCCAGCATCTTCGGCCGCGCCTGGGACTCGATGCGCCTGTGGATGCAGTGATCCCCGCTTGACCTCCCGCCGAGAAGCCCGTCCGTGCGCAAGCCCGGGCGGGCTTTTTCTTTATAATCGTACGACTCAGACAACCAGATCCACGCCAATGACCGCCCCGCTCCCCGCCGACCTGCACTGCCCCCGCATCGCCACCCGCGAAGGCGGACTCGAACTCTCGCGCATCGTGGCCGGCATGTGGCGCATGAACGACTGGGGCATGTCGGTGCAGCAGCGCGTGGCCTTCATCGAGCAGTGCATCGC
This sequence comes from Massilia sp. X63, assembly GCF_041023745.1. Lineage (NCBI taxonomy): Bacteria > Pseudomonadati > Pseudomonadota > Betaproteobacteria > Burkholderiales > Oxalobacteraceae > Massilia > Massilia sp. X63. The sequence continues at coordinate 13,287 of NZ_JBFTEF010000017.1, forward strand.
GCTTGGCGTCACCTCGTTCGACCACGCCGACATCTACGGCGACTACGGCGTCGAAGGCCTGTTCGGCGAAGCCCTGCGCGCCCAGCCTTCGCTGCGCGATCGCCTCGAACTGGTGAGCAAGTGCGGCATCAAGCTGGTATCGGGCAAGCGCCCGCAGCACGGCATCCAGCACTACGACACCACGGCCGCCCACATCGTTGCATCCAGCGAGGAATCGCTGCGCCAGCTGGGCACGGACCACCTCGACCTGCTGCTGATCCACCGCCCCGACCCGCTGATGGACTTCGACGAGATCGCCGAAGCCTTCACCCGCCTGCAGCAGGCCGGCAAGGTGCGCCACGTGGGCGTGTCGAACTTCACGCGCCACCAGTTCGAATGCCTGAACCGCCGGGTGGCGCTCAGCACCAACCAGGTCGAGTTTTCTCCGATGGTCACGACGCCGATGTTCGACCAGACCTTCGACGGCCTGCAAGACCTGCGCATCGCACCGATGGTCTGGTCGCCGCTGGGCGGCGGGCGCCTGTTCACCTCGGACGACGCCCGGGCCGCCGAGGTCCGCAGCGTCATCCAGGCCATCGCCGAGCGCATGGAGAAACCCTTCGCCAGCGTGCTGTTCGCCTGGATCATGCAGCTGCCGAGCCGCCCGGTCCCGCTCACCGGCACCGGGCGTTTCGAAGCGATCCGCGAAGCGGTGGCGGGAACCGGCTTCCAGCTCGAACGCGGCGACTGGTTCCGCATCCTGCGCGCCGCGCGCGGCCACGAAGTCGCCTGAACCAGAACGGTGCGCACATGGCCGACACCCCGCTGAAGATCATCGAGGGCAGCGCCCTCACCGCGCAGCAGAAGAAAGACCTGCTGAACCGGCTGGCGCGCATCGAAGGCCAGTTGCGCGGGGTGCAGAAGCTGATCGCGCTCGCCGCCGAACCCTCGGATGTGGATGCCGTGGCCCAGCAGATGGCGGCGGCGCGCAAGGCGCTCGACCGCTCCTTCGTGCAGCTGCTGGCCGGCGCGATCCAGACCCAGGCCGGCAATGCGGGCGACCTCGAGGAAGCGCAGGCGCGCGCGGTGCACCTGGCGGCGATGCTCGATAAATTCGTTTGAGCCTGCGAAGCCGTCAATCCTCGTAGACCTTGGGCGGCGCGACGCCGTTCCACCCCATGCGCCAGGCGATGTTCAGCAGCAGGGTCGCGCACACGTACAGCAGGAAGAACAGCACGAAGAAGCGCGTCTGCAGCACGGCGAGCAGCACCGCGCACACCGCCACCAGCGCCAGCATCGTCTTGCCGCTCGGGTGCTTCGAGCTGGGGAAGCGCACGGTCGACACCATCAGCGTGCCCACCGCGAGCATCAACGCGATGATCGCGAAGCACTGCGCCATGGTGGTGGCGGGGTCGGGCCAGGCCACCACCACCGACGCCACGCAGGCCGCGCCGGCGGTGATCGGCATGCCGACGAAATAACGCGGGTCGGTGCGGCCGACCATGACGTTGAAGCGCGCCAGCCGCAGCGCGCCGCAAGCGACGAACACGAAGCAGGCCAGGCCGCCCATGCGCACCAGGGTGGGGTGCGCGGCGCCCATCTGCGCGAAGCCATAGCAGTACAACAAAAGGCCGGGCGCGCAGCCGAAGTTCATCACGTCGGCGATCGAGTCGAGCTGCACGCCGAAGCTGGACTGGGTCTTGGTGAGGCGCGCCACGAAGCCGTCGAGCGCGTCGAACACGCCGGCCAGCACCAGCAGGATCGCGGCCAGGCGGTAGTCGGCCGGAGACCCGACATGCGCATTGTCCACCGAGATCACGATGCTGCCGAAACCGCAGGCAATCGACAGCAGCGTGACGAAACTGGGCAGGGCAAATTTGGCGCGCGCGAGGCGCTGCCGGCTGGTTGGCTTAGGTGGCTGCAATTGATGGCTCGGCAATAAGATCGATGCCATATTCTACAGGGAGAGAATTATGCGGGCGTCGCGCAACGCGACGGGCGGCAGCCCCCGCTGTTTTACTCTAGAATGTCGCTTCGTCTCACAGTATTGACAGGAGTTGCAACATGAGCTATATGCCGCGCTGGCGCTTCCTCATCGCCGCATTGGTGGCCGCGTCGACCTTGGCCGCCTGCGGCGGCGGTGGCGACAGCACGGGCGCCGGCCCGGTGGCTGGGTCGCCGCTCGCCGGCACCCCGGCCGTGCCCCCGACAGCCGCCCCGGATCCTTCCGCGCCTGCGCTGACAAACAACATCGCGGTCGACGGCCGCAACTGGATCAACTACCGCCGCACCCAGGCAGGCGTGCCGGCGGTGACAGAGAATGCGCTGATCAATCGTGCGGCGCTGGGTCACTCCGAGTACCTGCGCACCAACAACGTGATGAGCCACGACCAGAAGCCGGGCACCCCGGGCTTCACCGGCGTTACCCTGAAGGACCGCCTGAACGCGGCCGGCTACACCATCCCCGACTCGGGCTATGCCTATGGCGAGGTGATCTCTGGCACGACCAACGGCAGCGGCTTCTTCATGGCCGAAGAACTGATCACCGCGATCTACCATCGCTTCGTGATGTTCGAACCGAAGTTCCGGGAAATCGGCACCGGCGCCGCCACCTCCGCGAGCCGCTATAACTACTTCACCGCCGACTTCGCGACCCGCGGCGGCTTCGGTCCCGGCATCGCCGCGAACACCGTCGTCACCTGGCCGTTCAATGGCCAGACCGGCGTGACGCCGAACTTCTACAGCGACACCGAAGACCCGGATCCGGTGGCCGGCATCAACGAGGTGGGCTATCCGATCAGCGTGCACGCCAACATCGATTCCCCGGTGACGATGGAGAGCTTCACCGTGCGTCCGCGCGGCGGCGCCAACCTGCAGGTGCAGGTGGTGAACGCGTCGGCCACCGCGAAGGAGCGCACCGCCGTCGCGATCGTCCCGCTGGCGCCGCTGAAGGCCGCCACCACCTATGAGGTGAGCTTCTCGGGCTCGGTGAACGGCGTACCGGTGACCCGCGCCTGGTCGTTCACTACCCGGTGAGCGTGCTGTCTCCTTCCGGCGCCACGCAGGCCGTCCCGGCGACCGCTCCAGCCTCCATGTCGGCGCTCGACGTTGCCGCCGGCCTCGAGCGGATGATGGGCGACCAGTCCATGTACCTGCGCGTCCTCACCCGCTTTCGTTCCGACTATGCCGGCAATGTGACGCGCCTGCGCGACGCGATCGCGGCCGCCGACGCCACGCTGGCGCACCGTATTGCCCATACCCTGAAGGGTGCGGCGGCCATGATCGAGGCCCGCCCGCTGCGCGTGCTGGCGGTGGAGACCGAACAGCTGCTGCGCGCCGGTTCGCCGGCCAACCCTGGATTGCTCGACCGGCTCGAAGCGGAGCTGGCGCGGGTGATCGCGCAGGTGGATGGCCTGGTGGCCGCGCCGGCCTCCGCCAGCCTTGCCCCGTCCGAAGCCGTGCTGTCGGAAGGCGAGCTGGCGCGGCTATGCACGCTGCTCGATCTCGGCGACAGCGCCGCACAAGACTTCGTGACGGAAAAGCGCGCCGGGCTGTGCACCCGCCTGGGCGCGGCACGCATGGCGGAGCTGGAAGCGGCGGTGGCCGCGTTCGACTACGAACGGGCCTTGCGCGTGCTGGCCGCCGGACAGGAAGCCCGGGCGCACCTGCCTAGCGGGTAAATTCGGCTTCTTCGTCGAACGAGTCCGCGCAGCCCTTGCCGCAAAAACGGCGTACGCTGTCGAGCGGTTTCTCGCAGTACCAGCACGAGCCTTTCGCAGGCAGGCTCGCCCGCGACGGCATGACTGGCGACACGGCGGCAACCGCGGCCAGCACTGGCTCGGCAGCCAGGCCCTTGTCCGGAAAACTTTCCTGTGTCGTTTCCAAGATCCACCCCCTACACGACAAACTGAAGTCCAACCAAGATTACTTCAGCGGAACATCGTGCCCATGAGAAACCTCAAGCGTGTACCGCAGCGGGTTCGCGCCACGGCAGTTCAGTGCACATCCAAGCGTCCCAGTGTGCGCCGAATGAACCGGCTCTGCAATCGTGAACTGCCGATTCGGCTTGGGAACAACAATTCCCCCAAGGACTCGCGTTGTATCCAGCAATAAACTCGTCCGCAGGCGGAAAAATAATAGCGTATTGCTAATCTTTACGTATGCACGCAAACGTGCGCGTGGCGGCAACGCCACTGATGGTCTATTTCGCCGGCTCCAGCGTCACTAGCAGACCAGAACGTGTGGTTTCGATCCGCGTCGGGATGTACTGGACACCGGCGTAGCGCAGGTCGTGCATGTCGAAGGTATAGACCGGGGTGTCGCGCACCACGGTGTCGATGAGGGAACTGGCCACGCGCGCCAGCTGGCGTTCGGCCTCCGGGCTGGCGCCGATGGCAATGCGGTCGACACGCGGTTCGGCCATCATCACGGCCGGGCGGCCCGGATCGACGTAGAGGCGGCCGGAAAAAGCCAGGCTGCCGGCCCAGGTATCGCGCGCGAAGGGCGGCGCTACCGAGGCGTCCAGTGCCAGCGCCACCCGGTCGGGCTCGGGCTGGATCGACAGCATGGGGCGCGACAGGCGGACGTTGAACAGGCCCATCAGGGGATGATTGAGCGGAAAACGGCGCTCCATACCGGCCTGCAGCTTGCGCAGCGGGATCTCGACCTGGCGCGGGCCGGACAGGCTGGCACAGGAAGACAGCAGCGCGCAGGCCGCCAGCAGCAGCCCGCCCTGCACGAGCCGGCGCCGCCGGGTGATTCCGTGATTGTCCGCCATCGTCCCTGCCCTCCTGTTCAGTCTGGACGGCTAGCCTAGCATGCCGGCACCTGTTGCGCAGTGACGATACGTGGGGTGGGCGGCAAACGAATAACAGCCCACATCTGTTGACGCCGGGTTTGCGCGCACGGTCGGCAAAGCCGACCGCCCTGCTACTTCCCGATGCAGAAGCGGCTGAAGATCACTCCCAGCAGATCGTCCGGCGTGAACTGCCCGGTGATGCTGGAGAGCTGGTCCTGGGCCAGGCGCAGCTCCTCGGCGAACAGGTCGAGCGACTGGTCGTCCTGCATGGCGTGCTGGCGCGCCAGCTCCAGGTGCTCGCGCGCGGCGCGCAGCGCAATCAGGTGGCGTTCGCGCGCCAGGTACAGCGACTCGCCGGTCTGCTGCCAGCCGGCGATGCGCAGCAGTTCGGCACGCAGCAGGTCGATGCCGAGCTTCTCGTGGGCCGACAGGTACAGGTGGGTGGCGTCGGGCGACACGTCCATCGACGGCTTGTGGCCCGACAGGTCGATCTTGTTCCAGATGCGCAGCACCGGCACGCCCTGCGGGAAGGCGGCCACGATCTTTTCGTCTTCCGCGCTCGGGCCCAGGTTGGCGTCCAGCAGGTGCAGGATCACGTCGGCCTTGCCGACCTCTCCCCAGGTGCGCTCGATACCGATGCGCTCGACCACGTCGATGCCCTCGTCGGTGCGGATACCCGCCGTGTCGATGATGTTGAGCGGGATGCCCTCGATCTGGATCGTTTCCGTGACCTTGTCGCGCGTGGTGCCGGCGATCGGCGTGACGATCGCGACCTCGGCGCCGGCCAGGGCATTGAGCAGCGACGATTTACCCACGTTCGGCTGGCCCACCAGCACCACGTTCAGGCCCTCGCGCAGCAAGGCGCCCTGCGCCGCCTGGCGGAACACGTTTTCCAGCGCCTCGATGATGCCGGCCAGCTGGCCGCGCGCATTCGATTTTTCGAGGAAGTCGATTTCTTCTTCGGGGAAGTCGAGGGTGGCCTCGACCAGCATGCGCAGATTGATGGTCTGGTCGACCAGGGTGTGCACGACCTGCGAGAAGGCGCCGGACAGCGACTGCGAGGCCGACTTCGCCGCCGCTTCGGTGGAGGCGTCGATCAGGTCGGCCACGGCCTCGGCCTGGGCCAGGTCGAGCTTGTCGTTCAGGAAGGCGCGGCGGGTGAACTCGCCCGGTTCGGCCAGGCGCAGGCCGAGCGGGCCGCCCGCTTCCAGCACCCGGGCCAGCAGCATCTGCAGCACCACCGGACCGCCGTGGCCATGCAGTTCCAGCACGTCCTCGCCGGTATACGAATGCGGGCCCGGGAAGTACAGGGCCAGGCCCTGGTCGATCACGTCGCCGTTGGCGGCCCTGAAGGGAATGTAGGTGGCGTGGCGCGGCGCCAGTGTCACGCCCGGGAACAGGGCCTCGATCAGGCCGGGCAGCGATTTACCGGAGGCGCGCACGACGCCGATGCCGCCGCGGCCGGGGGCGGTGGCGATGGCGGCGATGGGGGAGGTGTCGAGTTTCATGGGGGGATTGTAAGGGATACGGGGAGACGCGGAATGTAAAAAGCCCGCGCAAGCGCGGGCTTTCGGGTGAAGCCGGAAGACGATTACTTCGCCGTGCCGGTCTCGAACTTCTTGGTGATGACCCACTGCTGGGCGATCGACAGGATGTTGTTGACCACCCAGTACAGCACCAGGCCGGACGGGAAGAAGAAGAAGATCACCGAGAATGCCAGCGGCATGAACAGCATCATCTTCGCCTGCACCGGATCGGTCGGCTGCGGGTTCAGCTTCGTGGTGATGAACATCGACACCGCGTACACGATCGGCAGGATGTAGAACGGGTCAGGCTGGGTCAGGTCGGTGATCCAGCCGATCCACGGCGCGCCGCGCATCTCGACCGACGACTGCAGCACCCAGTACAGCGCGAAGAACACCGGCATCTGCACCAGGATCGGCAGGCAGCCGCCCAGCGGGTTGATCTTCTCGGTCTTGTACAGCTCCATGGTGGCCTGCTGCATCTTCTGCGGGTCGTTCTTGTAGCGCTCGCGGATCGCCTGCATCTTCGGGGTCACCACGCGCATCTTGGCCATGCTGCGGTAGCCGGCGGCCGACAGCGGGAAGAAGGCCAGCTTGATCAGCACGGTCAGGGCGACGATGGTCCAGCCCCAGTTACCCAGCAGCGCGTGCAAGTGGTCCATCACCCAGAAGATCGGCTTGGCGATGATGGTCAGCACGCCGTAGTCCTTCACCAGCTCCAGGCCCGGAGCGATGGTTTCCAGGGTCTTCTCGTCCTGCGGGCCCGAGTACAGGCGGGCGTCGTTCGAGATGGTCGCGCCCGGCGCCACGGTGCCCAGCGGCTGCACGGTGCCGATCGCATACAGGTTGGTGGCGATCTTCTTGGTGTAGATGTCGCGCTGCGCCTTGTCGGCCGGGATGAAGGCCGAGACGAAGAAGTGCTGCGAGATCGCGACCCAGCCGTTATTGGCCTTGGTCGAGTGCTCGGCCTTGCCCTTCTCGATGTTCTCGAAGGTCAGCTTCTGGTACTTGTCTTCGGCGGTGTACAGGGTCGGGCCGGTGTAGCTCGACATGAACCACGAATCGTTGGCCGGCTTGTTGCCGTCGTGCTGCAGCTGCAGGTACAGCGAAGGCTGGACCGGGGCCTCGGTGAGGTTGGTCACGTCATGGCGCACGCCGATGGTGTAGTCGCCCTTGCGGAAGGTGAAGGTCTTGGTCAGGCGCACGCCGCCCTGCTCCGCGTCCAGCACCAGCTGCACGGTGCCGTTGGCGTCCAGAGTACGCACGCCCGGACGGGCGACGAACGGTGTCTGGTGGTTCGGCATGACGCCGGCCGGGGTGCTGCCGACCAGGCCGGTCTGGCCCAGGTAGGTGTTGTTGCCGCCCACGTTGAACAGCACCTGGTTCTTGGTCTTGTCGAAGTGGTCGGCGAACTTCAGCAGTTCGAGGCGCTTGATGACGCCGCCGAGGGTGTCGATGTCGACCTTCACCACGTCGGTGGTGATGGTGACGCGCTGGCTTGCCGGCGCGGCGGCCGCCGGGGCGGCGCCGGCCGGGCTGGCGCCCGGCCCGCCAGGGACGGCGGCAGCGCCCGCTTGCGCGGCGGCCGGCACGTCATTCGGCTTGGCCTGCTGCTGCGCCACCTGGGCGGCTGGCGGGGCCGGCGAGAACAGCGACTGTTTGCCGTTGGCCACCATCCAGTTGTTCCAGAGAACAATCAGGGAAATGGCGAACACGATCCACAGGACGGTACGTTTATTGAGTTCCATTGGAGTCTAGTCAGGAGTGGTTACAACCGCGAGCGGCTGGTGGAGGTTGCTGGTGCTTGTCCTCAGGCGCCGGCGGGACGAAATCGACGCCGCCCGGATTCCACGGATGGCAACGGCACACGCGGCGCGCCGCCAGCAGCGAGCCGCGGGCGGCGCCGTGCACGCGCAGCGCTTCGATCGCGTAATTGGAGCAGGTCGGGTAAAAACGGCATTTCTGCCCGAGCAGCGGGGACAGCAGCAGCTGGTAGCCGCGAAGGAACCAGACCAGCAGCGTCTTCATGGCGTCGGGGGAACTGCCGGCGTGGGCGCGCCGCGGCGCGGGCGCTGGGAAGCGAACAGGCGGGTGAGCTCGGCGCGCAGCTCGGCCTTCAGGGCGCGCGTGGTGGCGGGCCCGTCCTTGCTATTGACCGGCCGCGACAGGCGCACGATGCAATCGAAGGGCTGCAGCTCGCTGGTGCGGAACAGCTCGCGCGTGACGCGCTTGATCGTATTGCGGGTGACGGCGCGCGGCGCGAAACGCTTGGCCGCAACGACGCCCAGCCGCGCATGCGGCAGGGAATTGGGCCGGGTGTAGAGCACGAAATGCGCGGATTTTTGCGCCGGCCGCAAACGAAAAACGGATGAAAACTCATCCGTTTTAACGATACGCCGAACGCGCGCGAAGTCGTGCGAACCTTCGCCTGTCATGGCCGACCGCGTCGATCTGCTGGTCTAAGGAACTTAGACAGCCAGGCGCTTGCGGCCCTTGGCGCGGCGTGCGTTCAGGACTTGACGGCCACCACGGGTAGCCATACGTGCGCGGAAGCCGTGCGTGCGCTTACGACGGACGACGGAAGGTTGGTAAGTACGTTTCATGGTGGTCTCGCTTAAAGCAAAAGAAAATGCAAAATCGGGTCTGACGTCGTGTCAGGATTCGTCGCCAATGACAGTTCGCAGATGTTAAGCCAGCGTCACGCCTTAGCAGATACTCATTTTCGCCTGAGCAGCTTCACGCTGATTTATCAGCCTGACAGGGTGCACGGACGGGGAACCCTGAATTAGACTCGATTTCCGGTCCAGCTGTCAAGGAAGCCGTTGTTTCCTCGCCTTTTCCTGACGAGCTGTTGTCTGTCTGACTTGTCGCGCCGGCGCTGCTGCAAAAAGCGCGGCTTCGGTTGAAAATAGTGGGGCCAACCTGTGGATAACTTCGGCCGAGACAGGTAAAATAGCGTGTTACGTATCAACTAGCGAAGTATGGAAAATTTTTGGCAGACCTGTTCCGCGCAGCTGGAACTCGAGCTGACGCCGCAGCAATACAGTGCGTGGATCAAATCGCTTGTCGTCCTCGATTACGAGGACGGCAAGCTGCGCATCGCCGCGCCGAACCGGTTCAAGCTCGACTGGGTCAAGACCCAGTTCGCCACGCGCATCACCGAACTCGCCTGCCAGTACTGGGAAGCGCCGGTCGAGGTGCAGTTCGTGCTCGACCCGAAGAACAACCCGGCCAAGAAGCCGGCGGGTCCTGCCGCGACCGCTGCGGCTGGCGCCACCAACTTCGATGCGCCGCGCCAGCCGGAACAGCAGCCGATCCAGGGCAACGTGAACATCGCCAACTCGCCCAAGCGCGAGCAGAGCCGGATCAACACCGACCTCACCTTCGAGAGCTTCGTTACCGGTAAGGCCAACCAGCTGGCGCGCGCCGCCGCGATCCAGGTCGCGAACAACCCGGGCGTGTCGTACAACCCGCTGTTCTTCTACGGCGGCGTCGGCCTCGGTAAGACCCACCTGATCCATGCGATCGGCAACCAGGTCATGGCCGACAACCCGAACGCGCGCATCCGCTACATCCACGCCGAGCAGTACGTGCGCGACGTCGTCACCGCCTACCAGCGGAAAGGCTTCGACGACTTCAAGCACTATTACCACTCGCTCGACATGCTGCTGATCGACGATATCCAGTTCTTCGGCGGCAAGAGCCGCACGCAGGAAGAGTTCTTCTATGCGTTCGAGGCGCTGATCGCGGCCAAGAAGCAGATCATCATCACTTCGGATACCTATCCGAAGGAGATCACCGGCATGGACGACCGCCTGATCTCGCGCTTCGACTCCGGCCTGACGGTGGCGATCGAGCCGCCCGAGCTGGAAATGCGCGTGGCGATCCTGCTGAAAAAAGCGCAGTCCGAGAACGTGACGCTGTCGGACGACGTGGCGTTCTTCGTGGCCAAGCACCTGCGCTCGAACGTGCGCGAACTGGAAGGCGCGCTGCGCAAGATCCTGGCCTACTCGCGCTTCCACGGCAAGGACATCACCATCGACGTGGTGAAGGAAGCCCTCAAGGACCTGCTGTCGGTGCAGAACCGCCAGATCTCGGTGGAGAACATCCAGAAGACGGTGGCGGACTTCTTCAACATCAAGGTGGCGGACATGTATTCCAAGCGCCGCCCGGCGAACATCGCCCGTCCGCGCCAGATCGCGATGTACCTGGCCAAGGAGCTGACCCAGAAGAGCCTGCCCGAGATCGGCGAGCTGTTCGGCGGCCGCGACCACACCACCGTGCTGCACGCGGTGCGCAAGATCGCCCAGGACCGCCAGAAGAACGCCGAGTGCAACCATGAGCTGCACGTGCTGGAGCAGACGCTGAAGGGCTGATTGGGGATTTTCGTGGGGTGGGCGGGTCTCCCGCCCGCGCGTTCAACCAGCAGGTGATTAGACACGATACGGTTATTCACGGATAGTCGAACGCGCGGACGGCGAAGCCGTCCACCCTACATTGTGTTTGCCACGGGCAATTGGCAAAATAGTGTTAGAGCAATAAATAATTAATACTTAACTGAGGATATCTATGCAACTGGTCAAAACCACCCGAGACACGCTTCTCCGGCCACTGCAGATCGTGAGCGGTATTGTCGAGCGTCGGCACACTATGCCGATTCTGGCCAATATCCTCATTCGCAAGGACGGCGAAAGCGTCTCGTTCCTCTCGACCGACACCGAAGTCCAGATCACCACGCTCGCCAACATCGGCTCGGGCGATGACGTGACCGGCACCACGGTGGCGGCACGCAAGCTGCTGGACATCCTGCGCGCGCTGCCGGAATCGGGCGACGTCACCATGACCCTGCAGAACAAGCGCCTGGCCGTCCAGAGCGGCAAGTCGCGCTTCGCCCTGCAGACCCTGGCCGCGGAAGAATTCCCCACCGTGTCGGTGGCGGACAGCTACAACGCCTCGGTGACCCTGCCGCAGAAGACGCTGAAGCACCTGTTCAACATGGTGCACTTCGCCATGGCCCAGCAGGACATCCGCTACTACCTGAACGGCCTGCTGTTGGTGCTGGACGGCAACAACATCATCGCCGTGGCCACCGACGGCCACCGCCTGGCCTTCTGCCAGGTGGCCACCGAGCAGTCCTTCGAGCGCCAGGAAGTGATCATCCCGCGCAAGACCATCATCGAACTGCAGCGCCTGCTGGAAGAAAGCGACGAAGAGGTCCGCCTCGACATCGCCGCCTCGCAGGTCAAGCTGACCTTCGCCGACATCGAGCTGGTCTCGAAGCTGGTGGAAGGCAAGTTCCCTGATTACACCCGCGTGATCCCGAAGGGTTACAAGAACGACTTCACGATCAGCCGCGAAGAGCTGCTGCGTTCGCTGCAGCGCGCCGCGATCATGACCAGCGACAAGTTCAAGGGCGTGCGCTGCATCATCGAGCCGGGCGTCATGAAGATCAGCTCGACCAACGCCGACCAGGAAGAAGCGGTCGAAGAACTCGAGATCGACTACGGTGGCGACACCATCGACATCGGCTTCAACGTCACCTACCTGCTCGACGTGCTGAACAACCTGAAGTGCGACCAGGTGAACATCGCGCTGGGCGACTCGAACTCGTCGGCGCTGATCTCGATTCCCGACAATGGCGACTTCAAGTATGTCGTCATGCCGATGCGTATCTAACTGACGAATCGTCACCACCGCCATCCCGGCGCAAGCCGGCATGGCGGCGCAGGCTGCAGGCAGCCTGAATCATCCGTTTTATAGAAAGCAGTCCATGTCCGAGAATACCCAACCAGAAATGACTCCCGCCTCCAAGGCGGACGAATACGGCGCGTCTTCGATCCAGATCCTGGAAGGTCTGGAAGCGGTGCGCAAGCGTCCGGGCATGTACATTGGCGACACCTCGGACGGCACCGGCCTGCACCACCTGGTGTTCGAGGTGCTCGACAACTCGATCGACGAAGCCCTGGCCGGCTACTGCACCGAGATCCACGTCACGATCCACTCCGACAACTCGATCTCGATCACCGACAACGGCCGCGGCATACCGACCGGCGTCAAGATGGACGACAAGCACGAGCCGAAGCGCTCGGCCACCGAGATCGCACTGACCGAACTGCACGCCGGCGGCAAGTTCAACCAGAACTCGTACAAGGTGTCCGGCGGCCTGCACGGCGTGGGCGTGTCGTGCGTGAACGCGCTGTCGAAGCTGCTGCGCGTGACCGTGCGCCAGAAAGGCAAGATCCACCAGCTGGAATTCTCGCGCGGCGTCCCGCTGGACCGCATCATCGAGGTGGTCGACGGCGTCGAAGTCTCGCCGATGAAGGTGCTGGGCGACACCGACAAGCGCGGCACCGAGGTGCACTTCTGGGCCGACGAGGAAATCTTCACCCACGTCGAGTTCCACTACGAGATCCTGAGCAAGCGCATCCGCGAACTCTCGTTCCTGAACAACGGCGTCAACATCAAGCTGAGCGACCAGCGCAGCGGCAAGGAAGAAGTGTTCGCCTTCGAGGGCGGCACCCGCGGCTTCGTGGAGTACATCAACAAGGCCAAGAGCGTCCTGCACCCGACCGTGTTCCAGGCCACCGGCGACCGCATGTCCGACCAGGGCACCAACATCTCGGTGGACGTGTCGATGCAGTGGAACGACGCCTACAACGAGCAGGTGCTGTGCTTCACCAACAACATCCCGCAGCGCGACGGCGGCACCCACCTGACCGGCCTGCGCGCGGCGATGACCCGCGTGATCAACAAGTACATCGACGAGAACGACTTCGCCAAGAAGGCCAAGGTGGAGATCTCGGGCGACGACATGCGCGAAGGCCTGACCTGCGTGCTGTCGGTGAAAGTGCCGGAACCGAAGTTCTCGTCGCAGACCAAAGACAAGCTGGTGTCGTCGGAAGTGCGCGGCCCGGTGGAAGAAATCGTGGCCAAGACGCTGACCGACTTCCTGATGGAGAAGCCGAACGACGCCAAGATCATCTGCGGCAAGATCGTGGAAGCGGCGCGTGCACGCGAAGCGGCGCGCAAGGCGCGCGACCTTACCCGCCGCAAGGGCGTGATGGACGGGCTGGGCTTGTCCTCGAAGCTGGCCGACTGCCAGGAACGCGACCCGGCGCTGGCCGAACTGTACATCGTCGAGGGTGACTCGGCAGGCGGCTCCGCCAAGCAGGGCCGCGACCGCAAGTTCCAGGCCATCCTGCCGCTGCGCGGCAAGGTGCTGAACGTGGAAAAGGCGCGTTTTGAAAAGATGCTGTCGTCGGAGCAGATCACCACCCTGATCGCCACCCTCGGCACCTCGATCGGCCCGGACGAATTCAACGTCGACAAGCTGCGCTACCACCGCATCATCATCATGACCGACGCGGACGTCGACGGCGCCCACATCCGCACGCTGCTGCTGACGCTGTTCTACCGCCAGATGCCGCAGCTGGTGGAACGCGGCCACATCTACATCGCGCAGCCGCCGCTGTACAAGGTCAAGCACGGCCGCGACGAGCGCTACCTGAAGGACGACCTGGAAGAAGCCAGCTACATGATGTCGGTGGCGCTGAACGGCGCCTCCCTGATCCCGCGCGAAGGCGCCGAGCCGATCACCGGCGAAGCGCTGAGCGAGCTGGTGCGCCAGTACAACCTGTCGAACGCCATCATGATGCGCCTGACCCGCGTGATCGACCGCGCCGCCCTGACCGCGATCACGGCCGGCGTCACGCTGGACATGAGCACGCTGGAAAAAGCCGAAGCCTCGGCCCAGGCGATGGAAGCGGCGATCAAGGACCCGGCCGTGAAGGTGGTCGTGCGTTCGGACGAATTGAGCGAAAAGCACGCGCTGCGCATCGAGCGCATGCGCCACGGTAACGTCAACGTCACCTCGATCGACGCCGACTTCGTGCAGAGCAACGACTACGCCGTGCTGGCCAACGCCGCCGCCACCTTCCAGGGCCTGATCGGCGAAGGCGCCATCATGCGCCGCGGCGAAGGCGAGAAGATGAAGGAGTTCGCGGTGCGCGGCTTCCACGAAGCCATGCTGTGGCTGCGCGACGAAGCCGAACGCGGCGTGAGCAAGCAGCGCTACAAGGGTCTGGGCGAGATGAACCCGGAACAGCTGTGGGAAACCACGATGGACCCGACCGTGCGCCGCCTGCTGAAGGTGCAGATCGAGGACGCGATTGCGGCGGACCAGATCTTTACCACGCTGATGGGGGATGAGGTGGAGCCGCGGAGGAACTTCATTGAGTCGAATGCGCTGCAGGCGGGGAATATCGACGTCTGATCGACCTGCGCTTCAACCAGGACGGCCTCCTCGCGAGGCCGTTTTCATTGTTGCTTGCAAAAGCATGTCACTGTCTACCGCTTGTTCGAAACTGGCTGTGCTTCAGGAAACTCGTTTCGGACGTGGGCCCAACCCGCGCGCCGGTCGACATATTTGGCCACGTCAGAAGGCAGTCGAGGTTCACCCAATAAAAACACTTTGCGCTGGAGCATGGCAGTACGAGCGCCCAGCGGCTAGGCATGGCCGGTTACTGGACTTCGCAAAAAACATGCGTAGAATGAACCGCCCAGCACACCATGAAAACCGACAAACCGCTCGCCACCTATCGCCATCTGCGCACTCAGCCACTCTGGCGCCTGCTCGCGGCCGACACCGGACCGGCGGTGCTGGCGCTCTTGCAAACCCATCTCTACGACAACGAGCGCAGCCTGCCCGCCTCGATCCTGCACGAGCGCATCGAGCGGGACCTCGAACAATTGCGTAACCGGGGCGAAGACTGGCCAAGGACGGCACAGCTCTACATAGCCGGATGGCTCGCCGAAGGCTATCTGGAACGGCGCTTTCCACCGGGTTCCCAGGAAGAGTCCTATGAGCTCGCGACGGCGACCGTCGAGGCGATCCGCATCGTGTCCAGCCTCACCAAACCGCACAGCGCCGCTACCGAAAGCCGGCTCGGCCTGGTTATCGGGGCCCTCGGCAAGCTGGCCGATGACACCGATGCCGATCAGGCACGCCGAAGCGCCCGATTGCGCGCTGAAAAGGAACGCATCGAGCGCGAGATCGCAGCGGTAGAGAGCGGCAGTTTTGAGATATTGTCCGATGCGACCGCACTCGAGCGCACCCGCGAGATCATCGCGCTGGCGGACGACCTGGCGGGCGATTTTCGCCGTGTGCGCGACGAGTTCGAACGCCTGAACCGCTCGCTGCGCGAACGCCTGATGGACCACGACGGCAACCGCGGCAACGTACTCGACGCGCTGTTCGCCGGCATCGACCTGATTTCGGAAAGCGATGCCGGCCGCAGCTTTTCCGCGTTCTGGCGCCTGCTGACCGATCCGCTGCAGTCCGCCGCGCTCGACGACGCGCTAGACCAGCTCATGTCGCGCCGTTTCGTCGCCACGCTAGACGGCAGCGAGCGACGTTTCCTGCTGCACCTGACCCGCACTCTGCTCGAACAGGGTGGAATGGTGCATGACGTCCTGCAATCGTTCGCACGCAGCCTCAAGCATTTCGTACAAAGCCGCGAATTCGCTGAACAGCGCCGCCTGAACCAGCTTCTGCGCAAGGCGCAGCAGGCGGCGCTGCAGCTGAAGGACGAGGTCAAGGCAAGCGACGCACTGCAGTACACGCTGACGCTCACCAGCAGCAAACTGAGCTCGCTATCGCAATGGGTCTTGCACGATCCGGCGCTGCAAGCCCTGCCCGGCGCCATGGGCGAAGGCGACGAACCGTCGCTGGACCTGTCCACGATTGGCGATCTGGTGGCGCAGTCCGAGATCGACTTCCGTTCGCTGGAAGACCATGTCGGCGCCGTGCTCGCCCAGCGTACGCAGGCTTCGATCGCCGACATCCTGCTGGAATACCCGGCGGGTCAGGGCCTTGGCAGCGTGCTGGGGCTGCTTGCCCTCGGGGTAAGGCGCGGTATCGTATCGGAAAATCACGAAACCGTCGGCTGGACTGGCGCGGACGGCGTGGCGCGCAAGGCGCGCATCCCACTCATCTATTTTTTCAGGGAGAAGCAGCGTGACCCATCCTGAGTCCGGCACGGATAACACCTCTGTTCAGGCCGATGCGATGCCGGCGGGCGCGCTCTTCGTCAACGACAGTGGCGAATTACCGCTCGATACCCGGCGCGTGCTGGTGCAGTTGCTGTCCGGTCCTGCGCTCGAGGGAAGGCGCCATTCGGCCTTGTGGACGGCCCTGCTGCGCGACGAAGCCGTGATCCGGCGTCGCCTCTCCGAGCTGTTCCTGGACCTGGTCCTGGACCGCGACCTGCAGGTAGCCTTCACCAGCCAGGTCAGCGCGGAAGAGCTGGACGTACCGATCCTGCTCAGGCGCGCGCAGCTGACCTTCATTGATTCGGTACTTCTGCTGTTCCTGCGCCAGCGCCTGACCCAGGCCGACGCCCATGGCGAGCGCGCCGTGGTGGCGCGCGACGACATGTTGGAAAATCTGCTTCCCTACGAGCGCTCCACCAGCACCGACCGTGCCGGCTTCACCAAGCGCGTCAACGCATCGATCGAAAAACTGAAGAAGCACAACATCCTGCAAAAGCTGCGCGGCAGCGAAGACCGCTTCGAGATCTCGCCCACGCTCAAGCTGCTGTTCTCGGCCGAGGAAATCATCACGCTCACCACGCTGTACCAACGCATGGCGGCAGGCGATGCCACGGCGCCGGGCCAGCAGGCAATCGACGACGAGGACCAGGAATGAGCAAGGCTCCGTCCAGGCATGCCGCCCAGCAGTTCCGCATGACCCGACTGCAGGTCTATAACTGGGGCACCTTCAGCGGCCGTCACGACATTCCGATCAGCGAGCGTGGCTTTCTGATCGTCGGACGTTCCGGCGCCGGCAAGTCGACGCTGCTGGACGCCCTGTCCGCCCTCTTGATTCCGCCGCGCTGGATCGACTTCAACGCCGCCGCCCGCGAAGCCGAACGTGCGGGCCGCGACCGCAACTTGCCCAGCTACGTGCGCGGCGCGTGGACTGCGCAGACCAACGCTGCCTCGGGCGAGTCGGCGGTACGCTACCTGCGTACCGGCACCACCTGGTCGGCACTGGCGCTGCACTATGCCAGCGCGGCTGGCCAGCATGTCGTGCTGGTGCAACTGTTCTGGATCAGGGGGAATGCCAACGGCAACGCCGACGTCAAACGCTACTTCCTGATCCTCGAGCGTCCGTTCGACCTGCGCGAGATCGGCGACTTCGGTAGCAACAACTTCGATGTGCGCAAGCTTAAGCTGTTGTTACCGGATGCCTTCGCCCGCGACGAATTTTCACCTTACAGCGAGCGCTTCCGCCGCCTGCTCGGCATCGACAGCGACATGGCGCTGCGTCTGCTGCACAAGACGCAGTCGGCGAAGAACATGGGCGACCTGAACGCCTTCCTGCGCGACTTCATGCTGGACAAGCCGGAAACCTTCACAGTCGCCGACCGCCTCGTCGCGGAATTCGGCGAGCTCAATGCCGCGCACCAGGCCGTGGTCACCGCGCGCGAGCAGGTGCAGACGCTGGCGCCGGCGCGCCGGCGCCACCAGCAGATGGACACGCTCGCGCTGCAGCGCAACGCGCTCGAAGAACTAATGGCCGGCATGCACAGCTACCGCGAAAGCCTGCGCATCCGGCTGCTGGAAAAGCGCATCGCCGAGCGTGCGATCGAGATCGCAGCTTTGGCGGGCAAGGTGCAGCGCCAGCAAGGCACCTCGACAACCGCAGCGCTGCCGTGGCCGACCTCGAACGGCAACGGCGCGAAGCAGGCGGCGAACA
The DNA here is from genome assembly GCF_041023745.1 of Massilia sp. X63. Classification (NCBI taxonomy): domain Bacteria; kingdom Pseudomonadati; phylum Pseudomonadota; class Betaproteobacteria; order Burkholderiales; family Oxalobacteraceae; genus Massilia; species Massilia sp. X63. The sequence continues at coordinate 31,345 of NZ_JBFTEF010000017.1, forward strand.
GATCGAATCTTTCGAGAACCAGCGCGATGTCCTCGTCTCGCAGCGCGAAACGCGCCTGCACAAGCGCTGCCAGGCGGTGGACGCCTGCAAAGCGCTGGCATGGGACTTCCGCGGCGACCCGCAGGGATTCGCAGAGCTGCTCGGCATGGCGCGCCAGGAAATCGACGCATGGCAAAACGACGACAGCTACGACGACGCGGCCGCCGCGCTCGGGCGCGAACTGGACGCTGCGCGCGGCGCGTTGTCCGGCATCAGCCAGGAAGTCGCGTCCCTGCGCCGCCAGCCCTCGAATATTCCGGCGCCGATGCTGCTGTTGCGGCGCCAGCTGGCGCAGGCGATCGGCATCGCCGAGGGGGCCTTGCCATTTGTCGGCGAACTACTCGAGGTCAAGCCGGAGGAGCAAGCCTGGCGCGGCGCAATCGAGCGCGTGCTGCGCGGCTTTGCGTTGTCGATCCTGGTCGACGATTCGCACTACGCCGCGCTGTCCGGCCATATCAACGAGGTCGATCTCGGCACCCGCCTGACCTACTACCGCACCGTGCGCGCAGAGAAGGGGGCCGGCAGCGCGCTGGCGCCCGAATCGCTGGTGCTGAAGTTGCGGCTCAGGGATGGCGGCTTCGCCGACTGGCTGCAGGCCGAGCTGCGTCAGCGCTTCGATTACGCCTGCGTCGATTCCCTACGCGGCTTCCGCGCGGCGCGCGAACGCGCGCTGACCCGCGAGGGCCAGGTCAAGCATAGCCGCACACGCCACGAGAAGGACGATCGTCACGCCGCCAACGCCCGACGTCACTGGATACTGGGCTTCGATAACCGCGAGAAGCTCGCGCTGTATGAGCAGGAAGAGCGCGAGCTGCAAGCGCGCGCGAGTGAACTCGATGATCGCATGCAAACCTTGCGTGCCCAGCGCCAGGGCCGCGGCGCGCGCCTGCTGCATTGCCAGACGCTGGCCAACATACAGTGGCAGGAAGTCGACGTGCTGCCGCTGGCCGAGCGCATCGCCGCCATCGAACGCCAGCTCGCAGCGCTGCGCGACGGCAATGCCAATCTGCAGCGCATCGACGAACGCCTGCGCGCGCAACTGGAACTGGTGGCGCAGGCGCGCCACGCAGTGGGAGAGGAAACGGTCGCGCTGCGCACCGCCGAACGGGAAGTGGCGAAGCTCGATGCCCAGCTTGCACAACTGCGCGCCGATCCCGGCATCGTTCCGCTCACGCCTCATCAGCAAGCCGGCCTCAACCAGCGTTTCCAGGCCTGGCGCGAAGCAATCGCGCTGGAAGAGGTGGACAGCGCCGATCGCGCCGTCGCCAGGATATTGAACGAGGAAATCAAGGCCATCGACAGCGAGCTGGCGCAGGGCGAAAAGTTTGTCGAAGCGCAGTTTGCCATCTTCATCGGACGCTGGAAGGCGGAGTCGGATGGCCTGGATGCGCGCCTGGTGGCCGCTCCCGATTTCTTCGGTAAGCTTGCCCGCCTCGAAACCGATGGCCTGCCCGCCCATGAACAACGTTTCTTCGAACTCCTGCACGACCAGAGCCACCAGAACCTGGCTGCCCTGTCGAGTTACCTGAACGATGGCCGCAAGGCGATCCTGGCGCGCATGGAGTTGGTCAACGACAGCCTGCGCCAGGTGCCGTTCAACCGCAGCGGGGACCAGCAGACCTACCTGCATATCCAGCCGAAGGACCGCCAGCTTCCAGAGGTGCGCCAGTTCAAGCAGGACATCGTCGCTGCCCTCAGCCATGCCTGGACCGAGGAACGCGACGCCGCCGAGCAGCGCTTCATCGAGCTGCGCCGCCTGGTGGACCGGCTGGCGAGCCAGGAAACTGCGCACCGGCGCTGGCGCGATGCGGTGCTCGACGTGCGCCAGCACGTCGAGTTCATCGCGCGCGAGTTCGACGATGCGGGCCAGGAAATCCAGGTTCACCATAGCGGCGCCGGCCTGTCCGGCGGACAGCGGCAAAAGCTGGCCACCACCGTGCTGGCGGCGGCGCTACGCTACCAGCTCGGCGGCAGCGAGACGGGCTTTCCGACGTATGCGCCGGTGGTGCTGGACGAAGCCTTTGATAAGGCCGACAACGAATTCACGGCCCTGGCAATGAATATCTTCGCCAATTTCGGCTTCCAGATGATTGTCGCTACGCCGCTCAAGTCGGTCATGACGCTCGAGCCTTTCATTGGCGGCGCATGTTTCGTCGATATCCGTGACCGCCGCATATCGAGCGTGCTGTCGATCGAATACGACGAGCAGCGCCAGCGCCTGAACCTGCCGGCCCAGGAGGGTACCGCTCTTGAAAACACCCGCTGAGGTTCGGCAGCTATTGCTACGGCGCTTCGGGCGCCAGCACCGCACCTGGCTCGAAGCCGGCGCGGCCAGTCAGGCCTGGCCGCTCGACATTCCCCTGGGTCTGCCGGGCGAGCAGGCCGCGCTGGCCCAGATGGCAGCCACCCACGCCTGGGTTCGAACCTGGCAGGCCTGGAATGGCGAGGGCACGCTGTGCTGGACCGAGCGTCGATGGCGCACCCTGGGGACCCAGCGCTTGCCCGAGCGGCTGCGCCTCGATAACCCGCGCCAACTGGCGTGGTGGATCGGTGAACTGGACCGCTGGGACCGCGCCGTGCTGCGCCATGCGCAACTGGTACAGCGCTGGCCTGCACTGGCCGTCCATGCAGCCACGGCCTTCGATGCGCTGGCGGATTTTTCGGACAGCGATATCGACCGCCTGGTCGCCGCGCTGGCCTGGTTCGAGGCCAATCCCCGTTCCGGCCTTTATTTGCGGCAGGTGCCGATCCCTGGCCTCGACACCAAATGGATCGAAGCGCGCCAAGGTCTCTTGTGCGGCCTGATCAGTGTCTTGCATGGCTTCGAAGCTGGGGCCTCCGACATTCATGCACTGTGTGGCTTGCGCAGGGTTCCGGGCCTGGTTCGCATGCGCGCGCTCGACCCTGCACTGCGGCAGCGGATCGGCGGGCTGGGCGACCTGTCCGCCCCGGTCGAAGAGCTGGCACGGCTCGACCTCGATCCTTGTCATGTCCTGATTGTCGAAAACCTGCAGACCGGGCTTGCGCTGGAGGATTTACCGGGCGTGGTCGCCTTCATGGCGCTCGGCTACGGCGTCGACCAACTGGGGGGCTTGCCCTGGCTTGGCGGCGCCCACTGCCTGTACTGGGGCGACATCGACACGCATGGCTTCGCGATCCTGAACCGTGCACGTGGCGTCCTGCCGAACTTGCGGTCCTTCCTTATGGACCAGGACACCCTGCTCCAGCACCGCCCGTTATGGAGCGAGGAGCCGAGCCAGCATCCGGCGCAGGAGCTGGAACGCCTGCACGCCAGTGAGGCAGCGGTTTATCGAGGACTTAAACAGCACGCCTGGGGAGCATCGATACGACTGGAGCAAGAACGTGTCGCTCTCGATTGGGTGGCTGGTGAATTGCAGCGTGCGCTTGGCGCACGCTGCTGAGCAGTCCTAGCCGGAGGTTCAAGGACCCTGCTCGGGAATCGGCCGAAGTACCAGAAACTGGTATGCCATTGCACCTGTGAAGGCGATGGCGGCGCCGGCCAGCAGTGCAGGGACGAAGGAATAGCTCTGTGCGATGTAGCCGGTGAAAATCGGCGCCAGCGCGCTGCCGATGAAGCCGCCAAAATTCTGGATCGCCCCCAGTGAAGCAATACGGCTGCGCGGCGCCACGACCGTGACCAGCGACCAGGAGCAGGCCGAGGCAGCATTGGCCAGGAAGATGACCACCGAGATGCAGGCAATGGCGAGCGTATTGCTCTCGACCAGCGCGGCCGGAATCGTGAACGCCACCATGCCCAGCATTGCCATCACGACCGCCGCACGGCGGCCGGCGATCACCGAGGATGCACGCCGGGTGATCTGGTCCGATGCCCAGCCGGCCACCAGTGCGCCGGCGAAGCCGCACAGGAAGGGAATCGTCGCCGCCACGCCAACGTAGGCCAGGTCCATGCCGCGTTCGGCACGCAGGTAGCCCGGCAACCAGGTCAGGTAGACCCAGTTCAGGTAGACCGAGCCGAAGAAGCCGAGCATCATGCCCCAGGTGGCGCGGTGCCGGAACAGGGCGCGCCAGGACGCGAAGCCCGCTTGCGGCGCCTCCTCCATGGTCTGGCCTTCGTCGAGGTAGGCCAGCTCCTCCTTGGACATCTGCCCGCGCACCGGGTCGCGGTACAGCATCAGCCAGACGACGGCCGCCACGAGACCGAGCGCACCGGTGATGAAGAACGCCCAATGCCAGCTGGTCGCAGCGATCAGGGGCGACAGGCACAGGGGCGCGAGCGCAAAGCCCAGCGGCGAGGCCGAGTTGTAGATGCCGGTCGGGGTACCGCGTGAACGGGTGGGAAACCAGTTGCTGACGACCCGCGCCGCCGATGGAAACTGCGGCGCCTCACCGATACCGAGCACGACCCGCGCGAGTACGAACCAGCCGAAGGTCGACACCAGTCCGCCTGCGGCCTGTGCCAGCGACCATACCACCAGGCCGGCGCCGAGCAGCCAGCGCGGGCCGATCTTGTCGACCAGTGCGCCGACCGGAAGCTGGCATAGCGCATAGCTCCACGAGAATGCCGACAACAGCAGGCCCATCTGGCCAAGCGAAAGACCGAGATCGGCGCGGATGAACTCGTTGGCGACGGAGAGGGTTGCGCGGTCGAGGTAGTTGATGACGCCGGTGACGACCAACAGCACCAGGGCGATGGTTTGGCGGCGGCGGATGCGGGGAGGAGTAATTCCGTGGGCAGGGATAACGTTCATGCCGAGATGCTATAACCGAAATTGAACTAGGGAAAGATATTTATATGAAGCCCAGTGGACACCTGGGGCTGTCTGTTGATCTACGTATCTTCCGCGCCTGACTCTTGCCAACGTCACCCTTATACAGTGAGGCAAGAATCACAATTCACCCCTTATAGCGGAGGCAAGAATGGCAAGTGACGCATACCTGAAGATCGAGGGTATCAACGGCGAGTCGGAAGACGAGCGGCACCGCAATTGGATCGAGGTAAGCAATGTCTTGTACGCGGTCCACCAGCCCAGAGCCGGGGTCCTATCGACAGCAGGAGGCCATACTACGGGCAGGGCTGACCTTTACCCAATTACCTTCAAGAAGCTGGCCGATACGTCGTCGCCGCTCCTCCTTCAGACCTGTGCAACTGGCAAGACTATCCCGAAAGCCATGTTTGAGTTCATGCGGGCTGATGGTGACGGCAAGGCAATCCCGTATTTTAGGATCGAGCTGGAAAACCTGATGATAGCGACCATGACGCCAGACAGCGGTGAGAGCGGAATCATCACCGAACGGGTTCAGCTAGCGTTCGCAAAAATCAAGTGGAACTATGTGAAGCAAAGCATTCGCGGAGGATCGCAGGGAAACACTTCTGGCGGTTGGGATTGTTCAGCCAATAAAGTCTGCTAACCGGAGGGGATATGTCCGAAGCCTACAACGGCGATGAAATGGTCGTCTGCCCACTCAAAGCGTCTGACTTCAAGCACACGTGCGCCGTTGTTGTATCTGGCGACGGCATCAATTTCTGTGGCCATGCTTTGCTTCACGTGGGAGACGGGTACTACTTTCACGTAGCGGGGAAAAACGATCTGCCGAAGTTCATGTCGGAGAGCGGATACATGCGATATTTAAGGGAAAACGGCAAGCGCGAGATTCGCCGCTGGATCGTCCACCTTCCGAACCCTGCCGGAGCGCACAAAAAACTGGAAGAACTACTAGCGAAGAAATGGCGGTGGCTAGTCTTGCCCAACAACTGTGCGTCTTTTGTGGAAGAGATCATGCAGGCGGGCGGCACCAACGCCGGCATGTACCTAAATTGCCCTTCAGCGGAGCCCTTCGCATGAAACACACATTCATCTCCCTTGTCATCGCCTTCTTGGTGGCCGTACTTGTCTATGTTGCGTTGCCTTCGCAAATGTATGTCGAAAAGGCACTTAACATCATCGTCCTTTCGTTCATCGGCTCGGCGGTCCTCACAGCACTGGTCTTGAGGCTACGCCGCCGTCGCCGCTAGTTGTTAGATGAAGTACTTGAAAACGACAAGGGCGCTCAGTCAGCGCCCTTGTCGTTTGCGGACTTGCCACGCAAAGACCTGGACTGCCCCTCTTGCCCAGGTAGATGGCGGTTTCAGTAACAGGTCGCCCTATGCGATGGCGCTGGCAAGGGCGAACGCTGGAACTGAGTAAAAAATACCTTCATCAAGAGATTGGAGAAACCGAATTTTTCGTGCTTTGCGAAGCTCTGACAGGTGCTACTGACGGGCTACTCGATTTTCTCTTCGAACTCATTCAGACGCTTCAGGACCGCTCGGTTCGTGGCGTATTTGCGCTTCAGGCGCTCAAGCTTGTTATCGGTGCCCATGCAGAGCTTGCGAATTTCGCGCTCGATTTTCTTCATGCGCTGTTCGTCCGGCGGGTCGGGCATCTCGCCCCGGAAGTGATCACATCCTTCACGCTGCTTTATATACTTGACGACATCGATGGGCAGCTTGTTTTCTGCCGCGGCTGCCGAACCAAGATTGAGGAAACATGCAGCAAGAACTGCTTTCATCATTGAAAGCATCGTTATGCTCCTATATCCGGCCAATGTGCATGGTTCCCGTCGCCGGCGGATGCGCCTTTGATGCCGTCGATTTTCAAATATGCGTCAAGTGCCACGCTGTGGTCTCCACATTGTTGATACCAAACCATTATTCTGGAACGGTACATCGCGGGGAGAAATGGCATTGCGCAGATAGTAACAACTCAATGACGCGCCTTTTGTCCGCGAGCAAAAAGTTTTCGCTCCCGGCCGGCCTGCTGCGATACCCGTCGAATCGGCGCGTACGTTTGCCTGAGGCAACCCAGCATTTCAGGGCTGAGTTGCTATAGTAAGACGTACCAGTAACCAGACGGAGCACGCATCCATGCGACTTCTTCAAAAAGCCGCCATCACACTCGGAGGGACCTTGCTTTCCACAATCGCAATCGCCGCGCCCGAACAGCAGGCAGCGGCCTTCATGGACATCTATTCCTCACACTGCCTGAAGTACCTGCACGATTTCGACGGCCTGCGCAAGCAGCTGGCGCCCCTGCCCCAGCTGCCCGCGGAGGCGGCGGCGATGTTCCTGCAGGGCGCCAAGGGCAGCGCCTGGTCGGTGCCGAGCAAGCACGGGCAGTTCGTGCTGGTGGTCCACTCGGACAAGAATTTGTGCGCGCTGTACGCCAAGACGGTGCCGGCCGCGACGGCCCAGGCGATGTTCGAGAAGGTGGTGGGCAAGGCGCCCGCGCCTTTCCGCGCCGAGCGCAAGCGCAATACCTCGGACAAGGGGCCGGACGGCGTGAAAAGCACCGTGGCCTATGAATGGAGCACCGACAAATCGCCGCGCAAGCCGCTGTTCGCGCTTACCACCACCACCAGCAAGAACAGCGTGGCGCAGGGCGTGGCCACCGCGGCCATCGGCCATTGATCTGCGGCGCCTGCTGCCGCCCACAGGAGCGGCAGCGCGGCCCTTCAGGTCAACGTGAGGGAAGCGCGATCTTGACGATGGCGTTGCCCGAGGTGGCGTAGAAATTTCCCTTGCCGTCGGTCGTCCGGCCGCGCAGGTTGGGGAAGCTGCCCGGCAGCGCGCCGGCGCCCAGCGTCGTCGCCTTCAGCTTGCCCGCAACCGTGCTCACCACGCCGGCAGGCGTGATCTTGCGGATCAGGTTGTTGATGTTGTCCGCCGCGTACACGTTGCCTTGCGGGTCGACCGTCAGCGCCACCACGTCTTCGAAGCGGGCGGCGGCGCCGGCGCCGTCGGCAGAGCCGCGCTGGCCCGCCGTGCCGGCCAGCAGGGTCAGCACGTTCTGGGTCACGATATTGGCGGCGTTGGTCCGGTTGATGGTCCCCGCATTTTCCACATACACGTTGTTGCTGCTGTCGGTCGCCACGCCACGCTGGACGAATGTCCGGGTGCCGAAGGTATCGCGCAGGGTCTCTTCGCCCTGCAGCATCGTCAGCGCGCCGTTGGCGGTAATCCGGCGCACGCTGTGGCCGTTGGCCACGATCAGGTCATCGCGGGCGTCCACCGCGATGCCGGCAATGTCGGCCAGCACCTCGCTGCGCCCGTCCACGTTGCTGCCCAGGCGGATCTCCGCCACCGTGCTCACCTGCCCTGCCGTGCCCACCCTGCGCACCAGGCGCTTGTCGCCGACGTACAGCACATTACCCGGACCGATCGCGAGCGCGACCGGATTGCTGAAGCGCGCCGCGCTGCCGGTGGCGTTGACGGTGCCGCTGCTGCCTGCGGAGCCGGCCAGCGTGGTGACGACGCCGGCAGAAGTGATCTTGCGGATGGTGTGGTTGCCGGTGTCGGCCACATACAGGTTGCCGGCGGCATCGATGGCGATGCCGCCCGGTCCATTGAAACGGGCGGCGCTGCCGGTGCCGTCCGCGCTGCCGGACGCGGTGGCGTCGCCGGCGACGATCGTGATGGCCGCGGGCGGCGCCGGCTTGTCGTCATCGTCGTCCTTGGGCGGGTGATCGCCGCATGCCGCCAGCAGCAGCATCAATGCCGATGCGCCCAGTACCCTGAGGCGCATCCGCCCCGCCTTCGCCGCCAGCTGCTTTTTCATGCGTCCGCCTCCGAAAATGATGGCCAAAATGCTAGCACGCGCCCGGCTTGCGCATGGCCCGGATTTCGATCTCACCCGCATAAAATGCGGCTTCGTGGGTGCATTCCCTGAGCTGGCGCAGCGAATTGTTTTGCTCCGGGAACTGATGTGTTCAAATAACCATTCTTTCAACGCACGTTTGGCGCGCTGGCCCGGCCCTCACTCACTGAACCAGAGAAAGACCACACATGCCCAGCCACGCCGGCGTCAAAGCACACCTCGGTGCGCTCCTGCGCGGCAGCAGCGACAGCGCCGGCCCTGTCCTGGCGCCGGTCTGCGCCACGCTCGAGCGTCCGGAAGGCGCGCGCCGCTACCTGCTTGCGGCGCCTCCGGCAGAAAAGCCCGGCACGCGCGCGCTGGTGCTGGTGCTGCATGGCGCGGGCGCCTCGGCGCAGCAGGTGCTGGGGCAGGCTTATCCTCCTTCGCCGCTGTCCGTGTGGCTGGAAATCGCGGCGCGCGAGCAGCTGGTCGTGATCGCGCCCGACGCCGGCAAGGGCGGCTGGAGCGATTGCTTCGCGTCGGATGCGCGCGTCGCCGTGAAGGACGACGCCGGTTTTATCGCGGCGCTGATCGACCATGCGGTGGCCCGGCACGGTGCCGACCCGGAGCGCGTCTATCTGATCGGGGTCTCGCGCGGGGGCTGGATGGTCTATAGGGCGGCGGTCGAGATCCCGCAGCGGCTGGCGGCCTTCTCGGTGGTGCTGGCCGGGATGCCGCTGCCCGGCCGCAGTCCGGCGCCCGCCGTGCCGCTGCCGGCGCTCGTCTTCGGCTGCACGGCCGATCCGCTGATCCCCTACCACGGCGGCAAGCACTGGTACGCGCCGCCGTTCATCGAACCGGTGCGTGGCATCGAGGACAGCGTTCACGCCTGGCGCGCGCTGGCGGGCCTGCCCGATACGCCGGAGGTCCTGCGACTCGCGGCCGGCGACCCGCGCGGCCGCACCAGGGTCACCCGCTACATGTGGGGCCAGGCGCCGGATGGCATGCAGGTCGGCCTGTACCGGATCGACGGCGCCGGCCACGCCGAGCCGAGCCGCCTGAAGCGCTATCCGCGCTTCATCAACTGGCTCACCGGCTTGCAGAACGCCGACCTGGAGGTGGCGGAAGCGGCCTGGGAATTCTTCCGCGCAAAGCGCGCCGGGCCGGCGGCGGCGATCACGGGCTGATCTCGGCGCCGCTCATCCGGTCGAGGAACTGCACCGAGGCGCGCTCGCTCATCACCAGCACCAGCTTCAGGCGCGCCCGCGTCATGCCGACGAACAGCTTGCGCAGGGTCAGTTCGTCCATCTCTTCGAAGTCGATCTCGGTGAAGATCAGGGCCGGCGCCGACTGGCCCTTGAAGCGGTACACCGACTCCGCCAGCAGGCCGCCCTCGCGGAACACCGGGTTGCCGAACAGGTCGTAGGCGCCGGTGAAGGAACGCAGCGTGTGTGCATCGCTCAGTTTATCGAGCTTGAGGATGGCCGACTTCTCTCGCCCGCGGAAGGAGCAGATCGCGATGTCCTGGCGCCCGAAGCCGGCGGCCAGGCAGGTCGTGACGGCACGCCGGGTCTGCGACAGCATGGCCTCGACGTCGCCTTCCGGGTAGGTGAGCTCCTCAATGTCGGCGCCCTTGAACGGGCTGCCCGCTTCCACCGGCTGGCTCACGGCGCCGATCGACCCTAACATCTGCACCACTTCGCGCGGGCTGCGGTAGTTGGTGTTCGAGTGCAGCACCACCCAGCCGGGCAGCGGCACCATCTCCTTGCCGTACAGGTTCTGGTCCGGGTCTTCCAGCCAGATGGCGCGCCCGCCTTCCCTGAGCATGCGCAGCACGATGTCGCGCCAGTTGGTCGTGAAGTCCTGGCCCTCGTCGACGATGACGACGTCGTACTGCCAGGTCTCGGGCAGGTCGGCTTCCACCAGCGCGCCTTCGATCTCGGCCCAGACGGTGGGCGAGCCGTAGTCGGGCGTCTTGCCCTGGGCGCGCAGCCAGGCGTCGCACAGCTCGTGGAAGTTGGCGACCCGTCCGCCACTGGGGACCAGGCGCTCGATGTGGTCGGCCAGCGGACGGTTGAAGCAGACGTAGAGCGGGCGCAGGCCGGCATCGATGGCGGCCGTGTATTCGGCCAGCGCCAGCTGGGTCTTGCCGCTGCCGGCGGTGCCCACCACGCGCAGGCGGAAGGGAGAAAACTCGAGCCGGCGCGCCCAGGTGGCCAGGCCGCCGGACAGGCGCGTGACCATGCTGGTGGCGCAGCCGATCATCGAGCTCGGGTCCGGGCGCAGGCTCAGGGTGTCGCCGAGGTAGCGCGTGACCCGGTCGAATTCCTCGCTGCGCTCGGTGATCGGCAGGATCTCGCGGATCTTGGCGCCCAGCCGGCCCTTGGTGGTGGCGTCGATGATGTGGCTGGGATCGATGCCGGCCTGCTGCGGGTCCTTCACGATGTAGTCGGGGCAGTACAGCAGGTAGTCGATCGACAGCTCGCCGTGGTAGCGCTTGGCGAAACCTTCGATGGTGTGCAGGATCTGGTGGCGGATCTTGCGCGGCTTGCCCTGGTAGTTCTTCACCAGGCCGTCCTTGCTCTCGTTGAGGAAGCCGGCGATCTGCTCGATGAGCAGCAGCCTGCCGTTCGGCGCCAGGATGATGAAGTCGATGTCGCCGTAGGCCGAGAAGCCGTGTTCGACATTGGTCCAGTGGACCCCGTGGTAGATCTCGTAGGGCGTGTCCGACAGGCGCTTCTCGAGGAGCGTCAGGGTTTCGATTTCACGCGCTGCGGAACCGGTGACGGACATCTCGCGCCAGCCGGCAGGATGGATATGGGCCATGGATCGTCGCTCACCTGTTCTTAGGATAGCAACATTGTAAAGCCGATCACGCTTGTTACCGGCACTGTTGAACGGGACGCCGGTTAGGCATATCCCCGCAACTCCACGGCAAACGCGCGCACCTGCGCGCATTTATCGGCCGCCGCCCTGGCGCACCAGCTACTCAAGGCTTCCATCAGCTGCTCTTCGCTGGCCAGCGAGCGGTGCCACAGTTGCGCCAGCTGCTCGCGCAGGGCCTGCACCCGGCGCAGGTAGTCGCTAGCCGCCAGCAGGCCGCCCAGCCGGCCCTGCTCGTCGCGGTCCAGGTAGCCGGGGTCGCGCATCAAGAGGCGCAGGGCCGATTTGCGGTCGAGGCCGGCGCCGAGGGGTTTGTTGGACATGATGGTGCGCAGCTCGCGCCGCCATGCCGGCTTGAGGCGGGCGTTCAGCGCCGCCATCACGCGCGCGCGGTTGGCCAGCACGGCGCGCAGGGTGGCGGCATCGACCGTCGCGTGGCGGTAGCGGATGCCCGGCGCCGCCGGCAGCGGCCGCGCCTGCGCCAGCCCCTGCAGCAGCCGGATGTACATCCAGCCGATGTCGAATTCGTACCATTTCACCGACAGCTTGGCCGAGGTGGCGAAGGTGTGGTGGTTGTTGTGCAGCTCTTCGCCGCCGATCAGGAGGCCGAGGGGGACGATGTTGGTCGCCGCTTCGGGGCAATCGAAATTGCGGTAGCCGATGGCGTGGCCGGCGCCGTTGATGACGCCCGCCGCCAGCACCGGGATCCACAGCATCTGGATGCCCCACACCGTCAGCCCGACGACGCCGAACAGGAGCACGTCGGCGACCAGCAGCAGGCCCACGCCCTGCCAGCTGAAGCGGCTGTAGAGGCGGCGTTCGATCCAGTCGTCCGGGCAGCCGGCCGCGTAGCGCGCGATGGCATCGATGTCCTGGCTGGCGGTGCGGTAGAGTTCGGCGCCGCGCAGCAGCACGGTGCGCAGGCCCACCTGGCGCGGGCTGTGCGGGTCTCCCGCGCGCTCGCAGTGCGCATGGTGGCGGCGGTGGATGGCAACCCATTCGCGCGTGACCATGCCGGTGGTGAGCCACAGCCAGAAGCGGAAGAAATGGGCGACGAGGGGATGCAGGGACAGCGCGCGGTGCGCCTGGTGGCGGTGCAGGTAGACGGTGACGGCGACGATGGTCACGTGCGTGGCCACCAGGGTGTAGGCGGCGATGGCAGGCGCGGAAGCGCCGCTCAGGCCATCTGCCAGGAAACGCAACAACTCGTCCATCGCATGCTCCCATTGTCGGCTGCGAGGTCCAAGTATGTGCGCTTCCCTTGCGGGAAGCGCACGCCTGCGTGGTACAGGCTAGCGCAGGATCAGCGGCGGCGCGGCGCCGGGCGCGGGCCCGAGGGACCACGGTTTTCAATGTGGCGGAAGGTGATGCGCGCCTTGTTCAGGTCGTACGGCGACATCTCGAGGGTGACACGGTCGCCCGCCAGGATGCGGATGTGGTTCTTCTTCATGCGGCCCGAGGTGTAAGCGATCAACTTGTGGCCGTTGTCGAGTTCAACGCGGAAACGCATTTCGGGCAGGATTTCGGAAACGAGCCCGTTCATTTCGATCAGTTCTTCTTTGGCCATGCAATTCTCCTAATGCTTGAATAAGGGCCCGCGCGGCGCACGGGTCAATGTAACGTCGGTCGCACCGCCCGGCGATGCTTGACGGAGCAGTGGATGGTGCTTGTGCTGGCCCGACCGTGGCCAGAGGGAAGAAAGCGCGCAGCCTGCGAGTTGCAAGGCGGATGCGGAGGCTTGGGCGGCGGCGTCGTGCATTGCTGCGCTGACGGCGCCGAAGGAAAGTCGGAAGCGCTGCTTCGACGACAATCCGCCAGTATACCAGTGATGGTGCTGTGCTGCAGAAATGGCTCCACATCCGACATTATTGCCCGGTTTCCATACTGTGCGCCTTGATGCCGGCCTGACGCCATCGACATCGCCGAAGGCGCTGCCGGCGCGGTTTCCAGACGGTCGTGCGGTTTCCGCACCGCACAAATTTATGCTTGACAGGCGGTCCACTCGTCTTTTAGAGTGGATCGCATGTCCTTCCGCCTGCATCTGTCGACTTTCCTACCTGCCGCCGGCGCGCTATCGCCGGCAGCCCTGCTACTACGCGCGTAAACCACGCCGTATGCCCCGGCTTCCCGGCCGGCCCAGCAAGCTTCAGGAAAGTTGTACCGATGTTCCAGATTCCGCTCCACACTCCGTCGTTCTTCGCCACCAGCACCCTGCTGGCGGTCGGCGCGCGCGCCCGCTTTCGCCTGCTGCTAAAACTACCGACCGGTTGCCGGGCCTAGCGTTCGTGGCCCGTCCGGCAGCCTGCCGCCACACCACCGCCCCCAGGGCCAGTCGTGTCACGCAACCAGGAGAAATGCAATGCTGAAGAACCCCGCCGCCAAATACCGTCCCTTCCCCGCCGTCCAGCTGCCTGATCGCCAATGGCCGAGCCGCGCCATCACACGCCCGCCGGTCTGGATGAGCACCGACCTGCGCGACGGTAACCAGGCCCTGATCGAGCCGATGAGCCCGGAGAAGAAGCTGCGTTTCTTCGAGATGCTGGTAAAAATCGGCATCAAGGAAATCGAGGTCGGCTTCCCGTCCGCTTCGCAGACCGACTTCGACTTCGTGCGCATGCTGGTCGAGGAAAACCGCATTCCCGACGACGTGAGCATCATCGTGCTGACCCAGGCGCGCGAGGAGCTGATCCGCCGCACCGTGGAATCGGCGGTGGGCGCCAAGCGCGCCATCGTCCACGTGTACAACTCGGTGGCGCCGGTGTTCCGCCGCGTGGTGTTCGGCATGGAGCGCGAAGAGATCGTGCAGATCGCCGTCAAGGGCACGCAGCTGATCAAGGAACTGGTGGCGCAGCATCCGCAGACCCAGTGGGGCCTGGAGTATTCCCCGGAATCCTTCTCCACCACCGAGCTCGATTTCTCGAAGCAGATCGTGGATGCCGTGAGCGCCGTGTGGCAGCCGACGCCCGCCAACCCGATGATCGTCAACCTGCCTTCCACCGTGGAAGCGAGCACGCCCAACGTCTATGCCGACCAGATCGAGTGGATGTGCCGCCACCTGGAGCGCCGCGAATCGCTGGTCATCAGCGTGCACCCGCACAACGACCGCGGCACTGCCGTGGCGGCGGCCGAACTGGCCGTGATGGCCGGCGCCGACCGGGTCGAGGGCTGCCTGTTCGGCAACGGCGAGCGCACCGGCAACGTCGACCTGGTGACCCTGGCCATGAACCTCTACACCCAGGGCATCGACCCGGGCCTGGACTTCTCGGACATCGACGCCGTGCGCCAGCTGGTGGAAGAGTGCAACCAGCTGCCGGTGCACCCGCGTCATCCGTATGCCGGCGACCTGGTGTTCACCGCCTTCTCGGGCTCGCACCAGGACGCCATCAAGAAGGGCTTCGCGGTGCAGAAGGCGGACGGCATCTGGGAAGTACCCTACCTGCCGATCGACCCGGCCGACCTGGGACGCAGCTACGACGCCGTCATCCGCGTCAACAGCCAGTCCGGCAAGGGCGGCATGGCCTACCTGCTGGCGCAGGAATACGGCCTGGAGCTGCCGCGCCGCCTGCAGATCGAGTTCTCGCGCGCGGTGCAGCGCATGGCCGACGAGACCGGCCGCGAGATCGCCGCAGCAAGCATCCACGCGCTGTTCGCGCGCGAGTACCTGGAACAGGACACTCCCTACGCTTACGTGGCCCACCGCATGACGGAGGATTCCGCGCACGGCGTGCAGATCGCGCTGGACGTCAGGCACCGCCACGTGCCGCAGGCGCTGGCCGGCAGCGGCAACGGTCCGATCGATGCCTTCGTGAACGCGCTCGGCCTGGACATCCGCGTGATGGACTACCACGAGCATGCGATCGGCCGCGGCGCCGATGCGCGCGCCGCCTGCTACGTCGAACTGCGGGTGGGCAGCGGCCAGACCCTGTTCGGCGTCGGCATCGACAGCAATATCGTGACGGCCTCGTTCCGCGCGGTGCTGTCAGCGGTGAACCGGCATGTCGCCATCGCCGGCAGCGCCGACACGGCGATCGCCGCCTGACGGTGCGCGGCCGGCGCGGACAGCCGCCGGCCTTGTTCCTGCGCAAGGACAACCGTTGCTTTAACGTCCCGTTCCTGCACGATGGGCGCAGCGGGGCTCTGCTGAAGCGCCGTGGACGGCTTGGCGCGATTGTTGAATAAATCGTAACAATACCGTCTTTCCAAGCCTGATAATCCGGGCGCTGTCAACGCGGGAGCGCCCGATGGACAAGGACTATAATCGGCCGCATTGTCATCGCAAGCGCCCGCGCCCATGTCTTACCGTCTCGCCATTTTCGACTTCGACGGCACGCTGGCCGATTCCTTCCCCTTCTTCATCAGCGTGTTCAACCAGATCGCCGACCTGCACGGCTTCCGGCGCGTGAGCGCGGCGCAGGCCCAGGACCTGCGCCACCACGATACCCGCAGCATCATGCGCCAGGTCGGCATGCCGGCCTGGAAGCTGCCGCTGGCCTCGCGCAGCTTCATCGGGCTGATGCGCGAGAACGCGGCGCGCATTCCGCTGTTCGACGGCGTCCAGGAAGCGCTGCACGGGCTCGACCGCGCCGGCGTGCGCCTGGCGATCGTCTCGTCGAATTCGGAACAGAACGTGCGGCTGGTGCTGGGCCCGCAGCTGAGCGCCCTGTTCGGGCACTACGAATGCGGGATGTCGGTGTTCGGCAAGGCCGGGCGGATCCGCAAGGTGGTCAGGCGCGCGGCGGTGCCGGCGGCGCATGCGCTGTACGTGGGCGACCAGGGGCTGGACGGCGAAGCCGCACGCCGTGCCGGCGTGGCCTTCGGTGCGGTGAGCTGGGGCTATGCGCCGATCGAGGCGCTGCGGCGGGTGGCGCCGGACCGCGAGTTCGGCACGCCGGCCGAGCTGCTGCACATCCTGCATCCGCCCCCGCCGGCTACTAACCCTTGACGCAGACCACCTGCTTGAGGGTGTGCACCACCTCGACCAGGTCGCGCTGCGCATGCATGACGGCCTCGATGTCCTTGTAGGCCATCGGGATCTCGTCGATCACGCCTTCGTCCTTGCGGCATTCCACGCCCTGCGTCGCGCGTTCGGCATCGGCCTTGGTGAAGCGGCGCTTGGCCTCGGTGCGGCTCATCACGCGCCCGGCGCCGTGGCTGCAGCTGTTGAAACTTTCGGGGTTGCCCTTGCCGCGCACGATAAAACTCTTCGCACCCATCGAACCCGGAATGATGCCGAGCTCGCCCTCACGCGCCGATACCGCGCCCTTGCGCGTCACGAACACGTCCTTGCCGAAGTGCTTCTCTTTCTGCACATAGTTGTGATGGCAATTGACGGCTTCCACATGCGTCTCGAAGGGTTTCGGGATCACCTCGCGCATCGCGCGGATCACGTTGTGCATCATCACTTCGCGGTTGATGCGCGCGAACTTCTGCGCCCAGCCGACCGCTTCGACGTAGTCGTCGTAGTGCTCGGTGCCTTCTTCGAGATAGGCCAGGTCCTGGTCCGGCAGGTTGACCATGTGGCGCCGCATGTCCTGGCGCGCCAGCTCGATGAAGTGGGTGCCGATGGCATTGCCGACGCCGCGCGAGCCGGAGTGCAGCATCACCCAGACGAAGCCCTCTTCGTCCAGGCAGACTTCGACGAAGTGATTGCCGCTGCCCAGGGTGCCAAGGTGCTTGTGGTGGTTGGTGCCGCGCAGCCTGGGGTACTTGCGGCAGATGGCGTCGAACTCGCCCTTGAGCCTGGCCCAGCCGGCATCGACCGGCGGCGGCGGCGTGTTCCAGGAGCCGAGGTCGCGGCCCTTGTGGTTGCGCGTCTTGGGCGACATGCCGTGCGGTACCGCCTGCTCGATGGCGCTGCGCAGGCCGGACAGGTTGTCGGGCAGGTCGGCCGCGCGCAAGCTGGTCTTGGCGGCCATCATGCCGCAGCCGATGTCCACCCCGACCGCCGCGGGAATCACCGCACCCAGGGTCGGGATCACGCTGCCGATGGTCGAGCCCTTGCCGACATGTACGTCCGGCATCACGGCGACGTGATGGAACACGAAAGGCAATTGCGCCAGCTTTTCCAGCTGTTCTTTCGCTGCCGGCTCGACCGGGACGCCCTGCGTCCACATCTTGACCAGCTTGCCGCCCTGCGGCGAGAGCAGTTCGATGCCCGATGGCGTCATGGTGTGATGCTGTTTCATGCGACCTATCTTCGCGCAAATCCACAAAGGCTGCTGCGCGCTTCGAATCAGGTGCGCGATCGGCACGCCGAGCCTGGGCACGGAATGCTGATGCCCCGGCCACGGTTGCGCCGGCACCATGCCCCTTCTATACTCCGTCAGGTCATGCACTCATGCATCAATTGACCACGGAACCACCATGCGCAAGCCCCTTATGCTGCTCGTCCCCTTGTTCGCCCCGCTGCTGCTGGCCGGCTGCGTCAACGACTCGGCCAGCTACCAGATCGAGGGAAAGGAGCACGCACTCACACTGCGCGTGGTACAGGATTATTTCTGGAGCAAGCATGCGACGCTGCGCCTGACCGCCGCCCGGCTGCCGGACTGCCAGCGCCAGATGGACCTGGGCGAGGTGTCCCTGTCGGGACTGGAGATCGAACTGTTCGCGAGCGGACCCAACGTGTACACGCTGCGCTCGGGCGAGGATGTGTGGCAGGTCGACACCCAGTCGTGCATCGAACTGGAGGCGCCGGAAGCGAAAGCCGTCACCGGCCAGGCACTGGGCAGCTTCCACCTCGGCGAGCACGACAAGCTGGTGTTCGAAGCCCCGGCGGCGCCCGGCGCAGAGTAAGGACAGGGCAACGTAGGAGAGCGCGGCCGGCGCAGGAGCCCGTCCACGCTTCCTGCGTGCGTTGGATTCCCCCGCACCGGCGCAGGTCGCGACCGCTGCGTTGCCGGCCGCGCTGACCTACCCGGACGCCGATCAGGGACGCAGCCAGCCGCGCCCGATCGGCACCGCCAGCACGCGGCGGTACACGCTTTCCATCAACGGCAGCAACTGTGCGCAGGCGGCCCGCAGCGCCGGCGTCTGCACCAGCCACGCCATCGCTGCCGATACCACCAGCGCACCGGCCATGTCCTTGGGCCAGTGCACGCCCAGGTAGACGCGCGACCAGGCCACCACCAGGGCCAGCGGCAGAAGCAGCCATCCGATCCGGCGCGCCTCCTGCACCTGGCTGAAGGCCAGCACCAGGGCCACCGAGAAGATACTGGTGGCATGGTCGCTTGGGAACGAGCTGTCCGCGTCATGCAGCAGGAAGGTCTGGCCGATCTCGAGGACGAAGGGGCGCGGGCTGTACCAGAAATGGCCGATCAGCCCGTTCAGGGTGAGCGCGCAGGCCGCTGCGATAAAGGCGCGCAGCGCGACCTCGCGTCCCGGGCCGCCTCCGAGCCACAGCATGACCAGCGACAGCGGCACCAGGAAGATCAGCCACTGGGCCGCGAACACGGCGCCCACCAGTTGCCAACCGGTGAGTCCGGCATGGGCGTTGAGGGTCGAAAACAGAATAAGGTTCAGGTGCTCGAACATGGCGCCGGCTCAAAAGATAAAAAATTGATAATTTTTCTCTTAGCTTAGCCGAGCTCAGCCGCCGCACATTTCGAGAAATGCAACAGATTGTGACAAACGTGTGTCGATCCGGCGCACGGCTGCCCCAGCTCAACGACGATTGAGCAGGCGTCGCAACTGATTCAGCTCCACCTCGCGCCCAGATCGCTCGAGCACGCTTTCCAGCAGGGTGCGGTCGCCGTCGCGCAGCATGGTCCACTGGGTGAAATACTCGTGCACGGTCCGCCAGGGCGGGAAACCCGGCGGCATGCTGCGCCAGGTGGCGCCGGTATGGAGGAAATACAGGACTGCGCAGAACACATCGTACAGGTCGTGCTTGCGCGGGCGGGTCTTGCGGCGCGCCGCTTCCAGCAGCCCACGTACGGACTCAAATTGCTCGCGAGAAATGTCGCTGGGATAGGCCGGACGTTCCATGGCGCGCCCTCCAAAAATAACTTGGAGGTGGGCGATCCGGAACAGGTTCCAAGGCAGGCCCGGCCATCATGCGACGGCCCGGCCCTTTGAAAGCCCTCGGCCAGCCGGCCGGAAGGCCTAGTCGCGCGCGAGCGCGAGGAACTCGGTGCGCAGCGCCAGGTTCGGCTGCAGTTCGCCCAGCAGGGCCGAGGTGATGGTTTCCTCGCCGATGGCGCGGATGCCGCGGCTTTCCATGCACATGTGGCGGCACTTGACGACCACGCCCACCGCCTTCGGTTCCAGCACTTCCATCAGCGCGTTGGCGATCTGGATCGTCATGCGTTCCTGCACCTGCAGGCGCTTGGAGAAGATGTCGACCAGTCGGGTCAGCTTCGACAGGCCGACGATCTTTCCGTTCGGCAGGTAGCCGACCGTGGCCTTGCCGAAGAAGGGCGCCAGGTGGTGCTCGCAGTGGCTGTAGACCGGGATGCCGCGCACCACGATCAGTTCGTTGTATTCCTCGGCGCCATCCTCGAAGGCCTTGAGCACTTCGACCGGATCCTGGTCATAGCCCGAGGTCCAGTGTTTCCAGGCCTTCGCCACGCGATGCGGCGTCTCCTGCAGGCCCGGACGTTCAGGATCCTCGCCCAGGCTGGCCAGAAGGCGGCGCCAGTCGTGCTCGGTGAAAGCTTCTTTGTCAGACATGGTGAACCTTAAAAAATCGATTGCCGCAAGTATATAGAAAATGCGCGCAGGGTACCGGGCGCTGCCAGCTTGTTGAGCAAAGATAATGTATTCAAAAACGGGACAGGTAAGGTGGCAGGTGGTCCTGTCCTGGGAGATCGCCATGTTCGGCAGCACGGTCCTCGAAGTCGCCATCGGCCTGACATTTTGCTACGGCACCCTGGCGCTGGTCGTCAGTACCTTGCAGGAGGCGCTGGCGGCGGCCTTCAGCCTGCGCGCCAACATGCTGCTCGACGCCATCAAGCGCATGCTGGACGATCCGCGCTGCGAGGCGCTGGCGCAGAGCCTGTACGACCATCCGCTGGTCAATCCGCACGGCAGCGCGCACGGCAGGCGTCCGCTTTCAGTGCGGCCATCGTACATCGAACCGGCGCACTTCGCGATCGCGCTGCTCGATTCGCTGCGCAGCAACCCGGCCATTCCGCTGCAGGCGGCAATCGAGGCCCTGCCCGACGAGCAGGTGAAACGCGTACTGCTGGCGCTGTACCGCCAGTCCAGCGGCGACCTGCTGCGCTTCCAGGAAGGCGTCGCCGGGTGGTTCAACAGCGCCATGGAGCGCCTGTCCGGCGTCTACAAGCGGCGCCAGCTCCTGATTTCCTTCCTGCTGGCGCTGCTGCTCACCATCCTGCTCAACATCGACAGCATCCACCTGTTCCAGACGTTGTGGCAGAACCCGGCGCTGGCGGCGCAGATCAAGGCGGCCCCGACGGCGCTCGACGCCGAAGCCCTGCGCCAGCTGTGGGCCATGCCGATCGGCTGGAGCAGCTTCCCGCCGCATCTCGACAGCGCCTTCGCACTGCAGGCGGCGGGCTGGATGATCACCGCCGGCACCACCCTGTTCGGCGCGCCGTTCTGGTTCGACCTGCTGCAGCGCGCGGTCCAGCTGCGCAGCACCGGGGCCAAGCCCCAGGCCCAGCCGCAGGCCGCGCTGCGCAGCACGCCGGAGAACCTGCCGGCGCAGTCCTGAACCTGCGTACTCAGCGTCCCGGCGGGCGGTGCGCGTCGACCAGCACGCTGGACACCGACATGTGCGGCACCCGTTCGGGCCACTCGTCGTCCGGCCCGAACCAGCGCGCCTCGGAAATTTCCGACGTGTCCACCTTGATTTCTCCATCCAGGTAGTCGGCCGTAAAGGCCAGCATCAGCGAATGCGGGAAGGGCCAGGACTGGCTCGCGAAATAGCGCAGGTTGTGCACCCGCAGCCCCACCTCTTCGTAGACCTCGCGGTGGATCGCCTCCTCCACCGACTCGCCGGCCTCCAGGAAGCCGGCCAGCGGCACGAAGCGCTTGGTCGGCGAGGCCAGGTGCATGGCCAGCAGCACGCTGTCGCCCTTCTTGATCAGCACCATCATGGCCGGCGAGATGCGCGGGTAGGCCATGTGGCCGCACTGCACGCACTTGTAGCAGCGCTCGCCGGCGGCCAGCACGGTGCCGCTGCCGCAGGCCCCGCAGAAGCGGTGGGTGCGCGCCCATTCCGCGACCTGGGCGGCGCGTGCCGCCAGGCCCAGCAGGGCCTCGTCCATTTCCGCGAACAGCGAGCGCAGGCCGCGCAAGGCATAGCCCGGCGGCAGCGCGGGTTCGCTGTCGAACCAGCCGGCCTCGCAGTAGCGCTCGCCATACAGGCCGAGCGGCTGCAGGCGCTCGCGGTCGACCTCGAGCCGGTCGAGCGTGGCGGCGTCGGGCAGCGCCAGGTCGTGCTCGCGCACCAGCAGCCTGCCGCCGTGGAACAGGAAACTCAGGGGCGCCGGATCGGGGCGGGGTGCGAACAGCGGGAGGAAGGAAACAGGGGTCTGGAGCATGGTTGGATGCATGTGGACGAACAGGACAATGACCCGATCATACCGCCTTTCGCGCCAGCGTTCTTCCACCCGCATGAAGGCTTTTCCTCTGCGCTGATGCGGCGTGCAGATTCCCGCAAACGGAGTGAACTAATCGCTGCTCATCAGGCTCCAAGTTGGGCTCTTCGCTGCATCGGACCCGAACAAGGAGAACACGATGGACGATACCCCAGTTGTGCTTGGCATTAACCGGACCCAGGACGCCAGCATCTGCCTCATGCACGGCTCGCACCTGGACTGGGCCATCCAGAAAGAACGGCTCACGCGCCACAAGCACCACTGGGGCAAGCCCGGCGACCTGCGCGAGCACTACCTGCCCCGGCTGCCCGGGCTCGAGCGTCCGATCGACATCGTGGTCGAATGCTTTTCGTCCGACGAAGAAATCCGCAGCCTGCCCGCGTACGAGGAAGAACTTGCCGCCACGCTGACGCTGGCCCACGGCAGCCGGCGCGCGCGCATCTCGCACCACCTGGCGCACCTGTACAGCGTCAACGGCAAGGACGAGCCCATCGTCGAGACGCCCTTCGAGGCCGTCGCCGCCTTCCGGCGGATGCCCCTGCACGCACTGGCCATCCCGCCCTTCCTCGTTACCAAGCGCAGCGAACCGGAGCTGCCGGCATGATCCATGCCTATCCCGGGCGCCCGAGCGTGCAGGAAGGCGATACCCTGAACCTGCACGTCTCGGGCGACGAACTGCGCTTTCGCATCGCCATCTACCGCTGGGAGCACGGGCTGGTGCCCGTACGGGTGGATGGTGCGCAGCGCGGCGGCTGGCTGCACGCCGAACACCTGCCAGAAGGCCGCGCCGACGAAGACTGGCAATGGCCGCCCTACCCGATCGAAACAGGACACGACTGGCCGTCGGGGGTCTACCTGATCCACCTCGAAACGCCGCGCGGCGGCGAGCTGCGCCTGTCCGCCGATTCCGCGGCCGCCCTGTTCGTCGTGCGCGCCCGGGCCAGCAAGCCGATCCTCTACAAGCTGCCGGTCGCTACCTGGCATGCCTATAACTGCTCCGGCGGCGGCTGCTTCTATGCCAATCCGCCCCGTTCGGCGCAACCGCCCGGCGCGCGCGTGTCGCTGCGCAGGCCGGGCGGCGGCATCGGCGGCGCCACCTGGGGCGCCGCCGACCACTACGACCTGCGCTCGCCACGCCAGACCTTTGCCCACTGGGACGCACGCTTCATCCGCTGGCTCGCGCGCACCGGCTATGCGGCCGATTTCTGCACCGACCTCGACATCCACGCGCAGCCGTCCCTGCTGCACGACTACCGGCTCCTGATCAGCGTCGGCCACGACGAATACTGGACCGAGGACACGCGCAACGCGGTGGAAGACTTCGTGGCCGATGGCGGCAACCTGGCGCTGTTCGGCGCCAACCTGTGCTGGTGGCGCACCCACCTGGTCGACGACGCGACAGCCATGGTGTGCCACCAGGGCGGCAAGCACGGCGCCTGGGATCACTGGTGGCCCGCCAGCGGCGCCGGACGGCCGGAAGACGCCCTGAGCGGCGCGAGCGACCGCCATGGCGGCGGCTGGTGGGACGGCCCGCGCGAGACCCGCGGCTTCATCGTCCAGCAGCCCGACCACTGGACTTTCGCCGGTACCGGCCTGGGCCGGGGCGATGCGCTCGGCGCCGACACCTGGCCGCCGCTGCCCGGCTACGAATGCGACGGCGTGCCGGTCGATCACATCGGGCAGGACGGCATTGCCACCCTGCCGGCATGGCGCGATGAAGCCGGCACGCCGGACGGCTACCAGCTGCTGGCGGCCTGTCCGCTCGACCAGCGCTGGCAGGAGTTGCCGCCGCGCGAGCGCCACCGCGCCGGCGAAGGCATCCATGTGGCGGCAATGGGCATGTTCCGGCGTGGCGGCACCGTGTTCTCAGCAGGCACGACCGACTGGGCCCAGGTGCTGGGCGATGGGCGCGACCGCAGGGTCGAACGCATCACACGCAACGTGCTCGACCGTTTATGCCGGACCTGAATGGAGAACACATGAGTCGCCGACCCTTCCTGCAGCGCCACGATATCCGCCATGTGATCGTGTTCCGCGCCCTCCAGTTGGGGGACATGCTCTGTGCCGTGCCGGCCCTGCGCGCGCTGCGCGCGGCCTTGCCGGACGCCGGCATCGTGCTGACTGGCCTGCCCTGGGCCGCACAGTTCGCGCAGCGCTTCGACGCCTACCTGAACGAGTTCATCCCCTTCCCGGGCCACCCGCTGCTGCCCGAACAGGCGGTCCGCCACGACGCGCTGACCGGCTACTATGCCGCGATCTGCGAGCGCGGATTCGACCTCGCGCTGCAGCTACACGGCAGCGGCGACGTGACCAACCACGTGGTCGCCGGCTTCGGCGCCAAGACGATGGCCGGCTTCACCCGTGGCGAGGCCAGCCAGAGCGACCGGACGCTATTCGTTCCCTACCCCGAGAACGGTGCGGAACCGGAACGGCTGCTGGCCCTGCCAGACCGGCTGGGCGCACCGATCACTGGCGCCCAGCTCGAATTCCCGCTGCGGCGCGAGGACATCGACGAACTCGAGACCAGCAAGCTGGCGCCCGATCTCGAGCCCGGCCACTACATCTGCATCCACCCGGGCGCGCGCAAGCGCGACAAATGCTGGCCGCCGGAACGCTTCGCGGAAGTGGCCGACCAGCTCAAGGACGAATTCGGCTTCGATACCGTCCTGACCGGCTCGGCCGACGAAGCGCCGCTGGCACGTGCGGTGGCCGAACATATGCGCACCCCGGCGATCGAGGCGGCAGCCCCCATCTCGATCGGCGCCATGGCGGCACTGATGAGCCGCTCGCGGCTGCTGATCTGCAACGACACCGGCGTCTCGCACATCGCCGCCGGACTGGGGCTGAACAGCGTGGTGGTGTTCAGCAAGGCGGATATTGCGCGCTGGGCGCCGGCCGACCGGCTGCGCCACCGCTGCATCTGGGATCCAGCCGCCGAACGCGCTGCCGTCGTCCTCCAGCACGCGCGCGCCCTGCTCGCGGGAACGGAACCGAGCGGACAACGTGCGGCGGGGATGTGGCCCTACTGGTAGTGCATACGGCGCTGCTGACGGACCGGCGCACTGCCGTCGGGCTGCCGATCGCGTGGCGGCGCCGGCATGTCGATCCGCGTTGCTGCGCTTGCCGGTCAGCGCAAGGCCGACACCGCAGGACCTCCCGGCACGGCATCGGCCAGGCCTGATTCGCCCTCGCCCTCGCCCCGGCCTTGCAGCAGCGGCAACGCCAGGCCGAGCACCTGCTCGACCGGAATATCATCCACGAAGCTCTCCCAGCAGGAAGGCGCGCTGCTCCGCCATGTCGCGCCGCGGCAGGTGGTGCCAGGTGTCGACCTGCCGCCCGACCGCACGCAGGTAACGCAGCACGGCAACCACTTCGGGCTGGGCGAGTGCGCTGGCGCCTTCGGTCTGGTCGGACACGACGATGCGCGGCTCGGGATAATCCTGGGCGCCGATCGCCGTCAGCGTGACCGCCAGCGCCGCCGGCCGGTCGCAGCTGGGAACGAGGACATCGATGCGCGGCAGGGCCATTCAGCCGCCCGCCCGAGCCGCGCCGCCCGCCGCCTGCCCGTACAGGTAGGGATTGAGCGCAGGGTCGTTGTACCTCTTGAACTGGCGGTAGACCTTGAAGTAGGCCTGGCCGGCGCGCGCCTCGCGCAGCAGCTGGTCGAGGCAGGCGGCAAGGTCGTGGCGCTGCGCGATCAGGCGCTGCAGCCGGGCGCTGCATGCCTGCACGTGGGCGTGGCCAGCCTCGCTGCGCTCGGTCTGCAGGCGCATATGGTGGATCTTGAGCGACAGGATCGACAGGCGGTCGATCATGGCGCCCGGCGTTTCGCTCGAGAGCCGGGCCTCGGGGCCGGGTTCGATGCCGTCGAGCCCGGCAAGCAGGGCTTCGTCGACGGCTTCGACGGCGTCGTTGCGCTGCTGGTTGTAGCGGTCGATCAGGCGCTTGCTGGTAGCGATCTCGGCGGCCGGGAGGTCGATCCGGCGCGCCCGGTCTTCTTCTTGCCACAACAGGCAGTTGTAGCGGTGGTTGGCGTCGATGGCGCGCCACGTGCCGGGAAGCTCGGCCAGGCGGTGCAGGCTTGGCCAGTCGGGCTGGGCCAGCTCGCCATCATGGAACTGCGTCACCGCAACCGCATTGACTGTGCTGGACATGGCACCTCCGTTCGTCGTCATACCCCTTGGAGACGCCAGGCCCGGCGAAGTTCTTGCCGTGCCCAGTCGGCTTGGGCTGGCGCAAACAGGCGCCGTCTTGGCGAAAAAAAACGCAGACGGCGCCGGGCGCGGTCTGCGTTGGAAGCCGGCTTGCGCCGTGCGAGGATCGGTGCCGGCCTGGGCCGGCGAAAACATTACTTCAGCAGGCGGGTACGGCTGGCGACGAAGGCAATGATCAGCGCCAGGCCGCCGAGGTAGCCGATCGCGGCCTGCATGCCGGCGAAATGCGCGACGGCGCCGATCACCGGCGGACCCATCAGGGTGCCGCTGTAGGCCATGCTGGCGACGGCGGCCAGGGCCATCGGACCCTGGGTACCGGCTGCGCTGAACACGAAGGGGAACAGCAGGGCCAGGCCGAGGCCGGCGGTCGCGAAACCCGCCAGGGCGAAGTAGGCGCTCGGGGCCAGCACCGCGAACATCAGGCCGCTGGCGCCCACCAGCGAGCCGATGGTAACCAGGCGCTGGGCGCCGAAACGCATCTTCAGCTTGTCGCCGACCAGGCGCGACATCAGCATCATCACCGAGAAGGCCGACAGGGCCAGCGGCGCCAGGCCGTCGGAGGCGCCGAAATGCTGCTTCAGGAACACACCGCTCCAGTCGGCAATGCTGCCTTCCGTCATCGAGCCCAGGAAGCCCAGCAGGCCCAGCAGCGCCAGCGGGCCGCGCGGCAGCGCAAACGACTTCTTCTCGACCTGTTCGGGAACGCCATCGGCATCCATCAGGCGGAAGGAGAGCCACAGCACCAGGGCCAGCGGACCGACCAGCATCAGGAAGTGCGTCACGGGAGCGATCTTCATGCTGGCCATCAGGCTGCCCAGGGTCGCCCCCACCAGGCCGCCGGCACAGCTGATCCCGTGCAACCGCGACATTTCCGACTTGCCGGTCTGCTTCTCACGCTTGGTGGCAGCCGAGTTGATCGCCACGTCGTACACGCTGGCGGTAACGCCCAGCAACAGCACCGCCATCATCAGGCGCGCGACGTCGGGCGCCATGCCGATCGAGACGAGCACGGCCAGCAGGGCCGTGCCGGACATGAGCAGCGACTTGCGTGCACCGAAGCGTCCCATCAGGAACGAGGAGATCGGGAAGGACAGGAGTGCGCCGAGACCGCCGCACAGGAGGACCATCGACAGTCCGGAGTGCGAGACCTTCACGCCTTCGGCCAGGGCCGGGATACGGCCGGCCCAGGAGCCCATCACCAGGCCGAACAGGGCAAACGCCACCGGCAGGGCGTATTGCTGGGGTTGCGCGAAACTGAAACGGAAACGGAAACTGGAACGCGGAGCGGAAGCAGTAGTGTGCATCGGGAAACGTGGATTGTTAAATTTTTCGGCGAATTTTCAGAAATGCCAGCCAATCCTGATCGGTTAAATGGTTACGTCAGGAAGCTGATGGGAGGCAATTCTAAAGCCCATTAAATTTTTTTGTTTGCCGTGCGGAAAAAAATTTGATGTCGTTGTTTTGCGTCGACGCAAATATGACAACATCCTTATCAGACCATCATGAAATCGTACAAATGCGAGCGCTAAGCAGCCTAAAAACGGCTAAATGTAAGCAAATGCTTCCGAGTCGCACTGTTTGCCGCAACGCCAAGGCGCCGCGAAAGCAATATTGAAATACCAAGAAACAAGCCAGGATAAGTGCCATGTCATTCTCCCATTTGCACAAATGGAATAATTAATCAGTCAATTCTCATGTATAAGGCAGCTTTCTTTTATCGCTCTTATTCCGGAAATCTATTTCCGTTATTCACTAAATGAATTGTTAAATTGAAGAGCCCGCCTTTAGATCCCGCTTTTAAACAGAAATCATCAAAAGCGTTGCCAAAAAAACAGAAAGCCAGCCATGCCGGAGTCCTCCCGTATGGCTGGCTTTCCTGCCCGGCAACCCGGACCCTTGTCTTACACGAGCTGCAGGCTGACGTCGATATTGCCGCGCGTAGCGTTCGAATACGGGCAGACCACATGGGCGCGCTCGATCAGCGTGCGCGCTTCTTCTTCCGGCACGCCCGGCAGGCTGATCTGCAGCAGCACTTCGATGCCGAACCCGGTCGGGATCGGACCGATGCCGACGCTGCCTTGCACCGACACATCCGGCGAGATCTTGAGCTTGTCGCGGGCGGCGACGAACTTCATGGCGCCCAGGAAGCAGGCCGAATAGCCGGCGGCGAACAGCTGCTCCGGATTGCTGCCCGCGCCGCCGGCGCCGCCCAGCTCCTTCGGGGTCGACAGCTTGAGGTCGAGCGCCCCGTCGGACGAGACGGCGCGGCCGTCGCGGCCGCCGGTGGCCGTGGCGCTTGCACGGTAGAGGACTTTGTCGATTGCCATGGTGATGCTCCTTTGCTGGTTGGCGGGCAATGCCCAGATATTTTTAATGCGATTGTATCGTGCGCTACTTAATTGGTAGCGATCACAGCACGGCGGGCCGGCTTCCCCTGCCAGTCCCCTTCAGGACCAGGCGGACCAGCTCGTCCTTGCCATGCAAAGGATAATACATAGCGCACTATTTAATTGCAAGCGATTTTTTAACTCCAGCGAATGCGTCCCGCTGACCGCAGCATTCCCAACGCTGCGGCACCGGAGTATGCTTCCGAAGGACTGGCGCAAACGCAGAGGAGACATCGCATGGACGACGCGGTACGGTGGGGCATCCTGGGAACCGGCGGCATCGCGCGCGCCTTCGCGCTCGGACTGAAGCACGCGCCCGGCGCGGTGCTGGCGGCGGTCGGATCGCGCACGCCGGAGGGCGCGCAGACCTTTGCGCGCGAGCTGGGCATCGGACAAGCCTACGGCTCCTACGAGGCGCTGGCGCAGGCCGACGGCGTCGACATCCTCTATATCGCCACGCCGCACCCGATGCATGCGCCGAATGCCCTGCTGGCGCTCGGCGCCGGCAAGGCGGTTTTGTGCGAGAAACCCTTCGCCATCAACCGCCGCGAAGCCGGCGAAGTGGTGGCGCTGGCGCGGGCCAAGAACCTGTTCCTGATGGAGGCGATGTGGACCCGCTTCCTGCCGGCGCTGGCCGAGGTGAAGCGCATCATGGCCTCCGGCGAGATCGGCACGGTGACCCAGGTACATGCCGACTTCGGCTTTTCCGCGACCACCGACCCGGAACACCGCGTCAACAAGCGCGAACTGGGCGGCGGCGCCCTGCTCGACCTCGGCATCTACCCGCTGTCGATCGCCTGCGCCCTGCTGGGCAGGGCGGAGAGCGTACAGGCCAGCGCCATCATGAGCAGCAGCGACAAGGACGTCGCGGTCGACACCAGCACCGCCTTCACCATGAAGCACGTGGGCGGCACGCTGTCGATCTGCAGCTGTTCGATCCGCGCGCGATCGGCATCGGAACTCATCGTTTCCGGCACCGGGGGCAGCATCCGCATGCACCGCATGTTCCACCTGACCGACCGCATCACGGTGGACCTGCAGGACGGCTCCTCGCGCACCATCCCGACGCCCTACCTCGGCAACGGCTATACCCACGAAGCGATCGAGGCCGGCCGCTGCCTGCGCCAGGGACTGATCGAGCATCCCCTGATGACGCACGAGGACACGCTGGCGCTGATGGCCCTGCTCGACCGGATCCGCGCACAGATCGGCCTGCGCTATCCGTCGGACACCTGAACGGCCGCTGCAGGTACCGGACGCTCGCCGATCTGCTGGCGCCACATCGCGTAGTACAGGCCCTTCTGCGCCACCAGGGCCGCGTGCGAACCGGTTTCGACGATGCGTCCCTTTTCCAGCACGTGGATGACGTCCGCATGCATCACGGTCGACAGCCGGTGCGCGATCAGGATCGTGATCTGGCCGGCGCGCGCCGAGATGTCGCGCACGGTGTTGGTGATCTGTTCTTCCGTGAGCGAATCGAGCGCCGACGTGGCCTCGTCGAAGATCAGCAGGCGCGGCTCGCGCACCAGCGCCCTGGCGATCGACAGGCGCTGCTTTTCGCCGCCCGACAGCTTCATGCCGCGCTCGCCGATGAGCGTGTCCAGCCCCTCGGGCGACTTCTCGACCAGACTGGCGCACGACGCCTGCGCCATCGCGGCCATGATCTGCGCGTCGCTCGCATCCGGTTTCACGAACAGCAGGTTGTCGCGGATGGTCCCGGCGAACAGGTGGGTCTCCTGGGTGACGAAACCGATCTGGCGCCGCGCCTCGTTGTAGCGCAGGTCCTCGGTCGAGATCTCGTTGTAGTACACCTTGCCGCGCGCCGGCGCGTACAGCCCGACCAGCAGCTTGACCAGGGTCGACTTGCCGGAGCCCGAGGGCCCGACAAAAGCGAGCGTCTGCCCCAGCGCGGCGCTGAACGAGATGTCCACCAGCGAATCTTCCGGCGCACCCTTGTGGCGAAAGCCGACCTCGGCGAAACGGATCTGCTCGAGCGGCCCGATCTCCACGAAATCCTGCGGGCGGCGCTCGATCGGCTTGTCCATCAGTGCGCGGAAGTTCAGCAGCGAGGCCTCGACCTCGCGGTGCGCCAGGATGATGTTGCCCAGCTCCTGCAGCGGCGCGAAGATCGCCACCGAGATGAACTGCATCGCGATCAGCTCACCCGTCGAGAGGACGTCGCGGAAGATCAGCCACAAGAGCGCGAACAGGACCGCCAGCTTGAGCAGGCTCAGGGTACTGCCCTGCAGGAAGGAGAGCAGGCGGATGCGCTTCACCTTTTCCATCTCGAGCGCGAAGATGCTGTCGGTCTGCGCGCGCAGGCGCCGGATCTCGGTGAAGGTCAGGCCCAGGCTCTTGATCAGCTCGATGTTGCGCAGCGACTCGGTGATGAAGCCGGAGTTGCGGTTGGTCTCGCGCACGATCGAGCGCTGCTGTGTCTTGATCTCGCGCGAGAGCAGGCCGGTCAGCCCGCCCAGCACCAGCACCCCGACCAGGAACACTGGCACCAGCAGCCAGTGCTTGGTGACGGCATACCAAACCAGGAACGAGACCCCGACCGCCGACGCGAACACCGTATTGATGAAGGTATTGATGAAGCGCTCGCTGTCGGCGCGCACCTTCTGCAGCAGCGACAAGGTTTCGCCGCTGCGCAGGTCTTCGAATTCCTGGTATTTAAGGCGCAGCACATGGCGCAGGCCGTCGTTGAAGATCGCCACGCCCAGCCGCTGCACGGTCAGCCGCGTCACGTAGTCCTGCAGGGCCTTGGCCAGGCGCGCCAGCAGGGCGACCAGCACGGCAAGTCCCAGCAGGCGCAGCACGCCCGCCACCAGTTCGTCGTCGGTCCGGCCGCCGGGGTGGAGGGCATACTCGTCGATGATCCTGCCGAAGATGATCGGATCGACCAGGTTCAGCACTTGTGCGAGGCCGGCCAGCAGCAGCGCCAGCACGGCCAGCCGCCAATGCGGGCGCAGGTAATTCCAGAGGATGTGCATGATGGAATCTTATCAACCCGGATGAGCTTGGCGCGCACGCCCGCAGGCCACGGTCCCCGCGAAGACCAGATGTATTCGAAGTAACGGGTTGCCGCAACCCATGCAAAAACAGTACAGTAGACATATTTGCCACCCATCCAGCATGGAGAATCGTGTGAACGACAGCAGTACCCGTGCCCTGCCGCTACAGTCCCCGCCCCAGCGCCTGCTGCTGGCGACCGACCTGTGCGCGCGCTGCGACCGCCCGCTCGACCGGGCCAAGCAGCTGGCGCGCGAATGGCAGACCGAGCTCGCCGTATTGACCGTGCGCGACGGCCCGCAGACGCCCGAAGAAGTCGCGTCCTGGCTCGACGGCAGTCCCGCCGTCCATCGCTTCGAGCTGGCTGCGCGCCGCGAACTGGCCGAAGAATTCGCCGGCACCGGCGTGGCGCCGACCCTGCAGGTGCTGGAAGGCGAGGTCACCGACAGCATCCTCGGCGCCGCCCGCGGCCTGCCCGATGCCCTGGTGGTCATGGGCGCGTCGCGCGACGGCAGCTTCGAGCAGCTGCTGCTCGGCTCCACCGCCGAGCGCCTGGCGCAGGAGCTGGCGCAGCCGCTGCTGGTCGTGCGCCAGCGCACGCGCGGCAGCTACGAACGCATCGTGGTGGCGAGCGATTTTTCCGAGGCGGCGCGCCAGGCGCTCGACACCGCCCTGCGCCTGTTTCCCGGCCGCCGGATCACCCTGCTGCATGTGCTGGAAGGCAGCGCCGGCGCCCCCGGCGACACGCTGGCGGTCGCTGTCGAGGAAGGCATGGCGCGCAGCGCGAGCTTCCTCGACGACTGCGCACTGCCGCCCGAAGCCCGCGCGCTGCTGCTCCCCGCCATCGTCCAGGGCCGGGTGGCCGAGGCGGTGGCGCGCTACGCCCTCGACAACTCGACCCAGCTGGTGGTGTTCGGCGTGCGCCCCCGTTCCGGCATCACGCGCGTCTTCATGGGCAGCCGCGGTGACGACCTGCTGCGGCAGCTGGCCTGCGACACCCTGCTGGTGCGCGAGGAAGGCGGCGCCGATGGCTGAGCGCCCTGGCGGGAGTTGAGCGATGCTGCTGCTACTGCTCCTCCTCCCCTTCGCCGCGACCCTGATCGCCGCCTGCATGCCCGGCGGCTCGCGCGACCGTCCGGCCGCCGTCGCCGGCATCGCCACCCTGGCGGCCCTGACGCTTGCCATCTCCCGCTTCGACCTGATCGCCAACGGCAGCGTGCCGCTGGAACGCTACGCCTGGCTGCCGGACCTCGGGCTCGACATCACGCTGCGCATGGACGGCCTGGCCTGGGTCTTCAGCGTCATGGTGCTCGGCATCGGCCTGCTGGTCCTGCTCTATGCGCGCTACTACATGTCGCAGCGCGATCCGGTCGCCCGCTTCTACGCCTACATGATGGCCTTCATGGGCGCGATGCTCGGCGTGGTCCTGTCGGGCAACCTGATCCAGCTGGTGGTGTTCTGGGAGCTGACCAGCGTCACCTCCTTCCTCCTGATCGGCTACTGGCAGGAGCGCAACGATGCGCGGCGCGGAGCCCGCATGGCCTTCACCGTCACCACCATCGGCGGCCTGTGCCTGCTGGCCGGGGTGATCCTGCTCGGCCATATCGCCGGCAGCTACGAGCTGGAAAAGGTGATCGCGGCCGGCAACCGGATCCGCGCCCATGCGTGGTATGTGCCGGCCCTGGTGCTGGTGCTGCTGGGGGCGCTGACCAAGAGCGCGCAATTCCCCTTCCACTTCTGGCTGCCGCACGCGATGGCGGCGCCGACGCCGGTCTCCGCCTTCCTGCACTCGGCCACGATGGTCAAGGCCGGGGTGTTCCTCTTGATGCGCCTGTGGCCGGCCCTGGCCGGTAGCGAGGAATGGTTCTGGATCCTGGGCAGCGCCGGCGTCTGCACCCTGCTGCTGGGTTCCTTCTTTGCGATCTTCCAGCACGACATGAAGGGCCTGCTGGCCTACTCCACCATCAGCCACCTCGGCCTGATCACGGTCCTGCTCAGCATCGGCACCCCGCTGTCGGTGGTGGCCGCGATCTTCCACACCATGAACCACGCGGTGTTCAAGGCCTCGCTGTTCATGGCGGTCGGCATCGTCGACCACGAAACCGGCACGCGCGACATGCGCCGGCTGCGCGGATTGCGGCGCGCCATGCCGCACACCGCGGCGCTGGCGATCGTGGCCAGCGCCTCGATGGCCGGGGTGCCGCTGATGAACGGCTTCCTGTCCAAGGAGATGTTCTTCGCCGAGACGATGATCGTGGGCGGCAGCGAGAACTGGTGGATGTCGGTGGCGGCCGGCCTGATGGGCCTGTTCAGCGTGATCTACTCGCTGCGCTTCATCAGCGTGTTCTTCGGCCCCCTGGCGCGCGACCTGCCGCAAGAGCCGCACGAGCCGCCGCGCTGGATGCGGGTGCCGATCGAATGCCTGGTCCTGCTGTGCATCGCGGTGGGCGTGCTGCCCGAACGCGTGGTGGGCGACGTGCTGGCGGTGGCCGCGCATGCGGTGCTCGGGCCCACCATGCCCGAGTACAGCCTGGCGATCTGGCACGGCGTCAACCTGCCGCTCCTGATGAGCATTGCCGCGCTGGCCGGGGGCCTGCTCGGCTACCTCGTGCTGCGTAACCGGTTCGCACTCGCGCAGCGCGACCGGGTGCCGGTGCTGCACCGCCTGAAGGGCGCGCAGCTCTACGAGAACGTCATGCTCGGCCTGGCGCAGGGCGCATCCTGGCTGATCCGCGTGGCCGGCACCCGGCGCCTGCAACCCCAGCTGCTGGTGCTGATGGCGGCGATGGTGGCCGTGCCCCTGCTGCTGGCCTGGCCGGTGCCGCAGCTCGCCGCGCCCGCCCTGGCCAATGCCGATCCGCTGTTCGCGCTGCTGTGGCTGATCGGCGCGGGCTGCGCCGTGGCGGCCGCCTGGAAGGCCAAGTACCACCGGGTGGCGGCCCTGGCCCTGGTCGGGGGCACCGGCTTGGCCACCAGCGCCACCTTCCTGTGGCTGTCCGCGCCCGATTTGGCGCTGACCCAGCTGATGGTGGAGACGGTGACCACGGTGCTGATCCTGCTCGGCCTGCGCTGGCTGCCGCCACGCTTGCAGCCGGCCCACCTGGCGGGGCGCATCCCGCTTGCTACCGGCCTGCGCCGCTCGCGCGACGCGCTGGTGGCGGTGGCGGGTGGACTGGGGCTGGCGGCGGCCAGCTACGCGGTCCTGAGCACGCCGCAGGACGGCGCCGCTGCCGCCCTGCGCGACTTCTTCGTGCTGCACGCCCTGCCCGAGGGGGGCGGCGCCAACGTCGTCAACGTGCTGCTGGTCGACTTCCGCGGTTTCGACACGATGGGCGAGATCACCGTGCTGTCGGCGGTGGCGCTCACGGTCTACGCCCTGCTGCGGCGCTTCCGCCCGGCGCCGGAGAGCGTCGCCATTCCGGTGCAGCAGGCCAACGACGTCGACCCGGCGGTGGGCCAGAAGCCGGGGCAACAGGCGCGCGACGGCTACCTGATGGTGCAGGCGGTGTACCTGCGCTTCCTGCTGCCGGTGATGGGCGTGGTCGCCGTGTACTTCTTCATGCGCGGCCACAACCTGCCGGGCGGCGGCTTCGTGGCGGGCCTGATCTTCGCCACCGCCCTGATCGTGCAATACATGGTGGCCGGCACCGACTGGGTCGAGTCGCGCCTGCGCCTGCGGCCGCACCGCTGGATCGGCTGTGGCCTGGCAACCGCCTGCGGCACCGGCCTCGGCGCCTGGCTGCTCGGCTATCCCTTCCTGACCAGCCATACCGCCCATGTCACGCTGCCGCTGTTCGGCGAACTGCACCTGCCCTCGGCCTTCGTGTTCGACCTCGGCGTGTTCCTGGTGGTGGTCGGCACCACCATGCTGATCCTGGTAGCGCTGGCGCACCAGTCGCTGCGCTCGCGGCGCGCGGTGTCGGGCGCGGCAGGGGCCAAGCCAGGCGCCGCCGCGGGCGCCATGCCACCCACCAAGGAGATCGGGTAATGGAAACCGTGCTCTCGCTCGCCATCGGCATCGTGTTCGGCTCCGGCATCTGGCTGGTGCTGCGCCCGCGCAGCTTCCAGGTGCTCACCGGACTGATGCTGATGTCGTATGCGGTCAACCTGTTCATCTTCGCCATGGGCCGCCTGAGCGTGGACCGGCCGCCGCTCACGCCGCCCGGCACCACGCCCGATCCGGCGCTCCTGGCCGACCCGGTGCCGCAGGCGCTGGTGCTCACCGCCATCGTGATCGGCTTTGCCACCACCGCGCTGTACCTGGTCGTGATGATCGGCGCGCGCGGCCTGACCGGCACCGACCACGTCGACGGCGAGGAGCCCGAAGAATGAGCCTGGACTGGACCCGCCACCTCGTGATCGTGCCGGTGCTGCTGCCGCTGCTGTGCGGCGCGCTGCTCGCCTCGCTCACCGAGGGCCGCCACCGGCTGAAATTTGCGGTCGGCTACGTCTCGCTACTCGGCCTGCTGGCCAATGCGCTGGCGCTGGTGCTGTTGACCGACAAGCACTGGCCCGGCGGGATGCAGGCGTATTTCGCCGCCAACTGGGCCGCGCCTTTCGGCATCGCCCTGGTGGCCGACCGCCTGTCCGCCATCATGCTGGTGCTCACCGCGCTGCTGGCCCTGGCCGCCCTGCACTATGCCCAGCCGCGCTGGGGCCGGATCGGAGTGCACTTCCATGCGCTGTTCCAGTTCCTGCTGATGGGGATCAACGGCGCCTTCCTCACCCACGACCTGTTCAACCTGTTCGTGTTCTTCGAGGTGATGCTGGCGGCGTCCTACGGCCTGGTCCTGCACGGCTACAACGTGGCGCGCCTGCGCGCCAGCATGCAGTACATCGCGATCAACCTGGCCGCCTCCCTGCTGTTCCTGATCGGGGTGGCGATGATCTACGCTACCACCGGCACGCTCAACATGGCCGACCTGGCGGGACGGGTCGGCGCGCTGCCGCCGCACGCCCTCGGCCTGCTCAAGGCCGGGATGGCGGTGCTGGCGCTGGCCTTCCTGACCAAGGGCGCCATGTGGCCGCTCGGCTTCTGGCTGCCGACCACCTACGCCGCCGCCTCGCCGCCGGTGGCCGCCATGCTGGTCCTGATGACCAAGGTCGGCGCCTACGTGGTCCTGCGCATCTGGCTGCTGGTGTTCCCGGAAGGCGCGGGCGAGGCCGGGCGTTTCGGCTACGACGCCCTGCTGTGGGGCGGCATGGCGACCATCGTGTTCGGCGCGGCCGGCATGCTGGCCACCGACACCGCCGGCCGGATGGCCGGCTACGCCGCCATCGTCTCGTCGGGCACGCTGCTGGCCGTGATCGGCTACGGCCAGCAGCCGCTGGTCACCGCCGGGCTGTATTACTTCATCGCCTCCACCATCGCCATCGCCGCCTTCGTGCTGCTGATCGAGCTGATCGACCGCATCCGCACGCCGGGCGCCGCGATGCTGGCGCTGACGATGGAAGCGTATGCCGTCGAGGACACCCCGGTCGAGCCGAAGGGCCGCGGGGTGCCGGCCGCGATGGCCTTCCTGTCGCTGGCCTTCGCCGGCTGCGCCCTGATGATCGCCGGCCTGCCGCCGCTGTCGGGCTTCGTCGCCAAGTTCGGCATGTTCCATGCGCTGGTCAACCCGGGACCGGGCCTGGCGCCGATCGGCCCCGGCGGCTGGACCCTGATGGCGCTGGTGATCGCTTCCGGCCTGGTCGCCATCGTGTCGCTGATGCGCTTCGGGGTGCGCACCTTCTGGGCGGCGGAAATCCTGGCCCCGCCGCGCCTGCACGCCGCCGAGGCGCTGCCGGTGGCGGCCCTGCTGGTGGTGTCGGTGCTGCTGACGGTGCAGGCCCAGCCGGTGTACCGCTACCTGGCGCGCGCCAGCAGCGACCTTCATCATCCCGCCCTCTACCTCAGGCAGGTGCTGGACACGCTCCCGGTACCCGGCCCCGCCGCGGAGACGCCATGACGCCCTGGCTGCCCTTCCCCATCGTGTCGCTGTCGCTGTGCGCGCTGTGGCTGCTGCTGAACCAGACGCTCGACCCGGCCAACCTGCTGTTCGGCGCGCTGCTCGGCATCGCCGTGCCGCTGCTGACGCGCCGGCTGCAGCCCTTCGGCTATCCGCGCATGCGCGCGCCGCTGACCTTCCTGCGCCTGATGTGGATGGCCTTCGTCGAGATCGTGCGCTCGTGCTTCAACGTGTCGAGGATCATCCTGTTCCGCGACTACGAGACCGTGAACGCGCAGTTCATCCGCGTCCCGCTGACGATCCGCGATCCCTACGGCCTGGCGATGCTCTCCTGCCTCATCAACATGACGCCGGGGACGGTCTGGGTCGAGATCCTGCCCGAGCGCCATGAGCTGTCGCTGCACGTATTCGACCTGCACGACGCGCAGTGGTGGGTCGAGACCATCAAGGAGCGCTATGAAGCGCCCCTCATCCAGATATTCGAATCGGAGGACGACCATGCAACTCGTGCTTGAACTGGCGATCGGCTACGCCATGGTGTGCGTGCTGGTGGCGATGGGCTGCTGCGCCTTGCGGCTGCTGCTGGGCCCGGCGGCGCACGACCGGGTGCTGGCGCTCGACACGCTGTGGATCTGCGCCATCCTGCTGGCGCTGGTGCTGGGCATCCGCTTCGGCACCCAGGTGTATTTCGAGGTGGCGATCCTGATCGCCCTGGTCGGCTTCGTGTCCACCGTGGCAATGGCGAAGTTCCTGATGCGCGGGGAGATCATCGAATGAACGGTTTCCTGAGCGGCATCGAACACATCCCCGCCTGGGCGGCCTTGCCGGTGGCCCTGCTGCTGGTGCTCGGCGCCACCATCGTCCTGATCGGCGCGTTCGGCCTGCTGCGCCTGCCCACCTTCTACCAGCGCATCCACGGCCCGGCCATCACCGTCACGCTCGGCGCCGGCTGCCTGCTGCTGGCCTCGATGCTGTACTTCACGGTGGCCAAGTCGCGCCCCGTCATCCACGAGCTGATCATCTCGGTGTTCATCCTGCTGACCGCGCCGGTAGTGTCGATGACGATCATGCGCGCCGCCGTCTACCGCGACCTGCGGGCGAGAAAGCACGATGCCGGGGCGACGGCGGGCGATGTGTACGTCATTCCCGAAGAATCCGACGAGGGCGTTCCCGGTCGTTAGTAAGCTGCCGGTCACCGTGCGAACTGGATGCCACCCTGGTCGCGCCGCCTTCGGGCGTTCGTCCAACCGGAGAAGGCTGGCGGCCTTTGCGACGCTCGAGACTACGGTCATCCTTGTTAATGGACGCGCTGCGGCGGCGGGCCTTACCACGGCCGAGGCAAACATGCCCTCTGCCCACATAGCGAACGCGACCACAATGTATATCGAGACTGTCTGAGCTTCATCAAACCCCTGGCTACTAACTTAGACAAGCACATTCTTCGTGCTCAATAT
Source organism: Massilia sp. X63 (assembly GCF_041023745.1). Taxonomy (NCBI): domain Bacteria; kingdom Pseudomonadati; phylum Pseudomonadota; class Betaproteobacteria; order Burkholderiales; family Oxalobacteraceae; genus Massilia; species Massilia sp. X63. The sequence continues at coordinate 70,438 of NZ_JBFTEF010000017.1, forward strand.
GCCATGTGCGCCCTCGCTTTAAAACGCATCGAGGGAAGAGGACAGGAAGAGGCATGCCAACCGCGCAAGCCAATACCGCTTTATGAACGGGGGTCGACCATGAAAAAAGCCCGCTTTCCTGATAGAAAGCGGGCTTTGGCTCATGAGGACATGCTTCGGTTTAGAACGGAATGTCGTCGTCCATGTCCGAGAAGTTCGGCGCCGGACGCTGCGGCTGCGGACGGGCTGCCGGTGCCGGCGGGGCCTGGCGCGGGGCCGGGCGCTGCTGCGGCTCGTAGCCGCCGCCGTCATCCATGCCACCACCCATGCTGTCGCCACCGCCCATGCCCTGGCGGCCGCCCAGCATCTGCATGTTCTCGGCGATGATGTCGGTCGCGTAGCGCTCGATGCCGTCCTTGTCGGTGTACTTGCGGGTCTGCAGGCGGCCTTCCACGTAAACCGACGAACCCTTCTTGAGGTACTGGCCGACGATCTCGGCCAGGCGGCCGAAGAACGAGATGCGGTGCCACTCGGTCAGCTCTTTCTGTTCGCCGGTCTGGCGGTCTTTCGATTTGTACGAGGTGGCGACCGCGATGTTCGCGATTGCGTCGCCGCTCGGCATGTAGCGGATTTCCGGGTCGCGGCCGAGGTTGCCGACGATGATGACCTTGTTAACTGATGCCATGTTGATACTCCAGTAGATTTTGTAGAGCCCTGACTCTGCACGTGACTAAGCGTCAGGGAACGTGTGCTGCAACTGGCTATTATGGGGCCGATGAGCAGGAACCGAAAGTGCTTTTTTCGCGGCGCTGCAGCACGTATCCTGAGACCGCGGCAGGCCCGGGGCGGTGCCTGCAAACGCGGTGATCCGCCTCAAGAACGCCCCTGCCGGAGCGGTTCAGGTCTGCTTGCCGTGCTGCGCCTCATAGGCCTCGCGGCTGGCTTTTAAGCTGGCAATCGTGGCAAGGGCCTGGTCTTCGTCGGCGGTCATGTCTTGAAGGAACATTGCGTTGTTGTCGCGGATCCAGCTCAGCGGCATTTCCCACCAGGCCAGGTCGACCAGGGCCGCGCGCACCGCTTCGGAAAAGCGGAAGCGGATCAGCTTGGCCGGCGAGCCGGCATAGATGCCGTAGGGTTCCGAACGGAAGTTTGGCGGCAGCAGCGAGCGGGCGCCGATGATGCAGCCGTTCTCGATGATCCCGCCGCCCAGCATCATGACCTCGTCGCCGATCCAGACGTCGTTCTTGACGATCGAATCGCCGTACTGCGGCGGCGGCGCATTGCGCAGGCCCATGCCCGCCACCGAGAACATGTAGGTCGAGATGGTCTTGCTCTCGTGCTGGCCGTTGAGCAGGAAGCGCAGGCGCAGGCCACCGGCCACGAAGCGGCCGATCCCCAGGCCCTGGTGGCCGGCGTCGTACTTGACCAGCGAGCCTACCCCGAGGCCCGAGCAGCGGCCGATATGAAAATGGCCATGCTGCGCTTCCTGGTCGAGCCAGTCGCGGAAGAAGTTGTGGGGAATGGTGCTGATGCCGCCGCTGGCGTAGCCCAGCACCGTGAATTGGGCGGCCCAGGGGTGGTCTTCCTGGACACCGGTGAAATCGTCTTCAGTCGTAATTTGCATGCTTTCCTCGCGCTCGACACTGCCGGCAAGACCGCATGGCCGACGAGACCCATGCGACTTGCCCGAAATCAACACTCTACTACGAAGCGGTCCGTGCGGATACCCGGGAATGACCCGATAAAAAAGTTCCGATTGTTGACGGCTGGACTATTGAACTAGCGCGGGAGCGCATCAGATACCTCTACTCACGCATGCAGGCCGCTGTGTCCTTGCGGCACAAAAGTGCTGGATGCATGTACAGCACTTCCAAAAACCAGCTACACTAATGGGTTCTCCCCGATTGGCCCGCTCACCCGCGACACCCATGTGCGCCGGCCCCGCAAAACTTATTGAAAGCCTTTAAAAACTTAATGGAAGAAATTCGTATCCGCGGTGCGCGCACGCACAACCTGAAGAACATCAACCTTGACCTTCCGCGCAACAAGCTGATCGTCATCACGGGCCTCTCGGGTTCGGGCAAGTCCTCGCTCGCTTTCGATACCCTCTACGCCGAAGGCCAGCGCCGCTACGTCGAGTCGCTGTCGGCCTACGCGCGCCAGTTCCTGCAGCTGATGGAAAAGCCGGACGTCGACCTGATCGAAGGCCTGTCGCCGGCCATCTCGATCGAACAGAAAGCCACCTCGCACAACCCGCGCTCGACGGTCGGCACCGTCACCGAGATCCACGACTACCTGCGCCTGTTGTACGCGCGCGTCGGTACCCCCTACTGCCCGCAGCACCCGCACGAACCGCTGGCGGCCCAGACCGTGTCGCAGATGGTCGACGCCGTGCTCGCCATGCCCGAAGGCACCAAGCTGATGATCCTGGCGCCGGTCGTGGCCGGCCGCAAGGGCGAGCACACCGACCTGTTCCAGGCCATGCAGGCCCAGGGTTTCGTGCGCTTCCGCGTCGCCAGCGGCGTCAACGCCGCGAAGATCGTCGAGATCGACGACCTGCCCAAGCTCAAGAAGACCGAGAAGCACAGCATCGACGTCGTGATCGACCGCGTCAAGGTCAATCCGGAGATCAAGCAGCGCCTGGCCGAAAGCTTCGAGACCGCGCTGCGCCTGGCCGACGGCCGCGCCGTGGCGTATGAAATGGATACCGAGAAGGAAACTGTCTTCTCGAACAAGTTTGCCTGCAACGTCTGCGGCTATTCGCTGCAGGAGCTGGAGCCGCGCCTGTTCTCGTTCAACAATCCGATGGGCGCCTGCCAGGAATGCGACGGCCTCGGCCACATCGAGTTCTTCGACCCGAAGCGCATCGTCGCCTTCCCGCACCTGTCGCTGGCGTCCGGCGCCGTCAAGGGCTGGGACCGCCGCAACCAGTTCTACTACCAGATGCTGCAGAGCCTGGCGGCCCACTACGACTTCGACCTCGACAAGCCTTTCGAGACCCTGCCGAAGGCGGCGCAGGAGGCCGTGCTGCACGGTTCCGGCAAGACCGCGATCCCGTTCAGCTATGTCAACGAGCGCGGCCGCACCGTGATCCGCGAGCACACCTTCGAAGGCGTGGTCAACAACCTGCAGCGGCGCTACCGCGAGACCGACTCGATGGCGGTCAAGGAAGAGCTGGCCAAGTTCATCAACGAGAAGAAGTGCCCGTCCTGCGAGGGCGCACGCCTGCGCACCGAAGCGCGCTTCGTCAAGATCGGCCAGGGAGCGCAGCAACGCGCCATCTATGAGGTCTCGGACAAGCCCCTGCGCGACACCCTCGCCTTCTTCGAGACCCTGGAGCTCAGCGGCGCCAAGAAGGACATCGCCGAGCGCGTCATCAAGGAAATCACGGCGCGCCTGAAGTTCCTGAACAACGTCGGCCTCGATTACCTGTCGCTCGACCGCAGCGCCGATACGCTCTCGGGCGGCGAAGCCCAGCGCATCCGCCTGGCCTCGCAGATCGGTTCCGGCCTGACCGGCGTGATGTACGTGCTGGACGAGCCCTCGATCGGCCTGCACCAGCGCGACAACGACCGCCTGATCGCCACGCTGAAGCACCTGCGCGACATCGGCAACAGCGTGCTGGTGGTGGAGCACGACGAGGATGCGATCCGCACCGCCGACTACATCGTCGACATGGGGCCGGGCGCGGGCGTGCACGGCGGCCAGATCATCGCCGAGGGCACGCTCGAGCAGATCATGAAGAACGAGCACTCGGTGACCGCGCAGTACCTCGACGGCCGCCGCAGAATCGAGGTGCCGAAGAAGCGCACCAAGGCCGACCCGGCGCGCCAGCTGGTGATCACCGGCGCTCGCGGCAATAATCTGAAGAACGTGTCGCTCACGCTGCCGGTGGGCCTGATGACCTGTATCGCCGGGGTCTCGGGATCCGGTAAATCGACCCTGATCAACGATACCCTGTACCCGGCCCTGTCGCGCCACCTGTACGGTTCGCAGACCGAGCCTGCCGAGCACGATTCGATCCACGGCCTGGAGCACTTCGACAAGGTGATCTCGGTCGACCAGGCGCCGATCGGCCGCACCCCGCGCTCGAACCCGGCGACCTACACCGGCGTGTTCACGCCGATCCGCGACCTGTTCGCCACCGTGCCGACCGCGAAGGAACGCGGCTACTCGGCGGGCCGCTTCTCGTTCAACGTCAAGGGCGGCCGCTGCGAGGCCTGCCAGGGCGACGGCGTGATCAAGGTCGAGATGCACTTCCTGCCGGACGTGTACGTGCCCTGCGACGTCTGCCACGGCAAACGCTACAACCGCGAAACGCTCGAAGTGCAGTACAAGGGCAAGAACATCACCGAAGTGCTGGAGATGACGGTCGAGGATGCGCACGAGTTCTTCAAGCCGGTGCCGGTCATCGCGCGCAAGCTGCAGACCCTGCTGGACGTGGGCCTCGGCTACATCAAGCTGGGCCAGAGCGCGACCACGCTGTCCGGCGGCGAGGCGCAGCGTGTCAAATTGTCGCTGGAACTGTCCAAGCGCGATACCGGACGTACCCTGTACATCCTGGACGAGCCGACCACCGGCCTGCACTTCGCCGACATCGACCTGCTGCTGAAGGTGATCCACCGCCTGCGCGACCAGGGCAACACGCTGGCGATCATCGAGCACAACCTCGACGTGATCAAGACCGCGGACTGGATCGTCGACCTCGGTCCGGAAGGCGGCGCGGGCGGCGGCCAGATCGTGGCCGCGGGCACGCCGGAAGAAGTGGCGAAGAACAAGGCCAGCGTCACCGGCAAGTATCTGAAGCCACTGCTGAAGGGCTGATCCAGCCAGGCGAAGCGGGAGTTTTGGCAGGGTGGACGGGTTTCCCGTCCGCGCGTTCGACTCCCATACGCATGGATGCTGCGTCTGCAGTGCACGCACTGTTCGAACGCGCGCACGGCGAAGCCGTGCACCCTACGATGACTTCCTGCCAAACGAAAAGGCCGCCCTGGTTCTATCCAGGGCGGCCTTTTTTCATTCCACCGTGTACAGCGGCTGCTGCATCCGCACCGGCCGCACGTCCATCCGGATGCGGTAGATCGACCAGGCATCCTCGCGGTTGGTCACGTACTCCTGGCTGTCCGGCACCCGGGTGAAGGTGAACTCGAAGCCACGCTCCGGCGCGCGGCTCGCCGGGCCCTCGAAGGCCAGGCCGGTGGCGCGCTCCAGGTTGCTGTCCACCAGCTTCTCGAGCAGGTTGACGATCGAGGTATTGCCCAGGATGTCGGTGTAGAACAGCGCCTCGCGGTGCTCGCGCAGGCTCTTGTCGACCGCTTCCTTGCCTGGGCCGGGCGTATAGCTGCGGCTGGCCAGGTTGAAACGGTCGCCGTTGTCCAGGTAGCTGACGCGTGCGTTCGACAGGTTGAACAGGGGCTTGGCCTTGTCGGTGCCGGCCTCGGTCAAATCCAGCACCAGCGCGCCGGTGTAGCCGACCACCGTCACCTCGCGGTTCGGTCCGACCACGGCGGCGGTGTTCTCGTCGATCCCCAGCCCCAGCTTGTAGCCCTTGGCCAGCATGACCGGCAGCATGCGCGCGAAGCGGCCGCGCACCAGCAGGTGCTGGTCGACGAACACCTCGTCGCCGATGAAGCCGAGTCCCGGCGCGATGTCCTTGCCGTCCACCACGCCGTGCTTGAGCACCGGGATCACGTCCAGCGGCGGATCGTGGAACATGGTGCTGCTCATGATCGCGGCGCCGGCGCTGGTGCCGGCGATCACGCCGCCACGCCGGTACATCGACCACAGCGCGTCGAGCACCGCGCTGTTGCCGCCATCCGGCCGGCGCAGCGAGCCGGTGATGCGGGCCTGGTCGCCGCCGGTGAAGAAGGCGCCGCCGGCGCCGCGCACCGCGTCCGCGATGGCCGGGTCCTCCGCCGCCTTGCGGGCGTCGCTGCCTGCAAGCTTGGGCGCCAGCGGCACCACGAAGGCCTGGGCGCCATGGCGGTTCAGGTTCTCCGCCGCCTTGCTCCCTTCAAAAGCCGGGTTCTGGGCGGCGGTCGGGAACACGGCGATGCGCGCCCCCTTGCCGCCCGCCAGGGCCACGATCTTGTCCCACACCGCGGCGTTCTCGGCGCGCAGGCCGCCGCCGATGATGACCAGCGATCCCTTCGGCGCCTCCGCGGCCATGGCAGCGGCGGAGGCGCCGGCGAGCGCCAGCGCGAAACACAGGCTCTTCAGCATAGACCCTCGCTTAGCGGAACGAATAGTTCAGGCTGACGAAGGCGTTGCGGCCGCGCGGATCCGTGTAGCTCGGGTCGTACCCGGCCAGGAAGAAATAGGCCTGGTTCGAGAACGGCGGATCCTTGTCCAGCAGGTTCAGCACGCCGGCGCGCAGCTTGAGCTGCTTGGTGATGGTCCAGCTGCCGGTCAGGTCCCACAGCGAGTAGGCCTTCACGTGGTTGGGCGCCAGCAGGCTGTCGGTGAACGGGTCGTAGGTGGTGTTCTGGTCGGTGTAGCTGGACGAGTACTGGTTCGCCAGGGTCAGGCTGACCGGACCGTGGTCCCACTCGAGGCTGATCCGGTGGCGCCACTTCTGGATCGCCTGGTCGTTCAGGAACACGCCCAGGTTGCTGCGGAAGGGCTCGGACGGGCCGTACTGGCGGTCGTACTTCAGGATGCGGGTGCCGGACAGGTTCACGCCGAACCGGCCCCAGGCCCCGCGCTCGCTGCGCCAGTCGGCCGCGATGTCGATGCCCGAGGTCTTCAGGCGGCCCTGGTTTTCCTTCATGAGGAGGATGTTCGAGATGAAGCCGTCTTCGTCGCGCTCGATGTACTTGCCGTTGTAGGCGGCCGGGTTCTCGATGATGACCTGCTCGCCCAGGGTGCTGATCACGTCCTTCTTCTCGATGTTCCAGTAATCGATCGAGAAGTTGGCGCGCTTGTTCAGCTCGACCACGGTACCGAGGGTGAACTGGCGCGATTTTTCCGGCTTGAGGTCGGGATTCGAGCGGCGCTCGACGTTCCACTGGTCGGTGCACAGGTCGATGCTGCCCTCCTGCGCCACGCATTGCGGATCGGTCAGGATGCCGGCCGAGGTGCCGAAGATGGTCGGACGCTTCAGGTCCGACAGCGAGGGCGCGCGGAAGCCCGTGCCGGCCGAGGCGCGCACCAGGAAAGTGGCGTTCGGCTGCCAGCGCAGGCCGATCTTCGGATTGGTGGTGGAGCCGACCTCGCTGTAGTGGTCGTAGCGCAGCGCGAACTGCATTTCCAGCTCTTTCGTGAAGGGCGCGTTGATCTCGGTGAAGACCGACGCGACCTTGCGCGTGTTGTCGGCCGTCTCGACCTCGAGCAGCTGGCCGGCCGGCACCGTGCTGTCGCGGTCGCCGGCGATGTTGTTCGACTCGAGCAGTTTCGAGGGCGTGAACATCTGGTGCTCGCGCCGGAATTCGCCGCCGATGGCCAGCGCCAGGTCGCCGCCGCCCAGCGTGGCCAGGGCGCGCGACATCTTGCCGTCGATCGAGGTCGAGACGCCCTTGGCCTTGCGCGCCTCGTCGTCGACCTTGATCGAGTTGATCAGGTCCAGGCCGGCCTGGGACGAAGGCGCGAACGGGTTGACGGTGCCGTTGCGCACGGCCGCGTCGAACTTGTCGAACAGGACGTAGCCGTCGAAGTAGCGGTCGACCGCGCGGTTCTCGGCGCGCGCCACGGCCAGGTCGTAGTCCCAGCCGGCCATGTTGCCGGTGGCGCCCAGCACCAGGCGCTGGGCTTCGCTGGTCACTTCGTTGCTGCGGTTGCCCGCTTCCTTCATGCGGTAGCGGATGCCGCTGAAGGTGGACGGCAGGCCGGGGCCGCTCAGCGCGCGGCGGTAGGCGTCCGGCAGGATGCTCACCGGCAGGTTGCGGATGCGCACCGGGTTCGGCGACAGCACGTACTTGGTGGTGGCCTCGGTCTGCACCAGCTCGGCGAACAGCTGGTTGTTCTCGTCGACCTGGAAGGTGGCGCGGCCGATGAAGCCGATCTTGCGCGAATCCGGGTAGATCTCGGTGTCTTCCATGTAGTCGTAGCTGCAGCCGGCGACGCCGCCCGGGCCCTGGGGCGCGTAGACGGTGGCGGGCGGGTTGCAGTTCGGCGCGCTCGGGTTGACCCGGCTGGCGCGGCTGCCCGCCGGCAGCAGGCCGGCCGCGATCAGGGCGCTGCGCTGGGCGGCCGAGATGTCGACGTTGGCGGGGAAGGTGTTGCTCGACATCTGGGCCGGCAGCGTGGTGGCCAGTGCGCGCTCGGCGATGAAGCTGCGCTGGCCCGAACGCAGGGCGTCGAGCTGCTGCACGTCGAGCACGCCCCAGACGTTGAAGCGGTCGGTGGCGAGGTCGCCGGTGCCGCCGCTGATGCTGGCGGTGCGCTTGCCGGCGCCGCCGTGCTGGGTGCCGGCGGCCGATGCCGCCAGGTCGATGCCGGTATAGTCCTTGCGCGTGATGAAGTTGATCACGCCGCCGATCGCGTCGGTGCCGTAGATCGCGGAGGCGCCGTCCTTGAGCACCTCGACGCGCTGGATCGCGCCGGCCGGGATGTTGTTCAGGTCGACGCCGGCGTTGTCGCCGGGCGAGGCGAAGTTGGCCAGGCGCCGGCCGTTCAGCAGGATCAGGGTCGACGATACGCCGATGCCGCGCATGTTGGCGCCGTTGAAGCCGCGCTGGCCCGAGGTCGAGTCCGAGATGCTGGGGCCGTCCGTGAGGGGCGCCGTGTTGGCGCTGATGTTCTTGATGAGCTCGGCCGCGGTGGTGACGCCCATCTTGTCGATGCTCTCGCGCGAGATCACCTCCACCGGCAGCGCCGCTTCGCTGTCGAGGCGCTTGATCAGGGAGCCCGTGACTTCCACCCGCTGGATCTTGGGAACGTCAGGCTGCGGCGTAGCCTGGGCCCAGGCCTGCTGCGCCATCAGGCCCAGCGCGGCCACCACGCTCGTGGCCAGAATGGTCGGCCGCAAGGTACTCGAAATGTGCTTGCTCATGCATTGCTCCCTGTTGGTGATGACTCAGGACTTCTTCACGGACTGGCGCTTGCGGGCGCCCTCTTTTTTCTGCGTACTGCTGGATCGGATCTGGTGTTCGCCGTAGAGGTAGGCGGCGATCGCCTCGGTGTGGCGGGCCGCCTTGGCCACGTTGGCCTTGTTGGAGGTCATCAGGGACACGGCGAGCGCCTCGATGACGGCCAGCGCCGCGCTCGAACTGCTGGGCAGCACCGGGTGCGCGCTGTGCGCATACAGCACGTGGTGCCCCAGTTCGGCGAGCGGCGACGCGGGCGAATCGGTGATCGAGACGATGGTGGCGCCGCTGTCGCGCGCGAAGCGGGTCAGCGAAACCGCCGCCAGCGTATAGCGCGGCAGCGAGATCACCACCAGCACGTCCTTGTCGGTGACGGTCGCCAGCTGGCTGGCCGCGACCTCGGTGCCGCCGGCGGCCGCGACTTCGACCACGTGGCGGCAGAAGGGCTGCAGGTGCATGGCCAGCGCGCCGGCCAGGAAGGTGGAGAGGCCGAATCCCAGCACATACACGGTGCGGGCGCGCATCAGGACGCTGCCGATGCGATCGAGCTCGTCCTTGGTGAGCGCGCGGCTGGTGGCGATGATGCCCGCTTCCGCATAGCCCAGGCTTTCCAGCGCCGGCGAGGCGCTGCGGCGCGCGATGGTGCTGCGCAGCTTCTCGACCGGCTGCAGCACCGATTGCAGGGTCTCGGCCACGGCGCTGCGCATCGCCGCATAGTTCTTGAAGCCGAGGTCGCGCGCGAAGCGGCTGATGGTGGCGGTCGACACCTCGCAGGCCTCGGCCAGTTCCTCGATCCCGAGGGCGGTCACGCGCACCTGGTTGCGCAACAGGTGGTCGGCGATCGTCCGGTTCGACGCCGAGCCTTCGGCCAGCATGCGCAGCAGCGACTGGCCGAGCGACGACTCGGCGAAGCCGATGTCGGGTGAGGCGTTGGCCTTGGCGGATGGGGACATGTTGTCTGCTTCGCTTATTTTAATGTCATGCAATATTCAAAATATTTTCCAAATGTAATCATCTTCTGTGGCAAACTCAACAGGAATTTGAAAATATTCTTTCATTGATACACACTGTGTAAAAAAACCGACATCGCGGTTTCCGCCCCGGCGGAGCCGCCATGCCGGCCAGCGGAGAGCTCGCATGCATATACAGACACACCCGATCGCGACCGAGCCGGGACTCGCCCTCCACCAACTCGTGTCCTGCCACTACGGTGCGCCCGGCAGCGGCAGGAAGGCCTATATCCAGGCGGCCCTGCATGCCGACGAGGTGCCGGCGATGCTGGTGGCGCAGTTCCTGCGCCGCGAGCTGGAACGGCTCGACGCGCAGGGGCGCGTCAAGGGCGAGATCGTGCTGGTCCCGGCGGCCAATCCCATCGGCCTGTCCCAGGTGGTGCACGGCACCCCCTTCGGCCGCTTCGACCTCGGCACCGGCGTCAACTTCAACCGCGCTTTCCTGCACGTCGCGGAGGAACTGAAGGGGGCGCTGGCCGGGCGCCTCGGACCCGATGCGCACGCCAACGTCGCGACGATCCGCCGCGAGGCGCGCGCCGCCGTGGCGCGCTGGGAAGCGCAGGACAGCGTCGCGCTGCTGAAGAAGACCCTGCTGTCGATGGCGATCGATGCCGACATCGTGCTCGACCTGCATTGCGATAACGAAGGCCTGCTGCACGTGTACGCGGGCACCCCGCTGGCGCAACGGGCGGAACCGCTGGCCGCGCTGCTCGGTGCGCGCGCCCTGCTGCTGTCGAGCGCCTCGGGCGGCGCCCCCTTCGACGAAGCCTGCAGCCGCCTGTGGTGGGAGCTGGCGGCGCACTTCGGCGCGGACACGCCGATCCCGCCGGCCTGCGCCGCCATGACGGTCGAACTGCGCGGCGAGATGGACGTGCGCTACGACCTGGCCGAGCAGGATGCGCGCGCGCTGCTGCAGTTTTTGGCGTGCGAGGGCCTGCTCGACATCCCGTTCGGCGCACCGCCGGCGCCGCAATGCGACCCAACCCCGCTGGCCGGTGTCGAGCCGCTCCATGCACCGCAATCGGGCGTGCTGGTGCTGCTGAAGAAGCCAGGCGACCGGGTCGGCGCCGGTGAGGCGGTGGCCGACATCGTCAACCCGGTCAATGGCGTCACTGCCACCCTGCGCGCCAGCCAGGACGGCCTGCTGTTCGCCAGCACCGCCCACCGTTACCTGCAGCGCGGCATGCAGGTCTGCAAGATCGCGGGCGCCACGCCCTTCCGTTCGGGTCCCCTGCTGAGCCAATAAGGAGTCAATCCGTATGCGTCTTCGAATGCCCAACACCTTCGTGCTGCTGTTTGCCATCCTGGCCCTGATCGCGCTGGCGACCTGGTTCGTCCCGGGCGGGAAGTACGAGACCCGCCTGGTCGACGGCCGCCAGCTGGTCGACCCGGCTTCCTTCCACTACGTGGCCAGCAACCCCCAGGGTCCGGTGGCGCTGCTGAAGGCCCCGATCCGGGGCTTCGTCGAATCGGCCCAGATCATCGGCTTCGTGCTGTTCGTCGGCGGCGCCTTCGCGGTGCTGCAGCGTACCGAGGCGATCGACACCGCCATCCGCTCGATCGCCCACGCCCATACGCGCTCGCCCCTGGTGCGGGCCTTGCTGATCCCGGTGTTCGTCACCCTGTTCTCGCTGGGCGGCGCCACCTTCGGCATGAACGAGGAAGTGATTCCCTTCATCCTGATCTTCGTGCCGCTGGCGCTGGCGCTGGGCTACGACACCGTGACCGGCGTGTCGATTCCCTTCCTCGGCTCGCAGGTCGGCTTCGGCGCCGCCTTTCTCAATCCCTTCAACGTCGGCATCGCGCAGGGCATCGCGGGCGTGCCCGTGTTCTCGGGGATGGGCTACCGGCTGGTCGTGTGGGCCAGCGCAACCCTGGTGACGGTGCTGTTCCTGATGTGGTATGCGGCGCGGGTCAAGCACAATCCGGCACTGAGTCCGACCTATGTACTGGACCAGACCAAGCGCCGGGAGGCGGTGCCGGTGGCGGACCACGGACACCAACGCATGACCGGCCGCCATGCCGCGGTGCTGGCGCTGTTCGCGCTCACGCTGGGCACGATGGTGGTGGGGGTGGTGCGCTACGAGTGGTTCATCGACGAGATCGCGGCCCTGTTCCTGGCCATGGCGATCGTGGTCGGCCTGGTCGGGCGCCTCGGCGCCGACGACTGGGTGGCGGCCTTCATGCAGGGGGTGAAGGACCTGGCGCCGACCGCGCTGGTGATCGCGATCGCGCGCGCCACCATGGTGATCGCGCGCGAGGCCCACATCATCGATACCATGCTGCACGAATTGATGCCGCTGGTGCAGTCCAGCCACCCGGTGTTCGCGGCCCAGAAGATGTACCTGATCCAGTCGGTGATCAACTTCTTCATCCACTCGGGCAGCGGCCAGGCCGCGCTCACCATGCCGATCATGGCGCCGCTCGCCGACCTGGTGGGCGTGTCGCGCCAGACCGCCATCCTCGCCTTCCAGCTGGGCGAGCTGTCCACGCCGATGATCCCGACCTCCGGCATCACGGTGGGCGTGCTGGCACTGGCGCGCATCCCCTGGCTGACCTGGGCCAAGTGGATGATCCCGCTGCAGCTGATCTACCTGGTGCTGGCCTTGCTGCTGCTGGTGCCGCCCTGCCTGATGGGCTGGAACTGAGGCGTCGGAACCGGGACGGCGCCGGCTTCATCTAGCGATGGCGTTCGCGCTCCCGCTCGCGCTCCGCGTTCCTGGTCCCGGCCTGACCGCTCGACGTCGCGCCTGCGGTACCGCTACTGCCCATGCTCGACGCCGCGCCGCCGCCGGACACATTGGCCAGCGCCTGGCGCAGCGTGTCCGCATGCGGATTGCTGACCTTGCCGCTCAGGACATCGCGCGCCGCTACCTGACGGTTGTAGTAGGCCGCGGTCTGTTCCTCGTCGTAATCGATGTCGGTAAGATTGATCGCGGCGCCACCGAACAGGCCTTCGGTATCCGACCAGGCAGTGATATTGCCCCACCCGGCCGAGCCTGCCCCCTTCCTGGACCAGTCCACCAGCGTCAGGTCAGCTTCGGCGCCCAGCGAGAACTTGTTGTTCCGCATGAAGCTGTTGAGCGCCTTCTGGTCGTTCAGTACGAAGGCGACGGCGCCGGCTTGCGCGCCCGCCTGCAGGCCGGCAGTGATGCCTCCCATGTGGTAGAAGGCGGGATTACTCCAGGTATTCCCATTGCGCACCAGGAGCACGCCCGCCCCGCCCCGCGCCCCCACGCCGAGCGCCGCTTCACCGTAGCGCGGCAAGACGAACACGCCTTTCGCACGCTGCAGCAGGGCGCGCATTTCCGGTGTCGCTTCCATCCGGTGCACCACCTGCACGGCCTTGCCGACGTGCTCGGCTGCCTTCGTCATCTCCTTCCGGTTGCGCTCGGTGCCCTGCGTGGCGGCCTCCTTCGCCGATCCGACCTGGGCCATGGCAGCCCCGGCGGCTCCCGCCAGCAGCGCGGCAAGGGAAGCCGCAACGATTCGCTTCGTGTTCATGCTCAGTCCCTCCTTCAGTGGCGTTGGAAAGCTCCAACATAAACCTCGTGCCAAGCAGAGAGCGCCACTTTGAATGCAGGAAAAAGCCAACCGGAATCATTCGTACGCATGATCGGAGGCTGCTCCAACCAGTCTGTGATGTATGCTCGGCTGGAAATGCAAAAGGGACAGGCCGCGGCCTGTCCCTTCCTGTTATTGCACCAGCCGGGATCGGCTTATGCGCCCAGCTGCTTTTCCAGCTTGGCCTTGGTGTCCACCAGTTCCTGCGGCAGGCGGTAGGCCAGCTTCTCGAACAGCTCGCTGTGCAGCTTCAGCTCGTCGTTCCAGGCATCCTTGTCGATCGAGGTGATCTGGATGAACTGCTGCTCGGTGAATTCCACGCCTTCCCAGTTCAGGTCGCCGTAGTTCGGCGAGGTGCCGAACAGGTGCTGCTGGCCGGCCGGCGCAGTGCCTTCGGCGCGGTCCAGCACCCACTTCAGCACGCGCATGTTGTCGCCGTAGCCCGGCCACACGAAGCTGCCGTCTTCGCCGGTACGGAACCAGTTGACGCAGAAGATCTTCGGCGCAGTGCCCTGGGCCTCGATTTTCTTGCCCAGGTCCAGCCAGTGCTGGAAGTAGTCGCTCATGTTGTAGCCGATGAAAGGCAGCATCGCGAACGGATCGCGGCGCACGACGCCCATCTGGCCGGCGGCGGCGGCGGTGGTTTCCGAGCCCATGGTGGCGGCCATGTACACGCCTTCCACCCAGTTGTTGGCTTCGGTCACCAGCGGCACGGTGGTCGAGCGGCGGCCGCCGAAGATGAAGGCCGAGATCGGCACGCCGGCCGGATCGTCCCAGGCCGCGTCGATGACCGGGTTCTGGGTCGCGGCGACGGTGAAGCGCGCGTTCGGGTGGGCGGCCTTGGTGCCGGATGCCGGGGTCCAGTCCTTGCCCTGCCAGTCGATCAGGTGATCCGGGGCCTGCTTGGTCATGCCTTCCCACCACACGTCGCCGTCGTCGGTCAGCGCCACGTTGGTGAAGATGACGTTCTCGCGCAGCGAGGCCATGCAGTTCGGGTTGGTCTTGTCGTTGGTGCCCGGGGCCACGCCGAAGTAGCCGGCTTCCGGGTTGATGGCGTACAGCTTGCCGTCCGCGCCCGGCTTGATCCAGGCGATGTCGTCGCCGATGGTGGTGACTTTCCAGCCGTCGAAGCCCTTCGGCGGGATCAGCATCGCGAAGTTGGTCTTGCCGCAGGCCGACGGGAAGGCGGCCGCCACGTATTTCTTGTCACCCTTGGGCGACTCCACGCCCAGGATCAGCATGTGCTCGGCCAGCCAGCCGGTGCCGCCCTGTTGCGCTTCCTGGTAGCCCATGTTCGAGGCGATGCGCAGCGCGAAGCACTTCTTGCCCAGCAGCGCATTGCCGCCGTAGCCCGAGCCGAACGACCAGATCTCGCGGGTTTCCGGATAGTGGACGATGTACTTGGTGGCATTGCATGGCCACGGCACGTCTTTCTGGCCGGCGGCCAGCGGCATGCCGACGGTGTGCACGCAGGGCACGAAGTCGCCATCGGTACCCAGCACGTCGAACACGGCCTTGCCCATGCGCGTCATGATGCGCATGTTGACGGCGACGTAAGGCGAGTCGGACAGTTCGACGCCGATGTGGGCGATCGGCGAGCCCAGCGGGCCCATCGAGAACGGCACCACGTACAGGGTGCGGCCGGCCATGCAGCCGTCGAACAGGCCGTTCAGGGTGCGGCGCATCTCGGCCGGATCCATCCAGTTGTTGGTAGGGCCGGCCTGCTCGCGGGTTTCCGAGCAGATGTAGGTGCGGTCTTCGACGCGGGCGACGTCCGACGGGTCGGACCAGGCCAGATAGGAATTCGGACGCTTCGCCGGGTTCAGCTTCTTCATCGTACCGGCCTCGACCATCTGTGCGCACAGGCGGTCGTACTCTTCTTCGGAGCCGTCGCACCAGTAGATGCTGTCAGGCTTCGTCAGGGCGGCGATGTCCGCGACCCAATTGATGAGCTTTTGGTGTTTGACGTGAGCTGGAACGTTCAGTGCGGCGACGCCGCCCATCACGGGCTGGTTCATAGATACCTCCAATGCCAATTAAGAATACTGTCACGGCAGGATCGTCCGTCTGGCCGTGCCTTAGAATGGCTTTCCGCTCCATTGGAGCGCGGCGTGGTTTGCAAGGCGGGCGGTCGTGCCGACGGTCGCACGGGACCGGAAACGGTGCTGCTGGGGTCGGCATAAAGCCTGTCAGACCCTCAATAATTGGCCGATTGTACACCCTGAAAACCCCGATTCGTGCTCAGCTACTACAAAAAAGTAGCAGAAATGCCTGAGTAAAGTAGTAGGCTATTCAAGGTCGTTTTGGAAGCTGTTATTTCGCTACGTATGGAACGTTAACTGGAAGCAACTCACATGAAAATAGCTGTTTTGGACGATTACCAGGATGCGGTGCGCGGCCTGCAGTGCTTCCGCCTGCTCGACGGCCACGAGGTCAAGGTATTTACACACTCGGCGCGCGGGATGGGGCAACTGGCCGCGCGGCTGGCGCCCTTCGAGGCCCTGGTGCTGATCCGCGAACGCACCGCCTTCCCGGCTGCGCTGATGCAGCGACTGCCGAACCTGAAGCTGATCTCGCAGACCGGCAAGGCCAGCGGCCACATCGACGTCGCGGCGGCCACCGAACACGGCATCGCGATCGCCGAAGGCATCGGCTCGCCGGTGGCGCCGTCCGAACTGACCTGGGCCCTGATCATGGCGGCCAGCCGCAAGATCGTGCCGTATGCGAACAACCTGAAGGACGGCCTGTGGCAGACAGCTTCGGTTAATCCGGTACTCAATGGCCTGGGGCGCTCGCTGCGCGGGCGCTCGCTGGCAATCTGGGGCTACGGCAAGATCGGGCGCCTCGTCGCCAGCTATGCGCGCGCCTTCGGGATGCGCGTGCTGGTGTGGGGCAGCGAAGGCAGCCGGCAGGCGGCAGTGGGCGACGGCTTCGAGGCCGCGGCCTCGCGCGAGGCGCTGTTCGCGCAGGCCGACGTGCTCACGCTGCACCTGCGCCTGCTCGACGCCACGCGCGGCATCGTGAAGGCGGACGATTTCGCCCGCATGAAGCCGGATGCATTGTTCGTCAACACCAGCCGCGCCGAGCTGGTGGAAGAAGGCGCGCTGGAACAGGCGCTGCGGGCCGGACGGCCGGGCTCCGCCGCGCTTGACGTGTTCAACAACGAGCCGCTGCGGCCCGATGCGGCGCTGCTGCGGATCCCGACGGTGCTGGCGACGCCGCACCTGGGCTACGTGGAGCAGGACAGTTACGAGATCTATTTCCAGACGGCGTTCGAGAACGTCGTGCGCTTTGCAGCGGGGCAGCCGGATAACATCCTGAATCCGGAGGCCCTGGGCAAGCGGTGACGGTTGCGGCGTAGGCAGAACGATGGGATCCCGGCCTGCGCCGGGATCCGATTGCGCAGCGCAGTGAGAACAAAACCGAGCGCAGCGCGCCGCACAATCAGCGCAGCTCCGGCTCCCCGGTAATCAGATTCACCTTCCGCACCGGCATCACATGCGTGCCGCTCCACAAACCTGCCCAGCCCGGCGGCCAGCCGATCTGCGGCCCCGCGTAGGGCTGCAGCCCGGCGCGCACCGGCACCACCGGCACCGGCGGCGCCTCGACCAGCTTGCCGCCTGCGGGCCGGTCCATGTTCAGGCTGTACATGTAAGCCGGCAACAGCAGCTCGCACACCTGCGCGAACCAGGCCGTGTGGTCTTCGTCGCGTCCCAGCGCCTGCGCCAGGCCCTGCGGATCGAACTTCGCCAGCGCATGGATCAGTTCGTCGGTGCTGGCGCCGGGCGAATCGCCCCAACCCATCACCGGATTGTTGTTGTAGTCCGCGCCCGACCCGTACCAGCCTTCGCGCCAGGTGCGCTGCATCCAGTTGCGCGGGCCGGTGAACAGATGCCAGCGCCAGTGCAGCCCCGATGGCTTGGGCCAGGAATACAGGTACAGCTTCTGGTAGCCCGCCTGGTGCAGCGCGCGCACCATGGCCATCAGGCGCGCGTGCGGCATGCGGTCGGGCGGTGCGCGGCGGAACAAAATTGGCTCGCCGTCGGCATGCTGCACCTCGTCGCTCGACAGGTTCAGGTCGAGCGTGCGCTGCTCGCTGCCGAAGCGCGCCGAGATCCAGCCGGTCAGCAGGTTGACGTGGGTGATCACGCCATAGCCTCGATGGCGGTGGAAGATGACGGTGCCCGGTGCGACGGCTTTCATGGGAACAAGTGAAGAAGAGAATGGAAATGGGAGTCTACTCATCCGATCCGGATGATTCTAGCGCAGTCACATACGGATACACACCCGTTTACGGCTATCATTAGCCACCTTTTTTCTGCACGTGGACAAACCAACATGACTTTGCGAATCATCGCCACCGGCGGCACTTTCGATAAACACTACAACGAACTGAACGGCGTGCTCGGCTTTGCCGAAAGCCATTTGCCGGCCGTGATCGCGCGTTCGCGCATGACCATTCCCGTCGAGCTGGAGGTGCTGCCCCTGCTCGACTCGCTCGACATGCAGGAGCCGGACCGCCAGCGCGTGCTGGCTTCCTGCCAGGCGGCAAACGAGAAAGCCATCGTCATCATCCACGGCACCGACACCATGCGCGACACCGCGGCCGTGCTGGGCGCCGCCGGGCTCGACCAGACCATCGTGCTGACCGGCGCCATGATCCCCTACGAGATCGCGAATTCCGACGCGCTGTTCAATCTCGGCTTTGCCTGCGGCGTCGCGCAGACCCTGCCGGCCGGCGTGTACGTCGCCATGAACGGCCAGGTGTTCCCTTGGGATAACGTCACCAAGAACCGCGCCGCGGGCGTGTTCCAGCAGCTGTAATTTCTGGAGCGTCTGACAAAAACCTGAGGGCAAGGCGCCTCGCCGCGACAGTACGCGAGTACGGCGCGGCGATGCAACGCAGCCGTCAGGGGAATTGTCAGGCGCTCCGGCAGGCGCGCGCTGTCCCTGCGCGCGCCTGCCTATACTGCTCTCTCTGACCGCACCGTACCAGGAGAGAGCAATGAACGAGCAGCGTCCCTTTCTGACCACGCGCCAGGGCCACCCGGTCCGCGACAACCAGTCGCTGCGTTCGGTAGGAGAGCGTGGTCCGGCCACGCTCGAGAATTACCAATTCATCGAAAAGATCACCCACTTCGACCGCGAGCGCATCCCCGAACGCGTGGTGCACGCGCGCGGCACCGGCGCCCACGGCTTCTTCGAGCCCTACGGCAGCATCGGCGGCGAACCCGCCGGCAAGTACACGCGGGCGCGCGTGCTCAACGAAGTCGGTGTGCAGACGCCGATCTTCGTGCGCTTCTCGACCGTGATCGGCGGCAAGGAGTCGCCCGAGACGGCGCGCGACCCGCGCGGCTTCGCGATCAAGTTCAAGACCGTCGACGGCAACTGGGACCTGGTGGGCAACAACCTGAAGGTCTTCTTCATCCGCGACGCGATCAAGTTCCCCGACATGATCCACGCCTTCAAGCCCGACCCGGTCACCAACCAGCAGGAGCCGTGGCGCTTCTACGATTTCATCTGCAGCCACCCGGAAGCCCTGCACATGGTCACCTGGGTCAAGAGCCCATGGGGCATCCCGGCGACCTACCGCGAGATGGAAGGCTCGGGCGTGAACACCTATAAACTGGTCAACGACCAGGGCGTGGCCCACCTCGTGAAGTTCCACTTCCAGCCCAGGCAGGGCGTGCGCAACCTCACCAGCGCACTGGCGGCCGAGATCCAGGCCCAGGACACCAGCCACGCCACGCGCGACCTGTACGAGGCGATCGAGCGCGGCGAGTTTCCGGAATGGGAATTCTGCGTGCAGCTCATGAGCGACGGCGCGCATCCGGAGCTCGATTTCGATCCGCTCGACGACACCAAGCGCTGGCCGGAAGACCAGTTCCCGCTGCTGCCGCTGGGCCGCATCGTGTTGAACAAGAACCCGGACAACGTGTTCGCCGAAACCGAGCAGGCGGCCTTCGGCACCGGCGTGCTGGTGGACGGCATCGACTTCTCGGACGACAAGATGCTGCAGGGCCGCACCCTGTCCTACTCGGACACCCAGCGCTACCGCGTGGGCCCGAACTACCTGCAGCTGCCGATCAACCAGCCGCAGGAGGGCGCGGCGGCGCGCACCAACCAGCGCGACGGCCAGATGACCTATTACGTGGACGGCCGCGGCGAGGACAAGCACATCAACTACGAGCCGAGCCTGATGGGCGGCTATGCCGAAGCGCCGAAGCCGGACAAGGAATACAACCAGTACGTGGAAGGCCACCTGGGCCGCTACCAGACCAGCCGCACGACGGACGACTATGCCCAGGCCGGCGCGCGCTACCGCACTTTCGAGGACTGGGAGCGCGACGACCTGGTCGCCAACGTCGGCGGCGACCTCAAGAAATGCCCGGCGCCGATCCAGCTGCGCATGGTGTGGCACCTGTGGCACTGCGACGAGGATTACGGCCGCCGGGTGGCCGAGGTGGCCGGCATCGACCTGGAGCAGGCCAAGGCCTTGCCGCCGCTGCCGGGCAAGCCGGCGCCGCACCAGAACCGGTCGGGACCGACTTATTCGAGCGGCAAGCCGGAACAGGGGGATGAGCCGTCGACCAGCGAGGAGATGGCAGGAGCGAAGTAGTACGCGTCAATTCACGCACTATTTGAACGCGTGGGCAGGAGACCTGCCCACCCTACAGGGCACAGGCTGTTCGTAGGGTGGGCGGGTTCCCCGCCCACGCGGTGATAGTTGGCATCCGCGTTACCGGAACGGCGCCGACATCTAATTACGCCTTGGCTTCACCGCCCAGCGCCTCGACCACGTCGGCCAGCAGCTTGGCCAGCTCGCCCGTCATCAGGGTGATGTCGTTGTCGAAGCGCTCGTCGTCGCTGTAGGTGACGGCTTCGCCTTCCTTGATCACGTCCAGCGGCTTGACGCCCTTGATCGCCAGCGACTCGGTCAGCACGAAGCTGATGCGGTCGTTCCAGGTCATGGCCAGGCGGGTGCACTGCTTGCCGGCGGCGATGTGGCGGCGGATGTCGTCCGGTTCCAGGGTGTGCTTCACGTAGCGCACGGCCGCGCGGCTTTCGCCGGTGGCGCGCAGTTCGGTGTCCTGGTCGATGGTGAAGCCGTAGGGCGCTTCGTCCGACTCCAGCCAGCCGGTCATCACGGCCACCGGCGAGCGCTGCACGCGCAGCGATTCCAGCGGCATGCGGTCGACCGCCTTGAGCAGCAGCTTGATGACGTCGTCCGCCTTCGACGGGCTGGCGGCGTCGACCACGAGCCAGCCGTTGACCGGGTCGATCCAGACCCAGACATTGCTGCGGATCGAGAAGGCGCGCGGCAGCAATTCGTCGGCCACGCGTTCCTTCAGTTCCTTCATGGCCTTCTTACCCGGCGGGAAGCCCTGCTGCTCTTCCAGCTCGGCCGCCTTGGCCTTGGCGACCTGGTTGATGACCGAGCTCGGCAGCAGCTTTTTCTCGGTTCCCAGCATCATCAGCATCTGCTTGTTGACGACGTGCACCAGCTTGCCGTTGCCGCGTGGCGAATCCCAGCCCTGGCGCAGCAGCTCGTTGCTGCTTGCGGGCGTGAAAGCCTGCGACTGCAGTGCTTCTTCCATCTGTTCCGGGTTAAATGCCCACGGTGCGGGCAGGCGATAAATCTGGAGATTCTTGAACCACATACGCTGTTATCCGATTGTTTCAGTATTTCAAGGGAACGACATTCTACGCTGCTGAGCGGAAATTTCAGCGCGCTGTCGCGGGAAAAAATTATTCTGTTGACGAGTCGCCAACAGCCTCGACGATCGCCGCCGGCAGCGCGTCGTCGAACAGGCGCAGTTGCTCGACCGTTTCGGTGTCGCTCAGGCGCACGCCCAGGCCCAGCAGGCGCACCGGGCGGCTGTGCCGGGCCCAGCCGGTTTCCATCAGGCGCGCATAGGTCGGGATATGTGGTGCATAGCCAACACACTCGACCGTGGTCTGCTGGAAGTCCGAGAACTTGATTTTTACGAAGAGCTTGTTGATGAATTTTTCGGCACCGTTGCGCTTGATGCGGCCCAGCAGGTGCTCGTACAAATCCGGCAGCAGACGCAGGCAGGCGTCCAGGTTCGGCACGTCCGGCGTATAGGTTTCCTCGGTGCTGATCGACTTGCGCTCGCGCGAAGTGTTGACTTCGCGCTCGTCGATGCCGCGGCAGAGTTTGTACAGCCGGTAGCCGAAGCTGCCGAAGTGTTCGGTCAGCCGTTCGATGCTCCAGTGGCGCATGTCGGCGCAGGTCTGCAGGCCGAGCCGGCTCATCTTCTCGGCCGTCACCTTGCCGACGCCGTACAGCTTTTTTACCGGCAGCGCGGCCACGAAAGCGTCGACCTCTTCCGGGCGCACCAGGAACAGGCCGTCCGGCTTGTTCCAGTCGCTGGCGATCTTGGCCACGAACTTGTTCGGCGCCACCCCGGCCGAGGCGGTGATGCCCACGGTGTCGAAGATGCGGCGCCGGATCTCCTGCGCGATCAGGGTGGCGCTGCCCTTGCAGTGCGGCGAATCCGAGACGTCGAGGTAGGCCTCGTCGAGCGAGAGCGGCTCCACCAGTTCGGTGTAGTCGCGGTAGATGTCCATGATCTGGCGCGAGGCAATCCGGTATTTTTCCATCGCCGGCGGGACCACCAGCAGCTGCGGGCACAGCTTCATGGCCTGGGCGGTGGCCATGGCCGAATGGATACCGTAGCGCCGCGCCTCGTAGTTGCAGGTGGCGATCACGCCGCGCTGGTCGGGACGGCCGCCGACCGCGAGCGGACGCCCGCGCAGCGACGGATCGTCGCGCATCTCGACCGATGCATAGAAGCAGTCGCAATCGCAGTGGATGATTTTACGGAGCGGAGGATTCACGTGACGGCGGCGCCGACTACTGTCATTCCATACAGTATCCGTTTTTTCTTGCAAACCGTCAAAAAAGAAGGCGCTGTCATCGTTGACTATGGATGACCCCGATTGCAATGCGTAGCAATTGTTCGGCAGAGGTGATCCGGTTGCCGTCGAGCGCCCAGCGCCAGCCCAGGTAATTGGGCAGGTAGCGCGAGGCCAC
>NZ_JBFTEF010000018.1:0-80464 GCF_041023745.1 Massilia sp. X63
ACCAGCCGCGCCAGAACCAGTCGAGGTCGGTGCCGGAAGCGTCTTCCATGGTACGGAAGAAGTCGGCCGGGGTCGGGCGCTTGAACTTCCAGCGCTCGGCGTATTCCTTGAAGGCGAAGTCGAACAGCTCGCGGCCCAGGATGGTCTCGCGCAGCACGTTCAGTGCGGCGGCCGGCTTGGCGTAGGCGTTGTTGCCGAACTGGAGCAGCGACTCCGAGTTCGTCATGATCGGCACCTGGTTCTGGCTGCGCATGTACTGGACGATCGAACGCGGGTGGCCGCGCATCTCATCCCAGTCTTCTTCCCAGGCTTCCTGGGCCAGCGACTGCACGAAGGAGTTGATGCCCTCGTCCATCCAGGTCCACTGGCGCTCGTCCGAGTTGACGATCATCGGGAAGTAATTGTGGCCGACTTCGTGGATGATCACGCCGATCAGGCCGTACTTGGTGCGCTTCGAGTAGGTCAGCTCGCCGGTCTTCTTGTCCTTGACCGGACGCGGGCCGTTGAACGAGATCATCGGGTATTCCATGCCGCCCACCGGACCATTGACCGAGATCGCGGTCGGGTACGGGTAGTCGAAGGAGTACTTGCTGTACTGCTCGATGGTGTGGATGATCGCGTGGGTCGAGTAGCGTTCCCACAGCGGGTTGCCTTCCTTCGGATAATAGGACATCGCCAGCACGTCGTTGTTGCCCGACTTGATGCCCTGCGCATCCCAGATGAACTTGCGGCTCGAGGCGAATGCGAAATCGCGCACGTTCTTGGCCTTGAAGTGCCAGGTCTTGGTGCTGGTAGCGCGGCCCTTCTCGGCGGCTTCGGCTTCGGCCTGGGTCACGATCAGGACCGGCTTCTTGGCGGTTTTCGCCTGGCGCAGGCGCTCGCGCTGGGCGGCGCTCAGGACCTCGTTCGGGTTCTGCAGTTCGCCGGTGGAGGCGACGATGTGGTCCGACGGCACGGTGATCTGCACGTCGTAGTCGCCGAATTCCAGCGTGAACTCGCCGGCGCCCAGGAACTGCTTGTGCTGCCAGCCGTAGACGTCGTAGTAGGCCGCCATGCGCGGGAACCACAGGGCGATCTCGAACAGGTCGTTCTTGTCGTCGAACTTCTCGTAGCCCGAGCGGCCGCCGAGCACCTTCTGCTCGTTGATGTTGTAGTGCCAGTCGAGGGCGAAGGACACGCGCGCACCCGGCTTGAGCGGCTGCGGCAGGTCGATGCGCATCATGGTGCCGTTGATGGTGTACTTCAGCGGACGACCGCCGCCGTCGCGCACGTTGCGCACGTTGAAGCCGCCGTCGAAGCTGTTCCCTTCGAGGACGTTGCGCAGGGCGTCGAACTTCACGCCGTCGCTGCCGCGCGCCTGCCAGGCTTCGCGCGAGGGCAGGGTGGCGGTCTTGCGGGCGGCCGAATCCGGCTTGTAGATGTTCTCGTCCAGCTGCAGCCAGAGGTACTTCAGCGTGTCAGGGGAATTGTTGTGGTACGTGATGGTGCCCGAACCGGTGAGCGAACGCTTGTTCTCGTCGAGCGTGGCGCGCATCGTGTAGTCGGCGCGCTGCTGCCAGTAAGCGTGGCCCGGCGCGCCCGACGCGGTGCGCACGGCGCCCGGCGTCGGCAGCAGTTCGTCGAGCTGGCGGAATTTGTCGTCGAAAGGAGGCGCAGCTAAAACCGAGGCACTGAGGCACAGCGCGGCTAGTCCGATGGGCAGACGTATCATATTTCCCCTGGAATTGTAATTGGAATAGGAAAAACTATTCTAGCTTTACCAAAAATCAATTGCTCAGTGGATTTGTAAAAAAGCTGATACATAATGCATATGTGGCGGATGCGCACGGATCGCCGCGCCGCTCCTCATGCGAACGCCCGGCTCCAGGGCGCCAGCTGCAGGTCCAGGCTGCGCTCTGCCAGCCAGATTGCGGCCACCAGGGCGATCGCCACCGACCCGCCCAGCATGACCACGCGCCGGTAGAACAGGCCCTTGCGCAGCCGCCACGCGAGCGGCAGGAACACGGCGACGATCGCCAGCTGGCCGAGCTCGACGCCCAGGTTGAACCCCACCAGCGACAGCAGCAGCGCGCCCTGCGGCAGGCCGAGGTCGGCCAGCACGCTGGCGAAACCGAATCCGTGCAGCAGGCCGAAACCGAAGGCAAACAGTACCCGGCCGCGCTGGTACAGGGGCCGCAGGTTGTTCAGCGCGGCCACGATCACCGAGGCCGCGATCGCCGATTCGACCAGGCGCGAAGGCAGGGCCAGCACCCCGAGGGCGGCCAGGGTCAGGGTCAGCGAATGCGCCAGCGTGAAGGCGGTGACGACCCGCAGCACGTCCATGCCGGCGCTGCGGAAGCCCTCGCGCCCCACCCATTGCCGGTCGCGATAGAGCAGCACGGCCGGCAGCAGCAGCGACAGCAGGAACAGGATGTGGTCGACGCCGATCCAGATGTGCCAGACGCCCTGTTTTGCGTACTCGAGGAACTGGCGCCAGCCCGCGGGCTCGGCCAGCTGCAACTGCGGCCGCGGGTTGTCGGGGCCGAGGATGCCGCTGGAGGTGGCGGCGCCATGGCGCAGGGCGAGCAGGCCGCGGTGCTGCGGGTCGAGTTCGGCCAGCAGGGTATAGCCGACCGCCAGGGTTTCCACCGGCGCCGCACAAGCCCCCTGCAGCATCAGCACCGTATAGGCGCCGTCGGTATGGCTGTCGACCAGCTGCTGCGTGACCTGCAGCGGGCAGTCGGCGCCGCCCGCGGACAGTTTCAGGTGGGTCAGCGCATAGGCGGCGATCGCGCCGTGGCGGGCGCGCACTTCATCCCAGGTCAGGGCGCCGTCGCCGTCGGCGTCGAGGCCGACCGCCAGTTCGAGGTCGCGCAGGGCGATGTCCCAGCGTCCCTCGATGCGCGCGCCCTCGACGGTCAGGTTCAGGTAGCTGTCGCTGGCCTTGTGGGCCTGGGCGCCTGGCGCCCACAGCATGGCCGCCAGGGCCAGCAGGGAGGCAAGCAGGCGCATCATGTTGCGGCTCCCGTGCGCGGGGCCGCGGCCGCGAGGCTGCGGTCTTCGAGCCGGCTGTGGCGCAGCCAGTCGCGCACCAGGCGGGCGGCGTCGGCGTCGCCGCTGGCGGCCGCGGCGCGCGCCAGGATGCGCAGGTCGGCCGGCTCCTTCTGTACCGCCCAGTTCAGCTTGGCCAGGCGCACCGCCTCGGCCGGGTCGCGCGCCAGCGCCAGCGCGAAGCGTGCCTCCTCGCGCCGGTGCACCGTGTCGCCGCGCCGGCGCGCCGCTTCGAAGCGGGCGCGCAGCGCTTCGCGCTGGCCCGCGGCCTCGGGGGCGCCGAGCGCGGACAGGGCCAGCGCGTGGCGCAGCAGCAGGGCATCGGCCTGGGTGCGCCCTTCCAGCAGGGGCAGCACCTCGCGCGGCCGGCCGCGCTCGAGCAGGAAGTCGGCATAGGCGGCCAGCAGGTAGCTGTCCTGCGGATCGGCACGCAGGGCGGCGCGGAAATGGGTCTCGGCGGAGGCATGCTCGCCGAGCCGCTCGGCCATCTCGGCCAGCAGGGTGGCCGACCAGGCGCGCAGCGGCGCCGGGGCGTCGGCGCGCCCGGCGAGGGTGCGCGCCAATCTCGTGTAGCTGGGGCGGGCCTGGCCGCTGACGCTGCCGGCGGCGGCCAGGCAGGTCTGCAGCACCAGGTCCGGCGCACGTCCGAACAGGCGCGCGCAACTGCTGCGCGAGCCGGCATGGTCGCCGGTCACCAGCAGGATGGTGGCGCGGGTCAGCCAGGCCTGGGCATTGCCGGGCTCACGCCGCACGACCTCGTCGAGGTCGGCCAGCGCCGCGGCGAAGGCGTGGGTACTCTGGGCCAGGGTGGCGCGCAGCACCAGCACCTCGGCCGGGACCTGCTGGCGCGGCAGCTTCCACCAGGGCGCCAGCGCGGCCTGGGCGTAGCCGAGGTAGCGCGGGTCGCCGTCGCGGCGGGCCTGCTCGATGCAGCGCTGCGCGAGCGCGGAGGCGCGCGCCACGTCGCGCGGATTGGCGGCCAGTTCGGCGCGCAGCTGCGTCAGTTCGCGCTGCACCGGGTCGAAGCGTGCAGGCAGGCGTTCCAGCACCTGGCGGCCGCTGGACGGAATGGTGGGCGCTGCGGCGGCGCTGCAGGTCAGCAGCAGCGCCAGCAGCAGGGGGGGAAACTTCGACATCATTGCTCCATCGCTTTTCGGAGACGACGGGCCGCACGGCGCGTCCCGTCGTCGGTTCAACTCAGCTCGACGGCAGCGGTTCCGGCTCCGTGTTTTCCGGCGTGGTCGCGGTAACGCTGTCGATCGCGGCCGGCTCGTCGTTGTCGAGCAGCGACGCGACGCGCGCGGCGACCAGCGAGAAGAACGAGTCGGCGGCCGGCGGCGGGTTGGTGCCCGTCGGCGGCGCCGGCGTGACCACGTGTTCGCGCTCGTTGCTGCCGCCGCAGGCCCCGAGCAGCAGGGCCAGCGACACCAGCAGCGCGCCGTTGCGGATGCGGTGGATGGTGGAAGTCATGGCGTTCTCCTCTTACTGGTTGCCCGGCAGCGGGGTGTTCAGGTAGGGGAAGGCCGGCTTGAACGATGCCGCGGTCTTGCGCACGCCGTCGGTAAGCGCCAGGCCGCCGGCCGGCGCATCGGCCGGCTTGCAGCCGACGCCGAGCGCGTCGCCGCTGCCGGTCAGCACGCACAGCGCGCCCATCGACACGCGCAGCGCGATGTCGACGATGTCGTCGGCCGGACGGCGGCCGTTCGGGAAGCCGGCGTTGTCGCCTGCCGCCACGCCCATCGGGTTCTGGCTGGACAGCGCGGTCGGCGCGATGCTGGTGTTCAGGCGCAGCATCTCGGACGCCACCACGTTCTTCGGCTGGTTCACGCCCGGAATGCCCTTCAGGAAGGCGGTGACCAGGTCATTGCGCGGGAAGTTGGTCGGCGCCTTGGCGGACGGGAACAGGGTCTCGATCAGGGCCGGCAGGGTCGGGTTGGTGACGTAGGCGAGGAACTGGCCGTCGTCTTTTGGCTTGGAGGTGTTGAAGCGGTCCTTGTCGTCCATGCCGATGATGACTTCGTTCACCAGCGGCATGCCGAGGCGCGAGACCTGGGCCCAGGCGCCGCCCTCCTTGACCGCGTTGTTGATGCCGCTGCTTGGTGCCGGATTGATCAGGCGGCCCTGGCGCATGCTGGCGGTGGCGTAGGCGCCGATCACCGGCTCGCCGGCCGCCGTCACGCAGCCGATCGGCAGCTCGAGCGCGATGGCGCTGACGTTCTTGTTTTCGAGGTCGTTCTTGTTGCCGTTGACCTCGGCGCCGAGCGGATTCAGGTTGACCAGGTCGAAGATCTTGCCGACCGCGATGTAGAAGGGCTCCTTGCGCTGGCCCACGAAGACCCGGCCGGTGCCGCATCCGGGGATGTTGACGTCGTAGATGTGCTGGTTGGCGTAGGTCTCGTAGCCGGCGGCGCCGCCGAAGGTCTTGTCGCCGATGTTGTCGACCGGCTTGTCGAATTCGGTCGCACCGCCGGCGCCGGCCAGGCGGGTGCGGGCGCCGCTGCGGCGGTCGCCTTTGACCATGTCGATGGTGTAGGTCTCGCGCACGTTGAGCGAGGCCGGATTGACGCCGCTGACGGTATTCGAGTTGATGAGCGGGATCAGCATCTGCTTGCCGCCCACATTGAGGGCGGTGCGCTTCGAGGTGCTCTTGAAGCGGAACTGGAAGGAGATGTCTTCCTTGGCGTCGCCATTGTTGTCGACATGGATTTCGTACAGGGCGTTGTTATCGAACTGGTAGAAGTTCGGGCCGCCCTGCGGGTCCTGGAAGGGAATGAAGTTGGCGATCATGGTCACGTAGCCTTCACGTCCCGGGGCGTAGCTGCGGAACATGTAGAAGTCGGTGCCGTCGACCTTCGGCGCATTGGTGAGGAAGGGCGCTTCGCGGTGACTGGACGCAGCGGCGGGCAGGGCCAGCGCGGCAAGGACCGCGCCCGACAGGAGGGCGGCGGCCCAGGGGTATTGCTTACCAGATTGCATGATGATCTCCTCGTTGATGTTGTGGTCCCCTCCAGGGGCTTGCAAACTTGCCGCGACACCGTTTGCTGCGGCACGGCTACCCAGGTATATACGCAGGCCGGGCCCGATCGGATTCAAGATATTTTTCTTGCATTGCCTCGACGTAAATATGTTAAGTTTGTAACATCCTTGGCAAAAACGTCAAAAATATCCATCGTCGCAAAGGCACTCCTGTGGCTCAGTCGTCAAATTTGCTAAATCCATTACAGCTGAATGCTTGGTTACGTGGCGCCGCGCAGAAAGATGCGTTCGCTTTCCGGGAGCTGTACGAAGCCAGTTCACCCCGCCTGTACGGGCTGGCGCTGCGCATCCTGCACCGGCGCGAGCTGGCCGAAGAGGCCTTGCAGGAAAGCTTCGTGTCGATCTGGCATCACGCCGGCGATTACCAGGCCGGCCTGTCGGCGCCGATGACCTGGATGAGCACCATCGTGCGCAACAAGTCCTTCGACCTGTTGCGGCGCCTGCAGGTCGAGGTCGAGATCGATGGCGAAGACTTCGACGAACGGGTGCTGGCCAGCCTGCGCGACCCGGCCGCCAATCCGGCCGAGGCCCTGGAGCTGAGCAGCGAGGCGCGGGCACTGGCGGCCTGCATGTCGGCGCTCGAGGAAAGGCACCGCAAGGTGGTGGGCCTGGCCTTCTTCCACGACCTGTCGCACAGCGACGTTGCGCAGAAGCTGGCGCTGCCGGTGGGGACGGTGAAGACCTGGATCCGGCGCAGCCTGGCGCGGTTGCAGGCCTGCCTGACGGGCGGCGGGAGGGCGGCATGAACCTGCGCGGCAAGCAGCTCCTGCGCGACCGCCTGGCGGCCGGCTACGTGCTGGGCACCCTGCGCGGCCATGCGCGCCGCCGCTTCGAGGGCTACCTGCACGACGATGCCGCGCTGCGCCGCACGGTCGCCGAATGGAACACGCGCCTCGGGGCCATGGCCGAATTCGTCCCGGCGGCCACCCCGCGCATGCAGGTCTGGCGCGCGATCGAGACCCGCCTCGGCCTGCGCCGGAAGGCGCCGTCCTGGCAGTTCTGGCGCCACGGGTCGCTCGGTTACTGGCGTACCCTGGGCGTGAGCTCCAGCATGCTGGCCGCGTTGCTGCTGGTGGCAGTCATGCAGGATCGCCGCGAACCGGCCGTCAGCGATATCGCGACCCTGACCGACGAGCAGGCCCGTACCGCCTTGCTGGTGCTGGCCGACCGCGACCGCCAGCGCCTGAGCGTGCGCCTGGTCGAGACGCAGCCGCTGGCGCCGGGCAAGGTGCTGCAGCTGTGGGCGGTGCCGCGCCAGGGCAATCCGCGTTCGCTGGGCGTGCTCGAAGGCGGCCGCGAGCTGAGCTTGCCGCTCACGCGCCAGGCGCTGGGCGCCGACGTGGCGCTGCTGGCGGTCAGCCTGGAACCGGCAGGCGGCTCGCCCAATCCGGATGGGCCGACCGGACCGATCCTCTACAAGGGCGGCTGGGTGCGGGTGATGTGAGCCTACTGGTTCGAGTTGGCAAACACGGCGCAGCTGTGGCCGGGTTTGTAGGGTAGCGCCGTTTTACGCTTGGCGCTGACCTGTTTGGGTCAGGAAGAACCGGTCTTGCGCTTCTTGCCGGCAGATGCAGTCACTGCAGCCATTTTTTTTGGCACGGGTTTGCGCCTGGGCTCCAGAGTCGGCACAGACTCTCGTGCAGGTTCGAGGTCCTTACGGACGTGTTCGAACTCGTCCAGCTGTTTGTCCAGACCATGGAACATTTGATTAAGCTGCCTTATGTTTGCGAGCAGACGCTCCTGATTCTCTGCAAGCTCCTTCAGGCGGCTTACTCCAGTCAGGTCGGCAAGGTGGCGGTAACGTTCAATGCTCTTGAGATCGGCAATCCTTGCAACGATATCCGCATGGGTTGGTGCACCGGACGGCCGTTCGGTTTCGAGTTCATGCGCGGCCTCCGTAGCTGAGGATCGAATTTGTTTGGAGGGGACAAATGCAACTTCGAGACCGAAAAACTCCCCGATGCGGTTCAAGGTCGCCACGGTCGGATTCCCCTGGCCCAGCTCGAGCGCCTTGATGACACGCGCACTGACTTCGCGGTGACGGGCGAATTCTTCCTGTGTCAGGCCGGAAATTGCCCGCATTTCGCGGACGCCTTCGGTGAGCGACAGCTGGGCTGCTGCGGCAGTTTGCAGCAGCTGGTTGCGTCGTTCCCTGGTCTGCTCCTTGTTCACCGTTTTTCGTTTGCTCATGAGGTCCTCAATTCTAGGAGTTGGAGACGTTGCGCCGTAATGCTTGGCGTGACGAAATCGACGATGTCCTGGTCGACGCCCACCTCGCGCATGATGTCCGCCAAGCTTCCCAGTCGTTCGCCGAACTGTAACAGCGCCTCGATCAGCTGCTGGTGTTCGTCCCGCTCCAGCCCCAGATGCGGCAGAATGTCTTCCCAGCGTGGCAGCTCCTTCTTCGACGCGGGGTGATACCAGCGCGCGGCGCGCGTGATGCCTTCGGGGTCCAGGTACATCGGCGCGAAATCGAACAAAGGCGTGATCCGGGTCACGCCGTCGACGGTTTGCACCGCGGTGTTACGGGCATGGTTATCCGGATTGCGCATCGCCAGGTTCAGTACGTCGCGACGGATGAACTCGATGGTTTCCTCCGCCGGGTTGTCCACGACCTTACGGATGGCCGCCACTAGCTGGAACTGGTTGGCCTGGATTCCGAAACCGCCCAGGCCGGCGATCGACGCTGCGCTTTCCTGGTGAAAACGCAGCACCTGTCCGTCCAGCGTATGCCGATCGAAGCGTGGAATGAACAGCATGTCCTTGTGCAGGACCGGAAGGTCAAAGCTGCGGATGCCCAAGCGCTGTGCTACTTCCATATAACGCGCCTCGTTGCGCAGCACTTTGATATCGGCTGCAGAAGGGCCGCGTGGGCGCTTGACGATAAAATGGCGCTGGGCCTGATCGTCAGGAAGGGCTGCGTCTGGATACCATTTGCCATTATGCGCCTGGGTCAGCAGGTACTTGGGTGCAACGCCCTGGATGCCGGTACCGCCTGCGGCCAGCATTCCGTAGACCATCATCGTTTCATGGAAATCGGGCGCACGGGCCAGCAGTTCTTCCAAGCCGAAGCCGTCCGCGGCAAGTCCATGACGATCGACATGCTCATCGAAGTAAGCGACTGCTTCCCGGATGCGCAGCCGACCGATTGGATTGAAGGCACCGGCGCACAGCAGCGGCAGGTCGGATGCTGGGGCATCCGGCAGCTGGAGTCGGTCGAGAAGGAATTTGCGCCCGTTGCCCTGCGGGACCAGGTCATACAGGAAGGCTGGCCAGGCCTGCAGGACGTGACGATCTGCGTCCAACGGAATGGCGAGGGATACCGGAAGCACTGTGCTGCCGAAGGCATAGTCCAGGTCATATTCGAAGACGCAGTCGTTCGCCCGGAAGCCGCTACGCACGACATCGGAAAAACTGGCTTGCGCTGCCTCTAGCCACTGGCCTTCGTGAAAGAGCTCGATGTGACAATCCATGTTGGGCTTTTGGATACGCTGGTAAAGTGCTTATCAAGGCACTAAAAGTGCATTAAAAGATACTGAAGCCAGTATAGCAAATCGCGGAAACCGTGAACTTCGAACTCAGCCGGCCTGATCGAAACCCCGTACCGGAAACTCGACATTGCGCTGGATCCAGTTGCGCGGCGAGTAGGTCGCGCGTCCGTCGGTCACGTGCAGGGTGAAGGCATGGCGCGACACCTTTGATCTGTTCGGCGCGCTGTAGTGGGGCAGCAGGCCGTGGAAGCACACCAGGGTGCCGGCCTTGGCTTCCAGCGGTACTGCCGTACTGTCGTCCGGCCAGGGCGTGGCATCCAGCTTTTCCATGCTGATGCTGTCACCACTGCGCAGGAAGCGCTCGCGCAGCGGGCCGCGATGGCCGCCCGGCTCCGCCCACAGGCAGCCGTTGTCGACGGTGGCGTCTTCGAGCGCGAACCAGAAGGTGGTGACGGTGATCGGATCGCTGTCGAAGAAGGTCGCGTCCTGGTGCCAGCGCACCTCGCCGCCGATGCCGGGCTGCTTGAAGATGTACATCGATTGCCATACCTGCGCCTGCTCGAGGCCCAGGTCGCGCGCCACCGCCGCCAGTTTCGGGTCGCGGGTAAAGGCGTCGAACACCGGGTCCAGGTCGTGCATCGCATGGCCGATCTTGTTGATCGACAGCGCCTTGGCCTGGCGCAGCTGGCCGTCCGCACCGAACGCCTCTTCCTCAAAGAAGCAGCGCACCGTGTTGTCCGAACCGAGGAACCAGGCGTCGCTGGCGCGTTCCTGGTCCTTGGTGGTGAAGATGGCGCGCGATTCGTTCGGATCGAAGGCCTCGACGATTTGCTCGGCGCGATGGCGCAGGGCGGCGATCTGGTCGAGAGGCTTGAAATCGGGGATAACGAGGAAGCCGTCGCGCTGGTATTGGTCGCGTTGTTCGGTGGTCAGCATGCTGTGGAGGTGCGGGACAAAACGCCATTGTAGCGCTGCCCGTCGGCCTCGCGGCCGGCCGGCCACCACTGCGCCACCCCCCAGGCAAACTCCGGCACCACGAACAGCCACAGCACCGGCGCGCCGGTTTCAAACAGGCACCAGGCCATCCAGGTCGAAAACAGGAAGCGCCCGACACCGTCGAAGCGACCCAGGCGCCGGGTCGGTTCGAGGATGCGCAGCACCGACCACACCAGCACGATGCTGCCCATCAGGCAGGCGAACAGCAGGTGGAAGGGCGTGAAGGCGGGCAGGGCGGCGCCGCCCAGCGCCATGTTCAGCGCCGAGATCTGGTCATGGGCCAGGGCGAAGGTCCAGGGAGTGGCAAAGGCGGCAGTGACGACCAGGTCGTAGACGGCGCTGGCGCGCACGATGCGGCGGTTGGCGGAAGAAGAGATCGGCATGACGGGACTCCTGGGTGAATGAAGCCTCCATCCTCAAGCCTGGAGTACACTCCAGGGTCAAGCGATTTTTCGGGATGACGCCATGCAGATTGGAGAACTGGCCGCCGCCACCGGCCTGAGCCGCGACGCGCTGCGCTTCTACGAACAGCGCGGGTTGCTGACGGCGCGCCGCCTCGCCAATGGCTACCGCGACTATCCGCCGGAAGCGGTCGAGTGGCTGTGCTACCTGCGTACCGCCCAGTCGCTCGGCTTTACCCTGGCCGAGATCGAGGCCGGCATGCCGCTGCTGGCGGATCCGGCGACCTCCGGCCTCGAACTGCGCGCCGCGCTGGAGCGCAAGCTGGCCGACATCGACGAGCGCGTCGCCGGCCTGGCCGAACTGCGGGCGGGACTGGCGCGGCGCCTGGCCGAGCCGCTGGACGCCTGCCCGCTGCGCAGCCCGGCCGCCGTGACCAAGGTCAGCGAACCCGCGTGAACCCGACCTTGAAGGATCCGCTGACCAGCTGGCCGCCAGTGTCCGCCATGTGCAGTTCCAGCTCGCGCGACAGCACGAACAGCGTGCGCGCCGATTCGGCGTACAGCGGCTCCCACTGCTTGTCGCGCAGGGCGACCATCAGCTTGCCTTCGCGCTCGGCGATGTCGAAGCTGCCGAGGCCCTTGATCTCGTAGCGTCCGGCCAGCCTGGCGCGGGTGGCTGCCGGCAGGGCGATCGCCTTGCGCATCACGGTCTGCTTGGTGGGCCAGCGGTATTCGGCCGCGACGGCGCGGAGCAGTTCTTCCGCCAGTTCGGCGCCGGCGTCGCCGTTGGTCATGACCACCGCGCCGTCGCCGCGCTGGACGAAGGCATACAGCGTGTTCTGGTAACCGACGTTGCTGCCGCCGTGGTTGAAGGCGTGCTGCGGCGCCCTGCCGTCGATTCCCAGGCCGAGCGCGTAGTCGTTCATGACCGGACGCAGCATCGTGCGCGTCATGGTCGGCGACAGCACGCCGCCGGCGCCGGCGGCGCCGCGCTGCAGCGCGAGCGCGAATTTCGCCAGGTCGGTCGGCGTCGTCCACAGGCCGGCCGCCGCCAGCTCGGGATAGGTGTAGGGGCCGCCGGGGTGCGGCGTGCCTTTCGCGGTGTGCGGCAGGGCGGCGCGTGCCAGCAGGGCAGTCGGAAGCGGCTGGGCGAAGCTACTGTCCGTCATGCCGAGCGGCTTCAGTACCGTGTCGTCCAGCAGCGCGTCGAAGGGCCGGCCGGAGCGGTCGACCATGGCTTGCTGCACGATGCTGTAGCCGCCGCCGGAGTATTTCCAGGCGTCGCCCGGCATGCCCTCGATGCGCACCGGCCCGGTGTTGGCCGGCGCCGCGCCGTCCAGCACCTGCACCAGGGCCGGCACCTGGGCGCCCGCGGCGTAGCCGGGGAAGCCCGAGACCGTGGTGCCTGCCGTGTGCGACAGCAGCTGGCGCAAGGTGGCGGGACGCCTGGCCGGGCCCGGAGGCAGCTTCCAGCTGGTGAGCACGGTGTTGATGTCGGCGTCGAGCTCGAGCTGGCCCGCTTCGACCATCTTGAGGGCAGCCATGGCGGTGACCGGCTTGCTGATCGAGGCGGCCTGGAACAGGGTGTGCGGCGTTACCGGCGCGCCGCCCGCCTGGGTCAGGCCATGGCCCTTGGCCCAGGCGATCTTGCCGCCGCGGATCACGGCGATGCTCACGCCCGGCACGTGCAGGCGTTCCATCTCGGCGGCCAGGGTGCGGGTATCGGGCGTCGCGCCCTGGATCGCCACCGCCGGGCGCAGCCCGCGCTCGATGCGGCCGATGGCGTCCGCGTCCTGTGCCTGCGCCGGCCAGCATGCCAGCACTGCCGACCCCCATGCGCCTGCCGCGATTGCGCGCACCGCCCAAGGTCTCTTCGTGTTGCCTGCGTCCATGCCGTCTCCCGTCGCTGTTGTTGTGTTACCTGATCGGTAACCAGTATCGGGAAACGCGGCCGCCGGCGCAAGCGCTGTATGTACTCAGTTCGTGCAGAGCCAGCGTCCGTCCGCGTAGACGCGCTCCTCGCCCAGATACACCGCATCGGTCACCGCGAACACGTCGATGTGGTAGCGCGCGTCCTTGCGTTTGAAGCCCGGCTTCGGGTACACGCCATGCTTGGCGCCCAGCGACAGGTGGATGCCGCACATGCGCTCGTAGGTGCCGATGTCGTCCACCCGGCGCTCGCGCGTGAAGGCGCGGTTCAGGCCGAAGCCCAGTTCGCGCACCCAGACCTCGCCTTCGTCGAGGGTGATCTTGTCCAGCACCTCCTGGAAGGCCGGCGTGGCGTTCTCGGTGCCGACCACGCGCCCGCGTTCGATGACCAGGGTCACCGGGACCTCGGGACGATTCGAGCGGTAGGAGGTGTCGCCGAACACGTGCACCTGGACCCGGCCGTGCACCGCTTCCAGGTCGAGCGCTTCGGTGAACACCTCGCCGATCGGGAACTGGCCGCCCACGTTGTTCATTTCGCTGTAGTCGCCCACGTTCAGCTTGGCCGGTTCGAAGGGCGAGCCGAAATGCAGGGTCTCGCCGCCGCCCACCACGCGCGCATGCGGCGCCACGTCGATGCGGCGCTTGAGCGCGCGTCCGGTGCCGCGGAAGTAGGCCGGGTCGTAGGCCAGCGACGCGATGTAGTGCTCCGATTGCAGCCCCGGCATGCGCGACAGGTGCACGTGCTCGATCACCTTCAGCCCGAGCTTGAACAGCTCGACCCGGATGCGGAAGCCGTCCAGGCGGAAGTTGGTCGACTGCACCAGCACCACCAGGTCTTTCGGCGCCATGGCGCGGAAGGCCGCCAGCACGGCTTCGGGCGTGGCGCTGTCGAAATCGATGAAGCGCGCGTGCGGCAGGTTGCTGCGGTAGCCCTCGGTCAATGCACGCGACAGGGGCGTGCGCTCGTCGTGGACCATCAGCGCGGCATGCCCCGGACCGTGTTCGACGGCGAGCGCCAGGATGTCGCGCAGGTGCGTGGTGGCGGCGTCGACGGCGTGGGCGGGGAGCTCGTCCGGATGGGGGAGGGCGGGTGACGCTGGGGTATGCATGTTGGACGGAAATGGAAGCGAAATCGCCGCCATTATACGTACGTTGGCCAAAAGTTCCCCGTATCAGCCCATTTTTGTCTCATCTATTGATCCTTCAGGTGCCACCGCGCGCTACCCCGTGTACGGCGCGCCGCGCGGCAGTGGCCGGCGCTATGATTTGAGCAACAACAACGGCCTCGACAGGCTGGATTGCGGTCAACAAAACCCCAGCACTAACGTGCAACAAGGCGACGAATGGCATACCGATGGGAAACGCCTGCCAGTGTCTGGCAGGAAGACGAACGTAGCGGGCAGTTCGAACTGCTGGCCAGCGAAGGGCTGGGCCGCATCGACTGGCAGGCCCATGCGCCGGGGCGCCTGCCGGATGTCGCCCGCCTGCTCGGCGCCTCGCTGCCGACCAGCTGCGGCTGCGCGCCCATCTATCCCGAAGGCTTCGCCTTCTGCCCCAACTGCGGCAAGCCCTTGCAGCGCCTGCCGGGCACGCCCTCGCGCCAGCCCGGCTGGTGGGGGGCGGACGGCGACGTCATGCTGCCGCGCCATGTGCCACATGGCTTGCCGGTCACGTCGCTGCCGCTCGGCGACAGCCTGGAAGAGCGCCCCGCGGCGCCGCATCCCGGCCGTTGCGACCTGACGATGCCGGCGCCGCCGAATGCGGTTTGCGTGTTCGCCGCCGCCCATTACGGCTTTCCCGAACAGCGCCTGCTGGCGCTGGCGCACACGCGCGGCGTGCTGCAATACTGGGATCCGGTGGCCGGGCTGTGGCACGTGATGGCGCCTGACGAGGGCGCGGCCAGCCTGGCCTTCACGGTCTCGAACTATGCCTGGCTGCCGGTGCTGGAACCGCGCCGCGGCGAGGTCGCCATCGTGCCGACCAACGGCGGCCTGCAGCGCCTGTGGATCAACCCCGTCAACGAGAGCTACCGCCTGGAGCCGGTGCTGCAGGCGCCGCTGGTGGCCGCCCCCGGCGCGATGCGCCGCCACATCGCCTGCCTGGTCGCGCCCGACGCGCCTTCCGGCCCCCAGGTGCGCCTGTGGAGCGCACGGGTGGATATCGACGCGGTCGAGGAGTTCGCGTGTCCGGACCTGCCCACAGCCGGCTGGTCGCGCCCGTTCGGCTACGACGGCCGCCTGTTCTGGCTGCACGAACAGGGCCAGCTCGCGTGGCGCCCGGGCGAACCGCCGCTGTTCACGCCCTGGCCGCCGGGCTGGCAACCGCGCCTGGCCTTCGGCGGCCCCACCCAGAGCCGCGACGGCCGCCTGTGGCACATCGGCCATGACGGCCAGGGCTATTCTTTCCTGGAACTCGGCAGCGAACGGCCGGAGGCGGCGCCGATCGACGGCGCGCGCCTGGGCTTCGCCAATTTCCTGTTCCGGCGCGGCCATCCGGTGCTGGACGAGCCCTGGTCGAGCGAACACGTGGAAGACCTCAACCAGGACGACACCCTGGTGCTGCCGCTGCTGCGCGCCTTTAATAACAACCGCAGCCAGCCGAGCGGGCTGGTGCTGCGCCTGCACAAATACACCGGGCGCGCCGAGGACGCGCTCGACGCGAAGGTCATCGCGCGCACCACGGTGGAATGGATCGGCCGCCGCAACGTGATCCTCGACGAAGTGGTGCGCCTGTCCCGCCCGCTCGAATGCGTGCCCTTCGTCCATGCCGGCTGCCTGTGGCTGCACCATCCGGACTGGAATGCGATGCGCGGCTGGCGCCTGGAAGAGCAGGCATGAGGGCGCGCTTCAGGCACCTCCTTGCAGCCCTGGCGCTGCCGGGTTTGCTCTCCACGGCTGCCGGCGCCTGGGCGACCCCGCACGTTGTGCTGGTGCAGAACTCGGGCTGGATGGAGCCCTTCTACAGCGATCCCGGGTCGCAGTTCAAGCCGCTGGTGGGCGCGCTCGCCGGCGCCGTGGTGCAGCCCGGCGACGCGCTGGTGCTGGCGGCCTTCAACCAGTCGCTGCCCGGTGCGCCTTCGCCCAGGGCGCTGCTGTCGCTCAAGGCCGACGGCAAGACCGTGCGCAGCCGCGTGAACGCCGCGCTGGCGAACCTGGACACCGCGCGCAAGCCGGGCAGCAATGCCCTGGCCGACACCGACCTCGGCGAAGCCGTGCAGGCCGCCATCGGCACGGCGCTGGGCGGCAAGCCGGGCATCGTCTGGCTGGTGACCAACAATCGCAACAGCCCCAACAACGACCAGGCCACGGCCGCGCGCAACCGTGAATTCTACGAGCTGATCCACCGCGGCGCGGCCATCGACAAGGTGGTGGCCTTCCCGCTGCGCATGCCGGTCCAGGGCAAGCACTACCAGGCCAACGGCCTGATGATCTATGCCTTCGCGGTCGGCAAGGAAGGCGGCCGCGCGCTCGACGCCCTGCTGGCCGACAAGCGCATCGCCAGTGTGATCACCGAGCAGCCGGCGCGCCTCAAGCCGCTCGACCGCGACACCGTGCGCCTGGTGCCGGCCCAGGTCGAGGATGCGCCGGGCGTGGCTTTCTCGCAGGCGCCGGGCGGGGCGCTGCGCGCCGACGTCGACCCGGATGCGCGCACGCCGCGCGCCAGCGTCACCTGGCGCCTGGAAAACGCGATGTACCCGTACACCATCGCCTCGGCCACGCTCAGTGCGCGCTCGATGCTGGCCGGCGAAGACCGCAAGATCGCCCTGGCCGGCAGCCGCATCGAGAACCTGGCGCCGGGCAAGGCGCTGCCGCTCGGCTCGACGATGCAGCTGCCGGTGGCGCAGTTGCCCGACAAATGGTCGATGGCGGCGCTCAAGTCGGCCGGTTCGGCCTACGTGCTGCCAGGCCGGATCGAACTGCACCTGGCCAACCAGCGGCTCGAGCTGTCGCAGGGCTTCCGCCAGCGCATGGCCGCGCTGTTCCCGGGCGACCCGCTGCCCGAGATCTTCACGCCGCCGGCGTCCATCCAGGCGTCCAACGCGGTGCTGCCGCTCGAAGTGCGGGTGCATTACGGCATGGGACCGCTGGCGGCGCTGGGCGGGCTGGCGGCGGCGCTGCTTGCCGCGGCGGGAGCGGCCGCCTGGGCCTACGGCCGGCCGCGGGTGGCGCAGGTCACGGTCGAGGACGAGCTGCGCACCATGCGCGCCCGTCCCGGCACCACGCAACCGATCTACGACAAGGCCGGCGCCCAGGTGGCGATGCTCAAGACCACGCTGTTCGGCCACCAGCTTCTCGACCTGCGCGAAGGTGCGCAGGTGCGGCTGGGACGCTGACGCCCGGCCGCCAACAAACAATAAGAAAGAAAGGAAACCCCATGCAAGGCACCCAGAAACCATCCGCCCCGTCACCCGCCGATCCCGGCTTCAAGCTGCCGGAAGAATCGGCTTCGCCGCAGGATTCGCTGCCGCAGACCACCCCCGACACCGCCGGCCGCCCGGTCGAGGTGGTGCCGGGAACGACGGGCGCACCGGTGCCGGCCACCGATACCTCGACGCGCGATCTGGCGATCGGCGCGGTGGTCTTCCTCATCCTGCTGGTCGTGTACTTCTTTGTGCGCAACGCCTACGTGCACCACCTGGTGGTGCGGCGCGTCGCGCCCTCGTCGGCGGGCAGCGCCGGCTGGCTGCTGTTCGTCGGCCTGGGCTTCCTGTCGGCCGCCGCGGTGCTGGCCATCATCAACGCCAGCAAATTCCTGACCTTCGCCGTGACCGGCCCCCTGGTGGCGGTGGGCCTGGTGGCGCTGGTCGCGGCCCTGTTCACCGGCCGCCGCTAATCAACATCGAGAACGACATGGCAGATTTCCCCAACCCCGCAGCACTGAACGCTAAAGCCGAACTCAAAGTCGACCTGCGCCCGACCCTGTTCATCGGCGCCGGCGGCACCGGCATGGAAGTGATGATGCGGATCCGCCGCCGCATCCTGTCGGCGGTCTGGAACCGGCACCACCCGACCCGGGTCGAGTCGATCGCCGACTTCCCGGTGGCGCGCTTCCTGCACTTCGACCTCGACAACAATTCCATCATCGACGAGGGCAAGTCGCAGCGCACCGATCCCTGGTACGAACTGGTGAAACTCACCGACGAAGAGCGCCTGGTCGAGCCGCTCGACCTGCCGCAATACCACGAATCCGACGACAGCCTGGCGCGTTTCCCGCTGATCGAAAGCTGGATGCCGCTGCGCCCCAAGAAACTGCGCTCGCTCGGCATCGACCCTTCGAAAGGGGCGGGCCAGATCCGCGCCCTGGCGCGGCTCTACCTGTACGACAAATACCCGAAGCTGCGCGGCCGCATCAAGGGTGCGCTGAACGTCCTGAGCAGCAATGCCGGGATCGAGCGCAAGGAGAACTACCAGCGCCTCGGCCTGCAGGTCGACACCTCGAAATTCCGCATCGTCGTGATCGCCTCTTGCGCGGGCGGCACCGGGGCCGGCAGCGTGCTCGATCTCGGCTGGCTCTCCAAGGCCATCGCGCGCCAGGAAGTATCAAGCAGCCAGGTCGACCTGGTCCTGCTGATGCCCTCGGGCTTCGCCAAGGCCAACAAGGAGCGCACCGAGGCCAATGCCTACGCCACCCTGATGGAGCTCGAGACCGCCATGCGCGACATGAACGCACGGGTAGCATGGATGGACCCGGACAGCCTCAGCGGACGCGGCGCGCCTTTCGATGACGTCTATTTCGTCGACACCGCCAACCTCGCCAACAAGGCCACGCTCGACGTGAAGGACGTGTACCAGATGGTGGCCGACACCCTGTTCGAAGACTTCGCCTCGGCCGATTTCGCCAACCGCAAGCGCTCGGTGGCGGTGAACCAGCAGCAGCACAAGCTGGGACCCTACAACCCGCGCGTGCCCGAGCAGCGCTTCGGCGACATGCGCCTGTCCTACTCGAAGGCCTATTCCGCCTTCGGCCAGGCCGTGCTCGACACCCAGCAAAGCCTGCGCGACGACATCCGCGCCTACGAACTGGCCGGCCTGATGGTGAAGGCCTTCTTCGGCCTGGCCGGCACCGACGGCGTGGCCGCGCGGCGCGCCGGCGACGCCGAGCGCGACAGCTTCATGCGCGAGCATATGGACATGGCCGAGCGTCCCTTCGACATCTTCCCCGACTTCCGCAAGGGGACGGTGGACGTCACACCGTTCCCGGAGTACGCGCTCACCGGCACCCTGCTGCTCGACAAGGACGGGCGCCTGCTGCTCGAACGCGTCGAGAGCAAGGTGCAGCTCGAGGTCGACCACATCATGGCGTCCTACGACATCGCGCAGTGGCGCGAGAAGCTGGCCGAACTCCTGCCCCAGCTCGAACGCGACGCCATCCGCGAGGCCGGCGCCACCGCCGAGACCAGCGAAGACCGCATCAAGCGCCACACGGCCGAGGTCACGGCGCGCCTGAAAACCCGGGTGCGCGAGCGCCTGTACGCGCTGCTCGACGACCGCAAGCAGGGCGGCCTGGAATTCGTGCTCTCGCTGCTGGAACAGGTCAAGGCGCGGCTGGCGCAGCGCGACCTCGCCAACGCCGAGCGCAACGGCCGCCGCTACCGCGACATCCGCGATGCCCTGCGCACGCGCCAGGTGGAAGAATCGCTGAACAACCTGTCGCAGGCGGCCGGCCGCCTGTTCGGCAAGGAGCCGCAGGCGCGCGAGGTGATGAACCACCTCAAGCGCGACATCGCCGACTACCTGCGCTTCCACCTGCTGGCGGTCGCTGCCGGCCAGTCGGTCGAAGTGATGCGCAACATGTCGGCCTGGCTGGGCGAACCGCAAAGCACCGACGAGCACGGAAACGCGCAGTGGAGCGGCATCGCCGGCGAGTTCCAGGAAGGGCGGCGCCAGGTCCAGGCCATGCTGCAGGCGGCCGACCAGCGCATCAGCCAGCTGCGCGCCGATGCGCGCCAGGAGCACGCCACCTACATCAAGCTGGCCGGCGACGTGCTGCCGCCGCCGGTGCGCCTGACGGGCGACGTCAGCGCCTGGAGCGAGGAAGTGCTGCTGGAATTCGGCGGCTCGGCGCGCCTGTTCCCGCAACTGGGCGACGAGCGCCTGCGCGCCGACCTGCTGCTCAAGCTGTTCCGCCGCGCCCAGTTGCAGCTGTCGGCCCAGGAGCTGGAACAGCCCGAGCCGGTCGACCCGCTGCTGGAGCGCTTGTCGGCATTGAGCCCGCAGGAGCGCCAGCGCGTGTTCGCCGAATGGATCCGCAGCGCCATGCCCTGGGTGAACGCGCGCTTCTCGGCCGAGTTCACGCCCAGCGCCGACCAGTTCAAGTGCTTCATCGGCGTCGGCGACGTCGGCGCCTGGCGCAAGATGGAAGCCGAACTGCGCGCCGCCGTGCCCACCGGTTACTTCCACGGCGAGCTGCTCTCGGTGGTCAACACCGGCATTGCCGGCAAGGCGGTGTGCTACATCGAGCTGTCGGGCTTCCCGATGACGGTGCTGCGCGGCCTGCCGACCTGGCGCGCCTCGTACCAGATCGAGAACCCGAAGATCCCGACCCACCTGCATTTCGACGCCACGCGCTTCCGCCATCCGCTGTCGCCGTCGATGGACGAACTCAACCGCCTGGCAGACGACTATGAGTGGTTCCTGCAGGCGATCGCGCTGGGCGTCATTCGCCGCAAGGCCGACCTGGGCGACCGCGAGGCCAGCTTCCAGCCGCGCGGCCAGTACCTGTTCGAGGTCGAGCCGGGATCGGGCGAGTGGCTCCAGATCGGCAACGAGTATGCGATCCGCTCCAACGGCCTGCCGCCGTACTACCGCGACGGCGTGATCGGCGCGGTGCGCCACCGCCTGGCCAACGTGGGACCGCACCAGTTGCTGCTGCTGGCGGCCCTGATGCGCCACTACCAGTTGCGCGTGTACGAACCACGCCTGGAAGTCGACGAAACCGGCGCCCAGCTGCCGTCGCCTTCGCTGCCGAACATCACCGCGCGGCGCCTGTACGACCAGTGGATCCGCCGCGCCGCCGCGCTCGACCCGACGCTGTCGCCCAACCACATCGAAACCGCGCTTGCCGGCATCGGGCAGTGGACCGAGACGGTGCCGGATTCGGCAGGCGACGCC
Organism: Massilia sp. X63; assembly: GCF_041023745.1. Lineage (NCBI taxonomy): Bacteria > Pseudomonadati > Pseudomonadota > Betaproteobacteria > Burkholderiales > Oxalobacteraceae > Massilia > Massilia sp. X63. The sequence goes on from NZ_JBFTEF010000018.1 coordinate 20,995, forward strand.
TACAGCTGGGAAGTCGAGCGGCCGGTGGACAAGCGCGTGATCTTGCCCCAGTACCTGCAGAGCGACCAGCATGCGGCCGCAGTGCTGCAGCGGCCGCTGCAGCACCAGTCGGCGGTGGAGCTGGCCAAGGCCGCGCCGGCCGCCGCTGCCCCGATGCAGCCGCGCTACAAGCTGTTCGTGCAGGGCGCCCAGCGCGGGCCGTTCACGATCGACGAGATCGCCGGGCAGGCGGCGCGCGGCGAGATCGACGCCGCGACGCGCGCCTGGAACATGGCCTGGAACCCGAAGCTGGACAAGTGGAGCACCGTCGGCGCGCTGCCCGAGCTGGCGGCGCTGCTGGACGATGCGATCCCCGATCCGGACGACGCCGGGATAGGCGGCGCCGGCGACGGCATCCCCGACCCCGAATGAAGGACGGCACAGTGCAAGACGACACGGTCTACCGCTGCATCGGCCCGCAGTGCGGGCGCCTGATGCCGAGACGGGTGAATTTCTGCCCGTGGTGCGGCACGGCCCAGCAGGCCGCGCCAGCGGAGCCGGGCGTGGCCACCGGCGCGGCCATGGCGGCGCCGGTGCTCACCAAGCCGCCGCGCCCGATGATGCCGCCGACGCCGACGCCGACGCCGGCCCCGACTGCCGCACCAGCGCCGGCGCCGGCGGCGGCGGGCGCCGCTGCAGGTCCGGTGCCTGGGGCGCGGCCGCAGCGTGGCCCCGGCATCCCGCCGCCGCCCGGTGTCGGCCGCGGCGTGGCCGCTGCGCCCCCGGCTGCGCCGCCACAGCGCGCGCCGATCCGGCTGCGCTGGTGGATCATTTCGCTGGCCGCGCTATGGCTCGCCTGGATCATCGTGCGGCCCGAGGGCACCCGCATCGAGCGGCGCATGGACCGCGCGGTCGCGCTGGCCGTCGAGTGCAAGGCAAGGGAAGCACAGGACGAATTGATCGCCCTGCGCGACACCCGGGCCACGCCCGAACAGCTGCGCCAGGTGCAGCAGTCGCTCAACAAGGCGGCCGCCGACTGCACCCGTGCCGAGCAGCGCGCCAGGGCCTGGCGCGAGGCCAGCGGCGCGATCCAGAAGCTGCGGCGTGCGCATACCTACGACAAGGCGCTGGCCCGACTGGCCGCGTTCACGAAGCGCTGGGGCGCGGACGACCGCACCCGCGCGCTCGAGCTGGAGATCCAGGACGAGCGCGAGCATCCGCTGGCCGACCCGACGCGGGGCGAATGAGCGCCATGCGTTCTACGGTCAGCCGCGTTTTTGGCGTCCGGTGTATGCTGGTGGGCAAGCAGACTGCCAGGAGTCGACATGAAGACGAGCATGTTGGGCACGCTGCTGCTGCTTGCCGCACTGGCAGGCTGCAGCCGTGACGAGGAAGCGATGGGACCGGCCCAGCGCGCCGGCAAGGCGCTCGACGACGCCGGCGCGAAGGTCTCGCGCCAGCTGGACAGCGAGCTGGCCAAGGCCGACCGCGCCGCCGACGAAGCGCGCGACAAGATCAAGGATGCCACGAAGGACGCCAAGGGCGGCCTGAAGCGGGCCACCGAGGAAGTCGGCAAGAAGGTGGAGGACGCCGGCGAGAAGATCCAGGACGCGGTCGACTAGCAGCGTCCGCCCTGCAACTTCATCAGGCGCTGGCCCGTAGATCCGGCTGGCTCCCCAGCACCACCGACAGCTGCACCTTGCCGGCGCGCCAGGCGCCCTCGAGGTTCTGCTCGATCTCTTCCATGCACACCTCGGCCGGGTCGCCGAAGCCCTGCACGCCGTAGGCGCGGTTGCGGCCGTGCGCCTTGGCCAGGTACAGCGCCATGTCCACCAGGTTGACCGCGCGCTCCCACGGCAAGACCTGCGCGCCACAGGCGAGCGGGAAGGGCGCGAAGCCGATCGACACGTTCACGCCCAGGGTCTGGCCGCCGTGGGCGATCCGCACCGCCGAAATGCCGGCCAGGATCCGGCGCGCCACCTCGTCCAGTTCCGCGCGGGGCATGCTCGGCAGGAAGGCGAGGAATTCCTCGCCGCCCCAGCGCACGATCATGTCGGTCTCGCGCAGGATCTCGCGCAGGCTGGCGGCAATCGCGGTCAGGACCGCGTCGCCGGCCGCATGGCCCCAGGTATCGTTGATGTGCTTGAAGTGGTCGACGTCGAGCAGGAACAAGGCGCCGCATTGATCGCGCGCCGCGCCGGCGGCCTGCGCTTCCGGCTGCGGCGTGCTGTGCATGTACTCGAGGAAGTGGCGGCGGTTGTACAGCCCGGTCAAGGGGTCGCGCACGCTCTGCTGCTTGAGCTCCTTGTTCTTCTCGGACAGCTTGGCGTTGGCCTGGCGCACCTTGCGATACAGCAGGCCGACCACGGCCGAGGCCAGCGCGAACACTGCCGCCAGCAGCCACCAGACACGCTGCTGCAGGCGGTTGACCTCGTTCTCGCTGCGCAGCAGCTCGATCTCGCGCTGCTTCTTTTCGGTTGCGTATTTTTCCTGCAAGTCGAGCACTGCACGCTGGCGGCGTTTTTCGAACAGCTCGTTCGAGATCTTGCGTTCGCGGTGGTAGGCCCGCAGCGCGCCCGGCAGGTCGCCGGCGCGTTCGAGCGCCTGGCCGTATTCGACCAGCACGGCTTGCAGTTGCGGCCGGTCGCCCAGGTTCTCGTAGGCCGACATGCCGGCTTCGATATGGCGCTTGCCTTCCGCCAGGCGGCCCAGGGCCAGGTAGGCCTGGCCCAGGTTCAGGCGCGCGGTCGCTTCCAGGCCGGCGTCGTTCAGTGCGCGCGCCGCCGAGATCGCCTGCTCGGCGTAGATCGCGGCATTGCGGTAGTCGCGCAGCTTGAGGTAGCAGTCCGACAGGTTCGCCAGCGTATAGGCGGCCATCGATTCGGCCCCGATGCGGCGCTCGATCGCCAGGCTCTCCTGCAGCGCCTTCAGGCCGCGCCCGTACTGGCCGGTGGCGGCCGCCAGGCCGTATTCCGCGTGCTTCAGGGTCGACATGCGCCCGGGGGAGCGGGTCTTTTGCGCCGCCTCGACGGCCTCGGCCAGCGCTTCGAAACCCTTGTCGTATTCGCGCATCCGCTGGTACAGGCCGATCAGCGCATTGAGCGACATGACGATCTGGGTGGGGTCGCCATGCTGGCGCGCCAGCGCCGCAGCTGCCTGCAGGCGCTCCAGCGCTTTCGGGAAGTTGCCTTCTTCGGTGAAGGAATCGCCCGAGGAGATGGTGGCGCGCACCTTCAGCTCGATGTCGTCGGTGGCGGCGGCCAGGCGCTCGGCTTCCCAGGCCAGGCGGTGCGACTCGGCCAGTTCCGAGCGGCGGTAGGCGATGTAGGCCTTGCGCAGCAATCCCTTGGCCAGCGCGACATTGTTGTGGTGCTTGCGGCCGAGGGCCACCAGTTCGTCCGCCACGACGCTGGCTGCATCGAGCTTGCCCACGCCTTCGTAGCCGCTGGCCAGCTGGTTGAGGAACTCGAGGCGCTCCGGCAGCGGCGCTGCACGGCCTTCTCCCTCGATCGCGAGCAGCATCGGCAGGGCGCGTTCCGGCACGTACTTGTTGAGCTCGCGGATCTGTGTCAGGCGCTCGCCCAGCGGCAGGTTCCCGCTCGCCGCCACGCTATTCTGGCCGGCAGCCGCGGCGGATGCAATGCAGAGCGCCGCGGCGAGCGCGATGCCGCGTGCGCGCGCCAGTGTGCGGGGTAGGTGAGGGAACATGAGAGTCTCAGAACGCCGGCAAGATCACATCCGTTGGTATCGCGCTTGTGTTAACTAATTATATGCCTGTTGCAAAAGAGAAATTCACTTTCTCTTCAATTGTCACAGAAATGACACAGGCTTCTGATCGGCAAGACGCATTCTTCGCGGCCAGCCGGCGCAATGCGCGCCCGTGCGAACGGTGCAGGCGCGCCGTAGGGGGCGGGCTATACTTGGCCCGGTCCTGCTCCGACGCGAGGTGATGCGATGTGGAAAACACCGTGGTTCCGCTGGGGCGCCGTACTCGGTTTCGCGCTGGGCGGCTTCTTCGACGGCATCCTGCTGTTGGCCGCTGGTGGGGGCGGCGCTGGTCGGTTTCGGCAGCTGGCACGTGCTCGACACGCTGTTGTCGCACTGGCTGCTGCAGATCCACCGCATCCGCATCGACAGCGACAAGCCGCTGTTCTGGGACCTGCTGTGGCTGGCGCTGTTCGGCGTCCTGCCGATCTTGCTGGGCCTGCGCCTGCGGCGCAAGGACGGCGGCGCCGGCCTGCGCGGTTCGGCCGCGATGCTGGCGCTGGTGGCGCTCACCTCCGGCGCCGGCGCCTGGGCCCTGGTGCCGCCGGCGCAGAGCGGCTTTGCCACCGTGGTCTTCCACCCCGGCGCCGGGCCGCGCGAGGTATTCGCCGCGCTCGATGCGCTGGACGCGCGCCTGGTCTGGAGCGACCGCGCGATGGGCGTGGTGGTGGTGGCCGTCGCCGAAGAACGCCGCTGGGGTTTCTACCGGCACGGCGCGTTGCTGGTGAGTGGGGCAGGGGTGCCGGCCGGCTGCTTCAACTGGATGCGTACCTGACTCCGCGCGCCTGATAAGATTCCGGCAACCCAACCAGCTGCCGGCAACATGCGGATTCGTGAGATCGCCATCGGTATCGTACTCAGCGGCCTGCTTGCAGGCGGCGTGGCGCTCACCATTCCGACGCCGGAACAGGGACGCAGCGCCGTTCCCGCGGCGCGTGCCATCGCGCCGGTTTCCGTTTCGCCGGCCGCGCCGGCGCCACCCGCCGCCAGGCCTGCCGCTGCTGTGCCGGCCGCGCCGGAACATGGCGTGGGGTCGTGGCGCGACATGCACGCCAAATTCGTCCGTGCGCCGAGCCTGCGCGTGTTCTTCTACCAGGCCATGCGCCATCCCGGCGAAGGCGCCTTCTACTATGCGATGAACGCCCTGCAGGCCTGCAGGCTTGCCATGCGGGCCGCTCCGGACCTGCCTGCGCCACGCCGGGAAGCGGCCGCGCAGCTGCGCGAGCGCTGCGACTTCACCCCGCAGGGACTGGAAGACGCGGAGCGCGAGCTGCACGCGACCCGGGGCCTGGCATTCAGCGCCGACGCGCTGCTGGGCAGCATGTTCGATTACCTGGCTGCCGATGGCGTCGAGGGCCGGGCGGCGGTGCTGCGCGCAGCCTTCGACCAGGGCAATCCGGAAGTCATCGCCTCGCTGGTCGCATCGGCCGTCAGTGCCGGCATCCCGGCGGCGTCCAGGGAACGCGACTCGACCGCGCGCGGCGTCCCTTTCGGCACCATGCTGGTGGCTTGCCGCCTGGGCGCAGACTGCGGGGCGGGTGGGATACGCACCCTGGAGTTGTGCGTGCAGCAGGGCTGGTGCGCGGACAGCATTCCCGCCGCCCTGCAGCAGGGGCTGGGCGAACACTATGCCGCGATCGACCAGGTGGCGGCCAGGGTAGTGCGGGATGTCCGGCGCGGCGACGCCAGGGCCTGGCGCCGCCGCAGTAGGCCGACGAACTACAGCGCGATCTGCTGCAGCAGGTACAGGCGCTGGTACAGCCCGCCCTCGATGCGCATCAGCTGCTCGTGCGAACCGGTTTCCGTAATGCGGCCGTGGTTCAGCACGACGATGCGGTCGGCCGCGCGGATGGTCGACAGGCGGTGCGCGATCGCGATGATCGTCACCTTGCCGCGCAACTCCTCCAGCGCCTCCTGCACGATCTGCTCGGTGGCGCTGTCGATGCGCGAAGTCGCCTCGTCCAGCAGCAGGATGCGCGGCTCGCCGGCCAGCGCGCGGGCAATCGCCACCAGTTGCTTCTGCCCCGAAGACAGGCGCGAGCCGCCTTCGCCCAGCTGGGTCTCGTAGCCCTGTTCCAGCGCCGCGATAAAGCCGTGCGCGTGGGCGGCGCGCGCGGCCGCCTCGATGCGCTCGAGCGGCAGGCCGCGCCCCATGTCGATGTTCTCGCGCGCCGTCGCGGCCAGGATGAACGGATCCTGGGGCACCAGGCCCACTTCGTTGCGGAAGCGCTCGTTGCCGATCGAGGCGAGCGGCAGGCCGCCGATCTCGATGCTGCCTTGCTCCGCCGTGTAGTAGCGCAGCAGCAGCGAGAGCAGGGTCGACTTGCCGCTGCCGGTGTGGCCGACGATGCCGAAGAAGGCGCCCTGAGGGACGTCGAGCGACAGCTCGTGCAGCACGCGCTGGCCCTCCACGTAGCCGAAATTCACCTTGCGCACGCGCACCGCCGGCGCCTGCGGGTCGAAGGGCGCCTCGTTGCCGATGCGGCCCACGGCGTGCTCGGCGGCGCCGGTTTCGTCCAGCAGCTGCGACACGCGCGCAGTCGCCACCACCGCCTGCTGCAGGCCGCTGAACTGCATCGTGATCTGGATGAGCGGCTCGACCACCCGCGCGATGTAGCTGATGAAGGCGTACAGCACGCCCACTTCCACCGCATTCATCTGGCGCTGTCCGAAGCCGAAGATCACGATGGTCAGCAGCACCACGTTGAGCAGGTCCAGTGCCGGACGCAGCAGGAAGGCGTTCGCCTTCAACTCGGCCAGGCGCGCCTTGCGGTGCGCGCGGTTGGTGTGCAGGAAGCGCTCGCCGAAGCGCAGCTGGGCATTGCTGGCCTGCAGGACGCTCATGCCGCCGATCGACTCGGCCATCTGGCCGTTGATGTCGCTGCGCAGGGCGCGCGCGCGGGTCACGGCCGGGGCCGACAGGCGCTGGTACAGCCAGACGATGCCGACCACGGCCGGCACCAGCGCCAGCACCACCAGCATCAGGCGCCAGTCGAGCCAGGCCATCGCCGCCAGGGTGCCGACCAGCACGATGCTCGAATCGAGCATCACGAACAGCACCTGGATGTAGAGCGTCTTGACGGCCTCGGTGTCGTTGGTCACGCGGCTGACCAGCTGGCCGGTGATGGCGCGATCGAAAAACGCCATCGGCAGGCGCAGCACGTGGCCGTAGACCCATTCGCGCAGGCGTCGCACCGAGCGCATCGCCAGGCCGGACAGGCGGATCAGCTGCAGGTAGCGGATCCAGGACGACGCCCAGCCGGTGACGACCAGGCCGCCCAGCAGCAGCGACATGCGGGTCCAGTCCAGGTTGCGGGTCAGGAGGTGGTCGTCGATCAGGGCCTTGCCCAGCAGCGGGCCGATGACTTCGAGGCCGGCGGCGATGGCCAGCCACAGCGTGGCCCAGTACAGGTGGCGGCGCTCCGGATCGGCCGCGCGCCGCAGCAGGCACGCCGCCTGCGCGGCCTGGGCCCGCATTGCTCCTGGCATTGTCCCTTGCATTGCGCCCTGTTCGAGCGTGGTGTCAGGCTGCGTCAATGCTGGCCTCCAGTTGTTGGTAGCGCCACTGGCTGGCATACCAGCCGTCGAGCTGCAAGAGTTCGTCGTGGGTGCCCGATTCGGTAATGCGGCCGTCGCGCAGCACCACGATGCGGTCGGCCCCGGCCACGGCCGACAGCCGGTGGCTGGCGATGATGGCGGCGCGTTCCGGACGGGCTGCACGCAGTTCGTCCAGGTGTTCGAGGATGCGGGTCTCGGTGCCGGTGTCCACCGCCGACAAGGCGTCGTCGAGCAGCAGCAGGGCGCTGTCGGCCAGCAGGGCGCGCGCGATCGCGACGCGCTGGCGCTGGCCGCCCGAAAGCGTGATGCCTTTTTCGCCCACCGGCGTGTCGTAGCCGTAAGGGAAGCGCAGGATGTCGTCGTGGATCGAGGCCATCTTCGCCGCTTCTTCGATCTCGGCGCGCGAGGCGCCCGGGCGCGCCAGGGCGATGTTCTCGGCGATGGTGCTTGAAAACAGGAAGGATTCCTGCGGCACCCAGCTCATGGCCGCGCGCAGCGCCTCCAGCCGGTAGCTGTCCAGCGGATGGCCGGCCCAGCTGACCGTGCCGCGCTGCGGCGTGGCCTGGCGCAGCAGCACCCGCAGCAGCGTCGACTTGCCGGCGCCGGTCGGGCCGACCAGGCCCAGGGTCTGGCCCGGCTCCAGCCGCACCGACACGCCGTCGAGCGCGGGGCGCTCCGCGTCGCGGTAGGCGAAGCTGACGTCGTGGAGCGCCAGCGTGCCGCGTCCGATGTGCTCCAGCGTGCCCTTGTCCTCGACCGTGAGCGGCATGTTGAGCAGCGGCTGCAGGCGCGCCAGGCCGGCGCGTCCGCGCTCGACCAGCGACAGCACCCAGCCGGCCGCGAACATCGGCCAGATCAGCTGGCCCAGGTACATCGAGAAGCTGGTGAGCGCGCCCACGGTCAGCTCCTGGTTCCAGACCAGGTAGCCGCCCAGGCCCAGGGTCAGGCCGGTGGCGGCGGTCAGGGTCAGGCCGACCGCCGGTTCGTAGGCGGCTTCCCAGCGCTGCGCACTGAGGCTGGCGTCGGCGGCCTTGCCGGTCAGTTCGCTGAACTGGGCGGCGCTGCGCGCCTCTAGGCCGAGGGCGCGCAGGGTGCGCACGCCCGACAGCGACTCCTGCACGTGGTCGTTCAGGGCCGAGAAGCGCTTGAGGGCGTCGCCTTCCGCCGTGTGGATGTGGGCCGAGATGCGCCAGAAGGCGAAGGCCATCAACGGGAAAGGCAGCAGGGCGATCGCGGCCAGGCGCGCGTCGACGCCGAGCGTCATGATGCCCAGCACCATGACCAGGGTGAGGGTGCCGTCGAAGCCGGCCAGCATGGCTTCGCCGGCCGCCATCTCGATGGCGTCGATGTCGTTGGTGGCCAGCGCCATCAGGTCGCCGGTACGCTGGCGCTGGTAGAAGGCCGGTCCCTGCGCGGCGAGGCGCGCGTACAGGCGCGTGCGCAGTTCGACGCCCAGGTTGTAGGCGGCCGAATACAGGCGGATGCGCCAGCCGACCCGCAGCACATAGATGGCCACGCCCAGGCCGAGCAGCTGGGCCAGGCCGAGCAGCAGCGCGTGCTGGTCCAGGCGGTGCGCGGCGAGGCCGTCGATCAGGGCGCCGACCTTGCGCGGAATCAATACCGTGCAGATGGCCACGCCGGCCAGCATGAAGGCCGACGAGACATAGGCATGCCAATGTCGGCGGACAAAGCCGCCGATCAGCCTTGCAAGACTCATGCAGTTTCCTTGGAGATTGTGCGCCCGAAAAAACAAAAGCGGGCCGAAGCCCGCTAGTGTAGTCGCTTTGCCAATCAGGCGCAGGCGCGCCGTGCAGTGCTTATTTCTTGCGCTTGGGGGCACCCTGCGGCATGACGATCTTCGGGGCCGCGCCCTCGTCGGTGGCGCTTGCAGCGACGGGCGCCGCGGCCGGATGGGGGACAGCCCCCGCGCGCGCCGTGCCCTTGCCGGCAGCTTTGGCAATGGCTTTCGGTTCGGCAACCGGCACCGGTTCGGCAGCGGCCAGCAACTCGGGTGCTGGAGCCGGTTCGGCGACCACGACGGGCTCGTCGGCCGGCGCGATTGCCGCCAGGATGGCGGCAGCGGGGTCGGCGGCGGAAGCGGCGTCGCTGCTTGGCTCGGCAACGGATTCGAGGGCAGAGTCGGTGGCGGCAGCTGCCTCTAACGGCGCGGCAAGGGCCGGCGCGGTGTCGGCTACAAGGTCGGCCACGCTGCGCTCGACCACGTCCACCGTGTCGATCAGCAGCCGGGATGCCTGCGCTTGCGCCAGCGCCGCCGGACGCGGGGCATACGGCCGCATGCCGCCGGCGATGCCGAGCAGTTCGCGGCCATAGGCGAACAGGCTGCGCATCTGTTCCTCGGCCTGCCCGCCCAGGCTGAGCACGTCGCGCGGATCGCGCGAATTCATCAGGGCAAACGAGGCGCCCAGCGAACGCTGGACCGAGTCGCGCGATACCGCCAGGTTAAGGGCGGCCAGGCGGCCGGCGCTTTCCAGCGCGTGGGTGGTCATGGAGTTGAAGAAATCGAACTGCGCGTCGAACTGGGTCTTGCGTACTGCGGAAAACTGGGAAAACTGGTCGCTGAGTAAATTCATGAGGTTTCCTTGTCAGTCATTTATGGCGCACTGCAATATCGTCTAGTGTAGCCATGAAAGGCCCATATTGCCAACCACTTCTTGTGTTCTTTAATTAATGAAATATTGCGATGCAGCATTACCTGCATCAATAAACTTGCTCAACCATCTGATCCGACAAGAAATGGTTACAATCAAAGAAACAAAAGGAGGAGCGCGCATGGATCTCGTGATTCGCAACGCCACCCTGCCGGACGGCAGCCGCGACATCGACATCGGCATCAACGGCGAACACATCGCCGCCGTGGAAAAGCGGCTGGCGGCGCAGGGTGCGCGCGAGATCGATGCCGACGGCGACCTGGTCAGCCCGCCCTTCGTGGATGCGCACTTCCACATGGACTCCACCCTCAGCTATGGCATGCCGCGGGTGAACCGCAGCGGCACCCTGCTGGAAGGAATCCGCCTGTGGGGAGAGCTCAAGCCGCAGCTGGCGCAGGACGCCATCGTCGAGCGTGCGCTGCGCTATTGCGACTGGGCCGTGGCGCGCGGGCTGCTGGCGATCCGCACCCACGTGGACATCTGCGACGACCGCCTGCTGGCCGTCGAGGCGCTGCTGGAAGTGAAGCAGCAGGTCGCGCCCTATCTCGACCTGCAGCTGGTGGCCTTCCCGCAGGACGGCCTGCTGCGCAGCCCCGGCGCCTTCGACAACCTGAAGCGCGCCATCGCGATGGGCGTCGACGTGGTCGGCGGCATCCCGCACTTCGAGCGTACCATGGCGGACGGCGCCGAATCGATCCGCCTGCTGTGCGAGTACGCGGCGCAGCAGGACCGGCGGGTGGACATGCACTGCGACGAGACCGACGATCCGATGTCGCGCCACATCGAGACCCTGGCCTACCACACCCAGCGCCTCGGCATGCAGGGCCTGGTGGCCGGTTCGCACCTGACCTCGATGCACTCGATGGACAATTATTACGTGAGCAAGCTGCTGCCCCTGATCGCGGAAAGCGGGGTCGCGGCGATCGCCAACCCCCTGATCAACATCACCCTGCAGGGCCGCCACGACAGCTATCCGAAGCGGCGCGGCATGACGCGGGTGCCGGAGCTGCTCGCGGCCGGCGTCGACGTCGCCTTCGGCCACGACTGCGTGCTCGATCCCTGGTACGGCATGGGTTCGGGCGACATGCTGGAAGTGGCGCACATGGGACTGCACGTGGCGCAGATGACGGGCGTGGAAGCGATGCACCAGTGCTTCCTGGCGGTGACCGAGACCCCGGCGCGCATCCTCGGCCTGGAAGGCTATGGCCTGGAGCCGGGCTGCAAGGCCGACCTGGTGCTGCTGGATGCCGGCTCCACGGTGGAAGCGATCCGCCTGCGCGCGGCGCGCAAGCTGGTGGTGCGGCGCGGCGCGGTGGTGGCCGAGGCGCCAGGGGCGCAAGCGACCCTGCACCTGCCCGGACGGCCGGCCAGCACCAATTTCAGGATGCCGCCGCAAAGCGCGCACTGAAGGCCCGATCAAAATGCAAAACCGGGCGCACGATTCGTGAAATCCGGCGCCGTTTGAGGCTAGAATAGAACGCTTTCCAGTTCGGTAACGCCCTCAAGCAGCCGTGAAAGACATCCAGATCCGCCCCGCCGGCGAGCACGATTTCGATGCGATGTGGAGCATCTTCTGCGCCCACGTCGCCAGCGGGGAAACCTATCCGTTCACCACCGCCACCTCGCGCGAGGCCGGCCATGCCTACTGGCTCGGCCCCGACGTGGCCAGCTTCGTCGCGACCAGCGGCGGCGCGCGCCTGCTCGGCATGTACCGGCTGGTGCCGAACCAGCTCGGGCGCGGCCACCACGTGGCCAATGCCTCCTTCATGGTCAGCCCCTCGGCGCAGGGCGCGGGCATCGGGCGCCTGCTCGGCGAGCACTGCCTCGACGAGGCGCGGCGCCAGGGCTACCTGGCCATGCAGTTCAACTATGTCGTGAGCACCAACACCGCCGCCATCCGGCTATGGAAGAAGCTCGGCTTCTCGATCGTCGGCACCCTGCCCAAGGCCTTCCGCCACAAGCGCCTGGGCTTTGTCGACGCCTACGTCATGTACCAGATGCTGCAGGACCCGGACCACTGGCCGACGGTGGATGCATGAGAGCGCATCCTTCCGAAATCCTCCGCACCGGGCGCCTGCGCCTGCGCCTGCTGGGCGCGGGCGACGCCGCCGTCTACCTCGACATCCTCAACGACCCGGCCTTCATCGAGCATATCGGCGACCGCGGCGTGCGCACCCTCGATGCCGCCGTCAAGTCGATCGAGGACGGCCCGATGACCATGCAGCGCACGCGCGGCCACTCGATGTACCTGGTGGAGCTGCCCGGCGAGGGCGGGGCAGGCGCGGTGCCGGTCGGCCTGGCCGGACTGGTCAAGCGCGCAACCCTCGAGGACGTCGACATCGGCTACGCCTTCCTGCCGCGCTACCGCGGCCAGGGCTATGCCTTCGAAGCCGCGCAGGCGGTGGTGGCGCATGCGCGCAGGCTCGGCATCGCACGCCTGGCGGCCATCACCACGCCGGGCAACGCGGCCTCGATCGGTTTGCTGCTCAGGCTGGGAATGCGCTTCGAAGGCCGGCGCGCGCTGGCGGCGGGCGAGCCGGAACTGAACCTGTATCGCATGGACCTGCCGGAGGAGCGCTAACGCACCGCGGCGCGGCGGACGATGGTGGTAGGATGCCTTGCACATCCTTTTACCAACCCTTCGACCGAGCCATCGATGCCGACCACCGAGCCGCGCCCCGACGCGCCGTTCTTCATTGTCCTCAATGCCGGCTCCGGCCATTCCGAGACCGAGCTGCGCCGTTCAACCATCGAATCGGTGCTGGCCGGCGCCGGCCGCCTCTGCGTGCTGGAACTGGTCGACGATCCGGCCGAGCTGGCCACAAAGGCGCGCAAGCTGGCGGCCCGCGCGGTTGCGGAGCAGGGCATCCTGGTGGCCGCGGGCGGCGACGGCACCATCAACACCGTCGCCCACGAAGCGGTGCTGGCCGGCTGTCCCTTCGGCGTTTTGCCGCAAGGAACTTTCAACTATTTCGGCCGCACCCATGGGATTCCCGAGGACCTGGCCGAGGCCGTGTATTCCCTGCTGCGCGCGAAGGTGCAGGCCGTGCAGGTCGGGTTGCTCAACAACAAGATCTTTCTCGTGAACGCCAGCGTAGGCCTGTATCCGAAGCTGCTCGAAGAGCGCGAGCACGACAAGCGCCAGTACGGGCGCAGCCGCGTGGTGGCATTCTTCTCAGCAATCAAGATTGCCTTGCGCCCGCACCGTCACTTGCGCATCACGCTCGAGCTCGACGGCAAGGAGCGCCGCCTGCGCACCACCACTTTATTTGTGGGGAATAATCGCCTGCAGCTGGAACAGGTGGGGATGCGCGACGGCCTGATCGAGGCGGTGGAAGACGGCCAGCTGGTCGGCATCGCACCGCGCCCGATGGGCAAGCTCGGCCTGCTGCGCCTGCTGCTGCGCGGCCTGGTGGGACGCCTGGGCGACGACGAGGAAGTCGAAGCCTTTGCCTTCAAGCGCCTGCTGGTGCGCACGCCCTCGGTCTACGGGCGCAAGCGCATGAAGGTCGCCGCCGACGGCGAAGTGAGCACGATGGCGATGCCGCTGGAATTCCGCGTGCTCGAAGGCCGCCTGCTGCTGATGCTGCAGGGACCGTCGCGCAAGGAAGTGCGGCCGGTCCCCGGCGAAGCGGAAGCCGCTTAAGGTCCGTTCACTCTCAGCAGGCGCAGCCCATGGATGTCGAAGCGGTTCGACGGTCCGGTGAGCCCGCCCGCCGCGCTGAAGTTGCTGTTGCTGTCGAGATAGCTCATATTGTAGAAGTCGCTCATCTCGATGCGGTAGCGGCCGCGCTGCAGCTTGGCCGCCAGCGGCGTCGAATACACGGTCGGCGTGTTGGTCTTCGCCAGCGGCGTGTGCGGTAATTGCACCACGCCCTGCGCCACGATGCGGCCGCGACCGTCCTTCAGCGCCAGCCATTTCACGCCGCCGCTGATCCCCAGGTTCACCTGGTTCGCCGCATTGTGGTAGCGCAGCTGCACCTGGTAGTTGCCGGCCGCCGGCACGTCGATGCGCTCGACGGCGAAGCGGTCGCCCGGCTGGCCCCAGCCCTGCACATGGATGTCACCCGGAGCGAAGCGCGCATTCGCCGGAGCGGGCTTGATGCTGGAGACGGTGCGCGGATCGCTGACGGCGATCTCGATGCCGCCGTCGACGCAGCGCGGCACGCTGTGGTGGCTGCGGTTGCCGGTCGCGGTGAAGCGCGCTTCCACCGCATAGCAGGCGAACGCGTTTCCGCTGCGGTCGGTCCAGCTGCCGGCGGGCAGCCCGTCGGCCACCAGCTTGCCGTCGCGGTACACGCTGTAGACCACTCCCGCTTGCGCTTCCTGGGCGGCGGCGATCCGCAGGTGCACGCCGCCGGCGTCGCCTTGCAAGGCAACGATGGCCGGCTCGCGCGGGCCGAAGGTGGCGCCGCCGCTTGCATACGGATCGCCAGCGACGCGGCGGATCTCCTGCCTGCCCTGCACCAGCCGGCCCAGCACGATCTCGACCTGGTTGTTCTGTTCCAGCTGCGCCAGCGGGATGCGCTCGCCCTGGAGGCGCCGCCCGTTGACCAGGATGTCCTCCACCAGGTAGTAGCCGTTGTCCTGGCTCGCCTGGGGCAGGCGGATGCGCAGGTCGATGCGCCTGCCGTGCAGGCGCAGCTCGTGCAGGGCAATGGCGTCGGTGGCGCCGAACATCTGGCGCCGCAGTGTCGAGGTGACGAAGGGCCGCAGCAGCAGGGCGTCGTCCTGCAGCGACACGCCGAAGACCTGGCCCACCACCATGCCCAGGTAGGCGCCGACCGACCACAGCTGGCGGCGCGAATTGATCACCGGCCCGATCAGCGCCGGATTGGCTTCGTCCAGCAGCAGCGGCTGGCCGGACAGCCACTCGAGGTTCTCCATGTTCGACATGTTCAGCGCCGCGCCGCGCACCAGCGAATCGTAGGCCGCGTCGGCCACCGCCACGTTCTTCGCCTGGGCGGCGGCACGCAGGCCGTAGCCCGTCACGAAAGGCCACAGCGCGCGATTGTGGTAGACCGGCATGTCCGGCTGCTGGGGCCAGATGACGGGGGCGCCCATCGGCCCGTGCGGATAGTGCGCCAGGATCGACGCCGCGCGCCCCTCGTCGGCGATTCCGGCGACGATGGCGAGCGACTGGCCGAGCCAGTCGAACTTGTGCAGTGGCGCGCCGTCGAGATGGCCGGCCGTCAGGCTGCTGTACATGCCGGCATCGTCCAGCCACAGCTCGCGGTTGATGGCCTGCTTGAGCGCGGCCGCCCAGCCCGCGTAGCGCTTGGCGCGCGCGGCCTCGCCTTGTTCGCGCGCCAGCTTCGCGGCCAGCACCAGGGCCTGGTAGTGGCCGACGTTGGTCGACAGCGACTTCGAGGTCGACATCGCGGCCAGCTCGCCCGGGATCCAGGCCGCATAGCTCTGGTCGCGCCAGTCGAGGAAGGATTGTTCGCCCATGTACAGGCCGGTCTTCGGGTCGAAGGCCGCAATGCGGTCGTTCTCGATGGTGTTGCCCAGGGCCCGCAGGGCGCGCCGCGCAAACGGCGCACGCTCGGCGGCGGGCAGGGCGCGCAGGGTCTCCTCGGCCGCGAAGGCCCAGGTGACGCGGTCGGTGCTCACCGGCCAGCTGCCGCCGCTGCCGGTGTCCTGCACGATCTGCGTCCCATCCGGGGTGCCGGCCACCTGTGGGGCGAGTGAGATGCCCGCGCGCCAGCCGGACAGCTTGAAGTCGAGCGAATTGCGCACCCGCTGCGGGTCCAGCAGGGCCAGGCCCAGGTCGGCCGCATACGACAGGTCGCGCGTCCACACGTAGTGCCATTTCTCGCCGGTGGCGAAGCAGTCGCAGGGAATCGCGGCGCCGCCGTTGTAGTTGCCGTCGCGGATCTGGCTGACCGAATCCAGGCGCATCTCGGCGCCGGCCAGCGCGAACAAGGCATCGAAGGCCAGGTTGCCGGTGCGGATGCGCGGCAGCCCGGCCTGTTCGCGGTATTCGCTGTGCTGCGGGCCCGGGTCGCGCAGGTTCAGGGTGGTCGAGTGCGCATAGGTGCGCAGCGGCGCCGCGGCATCGGGCGAAGAGAAGCGCGCGCTTTCCTGCTTGCCGTCCCAGGTGGGCCAGGCGAGCGCCGCGACGGCCGCGCGGCCGGCATGCGGGTCCGGCGCCGCGGCGGCCTGCGGCGTTTCCAGGCGCAGCACGCGCAGGGTCGGCGCCGCCGGGTCGGAGGCATCCACCGTGAAGCGGTAGGTGCCGGTCTGGCGCACGAACAGGTAGTCTTCCGGGCCGGGCTGGGTCTCCAGGCGGTAGGACGTGTCCGGCGCCACCGTCACGCTCTTGTTGGCGTCGGCCACCCACTCATCGGCCCAGTCGCGGCTGCCCACCTTGAACGCATGCCGGCCCGGGCTGACCAGGATGTCGGCCTGGTACACGCCCTTGCCCTTGTGGGCCAGGAGGTTGTCGGTGCCCCAGCCGTTGAAGGCGCCGCGGACATACAGTTCCTTGTCCTGCGCGCCCGCGTCCAGGCAGGCGAGCAGGGCGGCGGCGGCCATGGCCGTCTTCATTGCGCGGCGCGTCATCGCGCCGCGTCCAGTTCCAGGATCACGCTGGCCCCGGCCGGCAGGCGCAGTTCCTGGCGCAGGTCGAAGCGCTTGCCGCTCAGGACGTCGACGCCGCCCGGGACGCCGGCCAGCATCTCGCGGAAGCGCTGCACGTCGAGCACCATCTCCTTCGGGTTGTTGTTGAGGGCGACCAGCACCTTCTTGTCGTTCGTATGGCGGAAGTAGACCCAGGTATTGTCGCGCGGGCCGTAGTGCATCAGCTTCCCGTGATGGATGACCGGTTGGCCCTTGCGCCAGTTGGCCAGCTTGCGCACCAGTTCCTGGGCCGCGCGCTGCCGGCTGCTCAAGCCCTTGCCGCTGAAGGCATCGACCTTGTCTCCCGCCCAGCCGCCGGGGAAATCGCTGCGGTAGCTGACGTCGTCGCGCTCCCTGGTGGCGCTGGTCATCAGGATCTCGTCGCCGACGTAGAACTGCGGGATGCGCGGCATCGTCATCAGGAGGACCTGGGCCATGCGGTAGCGGTCGAAGTCCTCCCCGACCACGCTCCAGATGCGCGACATGTCGTGGTTGTCCGCGAACAGCACCAGCTTGCCCGGCTCCGGATACAGGTAATCGAGCGAGAGCGTCTCGTAGACGTCGGTGAAGACGTTATGGCCTCCCTTGGCCGCCAGCGCGGTGCGCATCGCTTCGGCCAGCGGGAAGTCCATCAGGCTCGGGGTCGAGGCGCGGTAGCCGTCGAAGTTGTCCTTGCCGCGCTGCCAGCGCGCCACCACCGGCACCAGCTTGCTCCATTCCTCGCCCACCATGTTCAGCTTCGGGTATTCGGCCATCAGGCGCCGGGTGTACTCGGACAGGAAGGCGCCGTCCGAATAGCCGAAGGTGTCGATGCGCAGCCCGGACAGGCCGGCGTACTCGATCCACCAGATGTTGTTCTGGATGAGGTAATTCGCCACCAGCGGGTTGGACTGGTTCAGGTCGGGCATGCTCTCGACGAACCAGCCGCGCGTGAAGTTGTCGGCATCGTCTTTCGATGCGTACGGATCCTGCACGGCGGTGCGGTGGTGCTGGGTCGGCACGAACTTGCCGCCGTAGTTGATCCAGTCCGGCGTCGGCAGGTCCTTCATCCACCAGTGCCCGCTGCCGATGTGCGACAGCACCACGTCCTGGATCAGGCCGATGCCGCGCCGCTTCGCCTCTTTCGACAGGCGGCGGAAGTCCTCGTTGCTGCCGTAGCGCGGGTCGATCCGGTAATGGTCGGTGGCGGCGTAGCCATGGTAGGAATAGGCCGGCATGTCGTTCTCGACCAGCGGCGTCGGCCACAGCTGGGTGAAGCCCATGCCCTGGATGTAGTCGAGGCGGTCGATGATGCCCTGGATGTCGCCGCCATGGCGCCCGGAGCCGTTCGCGCGCTTCGCCTTCTCCAGCGTGTCCGCGGTCGAATCGTTGGACGGGTCGCCGTTGACGAAGCGGTCCGGCATCACCTGGTAGATCGCGTCGCTGCTGTTGAAGCCCGTGCGCTGCGCCGAACCCGGTTCGCGCGCCAGCAGCTGGTAGGCGTAGCTGGCCTGGCGCCCGGCGCCCTTGAACACGATATCGAACTTGCCCGGCCTGGCGTCTTCGCCGATGTCGAGGTCGATGAACAGGTAGTTCCTGCTGGGCACGCGGGTGACCGAGGCGATGCGCACGCCGCGGTAGGCCAGGCTGGGCTCGAGGTCGGCGATGCGCTCGCCATGCACCATCAGCTGCAGTCCCTTGTGCTGCATGCCGGCCCACCAGAAGGGCGGCTCCATGTGGGCAATGGCCGGCGGCTGGGCGGCGGATTGGGCCTGGACGGCGAAGGGAGCGAGGGCGGCGCCGGCGGCCAGCAGGGTGGCGAAGAAGTGTCTCATGGAGGTGGGGCGTCTCTTCGCCGGCAGCCGCATGCTCGTCTTCAGGTAGTCAGACTACAGAATCGATGCGAAACCAGGTACTCGAGGGTTGCCGCGCATGGTTGTGTTGCTGCGAGAATACTATGGAATGCTGGTAGCGTACAAACAGACGCTGGTTCAAGATTTCTAGTCAAAGTACAGATTTTCTGTAGTAAATTTTCATGTCCATGTGGAATTTTGTCGGACGCCATCGACGGCTTTGCCGAAGCGATGCACCAAGTTGGTGCATGCGGCGTTGCCAATGCGACCAAAAAGTGCATTTGTAGTCCGACTACAGGCATATGTATGTTGTTTTGTAGCCCAAATACAACGATAAAGCCGTGTTTTCGTGACGAATTTTTGGAAAACATGCCATTATCGTAGTAGCAAGCAACTCCCGTTGACAGTGCATCTAGTTTTAATACAGAATCGTTGACAGAACGTCTAAAACCGTTTGCTTGAGGCTGCCGTGCCGCTGCCTGTCGCGCTGTAGTTTCGGGAAAAAAATTATTGGTCTTTATTGAGGGGACAAATGAATATCTTCGCAACCAAGCGCGCCGCCTCGGCCCGCCTTGCATTCCAGTTGAGCCCGGTAGCCGCCGGCTGCGCAGTCTTCTTGTCCGCGCTCGCGGGCAGCGTGTACGCGCAAGACACCACCAACACCGCCAACGCCGTCGCCAATACCGATACCGCGCCTGCCGTTGCCGACCAGGCCGACGCCAAGCAGCCGGTCAATACCAGCGGCGTATCGACCGTCACCGTGACCGGTATCCGCCAGGGTATCGAAGCGGCGATCTCGATCAAGAAAAATTCCACGTCGATCGTTGAAGCCATCTCGGCCGAAGACATCGGCAAGCTGCCGGACCAGAGCGTCGCCGAGTCGATCTCGCGCCTGCCGGGCGTGTCGGCCCAGCGCGGCCGCAGCTCGGGCAAGGCCGCCGAGATCTCGGTGCGCGGCTTGTCGCCGAGCTTCAACGGCACCCTGCTGAACGGCCGCGAAATGGCCTCGACCGGCAACGCCCGTTCGCCTGAGTTCGACCTGTTCCCGGCCGAACTGATGGGTTCCATCGTCATCTACAAGACCCCGGACGCGACCGTCGTCGGCCAGGGCCTGGCATCGACCATCGACCTGCGCACCGTCCAGCCGCTGGACTTCGGCAAGCGCACCGTCGCCGTCAACTACAAGAAGAGCCGTCTCGGCGTGAAGCAGCGCGACGGCCTGCCGGAAGGCGACGGCGATCGCCTCTCGCTGTCGTACATCGACCAGTTCGCCAACCGCACCATCGGCGTGGCGGTTGGCCTGACCCGCTACGAAGAAACCGGCGGCGCCCAGTCGAAGTTCAACTCGTGGGGCGGCTGGGTTGCCGACTTCCAGGATCCGCGTCGTCCGACCGACCCGAACGCCAAGGTCAAGACCCCGGGCGGTTTCGGCTATGACACCGAAGTCAACTCGCACAACCGCGACGGCGCCTTCGCCTCGCTGCAATGGCGTCCGAACCGCAACTTCAAGTCGACCGTCGACCTGTTCTACTCGGCCGGCGAAACCGGCACCAAGAAGACCGGTATCGAGGCGGCCGTGGGCGGCAACAGCGCCGGTACCTACGACCCGAACGGTGTCCTGAGCAACTACACCATCAACAGCGCCAACGTCGTCACCAGCGGCACCATCAACAACTGGGTCGGCGTGGTGCGTAATCACTACGAAGGCGCGGAAGACGACCTCAAGACCATCGGCTGGAACAACGAGCTGAAGATCGGCGAGTGGACCACCGCGGCCGACCTGACCTGGTCCAAGGCGACCAAGCAGAGCTCGCGCTACGAGACCTACGCCGGCCTGGCCGGCAACGCGCCGAAAGACACCATCTCGTTCTCGGGCTTCGACGGCGGCAACTTCACCCAGGTGAAGTACACCCCGGGCATGAACTACGCCGACCGCTCGGTCGCGCGCCTGACCGACGTGATGGGCTGGTCGGGCGGCGTCAGCTCGCCGCAGGCCGGCTACCTGGCGATGCCGTACATCGAGGACGAAGTCAAGGCGATCCGCCTGACCGCCAAGAAGGACGTCGCCTGGGGCCCGATCGTGGCCACCACCTACGGCTTCAACCACACCGCACGCGACAAGTCGCGCACCGGCGACGAAGGCCGCCTGGTGATCCCTGGCGGGAATCCGTACGGCGCCGCCGCCATGCCGGGCAGCGGCACCACGATGGCCGGCAGCTCGGGCATCATGGTCGCTTCCTGGGATCCGCGCGGTTCGCTGGGCAGCGTCTACGAACTGGCCGGCAAGGTCGACGCCGACATCTACAACAAGTACTGGGACGTCAAGGAACGCATCTCCACCGCCTACTTCATGGGCGACCTGGACGGCGAACTGTTCGGCCTGACCTACCGCGGCAACGTCGGCGTGCAGGCAATCCACACCGACCAGACCGGCGGCGGCTACGCCATCGACCGCAGCCGCTGCGTGGGTAACACCACCGCGACCTGCCCGGCGATGCGCGTCACCGACGGCGAGAAGTTCTGGGACGTTCTGCCGAGCGCCAACGTGTCGTTCGACCTGAAGAACGACCAGATGCTGCGCTTCGGCCTGGCGAAGGTGGTGTCGCGCGCCAACCTGGACGACCTGCGCGCCGGCCAGAACTTCGCGCTGAACAGCTCGGGTCCGTTCCAGATCCTGAACGGCAGCGGCGGTAACCCGCACCTGAAGCCGTTCCGTGCGAAAGCGCTGGACATCTCGTACGAGAAGTACTTCGGCAAGAAGGGCTACATCAGCCTGGCAGGCTTCTACAAGAAGCTCGACACCTACATCTACCGTGCACCGCGCGCCTTCGACTTCGGCCCGTACGTCACCCCGACCACCCCGCTGCCGGTCGGCGGTCCGTTCGCCGGTTCGACCATGGGCCTGATGACCCAGCCGATGAACGGCGACGGCGGCAACATCAAAGGCTTCGAAGTGGCGGTCAACGTGCCGTTCTCGATGCTGACGAACTACCTGGATGGCTTTGGCGTCATGGTCAACCACTCGGACACCAAGAGCGGCATCGAGCTGCCGGAAATCGGCTTCGATAACGTGAACGGCGACATGGTCAGCATTCCGCTGCCGGGTCTGTCGCGCAAGGTGACCAACCTGCGCCTGTACTACGAGAAGAACGGCTTCCAGATCGCCGCCGCGGCACGCAAGCGCTCGAACTTCCTGGGCCAGGTGTCGGACTACCAGGACAACGCCCAGCTGACCTTCATCAAGGGCGAGACCATCGTCGACCTGCAGGCCTCCTACGAGTTCCAGTCGGGCTGGCTGAAGGGCGTGAGCCTGTATGCCCAGGCGCAGAACTGGAACAACGCACCGTTCCTGGAGTACACCACCGATCCGGAAAAGCCGACCAACCGTGTCGACTACGGCCGTACCTACCACTTCGGCGTGAACTACAAGTTCTAAGCTGAGTAGGGCTACAATGCAACCCCTGACGCTGTACGGCGCAGGGGTTGTTTTTTTGAGCGGACGCGGTTCCGCGATACAGGCACGAACATGAACGAACCAATCAAGGACATCGTCATCGTCGGCGGCGGCACCGCCGGCTGGATGACCGCGGCGGCGCTGTCGACCCTCCTCAACGGCCGCTACAACATCCGCCTCGTCGAGTCGGACGAGATCGGCATCGTCGGCGTCGGCGAAGCGACCATTCCGATGATCCAGCGCTTCAACCGCGTGGTAGGCATCGACGAGAACGAATTCATGCGCGAGACCCAGGGCAGCTTCAAGCTCGGGATCGAGTTCGTCAACTGGGGCCGGCTGGGCGAGCGCTACATGCACGGCTTCGGGCGCCTCGGCCAGGACCTGGCCACGCTGCCGTTCGACCAGTACTGGCAGAAGATGCGCCGCGCGGGCAAGGCCGCGCCGCTCGAGGAATACTCGATCACGCGCATGGCCGCGAAAGCGAACAAGTTCATGCCGCCGCGCTTCGACCTGCCCAATTCGCCGCTGCGCGAGATCGCCTACGCCTACCATTTCGACGCCAGCCTGTATGCGAAATACCTGCGCAAGCTGTCCGAGGCGCGCGGCGTGACCCGCATCGAAGGCAAGATCACCCGCGTCACCCAGCGCGAGCCGGACGGCCATATCGATGCGGTGGAACTGGAAAACGGCGCCCGCGTGGAGGGCGAGCTGTTCATCGACTGCTCGGGCTTCCGCGGCCTGCTGATCGAGCAGACCCTGGAGACCGGCTACGAGGACTGGACCGGCTGGCTGCCGGCCGACCGCGCCCTGGCCGTGCCTTGCGAATCGGCGCCCGTCCTCACGCCCTACACACGGTCGACCGCGCACAAGTCGGGCTGGCAGTGGCGCATCCCGCTGCAGCACCGCACCGGCAACGGCCACGTGTACAGCAGCCGTTTCATCAGCGACGACGAAGCCGCCGCCACCTTGCTGGCGAACCTGGACGGCCGCGCGCTGGCCGAGCCGCGCCTGATCAAGTTCCAGACCGGCATGCGCAAGCTGGCCTGGAACCGCAACGTGGTGGCCCTGGGCCTGGCCAGCGGCTTCCTCGAGCCGCTCGAGTCGACCAGCATCCACCTGATCCAGTCGGGCATCCAGCGCCTGATCGACTTCTTCCCGGACCGCGGCTGGAGCAGCATCGACCGCGACGAGTACAATCGCCAGTCGCGCTTCGACTACGAACGCATCCGCGACTTCATCATCCTGCACTACCACCTGAACCAGCGCACCGATTCGGAATACTGGAAGGCGTGCGCGAACATGGCGATTCCGGACACGCTGCGCCACAAGATGGCCATGTACCGCGCGCACGGCCGCGTGGTCCGGGTCGACAACGAGCTGTTCTCGGAAGTCGGCTGGATCCAGGTGTTCGAAGGGCAGAACATGCCGCTCGACGCCTACCATCCGCTGGCCGACGCCCAGTCCGACGAGGACATCGCGGAATACCTGGCCAGCGTGCGCGAGGTGATCGCCAAGTGCGTGGACGTGATGCCGTCGCACAACGATTACATCGCCAAGACCTGCGCCGCGAAAAAAATGTAGCGTAACCCTGTATCATTCGCGGCCCCATGCGCGACAAGTGCATGGGGCCCTTTTCATTTCCGTAGTGTCTCCTCGTTCCAAAAGTGCCCGCAGTGCTTTCGCAAGGGAGTAAACTGCGGGTTTAGTATCGACTTTGAAAGTTTTGCCATGTCCGACACCCCCCTCCCGAATTTTGCCGATCTCGACCTCTCCGCGCCCGTACTGAAAGCGCTGAAGGACGTCGGCTACGAAACGCCTTCGCCGATCCAGGCCGCGACCATTCCGCTGCTGCTGGCCAACCGTGACGTACTCGGGCAGGCCCAGACCGGCACCGGCAAGACCGCCGCCTTCGCATTGCCGATCCTGTCGCGCATCGACATCAAGCAGCTGGCGCCGCAGGCGCTGGTGCTGGCGCCGACGCGCGAACTGGCGATCCAGGTGGCCGAGGCTTTCCAGAGCTACGCCGCCCACATCAAGGGCTTCCACGTGCTGCCGATCTACGGCGGCCAGAGCTACGGCCCGCAATTGTCGGCGCTGCGCCGCGGCGTGCACGTGGTGGTGGCCACCCCGGGCCGCGTGATCGATCACATCGAAAAAGGCTCGCTCGACCTGTCGCAGTTGAAAACGCTCGTGCTGGATGAAGCCGACGAGATGCTGCGCATGGGCTTCATCGACGACGTCGAGCACATCCTGCAGCAGACCCCGCCGGAGCGCCAGACCACGCTGTTCTCGGCCACCATGCCGCCGGCGATCAAGCGCATCGCCAAGACCTACCTGCGCGATCCGCAGGAAATCACGGTCGCCGCCAAGACCGGCACCGCCGAGAACATCACCCAGCGCTACTGGCTGGTGGCCGGCATGCAGAAGCTCGACGCGCTGACCCGCATCCTGGAGGCGGAGCCCTTCGACGGCATGATCATCTTCGCGCGCACCAAGCTCGGCACCGAGGAACTGGCGACCAAGCTGCAGGCACGCGGCTTCGCCGCGGTGGCCATCAACGGCGACATGGCGCAGCAGGCGCGCGAGCGCACCATCGAGCAGCTCAAGAACGGCAAGATCGACATCCTGGTGGCGACCGACGTGGCCGCGCGCGGCCTCGACGTCGAGCGCATCAGCCACGTGATCAACTACGACGTGCCGTCCGACCCGGAAAGCTACACCCACCGCATCGGCCGTACCGGCCGCGCCGGCCGCAGCGGCGAAGCGATCCTGTTCATCACGCCGCGCGAACGCGGCCTGCTCAAGGCCATCGAGCGCGCCACCCGCCAGCCGGTGGCGCCGCTGCAGCTGCCCACCGTGAAGGCGGTGAACGAGGTGCGCATCGCCAAGTTCAAGGAGCAGATCGCCAGCACCCTGGCCGAGGGCGGCCTGGAGGTGTTCCGTTCGCTGATCGAGGAATACGAGCGCGAACAGAACGTGCCGGCGGTGGACATCGCCGCCGCACTGGCCAAGATGGCGCGCGGCGACCAGCCGCTGCTGCTGGAAAAGCCGGACCGCGAGCCGAAGCCGGAGTTTGCCTCGCGCGAGCAGGGCAGCTGGGAAGACCGTCCGGCGCGCCCGCTGCGCGAGCCGCGCGAGCCCGCTTTCAAGAAAGAGCGCGTGGTGCGCGAGGCCGAACCTGGCATGGCCACCTTCCGCATCGAAGTCGGCCACCAGCACGGCGTCAAGCCGGGCAACATCGTCGGCGCCATCGCCAACGAGGCCAACATGCCGGCCAAGTACATGGGCCGCATCGAGATCTACGACGACTACAGCACCATCGACCTGCCGGACGACATGCCGCAGGACCTGGTCGACCACCTGAAGACCGTATGGGTGGCGGGGCAGCAGCTGAACATGACGCGCGACGGGCTGGAAGCGCCGATCGTCACGGCGCCGAAGAAGAAGAGCTTCACCAAGGCCGGCACCAAGAAGCCGCACCGTAAAGGCTGAGGTATACCGTAGGGTGGACGGTTTGTCATTCAGGCCACTGGCCTGAATGACCCCACCCACCCTGCGTATTACGTCTTATCGGGCGCGAACATCCACAACAGCGCCTCGCGCAACTCCCCCGCCCAGAACGCCTCGTTGTGCTCGGCCCCCGGCACGATCCTGAGGACCGTGTTCGCGGCCGGATGCCCGGTCTTCTTCACCACCTCCGCCATGCGCTTGACGTCCGCGTTCATCTGCGGCCCTTCCTTCTCGCCCATCAGCATGAACACGCGCGCGTCCTTCGGCACCGGCTTCGAGGCCACGAACGCGAAGGATGGCTGCGCCGTCCAGTAGGCCGGCGAGAACACGCCGGCCTTGCCGAACACCTCGGGGTACTGCACCAGCGCGTAGTGCGAGGCCAGGCCGCCCATCGAGCTGCCCATGATGGCGGTGTGGGCGCGGTCCGGCAGGGTGCGGTACTGGCGGTCGATCATCGGCTTGACGGTCCTGACGATGAATTCAAGGTAGGCCCGGCCCTCGCCCTTGCCGAACCTGTCGTTGTCCCAGGCGTTCAGCTCCGTCATGCGCTTGTCCCCGCCGTTGTCGATGCCGACCACGATCAGTTCCAGCTTGCCTTCCCCGGCCAGCGCGTCGAGCGTCTCGTCCACCTTCCATTCGCCGGCATACGCGGTCGCGTCATCGAACAGATTCTGGCCGTCGTGCATGTACAGCACCGGATAGCGCTTGCCCGAGGTCGCATAGCCCGGCGGCAGGTACAGGCGCAGCTGGCGCTCGCGCTCCAGGCCCGGCATCTCGACCGGGCCGCCCAGCAGGCTCACGCCCGGAAGGGCGGTCGAGGCTTTCGGCGCTTCGGCAGGCTTGTCGGCCGCCATGGCAGGGGCGCCGAACGCGGCGGCCAGCAAGAGGGGGAGGATGGTGCGGCGCAGCGACGACATATGGAGTCTCCTTGGTCGGTTCTTCTGTTGTTTGACTACAGAGATGCCTTCTTTGGCCCCTCTGTTGTGGCGATTCTACTATGGCAGCTCTTCGATTGACACTCAGAAATCGCCATGTTATTTTGCTACAGCTACCCGTAGGTCAGCCGCACTTGCGCTGCCTGCATCACACGAGAGCCCGCCAGGTCCGGGCCATTTTGGGGACACACATGGATATGCAACCCGGCGCGCTCAAGCCGCGCCTGTCGTTCTGGCAGCTCTGGAACATGAGCTTCGGCTTCTTCGGCATCCAGTTCGGCTTCGCGCTGCAGAACGCCAATACCAGCCGCATCTTCTCGACGCTCGGCGCCGACCCCGACAACCTGGCCCTGTTCTGGCTCGCCGCACCGGTGACCGGCCTGCTGGTGCAGCCCGTGATCGGCTACCTGAGCGACAACACCTGGCACCCGAAGTGGGGCCGTCGCCGTCCCTTCTTCTTCATCGGCGCGGTGCTGGCCGCCATCGCCCTGTTCCTGATGCCGAACTCGAGCGCGCTGTGGATGGCGGTGGCCGTGCTGTGGATGATGGATGCGGCCATCAACGTGTCGATGGAGCCGTTCCGCGCCTTCGTGGGCGACAAGCTGGATGCCTCGCAGCAGACCGCCGGCTACGCGATGCAGACTTTCTTCATCGGCTGCGGCGCGGTGATCGCTTCGCTGCTGCCGGTGTTCTTCGAATCGATGGGCGTGTCCAACGAAGCGGTGGGCGGCATGATCCCCGACACCGTGCGCTATTCCTTCTATGCCGGCGGCGCCATCTTCTTCCTGGCGGTGCTCTGGACCGTGGTCAGCGCCGACGAACTGCCGCCGCCCGACATGGACGCCTTCAACGCCGAGCGCAAGCATGCGCGCAGCTTTGGCGTGGCCCTCAAGGAAATCGTCGGCGGCTTCGCCCGCATGCCGAGGACCATGGTGCAGCTGGCCTTCGTGCAGTTCTTCACCTGGATCGCGCTGTTCGCGATGTGGATCTACACCGGCTCGGCGATCGCCGACAACGTCTGGGGCACGGTCGACGCCCAATCCTCGGAGTTCCAGGCCGCCGGCAGCTTTGTCGGCATCATGTTCGCGGTGTACAGCGGCGTCTCGGCCCTGGCCGCCTTCATCCTGCCGGTCTTCGCCCGCGCGACCAGCCGCAAGACCGTGCACGCCTGCTGCCTGGCGATCGGCGGCCTGAGCCTGGCCAGCATCGTCCTGATCACCGACCGCAACATGCTGATGCTGCCGATGATCGGCGTCGGCCTGGCCTGGGCCTCGATCCTGACCATGCCTTACGCAATCCTGGCGGGTTCGCTGCCGGCCAAGCGCATGGGCTACTTCATGGGGCTGTTCAACTTCTTCGTGGTGATCCCGCAGATCTGCAGCGGCCTGCTGCTGGGCGGCGTGACCAAGCACTTCTTCGGCGGCCACACGGTGATGACCGTGGCGCTGGGCGGCGCCAGCATGCTGCTCGCGGCCGTGCTGACCCTGTTCGTCACCGACCGCGCAGCCCCGGTCAAGGCAGCCATCTAAGCCCGCGCCAGTGAATTCGCGCCTGTCGTATCGTAACGTTTTATCAACATTGACTAATGTTGCAACACGTTATTACGACAGGAGCGAAGCATGAGCATCCACGCCATTCCGACCACGCCGTTCGCCGGACAGCGGCCCGGCACCTCGGGCCTGCGCAAGAAGGTGGCCGAGTTCCAGCAGCCCGGCTACCTCGAGAATTTTGTCGAAGCGATCTTCCTCACCCTGGGTGAGGGCAGTGGCCGCACCCTGGTCGTCGGCGGCGACGGCCGCTATTTCAATCGCGAAGCCATCCAGGTCATCCTGCGCATGGCGGCCGCCCACGGCGTGGCGCGCTGCCTGGTGGGGCGCGGCGGCATCCTGTCCACCCCGGCGGTGAGCTGCGTGATCCGCAAGCACGCCGCCTTCGGCGGCATCGTGCTCTCGGCCAGCCACAATCCGGGCGGCCCGGACGGCGACTTCGGCATCAAGTACAACATCGAGAACGGCGGCCCGGCGCCCGAAAAGATCACCGAGGCGATCTTCGCCCACACCCAGGCATTGACGGCCTACCGCATCAGCGACGCCGGTCCGGTCGACCTCGACCAGGTGGGCCAGACCCGGCTCGAGAACATGGTGGTCGAGGTCATCGACCCGGTGGCCGACTACAGCGAGCTGATGGCGCGCCTGTTCGACTTCGGCGCCATCCGCGCGCTGTTCGCCAGCGGCTTTCGCATGCGTTTCGACGCCATGCACGCGGTTTCCGGTCCCTACGCCAAAGCCATCATCGAAGGCATGCTGGGCGCGCCCGCCGGCACGGTGGTCAACTGCATCCCGCTGGAAGACTTCGGCGGCGGCCACCCGGACCCGAACCCGGTCAACGCGGCCGACCTGATCGCCCACATGAACGGCCCCGATGCGCCGGACTTCGGCGCCGCCTCGGACGGCGACGGCGACCGCAACATGATCGTCGGCCGCGGCCTGGCGGTGACGCCTTCCGACAGCCTGGCCATCATCGCCGCCAACGCCACCGTGGCGCCGGGCTACGCCAAGGGCATCACCGGCATCGCGCGCTCGATGCCCACTTCGCAGGCCGCCGACCGGGTGGCCGAGGCGCTCGGCATCACCTGTTTCGAGACCCCGACCGGCTGGAAATACTTCGGCAACCTGATGGACGCCAACCTGGCCACCCTGTGCGGCGAAGAGAGCTACGGCACCGGCTCGCATCACATCCGCGAGAAGGACGGCCTGTGGGCGGTGCTGTTCTGGCTCAACCTGCTGGCGGCGCGCAAGGATTCGGGAAATGCGTCCGTGAACGAGATCGTGCGCGAGCACTGGGCCCGCTTCGGCCGCAACTACTATTCGCGCCACGACTACGAAGCGGTCGACGCCGACGCCGCCGAGGCGCTGATGACGGCCCTGCGCGCGACGTTGCCGGACCTGGCCGGCCAGACCTTCGGCAGCTTCCGCGTGGCCGAGGCCGACGACTTCGTTTACCACGACCCGGTCGACGGTTCGGTCGCCACCCGCCAGGGCGTCCGGATCATCATGGCGGACGGCTCGCGCATCGTATTCCGCCTGTCCGGCACCGGTACCGAAGGCGCGACCATCCGCCTCTACCTCGAACGCTACGAGGCCGATCCGGCGCGCCACGAACTCGACACCCAACAGGCCCTTTCCGAACTGATCGACATCGCCGACAAGGTGTCCGGACTGCGCCGCCGCACCGGCCGGGCGCAGCCGACCGTGATCACCTAGACCCTCCACCCACCACACAGGAAACCGCATGAAACTTCCCGTCCTTGCCGCCTCCATGCTGCTCGCCTTCGGCATCGGCTCCGGCGCCGCCGCACAGACCCGCAATGTGCCCGAGCTTGGCAAGCCTGCCGGCAAGCCCTTCGTCTGGGAGAACGCCACCGTCTACTTCCTGCTGACGGACCGGTTCAACAACGGCGACAAGGCGAACGACCATGCCTACGGCCGCAAGGACGATGCCGCCAAGCTGCGCGGCTTCATGGGCGGCGACCTGGCCGGCATCACGGCCAGGATCAAGGAGGGCTACTTCAAGGACCTCGGCGTGAACGCGATCTGGCTGACGCCCCCGGTCGAGCAGATCCACGGTTCCACCGACGAAGGCACCGGCAAGTCCTACGGTTTCCATGGCTACTGGGCGAAGGACTTTACCGCCGTCGACGCCAACCTGGGCAGCGAGCAGGACTTCCGCAGCTTCGTGGAGACCGCGCACGCCAACGGCATCCGCGTGATCCTCGACGTGGTGATGAACCATACCGGCCCGGTGACCGCACAGGACCCGGTCTGGCCCAAGGAGTGGGTGCGCACCGGCCCGGCGTGCACCTACAAGGACGTGCCGACCACGGTCGACTGCACCCTGGTGAAGAACCTGCCGGATTTCCTCACCAACAGCAATGCGAACGTCGCCCTGCCGCCGCTTCTGGTGGCCAAGTGGAAGAAGGAAGGGCGCTACGAGCGCGAGGTCAAGGAGCTGGACGCCTTCTTCAAGCGCACCGGCTATCCGCGCGCGCCGCGCTATTACCTGATCAAGTGGCATGCCGACTGGGTGCGCAAGTACGGCGTGGACGGCTTCCGCGCCGACACCGTCAAGCACACCGAGCCGGGCGTGTGGAAGGAACTCAAGCAGGAGGCCAGCCTGGCCTACGAAGAGTGGAAGCGCGCCAACCCCGCCAAGCGTCTCGGCAACCTGCCGTTCTTCATGACCTCAGAGGTCTACAATTACTCGATCCACCATGGCCGCAGCTTCGACATGGGCGGCAATGTGAAGGTCGACTGGCTCGCCAACGGCTTCGACAGCATGATCAACTTCGGCATGAAGTCCGACGCGACACAGGGCTACGAAAAGCTGTTCTCGGATTACTCGCAGGCGCTGCATGGCCCGATGAAGGGCTACTCGGTGCTGAACTACCTCAGCTCGCACGACGACGGCAGTCCCTTCGACCCGGCGCGCCAGCGTCCGATCGAATCGGCCAACAAGCTGATGCTGGCGCCGGGCGCGGCCCAGATCTACTACGGCGACGAGACCGCGCGCCTGCTCAATATCGAAGGCGCCGAGGGCGACGCCAAACTGCGCTCCTTCATGAACTGGGACGAGCTGGCCGCCAACACGCAGCGCGGCATCCACCGCGTGGCCGAGGTGCGCGAGCACTGGGCCAGGCTGGGGCGCTTCCGCGCCGCCCATCCGGCGGTGGGGGCGGGCGTGCACCAGATGCTGGCGTCCAGTCCTTACACCTTCAAGCGCATTTGGCAACAGGACGGCAAGGACGGAACCGCGAGCGACCGCGTGGTCGTCGCGCTCGACCTGCCCAAGGACAAGGCGCTGCCGATCCAGGTGGCCGGTGTGTTC
Organism: Massilia sp. X63; assembly: GCF_041023745.1. Lineage (NCBI taxonomy): Bacteria > Pseudomonadati > Pseudomonadota > Betaproteobacteria > Burkholderiales > Oxalobacteraceae > Massilia > Massilia sp. X63. The sequence goes on from NZ_JBFTEF010000018.1 coordinate 52,202, forward strand.
AACGACGGCCAGACCGTGCGCGACTGGTACACGGGCCAGCGCGCGGTAGTGACTGGGGGCAAGGTGAACTTCGGCGTGCCGGCCCCGGCCGCCTTGATCGCACTGGACTGAGTGCGCTGGATCGTGCCGCCCTGCGGGGCGGCACGATAGCCGCCGCGGCCCTGCCGTGCGCGGCTCGCGGCCGATACAATAGAGTCCGAGAACATCTAGTTGACCGTCTACATGACCGACACCGGACACCTGTATTGGAAGCGCGAAGACGCCGAAGCCCTGCACACGCTGCTGCTGGAGAAGACACGCCAGTACGGCATCATGTTCTACGATGCCGCCCTGCGCATCACCGGCTGGAATTCGGGCGCCGAATTCATCACCGGCTGGACCGCCCCCGAGGTGCTGGGCCAGCCGACCGCCATGCTGTTCGTCCCCGAAGACCGCGAACGCAAGCTCGACGAGCACGAAGCCAATACGGCCGCCCTGGTGGGCGTGGGCGAGGACGAGCGCTGGCACATGCGGCGCGACGGGTCCTGGTTCTGGTCGAGCGGCCTCAGCCTACCGCTGCGCCGCGAGGGCGATCGGGTGACGGGTTTCGTCAAGATCTTCCGCGACGCCACCCACCTGCGCGTGCGCACCCGCTATCTCGAGAACGAACTGAAGGCATCGACCCGGCGCGAAACCGAGCGCGACGTCTTCCTGGGCACCATCGCGCACGAGATGCGCAACCCGCTGTCGCCGCTCAAGACCGCGGTCCAGCTGATCCGCATGCAGGTGCGCGATGACACCGCGCTGGACCGCCCCCTGCAGGTGATGGAGCGCCAGCTCGGCCTGCTCGAACGCCTGGTCGAAGACATGGTGGACGTGGCCCGGGTCAATTCCGGCAAGATGAGCATCGCCTACGAACCGATCGAATACCAGGCCTTGCTGAACGACGCCGTGGACAGCTGCATGACGGCGGCCCAGTTCAAGGGCATCGCCATCCACCGCAGTTTTCCCGCCATACCCATCGAGATCGAGGTGGACCCGCGCCGGATGCAGCAGGTGTTCGTCAACCTGCTCAACAATGCGATCAAGTTCACGCCGCACGGCGGCAAGGTCTGGCTGACGGCCACGGTCGACCAGACCCACCTGATCTGCTACATGAAGGACAGCGGCAAGGGCATCGAGCCCGACATGCTGCCCCGGATCTTCGACGTGTTCACCCAGGCCGAAGGCGGACGGGCCGAGCGCGGGGCCGGCCTTGGCATCGGCCTGGCCCTGGTCAAGGAAATCGTCTCGCTGCACCAGGGGACGGTCGAGGTGCGCAGCGAAGGCGCAGGCAAGGGCAGCGAGTTCACCGTGCGCATCCCCTTGCGCAGGCCGGAAGCGGAGCAGGGCGAGCGCGAGCGTCCCGGGCAGCCGGCGCCGTCCGGGCATCCCTGAACGCGTGGGCGGCAAATCCGCCCGCCCCGCGACCGCATCGCGGTATTTTTGTCATTCGATCAATGGTATCCTAGTGCGATTCCGGGACAGGCGTCCCGTCTTGAGCCGATCGCAATGACTGTTGAACCCGATACCGACCCGAAACCCTCCCGCGCCGCATTCGCCGACGGTCCGCGCCTGCTGGCGGACATCGGCGCGACCCATGCGCGCTTCGGCCTCGAGACCGCGCCCGGCGTGCTGCGCCAGGTGGCGGTGCTGCGCTGCGACGACTACAGCGGCATCGTGCCCCTGCTGCACGCCTACCTGGCGCAGGCGGGCGGGATGCGCATCAACCACGCCGCGTTCGCGCTGGCCAATCCGATCAGCGGCGACTACATCCGCATGACCAACCGCGACTGGGAGTTCTCGACCGACGAGGTGCGCCGCACGCTCGGCCTGTCGACGCTCCTGATCGTGAATGACTTCACGGCGCTGGCCATGGCGCTGCCAGGCTTCGAGCCGAAGGACCTGCTGCAGGTCGGCGGCGGCGCGCCGCAAAGCCATGCGGTGGCCGGCGTGCTGGGCCCCGGCACCGGCCTCGGCGTGTCGGGCGTGATCCCGACCATCGACGGCTTCGTGACCCTCGGCAGCGAGGGCGGGCACGTGAATTTCGCCCCCGCCGACGAGCGCGAGTTCGCGATCCTGCAGTACGCCTGGCAGGAATGGCCGCACGTGTCGAACGAGCGCCTGATCTCCGGTCCCGGCATCGAACTGATGTACCGCGCGCTGGCCAAGCGCAATGGCGTGCAGGCGCCGGAGCGCAGCACCGCCGAGATCGTCAGCGGCGCGCTGGAGCAGAACGATCCGCTGTGCCTCGAAACCCTGGAAACCTTCGCCGGCATGCTGGGCGGCGCCGCCGCCAACCTGGCGGTGACCCTGGGCGCCTTCGGCGGCATCTTCATCGGCGGCGGCATCGTGCCGCGCATCGCCGAGTGGTTCGCCACGTCCCCGTTCCGCGCGCGCTTCGAAGCCAAGGGCCGCTTCACCGACTACATCGCCCAGATCCCCACCTACGTCATCATGACGCCGAACCCGGCGCTGCACGGCGTGTCGGCGATCCTGTCCGAGCACCTGCGCGGCCGCAGCGGCGCCAACACCCTGATGGACCGGGTGCAGCAACTGCGCCACGAACTCTCGCCGGCCGAGCAGCGCGTCGCCGCCATGGTGCTCGAGCATCCGCGCAAGGTGCTGTCCGAGCCGATCGCCGAGATCGCGCGCCTGGCCGACGTCAGCCAGCCGACCGTGATCCGCTTCTGCCGCTCGCTCGGCTTCCAGGGCCTGGCCGAGTTCAAGCTCAAGTTCGCCGGCAGCCTCACCGGCACCATCCCGGTGCGCCACAGCCAGGTGCGCAAGAGCGACAGCACCCACGACCTGTCGGCCAAGGTGATCGACAACACGGTGTCGGCGATCCTGAAATTCCGCGACCAGCTCGACGTGCACGCGATCGACCGCGCCATCGAGCTGTTGCGCCGCGCCCGCCGCGTCGAGTTCTACGCGATGGGCAATGCGCGCGCGGTGGCGCTGGACGGCCAGCACAAGTTCTTCCGCTTCCGCATCCCGGCTGCGCTGTACGGCGACTCGCACCTGTTCACGCTGGCCGCCGGCCTGCTGGGGCCGGGCGACGTGGTGATCGCGATCTCCACCGGCGGGCAGCTGCCTGAGCTGGTCCAGGCGGTCGATACCGCGCGCGCCGCCGGCGCCGACGTCATCGCCATCACCAGCAGCAAGTCGCCGCTGGCCAAGAAATCCACGGTCTGCCTGGCGGTCGACCACAGCGAGGACAGCACGACCTTCCTGTCGATGATCTCGCGCATCCTGCAACTGCTGCTCATCGACATCATGTCGGTCGGGATTTCGCTCGGCGCCCAGAACGGCCATGGCGAGGCCGGCGAGGGCGATGCGCAGCGTACGGCGCTGATCTCGCACCTGGACATCTGAGCGGCGGCGCCGGGCCGGCGGCTCAGACCTGCAGCAGCTTGACGAGCACGAAGCTGGCCAGGCCCAGTCCCAGCAACGACACCAGCACCACGACAACCACCTTGCCGCCGGCGCCTGCCACGGCGCGGGCGTCCACGCCGAGTCCCAGGGCGGCCATCGACATGATCGTCAGGAAGCCGGCGAGCTGCTGCGCCGGCAGCAGCGCCGCCTGCGGAATCCAGCCCAGTGAGCGCAGGCAGAGCATCAGCAGGAAGCCGACGATGAACCAGGGCAGCAGGTGGGGCAGCGCCGGCCGCGCCATGCGGCCCTTGCCGCGGCCCGCGAGGGACAGCAGCAGTACCACCGGACCCAGCATCAGGACGCGCACCAGCTTGACCACCGTGCCGATCTGCACGCTCGCGGCCGATACCGGAGCGGTGGCGGCAAGCACCTGCGGGACGGCATACACGGTGAGGCCCGCAAACACGCCATACTGCACCGGCGTGAAGCCGAGCAGATCGACGAGCAGCGGCAGGCCGAGCACCACCGCCACTCCCAGCACGGCCGTGAAGGCGATGGCGGCGGCGACGTCCTTGCCCTCGGCATCGATCACCGGCGCGACCGCGGCAATGGCCGAGTTACCGCAGATGGCATTGCCGCAGGCGATCAGCAAGGCCATGTTGCTCGACAGGCCGACGCTGCGTCCGATGGCCACGCTCAGCAGGATGGCGGCCAGCACCACGAGCGCGATGCCTGCGACCAGCCCAAGACCGTGTTCCAGCAGCGCCGCGCCGCTGACCGAGGCGCCCAGCAGCACGACGGCAAGCTCGAGCAGGAGCTTGGCGCCGACCTGGATGCCGGGTTCGAAGCGGGCGTCGAGCCGGTACAGGGTGCGCACGCCGGTCCCCAGCAGGATCGCCAGCACCAGGCTTTCCAGCCACGCGCGGCCGAGGAAATGCGCCTCCAGGTGTTCCAGCGCATAGGCCAGCGCGGTAATGGCGCCGCACAGCAGCAGGCCGGGAAGGGTAGAACGCAGGGCAGGAAAGCGGATGCTCATTCGAATTTCTCATATCGATATTTGAATACCGAATAAGTATCTTTCAGGAAAATCGTTCGGTCCATCTGATAATATCGAACGAAATATCAAGACAAATCGAACGATGACCCTGGAGCAGCTCCGCATATTCGTCGCCGTGGCCGAGCGCCAGCACCTGACCCAGGCGGCGGCCGTCCTGTCGCTGACGCCGTCCGCCGTCAGCGCATCGATCAAGGCGCTGGAAGAACGCTATGGCACCACCCTGTTCCACCGGGTGGGGCGGCGCATCGAAACCAGCGAAGAGGGCCGCATCTTCCTGGACGAAGCGCGCCGCACCCTGGCCAGCGCGCGCGCCGCCGAAACCACGCTGGCCGAGCTGGGCGAACTGCGGCGCGGCGCGCTGGCGATCCATGCCAGCCAGACCATCGCCAGCTACTGGCTGCCGTCCTTCCTGGTGCGCTTTCGCGAGCGCTATCCGGCCATCGAACTTGCGCTCGAGGTCGGCAATACCCGGAGCGTCGCGCAGGCGGTGCTGCAGGGATTGGCCGACCTGGGCTTCGTGGAAGACGCCATCGACGTTGCGCAGTTGTCGACCGCGGTGCTTGGAGAAGACCGGATGGTGGTGGTGGTGGCGCCCGGCCACCCCTGGGCCGACGGGCGCGCCCTGGAAGCGCAAGACCTGCGCGAGGCCCAGTGGATCCTGCGCGAAACCGGATCGGGCACGCGCTCGGCCTTCGAGGCCGCGCTGGCCCGGCTGGGCGTTCCTGCCGAGGCCCTGCGGGTCGCCCTCAGCCTGCCGTCGAACGAGGCGGTGCGCAGCGCGGTGATGGCCGGGCCGTTTGCCACCGCCATGTCGGAAATGGTGGTGGCATCGCACCTGGACGCCGGCTTGCTCAGGCGCGCCCAGGTCGCGCTGCCGGTACGCGATTTCCTGCTGCTGCGCCACCGTACGCGCCACCGCAGCCGCGCCGCCGCGGCCTTCGAGGAGAGCGTGCTGCAAGGCCGCTCAGCGGGGAGCACGACGGCGCCCGGTCGCGCTTCCGGCCAGGAAGAACGATAGCGGCCGTTAAAGGCAGAATAGGGGTTGATTGAAATCAATACAGTGCTAGAATTGCCCCACCCCTCCGTTTTGGAAGCGTTTCCATGTACCAGCATTCCCCGCGCCGGCGCCAGCTGCTCGGCGGCGCACTCGCCCTGCCGCTGGCCGGCATGGGCGGCACGGCGCACGCGGCGCCGTCGCGGCCGCTGCAGGTGGGCGGCCTGCCCGTCACCTGCAACCTGACCCTGCCGATCGCGTGCAAGGCCAGGGCGGTCGCCGACGGCAAGCCGGATGCGGCCTTCACCGCCTTCGAGTACACCAAGTTCTCGGGCTGGCCTGAGATCAAGGAATCCCTGATGACCGGCCGCATCCAGGCCGCCTACATGCTGGCGCCCCTGGTGATGGACCTGACCGACTGGCGCATTCCGCTGAAGATCGTCTCGCTCGGGCACCGCTCGGGTGCGGTCATCATGGTGCGCACCGATTCGCCCTACCGGAAGTTCGCCGACCTGCGCGGCAAGAGCATCGCCATCCCGAGCCGCTTCGCGGTGGACTACCTGTTCCTGCGCAAGATGCTGGCGCGCGAAGGCATGTCGGCCAAGGACATCCAGATCATCGAGATGGCGCCGCCGGACATGCCGGCCGCGCTCTACGCGCGCGCCGTGGATGGCTACTGCACCGGCGAGCCCTTCGGCGCCGCGGCCCAGCGCGCCGGCTATGCGCGCCCGCTGTCGATGACGCGCGACCAGTGGCGCAACTACATCTGCTGCGTGCTGACCGTGCGCCAGGAACTGATCGATACCAACCGTCCGCTGGTGCAGGACCTGGTCAACCACGTGCAGGCGGCCGGCACCTGGCTCGACGCCGGACCCGCCAACCGCGACAAAGCTGCCTTGATCGCGGCCAACCGCAAGTTCTTCAACCAGGACCCGAACATCATCCGCTTCGTGATGCAGAACCCGCTCGATCGCGTGACCTACGGCGACCTGCGCATGCTGCGCGCCGAGTTCGACGAGCTGATGCAGCTGTCGGTGCAGGCCGGCAACCTGAAGCGTCCGGTGCGCTATGAACAATACGTGGACGAGAGCTTCGTGAAGAACATCCGGAAGGTCGAGGTGGCGCTGTGAAGCCGGCGCTGAAGCGCGTCGTACTAGGTGCGGCGCTGCTGCTGGCGGCCGCCGTGCAGGCGGCGCCGGCCCTGAAGTCGGGCAGCTTCTCGCCGCCCCGCGCCGCGCCCGAGATCGCCTTGACGTCCGCCGACGGCCGCGACTTCCGCCTGTCGGCGCTGCGCGGCAAGGTGGTGGTGCTGGAATTCGGCTTCACCCATTGCCCGGCCGTGTGCCCGGCCTCGCTGGCGATGCTGGCGCAGGCGCGACAGAAGCTGGGGCCGCAGGCCGAGCGCCTGCAGGTGGTGTTCATTTCGGTCGATCCCGAGCGCGACACGGCGGCCCGCCTCAAGCGCTACCTGGCGCAATTCGACAAGAGCTTCATCGGCCTGACCGGCACGCCGGAACAGATGGCGGCAATCCGCAAGGACTACGGCATCACGGCGACCAGGTTCCCCGCGCCCGCCGGCCAGGACGGCTACCAGATGGGGCACTCATCCTACCTGTACTTCATCGACAAGAAGGGTATGCTGCGTGCCCTGATGCCCTTCGGTCGCCCGGCCGACGAGATGGTGCACGACGTGAACCTGCTGGCGGCGGAATAGATGAAGCGGCGCACCGGCATCGTCATCATCGCGGCATTGCTGGCGGCATTGCTGGCGGCGGCGCTGGCCTGGGCCGCGTTCGCGCCGCTGCGGGCGGCGCAGGCCGACCGGCGCGAGCTGCTGTTCGAGATCCCCAAGGGCACCTGGGAGCGCCGCATGAAAGGGGACAAGACCAGCATCCTGCCGGAGCAGCTCACCCTGACCCTGGGCGTGCGTGACGTGCTCCTGCTGCGCAACAGCGACACGGTCCCGCAGATGTTCGGTCCGGTGCTCATCATGCCGGGCCAGGATTTCCGCCTGCCTTTCGGCCAGGCCGGCGAGCACCCCTTCGACTGCACGGCGCACGCCAGCGGCAGGATGACGGTGCTGGTCGAAGAGGCGCCCGCCGCCGGCCTGGCGCGCCTGCGCTGGCGCTTGCATTCCCTTTTCAACGAAACGAGCGCGAACGACGCATGAAGCATGGATAGACTGAACCGGATATGGCCGCCGCTGCTGGTGCTGGCCGCCATCGTGGCGCTCTGGTGGGCGGTGGTCGCGCACAGCGGCAGCCTGATCTTCCCGTCGCCGCGGCAGGTGGCGCTTGGCGCGCTCGAGCTGGCCCGGGACGGCACCCTGTGGCAGCACATCGCCGCCTCGCTGCTGCGGGTGGCCACCGGCTTCCTGCTGGCGCTGGTGGTGGCGCTGCCGCTCGGCCTGTGGATGGGGCGGGTGGACGCTGCTTATCGCACGCTCAATCCGGTGTTCCAGATCATGCGCCCGATCTCGCCGATCGCCTGGATCCCGATCGCGATCCTGTGGTTCGGCGTGGGCGACGTGGCGCCGGTGTTCCTGATCTTCCTGGCCGCGGTGTTCCCGATGATCGTGCAGACCTCGGCCGGCGTGCATGCCATCGACGGGCGCTACCTGCGCGCGGCCGAGAACTTCGGCGTACCGCGCGCCAAGCTGTTCCGCCAGGTGATCGTGCCGGCCGTGCTGCCCGAGGTGCTGACCGGCATGCGCATCTCGCTCGGCGTGGCCTGGCTGGTGGTGGTGGCCGCCGAGATGATCGTGCGCAGCTCGGGCCTGGGCTTCCTGATCATGGACGCGCGCAATGCCGGCAACCGCTACGACCTGGTGGTGGCGGCGATGATCATCATCGGTCTCATCGGCCTGGGGCTGGACGCGCTGATGCGCCGCCTCGAAGGCCTCAAACAGGTAAGGTGGCGCTATGCACGCTAAGGTGAACCTCGGCGTCGAAGCGAAAATCGCGATCCGCGCGCTGCGCAAGGGCTTCAAGTCGCTGCAGGTGGTCGGCGGCATCGACCTGGACGTCGCGCCGGGCGAATTCGTCGCCATCGTCGGCCCCTCCGGCTGCGGCAAGTCGACCCTCATGAAGCTGCTGTCCGGCTTCGAGCACCCGGACAGCGGGCAGGTGGCGATCGACGGCCTGCCGGTGACGCGGCCTTCGCCGAACGCGATCGTCATTTCGCAGCACGGCTCGGTCTTCCCCTGGCTGACGGTGCGCGAGAACCTGATGTTCGGCCTGTCGGGCAGGGACGATGCCGCCAAGGTGGCCACCGCCGACCACTACGCCGAGATGGTGGGCCTGAAGGGTTTCGAGAAATCCTACCCGCACGAACTCTCGGGCGGCATGCTCAAGCGCGTGGAGATCGCGCGCGCGCTGGCGGTGAAGCCCGACATCCTCCTGATGGACGAACCGTTTTCGGCGCTCGACGCGCTCACGGCCCTGAAGATGCGCAACGAGCTGCTGCGCGTGCTGCGCGAAGAGAAGCACACGGTGATCCTGATCACCCACGACGTGGAAGAGGCGATCTACCTGGCCGACCGGGTGGTGGTGCTGTCGCCGCGCCCGACCACCATCCGCTCGGTGTTCCCGATCGGACAAGCGCATCCGCGCAAGGTGTCGGAGCCGGCGCTGCAGCAGATGAAGGATGCGATCCTGGCGCAACTCGGGCTGTAGCAGGCCGCCGACCGCTTCATTGCACACGGCGCTCCCCCACCGCGCCCTGCGACCGGGTCTGCTGGACCGGCGCCGACGCAGCCCACAAGGACAGGTAGGTGGCGGACCGGTTGAGCAGGGAGGCACGCATTTCCGCCAGCCGCTCCGGCCGCGGCGTCGCGCCGTGCCGGTTGAAACCGCTGTAACCGAGGCCGAGCCTGCCGCCTTCGACCTGGAAGCCGCTGAACTCGAGGATGGTGGGCAGCAGGTCGAAGTGCACCAGTTGTTCCCGGTTCCTGGCGGGCACGTCCGCGCCGATGAAGGCGTTGAAGAGCGGGCGTTCCGGCATCCGTTCGAGCACATCGGATAGCGGATTGCGGCGGGCGGTGTGGTCTCCCAGGATCACGATATTGGTATCGGCAAGATAGCCGCGCTCGCGGACGAAATGGACGAAGGCGGCCACCTCGGCGGCCGTGCAGCGGAGCACGCCCTGGAAACCGAGGAAGCCGCGCCGCGCGCAGCCCGGCGACAAATGGCCCTCCGGTTCGTGGGTATCCACCGTCAGCAGGGTCAGGTTGAAGGGCTGGCCGGACGCATGCAGCTCGCCCAGCCTGGCGCGTGCTCGGCTGAACAGGGCCTCGTCGAACAATCCCCACCCGTTCATCATGGCCTCCGTCACCCCCTGCCTCTGCCAGTCTTCCTTGCCGAGGACCTCATGGTAGTGATGGGCGCGCAGGAAGCGTCCCTTGCCGGCGAAGCTGGGCGAGCCGCCGCCCATGAACACGTTGCGGTAGCCATGCCGGGCCAGGATGTCGCCGAGGCAAACGGCATTCGGCAGGAAGGACCGGACCTGTTCTCCCTGCGTGTTCTCGTCGAATATCGTGACCCGCTTCAGCGGCAGCCCGCACTGGGTGGCGATGAGGGCGGCGATGGTCCAGCCGGTGCCGGGCATTTGCACGAAGGCGCCGAAGCGGCCGGCCTCGAGATCGGTGAGGGGCGCGATCAGGTTGCTGCCGAAGACCTGCCGCTTGCTGTAGGCGGCCTTCAGGCTCTCGACGTAGACCAGGATGAGGTTCTTGGGCTTGACGGCCTGCACGGGCACCGTGGATGGCTTCACGTAATGCTGGCCGAAATAGTCCGGGCCCATGTTGGCGCTGAGGTAGTCGACCACGGACAGCTGGACCAGCCAGAGCAGCACGGCCGACAGCAGCGCCACCTGCGGCAACACCGGACAGGCACGCAGGACGCGGCGGTAGCGGCAGGCCAGCAGGGCCCAGCGCTCGGCCAGCAGCACCGTCGCCAGCAGCACCAGGGGAATCAGCACGCCCCAGTGCAGCAGGCGCCGGACGATGGCGGGATCCGACGCTTCGAGTCCCTGGGTGCCGAATTGCAGGTGGTAGGCGATCTGGTCGATGTCGGGCCTGCCGAAATAGCGGTTGATCCAGTGATTCAGGCAGAACAGCAGGATCGCAGCCAGGTAGAGGCCGGCACGGGCCATGGAAAATTGCCGATAGTTTGCTTCTTCCGGCATCGTCACGGCTGGCTTGGTCTTCATGGCTCGGCACCCCGGGCAGCGCGTCGGTCAAGAAATGCGGTCGGATAACAGCGACGTAAAAACAGGGACGTGAAGGACCGGCAACGTAGCGTTTAAAACAGGGAATACTGCCGGCGCTGCGGATGGCAGGACCGGGCGTGCCGGGACCTGCAAGGCCCGACCTTCGGTATGACTACGCCGCTATTCAGCAGTTCCACAGATCCTGTCGACCTGGATCTACGTCTAGTCGCGCGCGGTGCGCCACTCCTGCCGCTTGGCGGGCTCCTCGGGGGTGGGGCAGTTGGTGAGCCGGATCTTGCCGTGCATCTCGATCATCTCGACATTGGTTGCCGGAGAGCGTTCGGTGATGCAGTAGGTGCGCCTGCCGGTGATCACACGCGTGCGGCGCGCGCCGTCGCCGGTGTTGTTCACCAGTTCCTCGACCTTCGGCGCTTCGAAGATGCGCGGCGGCGCCAGTGCATGGGCCTGTTCCATGCCCTGGCGCATGCGCAGTTCGGGACTGTCCGGCGGCGCCACGATCAGCGGCTTGCTTTCCTTGCGCAGGGCGCGCTCGATGCCGGGAATGCTGCGGCGCGCATTCTCCATGATGGCCGCGGCGCTTGGTCCGGACGGCGGCTCCGCCGGGGCGCTGGATGCGGGCGCGGGTTCCTGGGTGGTGGGCGGCGCTGCATCGAACGGGGGCGAAGCGGCCGGCGCCGCCGCGGGGCCGGGACGCGCGACCGGCGCGGACGCCGGCGTGCGGGGAGCGGCCGCAATCGGGCGGGCAAGCGGGCGGGGCGCGTCAAGGGCGGGCGCCGGCTGCGGCGCGGGCGCCAGCGGCGGCAATCGCAGCCATTGCATGGCCGCATCGCCTTCTTCGGCTGGCGGCGGAGGTGGCGTGCCGCCCATATGCCAGGCCAGGATCAGCGCCACGTGGACGAGGACCGTCGCAAGCAAGCCGGCCAGGCGCCGATCGCTTGCAGGGGGAACGGGAGAGAGCGTGGGGCTGGCCATATCCGCTCAAGTATAGCGAATGGCCGCGTTTGCATATCCACCAATTATTTCCACGGAGGACTGCAGCGCTGTTGTGATAGCATCATCGGATTCCTTGCTTCAATGGCAAGCTTCCCCGCCACCCATGCCCGATTCGCTCATTCTCGCCCAGCCAGCAAGCCACGCGGCCTTGCGCGCCGCGGTTGCGGACACGGCCTTGCATCCACCGCGCTTCCCATGGCGCCTGCGTATCGCGCTGCTGGTTTCCCTGCTGGCGCACGCATTGTTCCTGAGCCTGAGCATCGGCGGCGACGCCCTCGGACTGCCCGGCCTGCGCTTTCCATGGGAGGAAAGGCGCCTGGCCGACTACGATCTGCGCATCGTGCTGGCCCCGGCCCCGGCCCCGGCGCCGGCCCCCGCGCCATCGGCACCGCCTGCGCCATCGGCACCACTTGCGCGATCGGCAGCCCCGGCACCGGCAGCACCGGCGGCACCACGTATTAGCGATACTCCTATCCCGGCCGTGCCCGTGCCCACTCCCGCCGCCGGCACAAGCGCGCAGGTAGCCGCGCCGCCTACGGAGGGCCGCGCGGCGGTCGTGATGCAGGCGCCTGCCGCTTCCCCTGTGCCGCCACCAACGGCCGCCAGACGCGACGAAGCGCAGCAGGAAGCGAAACAGGAAGCGAACCTGGAAGCGGTGCGGCAGGAACAGCAGCGCCAGGAGGTCTTGCGCGCCGAGCAGGCGGCGCAACGCGAAGCCGCACGGGTTGAAACGGAACGCCAAGAACTTGCCCGGCAGGACAGGCTGCGCGAGGAAGCTGCGCGACTGGAACAGGCAAGATTGGCCGAGCAGGCAGCACAGGATGCGGTACGGCAAGCGCAGCGAGAGGCAGAACGCCAGGAACAGTCGAGACTGGCAGAGCAGGCGCGACAGGACGCCGCGCGGCGGGAACGCGAACGTGCCGACGCCGCGCGCCTGGAAGGCGAGCAGCAGCAAGCCCAGCGGCAGGAACAGCTCAGGCAGGCGCAGCGCGAGGCGGCAAGACAGGAACAATTGCGCCAGGAGGGGGTACGGCAGGAACAGGCACGGCAGGAACAATTGCGCCAGGAACAAGCACGGCAAGAGCAGGCGCGTCAGGAACAGATTCGTCAGGAACAGGCAAGACAGCAACAAGCCCGCCAGGAACAGGCAAGACAGGAACAAGCACGCCAGGAACTAGTACGCCAGGAACAGGCAAGACAGGAGCAGGCAAGACAGGAGCAAGCAAGACAGGACGCGGCACAGCGGGAACAGGCACAGCGCGACCAGGCACTGCGGGAGCGCGCCGAGCAGGAGGCCAAACGGGAGGAACGGCTGCGCGCCATCGGCCGGCAGCTCGACCAGGAAGCCGCCCAGCGCGATGCGGCGAACCGGGCGCCGGCCAGCGGCGGCCTGCGGCGCGGCTGGCTGTTCGGGCGCGCCGATCCGAACGCCGACCTGGTCCAGTACGCGCAAGCGATGGGGCGCAAGATCGAGCTGAACATGACCTACGACATGGTCCGCGAAGCCGTGAAGCAGCGGCACGTGAACCCGGTCGTCACGGTGGCGGTGCGCGCCGACGGCAGCGTCGAGAAAATCACCTTCGTGAGCTCCAGCGGCGTACCGGCGCTGGACGAGGCGGTGCGCAAGGTGATCGCCAGCCAGGCGCCCTACGGCGCCTTCCCGCCGGCGCTGGCGCGCCGGTACGACGTGGTCGAAATCCGCCGCACCTGGATCTTCGACGTCGCCATCCGCCTGGAGTGAGCCCGGGCGCGGGCTGGCGTCGAGCTGTGCGTCGCCACCGCAGGGCTTCTGCTAAGGTTGAACTGAACATTACCGTAGAGGAGCCGGCATGGAGCGATACCTGATCGTTTACCGCGGATCGACCGTCGACGAGTCGGAAGGCCCGCAACACGACCCGCAGCGCTGGACCGCATGGTTCGACGCGCTCGGCTCGGCCCTGGTGGACCGCGGCGCGATGTCGCACAGCGGCGTCGAGGTGCCGAGCCGCCTGCGCGGCCCGAAACTCAACAGCGCCTCGCTCTCGGGCTATTCCGTGATTGCCGCCGCCGACTTCAACGAGGCGGTCCGGCTGGCCGAGGAATGCCCGATCTTCGACGAAAAGGGCTCGGTGGAGATCGCCCGCCTGGTTGGCCCGGCGGGCTGATCGCCTCTATTGCGCGGCTGTTGGCCGCGCCGCGCCGATCACTCGGCCACGAACACCACCGCGGTGCGCGGCGGTACCGTGAAGCTGCCGCTCGCGCTGTCGAAGCGTGCCTCGGAGGCGCGCTTGTCGGCCGCGCCCGGCGCGCGGTGCACCGGATGCAGCTGCAGGCGCTTGCCGCGCAGCGCAGCGTCGCTCACCGTGTGCGCCACCTTGTCCACGTTCACCAGATAGCTGATGCCGGCGAATTTCGCGCCCGGGTAGCCCTTGCCGTCGATCCAGGCCGCCAGCACGGCCGCCTGCTGCTGCGGGCCGGTGTTGAAGAAGCGCAGGCGCTGCACGATGTCCTCGGTACTGCGCAGGCGCAGCAGCGTCGAACTGGCGCGGATGGCCAGCAGGTCGCGGAAGGCGTCGCGTGCGAAGGCGATGTCGGCGGGCGCCGGCTTGATCGCGGCGGCCTGGGCCAGGTAGGGCTTGAGCAGCGGCCAGTCCTTGCCGTTGTCGTCCTGCTGCGGCAGGCCGGTGCCGAAGTAGTTGTCCTGGTAGGTCCAGTCGATGCGGTTGAACCAGTCGCCCGAATTGAAGCTGTTCTTGTCGAGCGACTTCGAGCGCAGCGTGTCGATGCCGGCGTGGTAATACGCCACGCCCTGGCTGAAGGCATTGATCGCCATGCCCAGCACCTGCACGCGGGCGCGCTCGGCGGCCGGCGTGTTCAACGGCAGCTTGAGCACGTTGATGTCGAACAGGGTCTGGTTGTCGTGGTTCTCCACGTAGTTCACCACTTCGCCCGGCTGGCTGGCATAGCCGGCCGGCTGGTTGCCGTAGGCGATGTCCTCCAGCTTGCGCAGCTTGCCTTCGAAGGTCTGGAAGGCATACGGGCGCACCGAACCGGCCAGGCCGACGCGGATCATGTCGGCCGTACGCAGCAGGTCCACCTGTTTGTGTTCCCCGCCCTTCGCATTCGGGTCATACACCAGGCCATTGATGTAGCCCTGGCGGCGCACCATCGCTTCGCCCGAATCGCCAGCCGAGCCGCCGCGCACGGCGTCGCGCGCGCGGTCGCTGAAGGTGCCGATGCCGGAGCCGTTCAGCGACAGCTGCGAAGCCTGCACGAAGCGGGCGCCGTCGGCCACCTCGCCGAAGTTCCAGCCTTCGCCGATCAGCTCGACGCGCCGGCCGGCGGCCTTGTCCACGCGCTTCTGCAGCTGTTCCATCGCCGCGCGCGGCTGGTGGCCCATCAGGTCGAAGCGGAAGGAATCGATCTTGTAGTGGCGCGTCCACAGCTCGGCCGAGTCGATCATCAGCTTGGCCATCATCGTGTTTTCGGTGGCCGTGTTGTCGCAGCAGGTCGAGCGCTCGATGGCGCCGACGGCGTTCAGGCGGTGGTAGTAGCCGGGCACCACGCGGTCGAGCACCGATTTCTCGTTCTGGCCGGCGATGAAGGTGTGGTTGTAGACCACATCAAGGCCCACGCGCAGGCCGGCGCGGTGCAGGTCCATCACCATCTGGCGCATTTCCAGGATGCGGCGCGCGCCGTCGGCAGGATCGGTGGCGTAGCTGCCTTCCGGCGCGTTGTAGTGGTAGGGGTCGTAGCCCCAGTTGAAGCAGTCGGTATCGGCGGTCTGGCGGGTGAGCGCCTGCTGGCTCTCGCCGTCCGGACTGCCGGCGGGTTGCGGTAGCGCGCAATCCTTTTCCGGCACGCTGCCGAGGTCGTACACCGGCAGCAGGTGGATGTCGGTGAGGCCGGCCCTGGCCAGCGCCTTCAGGTGGCGCATGCCGTGCGAGTTCGTTTCGCCGAAGGCGGCGTACTTGCCGCGCTTTTCCTTCGGCACGCTGGGGTCGTTGATCGAGAAGTCGCGCACGTGCAGCTCGTAGATGACCATGTCGGTCTGCGCCTTGACGGTATTCGGCGCGCGGGTGGCATCCCAGCCCCTGGGCTTGAGTGCCGGCGCGTCCAGGTCGGCGACGTAGCTGCGCTTCGAATCGGTCGTCAGGCTGACCGAATACGGATCGGTGACCAGGTTGCGCACCAGGCCCATGCCGTCCACCGCCACGTCCACCGCATAGCGGTAGTAGCTGCCGGAGAGGTCGCGCGCGACCTGCGCGTTCCAGGCGCCGGTGCGGACGTCGAAGCGCATCTGGTGCACGGCGCTGGCCTTGCCGGTGGCGCTGTCGTAGGTGCAGACCGCCGCCGTGCGCGCGGTCGGCGCCCACAGGCGAAAGTCCGTGCGGCCGCCCTTCGGCGTGGCGCCCAGGCCGGACAGCTTGCCCGCGGCGGCGTAGAGATCGTCCAGCGCGCCGGCGACCTGGATGCGCGTCGCCGCGTGCACGCTGCCGTCCGGCGCTTCCTGCACCAGCACCAGCTGGCCGCGGTGCAGGTCCTGCATGCGCACCAGGTCTGCCGCGCGCACCGACAGCACCGGACCGGCAGCCAGGTACCTGAAGCGGACCGGCAGCTTGGCCGTGCTGGCCTCGAGCAGCAGTGCGCCGTCGGCGCCTTCGACCTTGGCTCCCGGCCTGGCGACGATGGCCGCCGTGCTCGAATGGTAGAGGCGGAAGGTGGTGCCGGCATCGGCGCCGGGCCAGCTCAGGAGCCGGCGGTCGAGCCAGACCGCGCGCGCGTCCAGCGTGGCGCCGGATGGATACAGGACCTGCTGGAACGAGGGGTCGTCGCAGGTAGCGAGGGGAACCGCAGCGTGTGCGGACGAGGCGAGGGCGGCCGCCGCGAGTGCGGCGTAACGGAGTCGGGTCATCGTGGCGTCGAAAGGGAGTAAAACAGGGCGGGCGCATGGACAACTGCGCCTGCCCGCGAAGCGCCTGGAAGCTCAGGCGCGGTAGTGGTCGACCATCTTGTAGCGCTTGGCGTACAGGCCAAAGGCGAGGGCAGCCAGCAGCGCGAAGGCGGCAAAGAAATACATCTGGAAGGCGATCACGCCCACGCCCGAGTTTTCGATGTAAGCGATCACGGCCTCGTTCTTCACGCCGGCGTTCACGATCAGCACCCACAGGTTGCCGACGGTGACCGCCAGGTACCACAAGGCCATGATCACGCCCTTCATCGAGGCCGGAGCCTGGCTGTAGGCGAATTCGAGGCCGGTGGCCGAGACCAGCACCTCGCCCAGGGTCAGTAGCGCGTACGGCAGGATCTGCCAGGCGATCGACACGCTGTCGCCGGCATCGAGCTGCACCTGCAGGTTGCCGACCACGATCCAGGCCAGCGCCGAGAAGGCGATGCCGGCGGTCATGCGGCGCAGCGCGGTCGGCAGCAGGCCCATCTTGCTCAGCAGCGGGAACAGCACCAGGTTGTTGAAGGGGATGAGCAGCATCACCAGCAGCGGATTGAGCGCCTGCATCTGGGCCGGAATGACCTCGAAGGTCCAGCCCAGCAGGTTCACCTCGGTGGACATGGTGTTGGCCTGTACGATCCAGGTCGAGGCCTTCTGGTCGAACAGCGACCAGAACGGGGTCACCAGCGCGAATACGATCAGGATGCGCAGCACGGCGCGCACGCCATCGACGGCGATGTCAGGGTGGATGCCGCGGGCGCGCTCCAGCTGCATCGAGGCGCCGATGCCGACGCAGGCCAGCAGCAGCACCAGCGCGGTGCAGGCGGCGATGACGAAGCCCCAGCTCGGGGTCTGCAGCAGCGCCGCAAAGGCGCCGACCAGGCCGGCGACGGCGACGGCCAGGCCGGGCCGGCCCTGGCCCGGGAAGGTCTGCGCCATGAGCGCAGTACGCACCACGCGCAGGAAGGAATGCGGATCGCTCGGACTAGGCGGCACGTGGACGTATTTCTTCTTGCCGCTCCACAGCACCATGGTGGCGATGAACATCAGGATGCCCGGCACGCCGAACGCGACCGATGGACCGTAATCCTGCAGGAGGATCGGCATCAGCAGCGAAGCGAAGAAGGAGCCGAAATTGATGATCCAGTAGAAGGCGTCGAACACTACCTTCGCCTTGTCCTTGTTGGTCTTGTCGAACTGGTCGCCCACGAAGCTGGCCACCAGCGGCTTGATGCCGCCCGAGCCGAAGGCGATCAGGAACAGGCCGAAGTAGAAGCCGTTGACGCTGTGCTCGAAGATGGCGAGGCAGGCGTGGCCGGCGCAGTAGATCAGGCTGAACCAGAAGATGGTGTTGTACTTGCCGAAGTAGCGGTCGGCCAGCCAGCCGCCCAGCAGCGGGAAGAAGTACACGCCCATCATGAAGGTATGGAACACGTGCTTGGCTTCGCTGGCGCGGTGCTCCTGGGCGACGAACAGCAGCAGCGTCGAGATCAGGAAGGGCGTCAGGATGTTGCGCATCCCGTAGAAGCTGAAACGCTCGCAGCCTTCGTTGGCGATGATGTAGGGGATCTGCCGCGGCATGCGCCCGGCGGTCTTGATTTCATTCGTGGCTGGAGCGTTCATGGCTTTTCCGGAAAAACGAAACAGACGCGATCCTATGCCGAGGCTGAGTTACTTTGCAATAAAAATGTGACGGCGAAACAAATGAGAAACAAATAAGACATCAATGACTCGTAGTTTAGCTACTTATCTGTTGCCTCGGATGGACATGGAAAAATCCTAAGCCATTGAAAAGTAAGGAATTAATGCATATTAATGAAGAGCGGGCCGCATTGTAAATTTTTCCATCGTCATGTATATTGCCTAGAATTTAGTACTCTCCGGACGGACCAGCCATGACCCAGATCTCGACGACCGACAACCCGAACTGGTGGAAAGAAGCCATCATCTACCAGGTGTATCCGCGCAGCTTCCTCGACACCAACGGCGACGGCGTGGGCGACCTGGCCGGCATCACCGAGAAGCTCGATTACATCGCCAGCCTGGGTGTGGACATCGTCTGGCTGTCGCCCTTCTTCAAGTCGCCGATGAAGGACTTCGGCTACGACATCGCCGACTACTGCGACGTCGATCCGCTGTTCGGCACCCTGGACGACTTCGACCGGCTGATCGCCAGGGCGCACAGCCTGGGGCTGAAGATCATGATCGACCAGGTGATGTCGCACACCGCCGATACCCATCCCTGGTTCGTCGAGAGCCGCAAGAGCCGCGACAACCCGAAATCGGACTGGTACGTGTGGGCCGACCCGCTCCCCGACGGCTGCCCGCCGAACAACTGGCTGTCGGTATTCGGCGGCTCGGCCTGGCAATGGGACACGCGCCGCAAGCAGTACTACATGCACAACTTCCTCACCAGCCAGCCGCAGCTGAACTTCCACAATCCGGACGTGCAGCAGGCCCACCTGGATGCCCAGCGTTTCTGGCTGGCGCGCGGCGTGGACGGCGTGCGCATGGACGCCTGCGTGTTCCACTTCCATGACCGCCAGCTGCGCAGCAATCCGCCGGCCCTGGTGCGCGACACCTCGACCGTCACGGACGTCAACCCTTACGGCATGCAGGCCCACATCTACGACAAGACCCAGCCCGAGAACATCGCCTTCCTGCAGCGCGTGCGTGCCCAGCTCGACGAATTCGGCGCGGTCTCGATCGGCGAAGTCAGCTCGGACGACGCGCTGGCGCAAATGGCCGAGTACACCGAAGGCGGCGACAAGCTGCACCTGGCCTACAGCTTCAACCTGCTGACGCCGCAATTCACGGCCGCCCACGTCCGCAAGCAGGTCGAGGACTTCAAGGAACGCGTCAAGGACGGCTGGGCCTCCTGGTCGGTGGGCAACCATGACGCCATCCGCGTGGTCACCCGCTGGGGCGGCGCGCCGGGCCAATCCGCGACGCCGGCGCTGGCCAAGCTGGTGCTGGCGATGCAGCTCTCGCTCAAGGGCACGCCCTGCCTGTACCAGGGCGACGAGCTGGCCCTGCCGGAAGCCGACGTGCCTTTCGAATTGCTGCAGGACCCCTACGGCATCACCTTCTGGCCCGAGTTCAAGGGCCGCGACGGCTGCCGCACGCCGATGCCGTGGACGGGCGAGGCGCCGAACGCGGGCTTTACCACCGGCAAACCCTGGCTGCCGGTGGCCGCGCCGCACCTCGCCGCCAACGTCGCGCAGCAGGACCAGGATCCGGACTCGATGCTGACCTTCCAGCGCCGCTTCATCGCCTGGCGCAAGACGATGCCACAACTGACCCGCGGCGAGATCGCCTTCTTCGATGCGCCGGAGCCGGTGCTGGCCCTGCGCCGCAAGGTGGACGATGCGGACGGCCTGGACGAAGTGCTGGCCGCCTTCAACCTGTCGAACCGCGAAGTGCAGTTCGACTGGCCCGATAGCGCAGGCGCACGCCAGCTCGAGGTACACGGCCTGTCGGGGCAGGCAGCCGGCGGCAAGCTGAGCCTGCCGCCCTACGGCGCCTGGTTCGGCAGCATTCCCGCGGGCGCCAGGTAATGGGCGGCCAGCAGGAGGCGGCACGATTCGGGGAGAAGGCGGCACGCACGGCCTTTGCCGACGGGCCGCGCCTGCTGGCCGACATCGGCGCCACCCACGCGCGCCTGGCGCTGCAGACCGGGCCCGGCGCGTTCAGCGCGGTGCGCGTGCTCAAGTGCGAGGACTTCGAAGGCATCGTGCCGCTGCTGCGCTGCTACCTGCAGGACCATGCAGCGCAGCACCAGGCCGCGCAGTACCAGGCTGACCTCCGCTTGCACCACGCGGCGCTGGCCGTGGCCAACCCGATCAGCGGCGACTTCGTCCGCATGACCAACCGCGACTGGCAGTTCTCGACCGACGCGGTGCGGCGCGAACTGGGCTTGAGCACGCTCCTGATCGTCAACGACTTCACCGCGCTGGCGATGGCGATCCCCGGATTTGCGCAGGCTGACCTGATGCAGGTGGGGCAGGGCGCGCCGGCGCCGAACGCCGTGATCGGCGTGCTGGGCCCGGGCACCGGCCTGGGCGTCTCGGGCGTGATCCCGACCGCCGACGGCTTCGTGACCCTGGGCAGCGAAGGCGGCCACGTCAACTTCGCCCCGGCCGACGAGCGCGAGTTCGCCATCCTGCAGACCGCCTGGCGCGAATGGCAGCACGTCTCGAACGAACGCCTGATTTCCGGGCCGGGCATGGAGATCATCCACCGCGCGCTGGCCGAGCGCAACGGCGTCGAGGCCCCGACACGCAAGGCGGCCGAGATCATCGCCTGCGCGCTGGACCAGCAAGACCCGCTGTGCCTCGAGACCCTGGAATGCTTCTGCGGCATGCTGGGCGGCGCGGCCGCCAACCTGGCGGTGACGCTGGGCGCCTTCGGCGGCATCTTCATCGGCGGCGGCATCGTGCCGCGCATGGGGGAGTGGTTCGCGCAATCGCCGTTCCGCGCGCGCTTCGAGGCCAAGGGACGCTTCTCGAACTACCTGGCCGAGATCCCCACCTACGTCATCACCACGCCCAACCCGGCCCTGCACGGCGTCGCCACCATCCTGGCCGAGCACCTGCGCGGCCGCAGCGGCGCCAACACGCTGATGGAGCGCGTGACCCAGCTGCGCCACAGCCTGAGCCCGGCCGAGCAGCGCGTCGCCAGCCTGGTGCTGGAACAACCGCGCCTGGTGCTCAACGAACCGATCGCCGAGATCGCGCGCCTGGCCGACGTCAGCCAGCCGACCGTGATCCGTTTCTGCCGCTCGCTCGGCTTCCAGGGCCTGGCCGATTTCAAGCTGAAATTCGCCAGCAGCCTGACCGGCTCGATTCCCGTGCGCCACAGCCAGGTGCGCATCAGCGACAGCACCCATGACCTGTCGGCCAAGGTGATCGACAACACGGTGTCGGCGATCCTGCGCTTCCGCGACCAGCTCGACGTGCGCTCGCTCGACCGCGCCATCGAACTGGTGAGCCGGGCGCGCCGGGTCGAGTTCTTCGCGATGGGGAATTCGCGCGCGGTGGCGCTGGACGGGCAGCACAAGTTCTTCCGCTTCCGCATCCCGACCTCGCTGTACGGCGACTCGCACCTGTTCAAGCTGGCCGCCGAGCTGCTGCAGCCGGGCGACGTCGTCATCGCGGTGTCGAATTCGGGCAGCATCGCCGAGCTGCTGGAGGCGGTAGACATCGCCCGCGCCGCCGGCGCCGACGTGATCGCCATCAGCAACAGCCAGTCGCCGCTGGCGCGCAAGGCCAGCGTGTGCCTGGCAGTGGACCACGCCGAGGACAGCACCAGCTTCCTGTCGATGATCTCGCGCATCCTGCAGCTGCTGCTGATCGACATCCTGGCGGTGGGGATCTCGGTGGACGCGCAGCATGGCGAGCCCCAGGGTAGCGAGGCGCGCCGGCTGCTGATCTCACATCTGGACAGCTGAGTGGAAGAAACGCTCAGCCGAACGGCGTATAGGCAAAGCCGTCCGCGATCACGCCGATCAGCGCTGCCTTGTTCTCGGCGCTTTCGCTGAAGCCGACCAGCACATCCGCGATCGTCAGGGTGTTCGCATCCAGCAGACCGGTCCACCACTCGATGCCCGCCTTCTCGCCGGGGCGATGCAGGACGTTCTCGTAGAAGCGCGACACGATTTCCAGGTTGGTGGGAGCGGCCCCGTACAGGTCCTTGAATTCCTTCGACGCGACGAAGCCTTCGGCAACCGTCTTGAGCGACGTGCCGCGGTCCATCATGCTCATCCAGTAGCCGACGCCGCCCAGGTCGGGGGTGCGGGCAAAGGCGGCCTGGTAGATGCGGTAGGTCTGGCCCCCGGTACCGTCGATGTCGAGTGCCACGGCGCCGTCGCTGAACACCAGGCGCTCGATATTGCTCAGGGTGTCCACGACGCCGCCGCTGCTAACGCTGAATCCCGTTGCCGACTTCGCAATGCTGAAGTCGGCCCGCTTGCCGCCGAAGACCATCTTGTCGAGTCCAGCTCCGCCGTCGGCGTTGTCGGCGCCCTTGCCGTTGTGGATGGTCTCGTTCGCTGCGCCGCCCACGACCTTGCCGCCGTTGTCGCCGAATCGGTAGACCTGGCTCGCACCGATCCGGTCGGGGGAGCTGTTCAGGAGCACCGAGAAGCCCGCGGCGGTGGCTTCCACGAGGTCGGGCTTGCCGTCGCCGTTCACGTCCATCGACACCACGTGCTGGTTGGGCGTGCCGTTCCAGCCCAGCGTGAATTTACCGGTGCCGTCATTCAGGTACACGCGCGACGACGATGCATTCATGCCGTCCACCAGGATGTCCTGGAAACCGTCGCCATTGAAGTCGATCGCCGTGGTCGAGAGATACCAGGAGGTGTTTGCCTGGATGTCCTTGGACTGCGGCAGGCGCAGGCTGGTCTCGTCGTGGAAACGCCCGTTGCCGTCGTTGACGAGCAGCTGGATGTAGGGGAGCTTGTAGAACTCGTCGTGGGTGCCGTCGTTGGTCATGCTGAGCATCAGGTCCGGCAGCGCATCGCCGTTCAGGTCGATGGTTTCGATGCCGATCACGGTCTCGCTGAAGCCTCCGGGGCGGGGCAGGGCCAGCGGCGTGGCATTGGCGAAGCTGCCTTTGCCGTCGTTGAGCAGGACCACGCTCGGGTTCGGGTTCGGTTTCCAGGTGCCGAGGACCATGTCGTCCCAGCCGTCGCCGTTCAGGTCGCGTAGCATGGACCAGGTGTTGCCCGGATCGTAGCCGGCCTGGTGCAGGCTGGCCGGCAGCAGCGATTGCGAGGGCGTGAAGCGGCCGGCGCCATCGTTGATCAGGATCTGGTTGGCGTTGCCAGTCGTCTCATGCAGCGCGTTGACCAGGATGTCGATTTTGCCGTCGTGGTTGATGTCGCCGAGGGAGGTGCCGTGGTTCTGCTTCAGGCCTTGCGGCAGCGTGGCTGTCGCGTTCTCGAACAGCCCACTTGCCTTGTTCGACAGGAACAGCGAATTTTGTCCGCCCGGGAAGGGCGGTTTGTCGAGACCGAAATCCGGCGTGAAGATGTCGGTGATGCCATCCTTGTTGAAGTCCGCCGCGAAAATACGCGGAACGTAGTTCACGTAGGGGATGCCGCCCTTGAAAAGGCTGGCGGTCTGGTCGCTGAAATTCCCTTTGCCGTCGCCGAGCAGGATCTGCAGCGGCACTGCCGTTTCTCCCAGGTCGCCACGGGTGCGGATGACCAGCAGGTCGCCCACGCCGTCGCCGTTGAAATCGCCGGTGCGCAGCTGGTTCACGTGATACATTTCAAACGACGGCACGACCGCCTGCTGGCGCAGGAAGCCGGTGCTGTCGTCGAACATGTCGCGCGTGTATTGGGCATAGGTGCCGCCCGGGCCCAGCAGCTGGATGGTGTCGACGTCCTGCAGCGTGTCGGTGCCGGTCTTGTAGAGCCCCTGCTTGACCACGGTGAACGTGTCGGTGGCGCGCGAATAGCTCAGCTTTACCTCGGACGGCTTGAGTTCCCAGTACTTGACCGTGTCCTGCCCACCGCCGCCGGTGACGCGGTCCGAGCCGCTGCTGAGCCAGAATTCTTCCGAGGCGCTGCTGCCCACGATCTCGTCGCTGTGACCCGAATCCTGGATGGTGCGAACATTGATCAGCTTATCGACGGTGCCGTAGCCGTCCTGCGCGACGCCGGTCGCCAGGTTGACCTTGATGCCGCTGGGTGAGGTCCAATAGGCGACGCCAGCCCATGCTTGCAGGGCAGTAATGGTGTCGTTGCCTTCCTCGCCGAGGACGGTGCCGGCGGAGACGATGATCGTGTCGTCGCCTTTGCCGCCGTAAATGTTGCTTCCGCCCGGGATGCCGAGTTTGTCCTGGTCGATGGAATCGTTGGCGTCGGTACCGCGATAGTCTGCCATGGCTGATAATTTGATCGAAAAACGGCTATTTAAGTTTCTATATAGCAAAAAGTCAAACCGTGTTGCCGCGAGTGTGGCAAAGCCGCCAATGCCTGCCGGAGTGAAGCATGAATATGCTACCGGCAGGTCATTTATGAGACCCATGTTCCTTGGCCGGCGGTAGGCCAGTCAGCGGCGGTGCCTGCTGAAGAACTGCCAGATCGCTTCGTTGGCGTCGATGTCGCGGGTCGTCTTCCCGATCGGCAGGCCGACGTTGAACGGGTCGGCGCCCGGCCAGGTGTGGCCGCCTTCCTTGATCGTGGCCAGCGCCACGCGATGCGTCCCGTCGCCCTGTTCCAGCCAGCTCACCTCGGTGCCGTCGGCCGGATCGGCATCGATGCGGCGGCGCTCGGCCGCGGCCCCTTCCAGGCCGTTGTGCCTGAGCCAGTAGGCATACGTGTCCTGGGCCGACAGGTAGCCGCTCCCCTTGTTCTCTTTACCTGCGTAGGCGACCACCTGGTCCGCGGTGCCGTGCACCAGCAGCACGCCCACTTTGCCGGCCGCGCCGCCCTTGCCGTGATGCTGCACCACCGGTTCCGGCATCGGCGCGCCGACCGAGGCGACGGCGGCGAACAGCTGCGGCAGCTCGGCCGCGATGCGCAGCGCGAAGAAGCCGCCGCGCGACAGCCCGGTCGCATACACGCGCGCGGCGTCCACGCGGTAGTCGGTCTTGAGCCGGGCCAGCAGCGCTTCGGTGAAGCCGATGTCGTCGCTGCCTTCGAGGTAGGACATGCCGAAGCCGACGTTCCAGTCGTCCTTGATGCCGCGCGGGTAGACCACGATGAAGCCGTGGCGGTCGGCGGCCCGGTTCATCTGCGTGTAGAGCATCTGCTCGGCCATGCTCATGCCGCCCCCGTGAAAGTTGAACACCACCGGGAAGTTCTTCTGCGGCTGGCTGGCGTACGAAGCCGGGGTGTACACGAGGTAGCGCCGCTTTTCGTCCTTGTGGACGAGGGACTTCACCTGCGCCAGCGCGGGCAGGGACAGGCAGGCCAGGAGGACGAAGCTGATCAGGTTTTTCATGCTGCGTGGGCGCGACATGCGCGAAGTGGAAAGAGCGCACAGCTTAGGAAGCGGCCGGTGAAATCGTGGTGAAATTTTCCGGATTCTTGGCGCTTCAGCGCAATCCCGGCGCCAGCGCTTGCGGAACGATCGCGACCCGGTAGGCCGCCGCGTCCGATTCGAAGCGCAGTTCCCAGCACATGGCCTGCGCGATCCGCAGCAGCAGGTCCTGGCCGTGCCGGAAACCCTGCACCCGGCGCGGCCGCCCGCCGTCGATGCTGTTGGCGATGCTCAGGGCGCCGTCGGCGAAGACGATCGACAGGCGGGTGGCGGGACCGCCATGGAACAGGGCGTTGGCCAGGCAGTTGTTGATCAAGAGGCCGGCCAGTTGGCGGTTGCCGCTTGCCATCAGCCGCTCCGGCAGGTCGAGCTGCAGGCCGGCGCTGTCCCAGCCTTCTTCGGCCAGCCGCAGCAGGCCCTGTTCGATGCAGGCGCGCAGGTCGAGCAGCTCGGTGTCGATGTGTCCGGCACGCGCCAGCGCGAACAGCACGTCGACGACGCCGCGGATCTCGTCGAGCGATGCCTGCAGCTCCGCCACGTCGCGGGCGTCGAGCGGCCGGGCATGGGCCAGGCCGAGCGTGTTGTGCATGACGGTCAGTGGCGTGCGCAACTCGTGGCTGACGTCGCGCGTGAATGCATGCTCGCGCCGCAGGGCGGCCTGCAGCGCCGCGATGCTGCTGCCGAGGCGCTCGGCCAGGTAGCCGATTTCGTCCGGGCGCCGGCGCGCGCTGAACCGCGGCGGCTCGCCGGGCGCCAGCTTGCGCACTTCGTGGGCCAGCAGCCGCAGCGGCTCCACCAGCCGCCGCGACAGCCGCCAGGCCAGCAGCAGGGCCAAGCCGATCAGCGCCAGCGCCACGAAGATCAGCACGCCGCCGACTTCCTGGATCAGCTTCGACACCACCAGCAGCGGCGCGACATCGGCCAGCAGGTACAGGCGCCGCACCGCGCCGCCGGATGGCAGGTCGAGCGCGCGCAGGTGGTAGTGCTGGCCGGTGGAGGTGAAGACTTCGGCGCGCGCGTCGCCGGGGCCGGCCTGGCGGCGCACCACGGCCGGCAGCAGGGCGTAGCCGCCGATCACCCGCACCAGGTCGCTGTTGGCGGGAGGCACCTCGCCGTGGCTGCGGAAGTGCGCGGCGATGGCCGCCGCTTCCCGTTCCAGCAGGCGTTCGACCAGCATGTCTTCGGTGACGTAGGCAATGACCAGCGCCAGGCCGGTGTAGCAGACGCAGATCAGCAGCGCGAAGCCGGCCAGCGCGGCAAACAGGCGCTGCCGGATCGATTTATTCATTGCCGTCCGCGTCCAGGGCCAGCCGGTAGCCGAGCTGGGGAATGGTCGCGATCATGTCCGGTCCGCCGGCGCGTTCGAGCTGCCGGCGCAGCGCGTAGATATGCGACTTGAGGGCGTCGCTGTCGGGCGGGTTGGCGCCCCAGACGTGCTGCACCAGGTTTGAACGCGACACCGCGCGCGGGTAGTCCATGCATAGCCTGAGCAGGATGCGAA
Source organism: Massilia sp. X63 (assembly GCF_041023745.1). Classification (NCBI taxonomy): domain Bacteria; kingdom Pseudomonadati; phylum Pseudomonadota; class Betaproteobacteria; order Burkholderiales; family Oxalobacteraceae; genus Massilia; species Massilia sp. X63. Next base: position 79,289 of record NZ_JBFTEF010000018.1, read on the forward strand.
AGCCGGTCTGGGTCAGCGCCACCGCTTCGTCCCGGTACAGCACGCGCATCTCGCGTGTCAGCAGGCGCAAGGGGCCGACGCGCATTTCCTGCTCCACGTGCAGCTGGCCGCGCCGCGCCAGCGCTTCGCAGCGCAGCGCCAGTTCGCGCAGGTCGAAGGGCTTGGTCAGGTAGTCGTCGGCGCCTTCGTGAAAGCCGCGCGCCTTGTCCTCGAAGGCGTCGCGGGCGGTCAGCATCAACACCGGCAGGTTGCGCGGCGCGCGCGCCTTGATCGCACGGCAGACGGCCAGTCCGTCGATATCGGGAAGGTTCAGGTCCAGCACCACCACGTCGTAGGCATCGCGCGTGGCGAGTTCGATGGCGAGGGTTCCGGTGCCGGCATGGTCGGTCTGCCATCCGAGTCCGTCGAGGAAGGCCGCCACCTGGCGCGCGATGGTCGGATGGTCTTCGACCAGCAGGATGGTCAGCGGCGTGCGCGGCATCGTTGCCGGGAAAGGGCGGTTCAGTCGGCGCTCTTGAGCTGCACCCGCTCGATGTTGCGGCGCCAGTCCTGCAGGCTCTGGCGGGTGTCGGTCTCCGGGTCTTCCACCAGGATCTCGTCGCCCTGCTGGGCGACCAGGAAGCTCTCGCGGCGGCGCACGTCGTCGGCGCGGTTCTCGACGAAGGTGAGCTGGTAGTACTTCTTGCCGTTGATCTCGCGCGGGGTCGGATCGTCCTCGATGACGGCGCCGTGGGCCTTGCCCTTCGAGCGCTTTTCGATCTGCTCGGACCAGGCCTTGAGTTCGGGCACGGCCAGCAGGGCGGCCATCGCCTGTTCCTTGCTGCGTGCCGGCGCTTCCTTGACCGCGGCCGGCGCCGGTTTCGGCGTTTCGCGCTCGGCGCGCTTGCAGCCGGCGACGGTCAGCGCCACGGCAAGGGCGGCGACCAGCAGGGGCAGGGAAGGATGGAATGCAGTGCGAATCGACATGGGATGCCTCGTAGTGTGAATGGCAAGTCTACACCCCGTGTGTTTCAGCGGCAACGGTCCGAGCCTTCATTACAGCAGAGCTTGTGTCCGAATGTCAGACCTGAGGTGGTCCGGATTTCCCGGACATCTTAATTAAGCACACGAAATGCTGATTCGACGGCGACCGGTGTTTGATAGCTCAAGGTTTGATGCAGCCTCTGTCGATTGTAG
>NZ_JBFTEF010000019.1:0-70523 GCF_041023745.1 Massilia sp. X63
CCTTTGCCAGATCGATGCCGATTGTCGTAATCTTCATGATGACGCCCCCCTCGATGTCGTGGTGAGTTGACACTTCCACTTTGGCACATCGATGCCGTTTCGGGAGGGGGCGTCCATCCCATTGCCTAAAAAAACGGCCGGATTGGCTGTCGGCATGCCGGCCGTCGATGGATGCACATCAGGCTGCGTGCGACAGCTCCTTGGCTTGCGCAGCGCAAATTTCGATAGCACTAGACTGTTCCGGCAAGGGCTTCCCCGGTGAGGTGCAGAATGCGTACGCGGCGTTGGCAGCGGCGCGCGGTCGTCCCGGCGCAGTGCAAAATACGTATGCTTCGTTGGCTGTTTGCCGCGGCTGCCCCGGCGAAGTACAGAACGCATATGCAGCGCTGGCGGCTTCGAGTGGCTTTCCGGGCGAGGTGCAAAATGCAGTGACGGCAGCTTTGCGCGGCGCTCCCGGCGACGTGCAGAATGCGGACACGGCGTGCGCGGTCGCCTGGGCACCGAACTCTGCCTCGTAGATTGCGCGCATGCGTTCGCCGCCGGCGGCGTGGTCGGCTTCGTTCGCACCAGCGCCGATGCCGACGTAGGGGTAGTGGTGCAGGAAGTAGCCGAACAGCGCTTCGCAGTCGCGGGCGTATTTCTGCGTGTCGAGGATGTGATAGTGCCAGAAGGTGTCGACGTCGACGGTCGGCGAAGCCTCCGCGTCGGGGTATTTCTTCATCAGGAACAGGAAGCGGCGGTATTCCGTTTCCACTGCATTGGCCCGCACTGTGGACCAGCCTTCGCCGGACGCCACGTGCATCAGTTTCATTTTGATCGGGGCAAGATCAAGCGTTTCGAACGCTGCGAATTCGTTGGTCGACATCGTTATCACCTTTTGTTTTGAACTGTTTAAGTAGGCATTTCTATTTTTATCCCTAGTTTGAAGCGGTACTCCAGAAGATCCTCCTGAGCGAACGGTCCGGGTTAATCGGTAGCCAAGGACAGCGTCTTGACCGGTGGCAGTGATAACAATTGTCCTGCGGTCGGTCAGGCTGAACGTTGCGTTCAATCAAGCAATAAACTGCTGTGTAGCTACACGACAACACTGATGGGAGATGGTGTGCGGCGCCTGCCTCAGGCCAATGCCGACACCATGAAATCGCTGGCGAAGCCGGTGCCGATGGACGCTCCCGCCATATGTCGATTCAATGGAATGGTGACCACGATGGTGGTGCCGGTATCGGGGCCGCTGCTGATCGAAAAGCTGCCGCCGAGGATGTTGACGCGTTCCTCGATGCCGACCAGCCCGAAGGAGCCGTTGCGGGTGCGGCTGCCCGGCTGCATGCCGACGCCGTTGTCGCGGATCGTCATGGTCAGCATCTCGGCGTGCTGGTGCAGGTCGATGCGTACCTTGGTGGCGCGCGCGTGCCGCGCCACGTTGTTGAGCGACTCCTGCAGGATGCGGAAGAAAGCGGTGGCGCAGTGGTCGTCCAGGTGGTGCTCGCTTTCGTCCTCGACCAGCTCGCATTCGATGCCGGTGCGGCGCGCGAAGTCGCTCACCTGCCAGTCCACCGCCGCGTTCAGGCCGAGGTCGAGCACGTTCGGGCGCAGGTCGTTGATGATCTGGCGCACGCTGCGGATGGTCAGGTCGATCTGGCGCACGGTGGCGGCGGCGCGTTCGTGCAGTCGTCCATGGCGGTCGCGCGTGCGGTTGGCCAGGAACTCGGCCTCGATCTTCAGCGCCAGCAGGTTTTGCGCCAGCTCGTCGTGGATCTCGCGCGCGATGCGCTTGCGTTCGGCTTCCTTGATCTGTTCCGCATGCGCCGCGAGCTGGCGCAGTTTCTCGTTGGTGGCCTGTAGCTTGCCCTGGCTGGCGCGCAGTTCGCGCGTCATGTCCTCGGCCATGCGCAAGGCGCTGCGGCGCGAGGAGGCCAGGGTCTGGAACAGCGCGTAGAGCAGGGCGGTGCTGAGGGTGCCGGCGAGGGCGGCCAGCCAGGGGTAGTAGAAATCGAAGCGCGTGTACAGCGCGGACTTGTCGATGCTGAAGTCGGCGCGCCAGTGGCGCTGGTTGAATTCGATCGGCAGGCTGGTCCTGAGGAGGCCGGCTTCTTTGGCCATTGGCGGACGGGTTGTTTCGGTCGCCCGGCTATCGTAGATGATCGCGCTGGGCTGGCTCTCGCCCGGCTCCGCCGGCACGTTGTCGAGGTCGGAAAGTACCAGGCGCGCGCCATCGATCGGGAATCCCTCGAGTACGCCGGTGACCATCCTGTTGACGCCGAAGCCGATGCCGACAGAGCCGATGTAGGCTGCGCGGCGCTGGGCGACGGTATCGGCCGGCATGTCGCTGCGGTATACCGGCAGGCGCATGGCGAGCACGTTCTGGATCGGGCCGGGCATGACCCTGACGCGGATGCCAGAAGCGGCGATCGTGTTGTTATCACGCGACTCTGACGCCGTACGACGAGCATAACTGCGCGCTTCCAGGTCGAGGCCGAGCTTGTCGAGCGTTTGCGGGGTGGCGGGCTCCATGTAGACGAGGATCGTGTAGCTGTCACGGCCGGGCACGGCACGCAGTTCCCTCGTCGGCTCGGGCATGCCATACGCGCGCAGGCGGCGGCGCACGTCGGCGTCCACGGCAGGCAGCTCGGCCGGGCCGACGGTGCGCGCAAAATTCATGACCTCGATGCCTGGGAAATTGCGGGGCGTGTCGAGTTGCTCGACGTATTCGCGGAATTCGTCGGCGCTGGCCGTCGGCTTGGCGTGGAACAGCCCGGCCATGCCGCGCAGGACGTCGGTATAACTCTTGATGCGGGCTTCGATCGCGAGCTGGGCGGTGCGCGCCATGCCGCGGAAGCGCATCGTGGCATCGCTTTCGATCGCCGTGGCGGTGGCCATGTAGAGGGCGGTGCCGACCGTGATGGACAGCAGTGCCCCGGTCAGCATCGTCGTCGGCATGGCGACAAGATGGGTGGAGGGACGGCGGGGGGGCATGGTCCGTAATCTCGTTTGCTAAGTGAATTCGTCGCGATAATGCGACACACATTCACAAGCTAAGCCTCTTTACGGAACGAAGAACCTATCAGGTTTGGTAGGTATAGCAGATCTGCAACGAAATAGACAAGATGTAAAGATTTTGTCCCGGAAATGAAAACCGAAGGGGAACGATGCCGGGTGGCATGGTTCCCCTTTGTTTTGCATGCAGGCTACCAAGCACATGCTCGGCAGCCCGGCGCGGGAAGAATTACTTCCCCCAGCTGTCCTTGAGCGTGGTCACGCGGTTGAACACCGGTTTGCCCGGTTGCGAATCCACACGGTCCGCCACAAAGTAGCCGTGGCGCTCGAACTGGAAGCGCTGGTCGGCCACCGCATTCTTCATGCCCGGCTCGAGGTAGGCCGTCACGGTCTCGAGCGCGTTCGGGTTGAGCGCGGCCTTGAAGTCCTTGCCGCCGGCGTCTGGCTGCGGTTCCGTGAACAGGCGGTCGTACAGGCGCACTTCGGCCTCGAGCGCGGTGGCCGCGCTGACCCAGGTGATGTTGCCCTTGACCTTGTAGTTGTCGGCGCCCGGCGTGCCCGATTTCGAATCCTCGAAATACTTCACGTGCACTGCCGTCACCTTGCCGTTCTCGTCCTTGTCGTAGCCGGTGCACTCGACCACGAAGCCGTACTTCAGGCGCACGCGCGCGCCCGGCTGGTCACCGACCGGCGGGGTGAAGCGGTGGTAGCCCTTGGCCGGGGTTTCCATGAAGTCTTCCTGCTCGATCCACAGCTCGCGCGTGAACGGGAACGTGCGCACGCCCATGTCCGGGTGGTGCGGATGGACCGGCGAGCTGCACTCGACCGACTCGCCTTCGGGGAAGTTGTCGACGATGAGCTTCAGCGGACGCAGCACGGCGATGGCGCGCGGCGCCTTCGGATCGAGGTCGTCGCGCAGCGCGCCTTCCAGGGTGCTCATGTCGATCCAGCCGTCGGCCTTGGAGACGCCGATGCGCTCGCAGAACAGCTGGATCGATTCCGGCGTGTAGCCGCGGCGGCGCAGGCCGACGATGGTCGGCATGCGCGGGTCGTCCCAGCCGGTGACTACACCCGTATCCACCAGCTCGCGCAATTTGCGCTTCGAGGTGACCACGTAGGTCAGGTTCAGGCGCGCCATCTCGTACTGGCGCGGCACCGGACGCGGGAAGAAGCCGCCGTCGGCCAGCGTCTCCACCAGCCAGTCGTACATCGGGCGGTGGTCCTGGAACTCGAGCGTGCAGATCGAATGGGTAATCGACTCCAGCGCATCCGAGATCGGGTGCGTGTAGTCGTACATCGGGTAGATGCACCAGGCGTCGCCGGTACGGTGGTGATGCGCATGGCGGATGCGGTACAGCGCCGGATCGCGGTTGGTCATGTTCGGCGAAGACATCGCGTCTTCGCTCATCTTCGCGCGCAAGATGTGCTCGCCGTCCTTGTACTTGCCGGCCTTCATGTCGCGGAAGAGTTGCAGCGATTCTTCCACCGGACGGTTACGGAAGGGCGAATTGGTGCCCGGCGTGCTGAAGTTGCCGCGGTTCTTCGCCATCTCTTCGGGGCTCTGGCTGTCCACGTAGGCCTTGCCTTCGCGGATCAGGTATTCCGCCATCTCGTACAGCTTGTCGAAATAGTCGCTGGCGTAATGCAGGTATTCGCCGTCGCCCTGTTCCCAGGTAAAGCCGAGCCACTTCACGGAATCCATGATGGTGTCGACGTATTCCTGGTCTTCCTTCTCCGGATTGGTATCGTCGAAGCGTAGGTGGCAGCGGCCGGCGTAGTCGCGCGCCAGGCCGAAGTTCAGGCAGATCGACTTGGCGTGGCCCACGTGCAGGTAGCCGTTCGGCTCCGGCGGGAAACGGGTGATCACGGGCGGCATGCCTTCGCGCGCATGGGTGCCTGCCGCCAGGTCGTTTTCGATGATGGCACGCAGGAAGTTCGACGATGGGGCATTGCCCGCAGCCGCCGGGGGTTTTTTTTCGTTGCTCATGAAAAAGTTTTGGATAGGTAAGTTACGGACATTTTACCGTAACGAAGGGGGTACTCGGCCCAGTATGTGGTGAAGCGCACGGTACGTCGTCTTGGCTGACTTCATACTTGGGGTAACTCGGTCCGATCGCAAGGCTCTGCCATGAAAACCCTCGCCACCCATCCGGAACTGGTCCGCGCCTGGCTGCTGGCCCTGGCCGGCATGCCGCTGCCGCCGCAGCCACAGCCGCCGGCCCATCCGCAGGCGGCGCGTCCCGTACCGCCGCCGCTGCAGCCGGTCCGCCGCTGAGCGGCAGGGCTTGTGCAGCCCGTTCTGGTCACATTCTCGTTTTCTATAGGATAATCTCACTTTTGCCGCTTTGCGTTTGCTTGCGGCATTTGCTTTTGCGGCTTTAGATTGTCGCCAATTCTCGGGAGAATTCCAGTTGGAAAATTTATACGCGATCCTCGGCGTCGCCCCGAATGCCAGCGACGACGAGATCAAAAAGGTCTACCGCTCGCTGGCGATGCGCTACCACCCGGACCGCAACCAGGCGCCGGGGGCCGAAGCACGCTTCAAGGCCGTCACCAAGGCCTACGAGGTCCTGTCGGACCCGGTCAGGCGCGCCGAATACAACCAGAGCGTCAACCACCGCATCGTGCTCGACGCCGAGGCCGAAGCCTTCGAGCTGTGGCGCTCGCTGTTCGCGCTGAACGGCGTGAATCTGCAGCACTGAGCTACAGCAACGAATCAACAGGACACATAATGAAAAACGTACATCCCGAATTCTCGTTCCAGTCGCGCGAACTGGACGGACAAATCGAGGGCACGCTGGGCGATCCGCCCAACAAGAAGAACTACGACATGATGGTCGGCGCCCTGGTCTCGGAATACGCGAGCGGGTCGGGCCTGGACGACGTCAACCTGATGGCCTTCGCGCTCGTTGATTGCATCAGGTTCAAGGACCCGAAAGGCCTGCTGCGCGAGGCCGCCGACTACGAAAGCGACGATCCGGCGCGGGTGTTCGCGATGGCCGAGTGCGAGGGCGAACAGGGACGCGCCATGCTCGATGCGATGACCGCCAATTACCCTGAGCTGGCGCGCCAGGCCATCATCACGGCCTTCCTGTACAAGAACCAGGGACGCTGGGAAGACGAGGACCGCGACTTTGCCCGTCTCGGCGAAGGCGACGAAGGCGACGACGACATGGAAGACAGCGCCGCCACCGACGACTTCACCCAGCTGTTCGATGCGGATGGAGAGCGCGAATGAGCGACGAGAACAAAGCCAACCTGCCGGCATTGACGAAGCAGGTCAGCGAACTGGTGCTGGCCGGCTCGCTCGAGCACGCCGAAGAGGCGTTCTCGCAGGCCGCCGACGAGCACGGCGACTACGCGGTGGTCGAAGTGCTGTCGACCCTGCCGCCGCAGGTCACCGCGCTGCACCTGTCCGGCTTCGACGGCGCCAAGACCTCGCTGGCGACCATGCTGGTGCCGCCCAGGGCCTGGGCAGAGAGCCTGGCCTACATTGCCGCCACCTGGCCGGATAACCTGATCGAGGACGATCCGGAACGCATCGCCGAGAACCTGTTCAACCACGTGCACGGCATCGTCTACGCCAATGACGACGAAGACCGCCGCCACGAACTGCTGCAGGAGGCCTCGGCCACCGACCACGGCGCCACCGTATTCGCCATCCTGTGGTCGCTGGCGCCGAAGGAGATCCTCGAACTGGCCGGAGAGATCCTCTCCAAGGGCCGCTACGTCACCGCCCAGACCAGCGGCGACAGCGACATCGCGCCGCTGGCGGTCGACCTGGCCAAGGCCAGCGAGGACGGCTGGGAGCGTTCGCTGCTCGAGCTGTTCCCCGAGTTCCGCCACAGCGCCGAGATGGCCGACGTCGAGCTGCCGGACGATCCGGACGAAGAGTCGCCCTTCATGCAGCGCAGCACGCGCGAACTGCTGTACCGCCTGCGCAAGCAGGTGCCGACCGTGCGCAGCATGCCGCGCCGCGGCACCCGCCGCAGCATCGGCACGGACATCTTCTCGTGAGCGGGGCGCCAGGTACGATGCTGCCCGCAATCGTCATCGAGAAACCGCCGCGCCTGGTGCGCGCGATCAAGCTGCTGGCCACCGACGCCACGCCCGAGGAAGCCGCGGTGCTGGCGGACGAGCTGTCCGGCATCACCGCGATGGTGGCCGAGAAGTTCACCAACGACCGCACCGCCGAGGGCATCCAGCGCGCGCTGCTGCTGACCGTGGGCGGGGTCTCGCTCGGCCTCGAGCACCTGCTCGAGGCCGATGACGACCTCGAGGCGCTCGACTATCTGATCGAAGACGGCCCCGAGCTGATCTTCCAGCAGGGCTTCCGCCTGGTGAAGGAACTGGCCGCGCTGCCCGAGGACAGCCTGGTGGGCGAGTACGACGTCGATCCGGTGTATGCCCAGCGGCGCCTGAAGGAGCTGTTCATCGACCTGTGCACGGCCGACCCGGGCGAGACCTGGTCCGGCCACGAGCGCTACCTCGGCCAGCTCAAGCAGCGCCAGGGCGTGCAGGCGATCGTGCGCGCCGCCCAGTGGCTGCGCCGCCACCACTACGCGGGCCCGATCAACGATCCGGACCTGAACGCCGAAGGCGTGATCGCGCTGGCGATCATCTTCGCGGTCGAGGGCGGCGGGCGCATCACGGCGCGCACCGGGCAGAAGGAATTCGAGCGCTTCGTGAAGTCGGTGCGCAAGAACAATCCGGACTTCGAAGCCGGCTGGGCCGCGCTGATGGCGCAGATCCCGGCGGCGCACCAGCCCATCATCGCCGAGCGCATCGCCACCTACCGCGAGCACTGCACGGTGCTGCAGCACCTCGGCAGCAAGGCCAGCATGAAGCAGCTCTTCACCGAGCTGGAAAGCTACGCCGGTTCCGAACTCGATCCGGACCTGCCATAACCGGGCCGGCCGTGGCGCTTCTTTCATGAACCTTGTGCGCGGACCGATCGCGGCGGGAAGCCCTGAATTCCGCCGCATCAACCGCGCCATGGCCTTCGGCGGCTTCTCCGTCTTCGCGCTGCTCTACTGCGTCCAGCCGCTGATGCCGCTGCTGGCGCAGGACTTTTCCCTCACTCCCGCACAAAGCAGCCTGGCGCTGTCGGTCTCCACCGCCACGCTGGCGCTGGCGCTGCTGCTGTCCGGCAGCGTGGCCGAGCGCATCGGGCGCAAGCAGCTGATGGTGGCCTCGATGGTCGGCGGTGCGCTGCTCACGCTGCTGTCGGCCTTCGCGCTCGATTACGCCCAACTGGTTGGCGTGCGCATGCTGCTCGGCCTGGTGCTGGGCGGCCTGCCGGCGGTGGCGATGGCCTACCTCAGCGACGAGATCGAAGGAAGCTCGCTCGGCCTGTCCATGGGCATGTACATCAGCGGCAGCGCGTTTGGCGGCATGAGCGGGCGGGTGCTCTCTTCGGTGATCAGCGACTTCGTCTCATGGCGCATCGCGGTCGGGCTGCTCGGTGTGGCCGGGCTGTACGCGGCCTGGGAGTTCTCGCGCAGCCTGCCGCCCTCACGCCATGGCGAATCGAAGCGGGCGAAGGGACCTGGCATCGTCGATGGCTTGCGCATCCACCTGGCGGACGAAGGCCTGCCCTGGCTGTTCGTGCTGCCCTTCCTCCTGATGGGCTGTTTCGTCAGCCTGTACAACTACATCAGCTACCGCCTGCTGGCGCCGCCCTTTGGCCTGAGCCAGAGCGCGGTCGGCGCGGTGTCGCTGCTGTATTTGCTCGGCATGTTCAGTTCGATGTGGGCGGGCAAGCTGGCCGACCGGCTGGGGCGGCGCAACGTGCTGTGGCTGTTCATGGGGGTGATGATCGCGGGGCTGCTGGTGACCCTGCACGACTCGGTCATCGTCATCGTGCTTGGCACCGGCCTGGCCACCTTCGGCTTCTTCGCCTCGCACTCGGTAGCCAGCAGCTGGGTCGGGCGGCGCGCCCGGCCGCCGCAGGCGCTGGCTTCGGGCATCTACCTGTTCTGCTACTACCTGGGCTCGAGCGTGGTGGGCTGGCTGACCGGCTACGTATGGGAAGGGTGGGGCTGGCCGGGCGTGGTGGCCGTGCTCGGCGCGCTGCTGGGCGTGGCGATGCTGATTGCGCTGCGGCTGCGCCGGCTGGCGCCGGCCGCTGCAGTCCCGTGAAATCGGCTGCCGGCACGAGCACTGATGTTCTTCGTGGCAACACATTTTTATGCTGCAATGCATGCATACCCTGGTATGGGGTTGGTATCAGATGGCTTACCGATGAAATAATGCCTGCGCCCTGATGACAAGACCCGGAACATGCAGACATTCTCAGCCCTCCTTGCCAGCCTGATGCTCCATGCCGCCCAGCCCGCCGTGGCCGCCGAATGCATGGACCTGTCCGGCACTGGTCTCAAGACCGCCGGCGGGCGCCTGGCAGCGGAGCGATCGGCCTGTGGGTCGGCCCGGGATCGGTCGCCCACTTTGCCGAGGTCTGCGTGATGCGCTGAGCGCTGCCCCAGGCTGGACGCGCGCACGCCAGAAATGCGTGCTTGCTATCCCTGCCGGGAGGACTAAAGTGATTGCTCCGAGCGGTTCACCGCATTACTTTCAGGAGGTCAATCATGTTGCAAGCTGCCGAAATTCAACAACGTTTCAGCCAGATCCAGCAGACCGTCAACCAGGCTGAAGAGGTTACCCGGAACGACCAGGGTGCACCGAGCGAGATCCGCGACTGCATCCAGAAGATCGCCCACGAAATGCCGCAGGCCCAGCGCGTGATGCAGTCGAACGACCAGTCGCGGATCGTCGAGTGCATCGACCGGCTGGAAGAGATGGGCGACGAAGCCAAGCGCATGTGCCGCAGCCAGCAGCCGTCGCCGCAGGTGGCGTCGGTGGTGACGCGGGTGCATGATGTGTTGTCGGATTTGAAGCATCAACTGCATTGAAATGCAGTTCGTAGGGTGGGCGGCTTTTCCGCCCACCCTACACGACACCTTTACCGCGCAATGCGGCAATCGCCCCTGCATCCAGGCCCAGCACATCGTGGAGCACTTCATCGGTGTGCTGGCCCAGCAGGGGCGGGGCCTGGTCGCTGGTTGCCGGCGTGGCCGACATCCGGATCGGGTTGCGTACCAGTTTCACCTTGCCGGCCGTCGGGTGCGGCAGTTCGATCGCGACCTGGCGCGCCTGCACCTGCTCGTTGGCGAACACCTCCTTGATGTCGTTGATCGGCCCGCAGGGCACGCCCTTCGCTTCGAGCAGGGCGATCCATTCGTCGCGCCGCTTTTCCTTCACCATCTGCGCCAGGATCGGCACCAGCACGTCGCGGTTCTGCACGCGCAGCGGGTTGGTGGCGAAGCGCGGGTCGCTGCCCAGTTCGGGCCGGCCGCCGGCTTCCACGAACTTCTGGTACTGGCCGTCGTTGCCGGTGGCGACGATGATGTGGCCGTCGAGGCAGGCGAAGGTCTGGTAGGGCACGATGTTGGCGTGCGCATTGCCCCAGCGCTTGGGCGGCTTGCCGCTGTTGAGGTAGTTGCTGCCCATGTTGGCCAGCATCGCCACCTGCGTGTCGAGCAGGGCCATGTCGATGTGCTGTCCCTGCCCGCTGCGGTCGCGGTGGGTCAGCGCGGCCAGCACGGCAACCGTGGCGTACATGCCGGTCATCAGGTCGGTCAGCGCCACGCCGGCCTTTTGCGGGCCGCCGCCCGGCAGGTCGTCGCGCTCGCCGGTGACCGACATCAGGCCGCCCATGCCCTGGATCAGGAAGTCGTAGCCGGCCCGGTGGGCGTAGGGGCCGTCCTGGCCGAAGCCGGTGATCGAGCAGTACACCAGGTCGGGCTTGATTGCCTTGAGGGTGTCGTAATCCAGCCCGTAGCGCTTGAGGTGGCCGACCTTGAAGTTCTCCAGCACCACGTCGCAATGCTTCACCAGTTCGTGCAGCAGGGCCTGGCCTTCGCTGCTGGCAATGTCCACCGTCACCGAGCGCTTGCCGCGGTTGGCCGCCAGGTAGTAGGCGGCCTCGCTGGTATCGCGGCCTTCGGCGTCCTTCGCGTAGGGCGGGCCCCAGGCGCGGGTGTCGTCGCCGTTGCCGGGACGTTCGATCTTGATCACGTCGGCGCCGAGGTCGGCCAGGTTCTGCGAGCACCACGGGCCGGCGAGCACGCGCGACAGGTCGAGCACGCGGATGTGGCCGAGCGCCTTCGGCAGCGCGCTGGAAGGGGAAGCAGCTTGCGTCATTCTGTTCCTGCAGGGTTGTCTGGACAAGCTCCGGATTATAGCTGCCCACGCGCGATGGTTCGTACCGAGCGCGTATTCGGCCTGAAGGTCGCGTCGATGACCTCGAGCGCGCGCGCCGGCTGGGCTTCGCCGCACATGAAGATGTCGGCCGCGGCAAAGCCGTGCTCGGGCCAGGTGTGGATCGAGATGTGCGATTCGGCCAGCAGCAGCACGCCGGTCACGCCCATGCCAGGTCCAAAGGCATGGAAGTGGCTGTGCAGGATGCGCGCCCCGGCGGCCAGCGCGGCGTCGCGCAGCAGGGCGTCGATCGCCTGCGCATCCGTCAACAGATGCGCATCGATGCCGGCCAGGTCGGCCAGCAGGTGGATGCCGGCAGGACGGTGCGGCGTGGTCACTTGTGCCCGCCGCCCGAGTAGCCGCCGGCGCCGCTGCCGTAGCTGTGGCTGCGCCAGCTGTTGCCGCCGCCGGTGCGGGCGCTCGAGGCCATGCTGACCCAGCAGACGATGGTGGTGACCAGGGTGACGACGATGGCGTAAAGAAGGAAGTTGCGGTTCATGCGGTCGGGGTCAGGATTGCTTGTCGGGCGCGAGCATCATCGGCAGGAACAGCGCCACCAGGCCGAGGGCGATCAGGAAGAAGGTCGCGGTGAAATTGAAGAGCAGCGGGATGAAGTTCAGGCCCAGGATCCACAGCAGGGCCTTCCAGGCGATGTCGCGCTGGCGCATCGGTTCCCTGGCGTTCTTCGCTGCCCCGGCGGCGGGCAACTGGAACCAGGCACGCACCTGGTCGTCCGCCACCGGCGAGGAACGCGACCAGGTGAGTTCTTCCTGCGTGTACTCGGCCGCCAGCCCGTTCTGGCCGTGTTCGTATTCGGCGACCTGCACCACGTCGCCCGCCTTGACGCGCCAGTTGAAGGCGCCCGCGGCGTACAGCACGCGCGCCGGGTATGCCCAGCTGCGGGTGTAGGCGACGCCGTCCACCTGCACGTTGCGCATGTCGGGGAGGGGCGGCGTCGGCCAGTCGTCCAGCGCCTCGGAGCGCGACCAGCCTTCGCTCGTCTCGACCAGCCAGAAGAACGGCCCCTGGGTCGAGTACAGCAGGTATTCGTCCCAGGTCTCGCCTTCGTCGTCGGCGCGGCGCAGCGCGCCCAGCACCTGGTAGGTCTGGGCGCCGATCTTCGCCACCGCACCCAGCGACAGGGTGAACCGGACACGCTCGTGCTCCTCGCCCTTGAGCAGCACCTCGACCTCGGGCGAGGACGCGTCCATGCGCGTCGCGCAGGCCGGGCAGACGCAGTTGGCCGCCAGGCCGGGCAGGTAACGGATCGAGGTGCCGCAGGATCGGCACTGCAGCACGTCGACCTTGCCGCGGACCTTGCCGGCGCTGGCCTTGATCTGCTCGTCGTCGCGCAGCAGCTGGCATTTCATGCCTTCCAGCGTCACCGCCGTGCCGGCGTACAGCAGGGGCGCCGGCTGTTCCACGTTCGCGTCGGAATAGTCGAGCGTGGCGAAACTCGGGCCGCGCCGAAAGTCGGCCACGCGCGCTTCCCAGCCTGCGCCGACGCGGAACGGCAGCTCGCCCTGGCCGCCGATGCACTTCGCCACCCGCTTGTCCGAGGCCACGTAGGGCCCGAAGCCGACGTCGTACTGGCGCGTGACCTGGATCGCCTCGAACGCGGGCCAGCCCGGCGCCGGCTCGCGCCGGGTGGTCATCACATACTGGCCGGATGCGTCGCCCAGCCAGCCGTCGCTGCCGTCGTCGAACAGCACGTACCACTCGTTCCACATGCCGGCGTCGTAGCGCAGCTGGATGCGGCCCACGACCGTGAAGCTGCGCCCGCCGTGGATGCCGGAAGTGCCGAGCTGGATGCGCGAATAGTCTTCCAGCACCTCGGACATCTTGCCGAGGTCGCGCACCGCATCGCGTTCCTTCAGGACGGTCGCGCGGCAGTATTCGCACACCGCCAGCACCGAGGCGTGCGAGCGGAAGGCGACCGGCGCGCCGCAGGAAGGACAGGCAACGGTCTGCATCAGCCGATCAGTTTCTTGAGCAGCTCGGCCTTGGTGCTGTCGTAGTCACCCTGCGAGATCAGGCCCTTGTCCAGCAGGCCCTTGAGCTTGGCCAGGCGGTCCTCGATCGACTCGCTGGCCGCTGGCACGCTGGCCGGCTGCGGCGGGGCGAAGGCTCCCTGCATGCCCTGGGCCATGGCCTGGCCGATGGCGATGCCCGCGCCGGCGCCGGCGCCGATGCCGGCGATGCCGCCTTCGTTCTGGGCCGCCAGCGGGATGCTGCTGGCCACCTGGAACTGGGTGAAGCCGCCCATCTTGTCGGCGCCCAGGCTGGCCTTCATGCCGGCCGAGATGCGCTCGTCGAGCGCGGCCTGCAGCTCTTCCGGCAGGCTGACGCTGGCGACGTTGAACTCGTCCAGTCCGATGCCGTAGCGGCCGAAGGCGGTCGCCAGGTCGCCGCGGATCTGCTGCGCCATCAGGGTCTGGTTGGCGGCCATGTCGAGGAAGGCGATCCTGGATGCGCCCAGCGAGTTGGCCATGGTGGCCAGCATCAGGCCGCGCAGCTGGTCTTCGACTTCCTCGCGGGTGTAGACGGCGCGGGTGCCGCTGATCTCGGTGAAGAACAGGCGCGGGTCCGCAATGCGGTAGGAGTACATGCCGAAGGCGCGCACGCGGATCATGTCGAAATCCTTGTCGCGGATCGTCACCGGCTGCGGCGTGCCCCACTTGCGGCCGGTCTGCACGCGGGTGCTGAAGAAGTACACGTCCGACTTGAAGGGCGAGGCGAACAGCTTGTCCCAGTTCTTCAGGTTGGTCAGCAGCGGCAGGGTGGAAGTGGTGAGGCGATGCGTGCCGGGCCCGAACACGTCGGCCACCCGGCCTTCGTCCACGAACACCGCCACCTGCGACTCGCGCACGACCAGGGTGGCGCCGTTCTGGATTTCGAAATCCTCCATCGGATGGCGCCAGGCGAGAACCCCTTCGCCTTCCTCGTTCCACTGCAGGACGTCGAGAAACTGCTTCTTGATGAATGAGCCGAGAGACATGATGGTTCCTCTTGAGGTGACTTATGCGATGTGGGTAACTAGCGGTTTCAGGAGATGCTGCCGGCGTTGACCAGGCCGATCGACAGCGAGATGGCGCCGAGCAGGGTGCCGAAGCCCAGGTTGTTGTGTTCGATCTGGTCCTTGGACATGCGCAGCAGGCGGGTGGCGACCACGAAGACCAGCACCTGGATGAGCATGGCCAGCGCGGCCCAGCCGCAGAATTCATAGTAGTCGTCGGTATGCATCAGCGCCGACGCGATCGTCACCGAAAAGCCGAGCAGGGTGCCGCCCAGCGAGACCGCGGCGGCGCAGTTGCCCTGGCGGATGAGCAGCACTTCGTCGTAGGGCGTGACCCGGGTGTACACCACAAAAAATGCCAGAACCAGCGCGATCGCCGTCGCAAGATGCAGCACATAGTTTAGGATGGCGGGCACAAGCTTCTCCAAAGAAAGTAGACAGGGTCGCAATACTGCGGCAGCTGCGATCTTAGAACAAAAGCCGTTTCATGACCAAAAGAATTCTTATACTCTCGGTATTCGTTGTCGCTTCCTGTGGCCTCGCCTACGAACTGATTGCCGGGGCATTGTCCAGCTACCTGCTGGGCGATTCGGTCCTGCAGTTTTCCACCATTATCGGCTGCTACCTGTTCGCCATGGGCGTGGGCGCGCACTTCTCGAAGTACGTGCGCGACGAGGACGTGCTGTCGCGCTTCATCGACATCGAGCTGGCCGTCGGCCTGATCGGCGGGGTCTCGGCGGCGGCGCTGTTCATGA
Organism: Massilia sp. X63; assembly: GCF_041023745.1. Taxonomy (NCBI): domain Bacteria; kingdom Pseudomonadati; phylum Pseudomonadota; class Betaproteobacteria; order Burkholderiales; family Oxalobacteraceae; genus Massilia; species Massilia sp. X63. Next base: position 15,025 of record NZ_JBFTEF010000019.1, read on the forward strand.
CCTTCACCTGGATGGGCGCGCCCTTCCGCACGGTGCTGTACCTGACGGTCTTCATGATCGGCGCCATGGTCGGCATGGAGGTGCCGCTGGTGATGCGTGCGCTGAACGAGCGCCGCACCGGGTTCGCCGAGATCGTCAGCCGCGTGCTCACCTTCGACTACCTCGGCGCGCTGGCGGTGTCGCTGCTGTTCCCGCTGGTGCTGGCCCCGCAGCTGGGCCTGGTGCGCACCGGCTTCCTGTTCGGGATGCTGAACGTGGGCGTGGCGATGTGGACCCTGTACGTGTTCCGCGCCGAGCTCGAGAACCTGCGCGGCAAGGCGATCCGCGCCTGCGCGGTGCTGTTCACGCTGGTGCTGGGTTTTGGTTTGTCGGACCGGATGGTGGAGTGGGGCGAGCACGGCCTGTTCGGCGACGACGTCGTGTACTCGACCACCACGCCCTACCAGCGCCTGGTGATCACGCGCTGGAAGGACGACCTGCGCCTGTACATCAACGGCAACCTGCAGTTCTCCTCGCGCGACGAATACCGCTACCACGAAGCGCTGGTGCATCCGGCCATGCAAGCGCTGCCCTGGGCCAGGCGGGTGCTGGTGATGGGCGGCGGCGACGGCCTCGCGCTGCGCGAGATCCTGCGCTATCCGCAGGTGCGGGAGGTGACCCTGGTCGACCTCGACCCGGCCATGACGCAGGCTTTCGCCACCCGGCCCGAACTGGTGAAGCTGAATGCCGGGGCACTCAAGGACAAGCGGGTGAAGATCGTCAATGCCGACGCCGGCATCTGGCTGCAGAAGGACGCCGGCATGTACGACGTGGCCATCGTCGACTTCCCCGACCCGTCCAGCTTCGCGCTCGGCAAACTGTATTCGGTTCCCTTCTACGGCATGCTGCGCAAGCACGTCGCCGCCAACGGCCTGATCGTGGTGCAGTCGACTTCTCCCTTCTTCGCGCCGAACGCCTACTGGACCATCGAGGCGACCCTGCGCGAAGTCGGGCTGCGGACCTGGCCCTACCACCTGTACGTGCCGTCCTTCGGCGAGTGGGGCTTCATCATGGCATCGCCCCAGGGCCGCTTCGTGCCCCCAGGCGCCTACCGCCTGCCGATGCGCTATCTGACCGGCGAGACCACGCGCGCCATGTTCGACTGGCCGCCCGACATGCCGCGCCGCCCGATGGTGCCGAACCGCCTGGATACCCAATCGCTGGTGCGCGCATTCGAGGAAGACTGGCGCCAGGTGATCCGCTGATGGACCGCCGTTCCTTCCTGGCGACGGCGGCCGGCGCCGGCGCCGCCGGGCTGGCGACTGCCGCCGGTTTCATGCGCTGGCAGGAGATCGCCCCGGGCGTCCACATGCCGGGGCAGGCGGAAGGGCATTTCCTGCGCGATCGCCGGGCCTTGCCGCCGCCGTCGGAAACCATCGAGACCGACGTCGTCATCCTCGGTTCCGGCATCGCCGGCCTGAGCGCGGCCTGGAAGCTCGGCAAGCTGGGACACCGGGATTACCTGCTGCTCGACGGGCCGGAAGCCTTCGGCAACGCGGCCGGCAGCCGCTATGGCGAGCTGGCCTGCCCGACTGGCGCGCACTACCTGCCGCTGCCCGGGCCGGAGTCCAGCCACGTGCGCGAGATGCTGGCGGACCTCGGCATCCTGCTGCGCGACGCGGACCAGGACAAGCCGTACTACGACGAGCGCTTCATCCTGCACGGGCCGGAAGAACGCCTGCTGCGCGACGGCGCCTGGCATGAGGGCCTGGTGCCCACGGATGCGCGCGACGCGGCCGAGCACCGGCGCTTCTTCGACGAGATGGCGCGCCTGCGCCACGTGCGCGGCAAGGATGGCCGGCACGCCTTCGTGTTCCCGCTGGCGCTGTCTTCGAGCGACCCGGCCTTCGCCGCGCTCGACCGGCTCGGCTTTGCGCAGTGGCTGGACGGACAGGGCTACCGTTCCGCGACCCTGCGCTGGTACCTCGACTATTGCTGCCGCGACGACTACGGCGCCGGCACCGAGCGCGTGTCGGCCTGGGCCGGCATCCATTATTTCGCCGGCCGCTGGGGCCAGGCCGCGAACGCGGACGAGAACGCGCTGCTGACCTGGCCGGGCGGCCTGGCGCCGCTGGCCGAAGCGCTGGCAAGCAAGGCCGGGCCGCGCCGCCGCGCCGGAACGGCAGCTTCCGTGCGTGAGGTGGACGGCAAGGTCGAAGCGCTGTGCTTCACGCTGGAGCAGGGGGAACCGCGTTCTTTCCTGATCCGCGCGCGCCGCGCGATCTGCGCGATGCCGCTGTTCGTCGCCAGCCGCGTGGTCGAGGGCATCGAGCGCTATGGTTTCGACCCGCGCCGGCACTTGCCGGACTACGCGCCCTGGATGGTGTCGAACTTCCTGATGCGCGATTTCCCGCGCGAGCTGCCCGAAGCTCAGCTGGCCTGGGACAACGTGGTGTACCAGGGTAGGGGCCTCGGCTACGTGGTCTCGACCCACCAGGACATCCGATCGCGTCCGCCCGAGAAAACCGTGTTCACGGCCTATACGGCGCTGTCGAGCCGCACGCCGGCCGAGGCAAGGCGCTGGCTGCAGTCGGCCAGCCCGGACGCGTTGCTGGACCTGGCCGCGTCCGACCTGAAACAGGCCTACGGCTGGGCCTTCGCGCCCTGCGTCGAGCGCGTGGACATCACGCTGCGCGCGCATGCGATGGCGGTGCCGCGGCCGGGCTTTCGCGGCAATGCCGGCCTGGCGGCCCTGCGCGATCTTGCCGGCCCGATCCTGTTCGCCCATGCCGACCTGTCCGGCCTGTCGGTGTTCGAGGAGGCCGCTTGGTGGGGCTGCCGCGCGGGGGAACGGTCGCTGGTCTAGAAGCCGGTGTCGCGTGCACGGCGATCGGACGAGTCGTGGCATGCTTGGCCCGCATAGTCCATCCGAAAGGAGTTTGCATGGCCCAGCGTCCAGGAATCTTTCCCACCTTCTTCCTGTCCGGTTTCGAATGCTCGAATTTCTTGTGGGGCGAGCAATGCGTGCGGCGTAACCTGGTGGCCGAGACCGCGCACGACCGGCGCGCCGCCGAGGATTACCGGATCCTGAACCGCCTCGGCATCGCGGTGGCGCGCGAAGGCATTCCCTGGCCCATGGTGGACCTGGGCGGCAGGCTCGATTTCTCGTGCATCGATCCTTTCATCGAGGCCATGAACGCCTCGAAGATCATGCCGATCTGGGACTTGTGCCACTACGGCTATCCGGATGACCTCGATCCGTTTTCCGACGCCTTCGTGGCGCGCTTCGCGGCCTATTGCCGCGCCGCGGCCGAGTATGTGATGCCGAAGGTGCGCGGCCCGCACTTCTTCACGCCGATCAACGAGATCACCTTCTTTTCCTACTGCGCCGGCGAATGGGGATGGGCCGCGCCCTACCGCCGCAGCCGGGAAGACCGGATGCGCCTGCGGGTGGCGTTGTGCCGGGCCGCGATCGCCGGCGTCAAGGCGATCCGCGACGTCGATTCGACCGCGCGCATGGTGCACATCGATCCGCTGGTGCGGGTGGTGGCGCCGCGCGACCGTCCGGACCAGGTCGAGGCGGCGCGCCACGAGACCGAGTCCGACACCTTCCTGGCCTGGGACATCATCGCGGGACGCGCGCATCCCGAATTCGGCGGTTCGCCCGAGATCCTGGACATCGTCGGCGCCAACAATTACTCCTTCGGGCAGATGGAATACCGCGAGAGCGGACCGCATGCGCCGCTGCCGCCCGGCGACGACCGCATCGCGCCGCTGTGCGACATGCTCGATACCGTCTGGCAGCGCTACCGCCGGCCGATGATCATCGGCGAGACCAGCGGCCTTGGGCATGGCCGTCCGGACTGGCTGCGCGACGTGATGGGCGAGTCGCTGGCGGCGGTGCGCCGCGGCATGGACCTGCAGGGCGTCTGCCTGTTCCCCGGCATCGACATGCCCGACTGGCATACCGGCGAATGGGTGCACAACGGCATCTGCGACCTGGTCGAGGAAAACGGCGACTTGAAGCGGGTGCCGCACCAGCCCTATGTGGACGAGCTGCGGCGCTGGCAGAAGGAGCTGAACCGCGTCACCGCACTGGACGAGGATCCCTACAGCGACCCGGTGGAGCTGCAGGACGTGATCGATGCGGCGCACCGGCTCAACATGCGGCCCGATAAGGATTGGCACTGAGGGACTGGCACTGAGGGAGCGGCGCGCTCAGGCCCGTTCCGGGGCCAGCAGCTTGGCCGTGAACAGCTCGCGCTCGTGGTCGACGATGCGGTCGATCGTGCGGTCGTCCAGTCCCATCGCCTCCAGCACGAAGGCCGACAATTGCAGGCTGGCTTCCAGGGTCTCGGGCACCACCACGCTGGCGCCGGCCTGGCGCAGGGCGCGGGCGTGCTTCTCGTCGCGCGAGCGCACGAACAGGCGCGCGTGCGGGAATTCGCGGTGGATGCCGCGCACCGCCTGCAGCGCCGAGGCCGGGTGATCCATGGTCAGCACGATCGCAGGCGCCTCGTCGGCATGCACGCGGCGCAGCAGTTCCGGGCGCGCGGCGTTGCCGAAATAGACTGGCTTGCCTTCGGCGTGCAGCTTCGACACCAGCTTGGCGTTGCACTCGAAGGCGACGAAGGGGATGTGCTGCTCGCCCAGCAGCTTGGCCAGCTGCTGGCCCACGCGGCCGAAGCCGGCGATGATGATGCGGCCGCGCGCCGAGGCCAGCGCCCCGTCGTCGGCCGCAGCTTGCTGCTCGTCGCGGGCCTGGGCGTGGCGCTCGCCGATGGCGCGGCCCAGGCGCGCCAGCATCGGCGTGAGGAACAGCGACAGGCCGACCACCAGCATGACGCGCGCCCCCAGCGTCGGATCGAGCACCTTCGAGGTCATCGCATAGCCGATCGCGACGAACACGAATTCGCCGCCCTGGCCCAGCAGCAGGCCGCCCTCGACCGCGCGGCTCCATGGATGGCCGCCGAGGCGCAGCACCACCGCCACCACCAGCGCCTTGATCAGCACCAGGCCGGCCACCAGCGCGGCCAGCAGGAGCGGCGCTTCGAAGATCTGGCGGGTGTCGATGCTCATCCCGACGGTCATGAAGAACAGGCCCATGAGCAGGCCCTTGAAAGGTTCGATCATCAGCTCGACTTCGTGCTTGAACTCGGTCTCGGCCAGCAGCAGGCCGGCGATCAGCGCACCCAGCGCCATCGACAGGCCGGCGGCGGCGGACAGGCCGGCGATGCCGAAGGTGCTGAGCAGGATCAGCGCCATGAACACGTCCGGCTGGCGGTGCTCGGCAAAGGAGCGGAACAGCTTGTGCACGACCCGGCCGCCGACCAGGTAGATCAGGCCGATGGCGACGGCGGCCTTGGCCAGGGTGACCACGGCCAACAGCGCAACATTGTCGTCGCCGCCGTTACCGCCGCCGAGCGCGCCGATCAGGAGCAGGATCGGCACCACGGCAAGATCCTGCAGCATCAGGATGGCGAAGGCGGCCTGGCCGAGCGGGCTGCCGGTGGCCTGCTGCTGGGCCAGCAGCTGCATCACGACCGCGGTAGACGACAGCGACAGCACCAGCCCGACGATCAGGGCGCTCCGGGTGTCGAGCCCATAGGCGAACAGCAGGGCGCTGCCGAGCAGGGCGGCGCTGGCCAGCACCTGCGCGGTGCCGGCGCCGAATACCCAGCGCCGCATCGCCCACAGGCGCGCGGCCGAGAGCTCGAGGCCGATCATGAACATCAGGAACAGCACGCCGATCTCGGCCAGCGCCGCGATGCCCTGGTCGCGCGGGAAGGTGAGGAAGGCCAGCCAGGGCAGCTCGCCGGCCAGCAGGCCCAGGCCGAAGGGCCCGACCAGGGCGCCGACCGCCAGAAAGCCGACCACCTGGTTGATGCGCAGGCGTTGCAGGGTCGGGATCAGGATGCCGGAGAGGATCAGGAAGAGGAGGATCTCTCGCAGGAAGGGGAAGGCGTGTTGCTCTTGCACGGTGGGTGGGCGGTGAGGTTGTTGGTGCCCGGGATTGTAGCGTGGGAGCGCGGCTGGGAGGCAAGTGGCTGCAGTAGGAGCCTGGGTTTGCGCCTGCGCGGGAACGACGGGTCGACGGAGACCGTTCAAGCATGCCTGGTCACCGCTCCCGGTCAAGGTCGTCCCGGCGCAGGCCGGGACGATGCCACTGGCATTGTCCCGCCCAGGTGTGCGTGTGGACCGCTAAGGTATCAGCAATTCCCCGCCTGCACCGCCTCCGGCGGCGTCTCTTCCTGCTGCCGGTGTCCGCTGGCCACCGGCTGGCGGCTTTCGGCGGTGTGCTGCAGCTCCTCGATCTCCGGATCGTGCACGTTGCGCAGTTCGAGGTAGCGGTCAAGCGCCTGGTCGAGGCGAGGCAGCAGGATGCCGCGCTCGCTCGTCAAGGCGCAATAGCTTGGTCGCGCCGCCGGGTAGGCGATCGTGCGCGCCTCGAGCCGGCTGGCGTCGATGCCGGCCCGTTCGGCCGCCTTCAGGGCCAGTTCGGCCCAGGTGAGCGCGCCGCCGTTGGCCAGGTGCCAGATGCCCGCTTCGCGGTCGATCGCCAGGTCCAGGCAGGCGTGCACCAGGTCCGGCACGTAGGTCGGCGTGATGACCAGGTCGTTCGAGGCGGTGAAGGACTCGCCGCGCTCCAGCGCATTCAGCGCCAGGGTGACGAAGTTGTACTGGTCCCAGGGGCCGAAGAAGGCGCTGGTGCGCACCACCAGCGCGTTCGGGTGCTCGTCCAGTACCGCCGCCTCGGCCTCGGCCTTGCTGCGGCCGTAGACGTTCAGCGGCGCCACCGGGTCCGATTCCACGTAGGGGCGGCTTTGCTTGCCGTCGAATACCAGGTCGCTCGAGAAGGTGGTCAGGTGGATGCCGTGGCGCGCGCAGGCCGCGGCCAGGATCGCCGCGCCGGCGGTGTTCTCGCGCAGGCAGCGCTCCACCTCGTTCTCCGCATCGTCCACGCGCACGTAGCCGCAGGTGTTGATGACCGCCCACGGTTGGTATTCGGCCAGGGCGCGCTCGACCGAGGCGGCGTCGGCGATGTCCATCTCCTTGCGCGACAGCAGCCGGTAGGACAGGTTGCGCTTGCGGCAGACGCGGGCAAAAGCGCGGCCCAGGGTGCCGGTGGCGCCCAGGATCAGGATCGGCGCCGCGCTGGTGCCCACCAGGCGGTGGCCGTCGGCCGAGATCGAGGTCAGTGCCGCCGGGGTGGCCACCGGCGGGTGGCACAGGAAGCGGCCCTGGCGCCGCCACCAGCCCTGGCCGCGCAGCACCGGGTGCGACAGCGGCGCGCCGCTCGACAGTTCTTTCATCATCCTGGCCAGCGCGGTCGGGCGCGGCATGGGCGAGCGCACGTCGAAGGGGCCGGGCTCGTAGTAGCCCTTGTTCTGCGTGACCAGGCTGTTCCAGTCGAAGGAACCGAGCAGCGACCAGACGGTGACGGCGCGCACGTCCACGCCGTTCTGCTGCGACTGCTGGGCCGCTTCCCAGATTTCGAGCAGCCAGCGCAGCTGGTCTTCGCGGTTGGCGTCGATGTGGGCTTCGGTGATGGCCAGGGGGATGCCGTAGCGGTCCCAGATTTCGCTCAGCAGCGGGGCGATGCCCGGGGTCGGCGTGGCCAGCACGCGCGACGCTTCGATGTCGGCGCAGGGAATGCCGTCGGCCATGCCGCGGTGGTGTTCCGGAAAGCGTTCCGGACGATGGTCGAGCCAGCGCTCCGAGGTGACGTAGTAGTTGACGCCGATGATGTCGGGCGGGCAGGGATTGTCGCGGAACCACAGGAGTTCTTCCGCCGCGATGCCGGTCTTCGTCAGGTACTTCCACAGCGCGTGCCCTTCATCGACCATGCCGCACAGCAGGTCCCAGGCCAGCCAGCGGCGCTCGTTGTAGAACTCGGCCACGTGGGCCAGCTCCGGGGTGCCGTAGGTCTTGCCGAGGTCGTCGGTCTGGACCAGCTTGGCGTTCGGGTTGACCGCGCGGATCGCGCGCATGGCCAGCACCACGGCGCGACACTGGATCAAGAGGGCTTCGATGAAGGTGCGGTCGTCGCGGCCGTGCGGGTACCAGACCCCGTACAGGCCGGCGAAGCGGGCGGTGGTGCAGGGCTCGTTGACCGGGGTGTAGTACTCGATCCAGGGATAGCGCGCGGCCACGGCGCCGGCGTACTCGGCCAGGCGCTCGGCAAAGGCCGGGTCGACCAGGCTGGTGTCGCGCGGGCCGCTGCCGTGGTGCACCAGGCCGGCGATCGGCGTCACGCCGGCGTCGCGCAGCGCGTTCAGGCGCTCGTCGGCCCAGCCCCAGTCGGCCTTGGACAGGCCCTCGGGGGCGGTACGTTCCCATAGCACGGGATAGCGGATTGCGCGGATGCCGGTGGACGCGAAACGTTTGATGTCGCAGGCGCGGCCGTGGTGGCCGTTGCGCTCGAGCTGGCTGAAATATTCGTCGCGGACACGGTTGACCGTGCATTCGAGGCCGCCCCAGAGTTCGAGTGGGCGGAGTTGGCTGTTCGTGCTCTTTTGTGGATTCATCTATTTCACCATTATTGATTTTCTAGCAACAAATTCCCTGCAGCACAGCATCCCGGGGTTAAAAATGTCGAAAGGGGAGCCGGCCCGCAGGCCATGGGCGAGGTTGCGGTTGACATCGGCGCGCCAACCTGCAACCATGCGGTCATGAATTTTCCGAAAGCACATCATCTTTTCTTGACCTGGTGGCGCCGCTCCTAGCGCGCGGCCACAGGAAATGATTTGCATTTCGACTAACGCCGCCTCGATCCGGGTGGCGTTTTCGCATCTAGCGCAGGAGGGTCGGGGCAACCAACAAGCAATAAAGGAAACCCGATGAGCTCCCCAACCCCTTCCACTTCCGCACCTGTCATCCTGACCGGCGACCGTCCTACCGGTCCGCTGCACCTGGGCCACTTCGTGGGCAGCCTGCGCAACCGCGTTGCCTACCAGGACAGCTACAAGCAGTTCGTCATGCTGGCCGACGCCCAGGCGCTGACCGACAACATGGATGACATCGGTAAGGTACACCGGAATGTGGTCGAAGTGGCGCTCGATTACCTCGCCTGCGGCATCGACCCGGCCCGCACGACCATCCTGATCCAGTCGCAGATCCCGGAACTGACCGAGCTGACCTTCTACTACCTGAACCTGGTGACGGTGGCGCGCCTCGAGCGCAACCCGACCGTCAAGCAGGAGATCATCCTGCGCGGTTTCGAGCGCGACATCCCGGCCGGCTTCCTGACCTATCCGGCCAGCCAGGCCGCCGACATCACCGCCTTCAAGGCCACCGTGGTCCCGGTGGGCGAAGACCAGATCCCGATGATCGAGCAGTGCAACGAGATCGTGCGCCGCTTCAACCGCACCTACAGCCCGAACAAGGACATCCTGCTCGAGTGCAAGGCGATCGTGCCGGAAGTAGGCCGCCTGCCAGGCATCGACGGCCGCGCCAAGATGAGCAAGTCGCTCGGCAACACCATCAACCTGGGCGCCAGCGCCGACGAGATCCGCGCCGCGGTCAAGCAGGTTTATACCGACCCGCTGCACCTGAAGGTGTCCGACCCGGGCCACCTGGAAGGCAACGTCGCCTTCATCTACCTCGACGCCTTCGATACCGACAAGGAAGGCCTGGCCGAGATGAAGGCGCACTACACCCGCGGCGGACTGGGCGACAGCGTGGTCAAGAAGCGCCTGGAAGGCATCCTGCAGGACCTGCTGGCGCCGATCCGCGCCCGCCGCGAGGAGTTCGCCAAGGACCGCGGCCAGGTGCTGCAGATCCTCAAGGAAGGCACCATGAAGGCGCGCGAAGTGGCGGCCCAGACCACCGACGAAGTGAAGAAGGCGCTGGGACTATCGTACTTCTGATCCCTGCGGCGCGGGCGGTAGCGCGCCCCGGTACCCCGGGTATCGAGGCGTAGCGCTCTTGCGATCCATGCTGGCCCGCAATGCCTTCCGGTGGCAAGCTGCAGGCTTCATCGTCATCGGAGGGTTGACCCCATGAGCAAAGGCCTGCGCCTGACAGAAAAATGGATGCAGCGCGCCCTGTGGCTGGTCGCGTTCGCGTTCGCCGCCTTCCTGATCGGCCTGGGCGGCAAGATCGTGGAAAACCTGTGGGACGTCGAGCAGCCGCTGACGCTGGAGCAGTTCATGGATCCGGCCCAGGTGGCCGCGCTGCGCGCCGGGCAGGATGCGGCGCAGGCGCGCCGCGACCAGGCCCAGCTCGCGCTCGAGCAGGCCACCCAGCAGCATGAGGTGGCACGCTCGAACACCCGTTCGGCGCGCGAGACCTTCAACAACTGGCTGGCGACGCGGCGCGCCACCGCCCGGCCCGAGCAGGATCCCGAACTGATCGACCGCACCCGCACGCTCGACGTGCTTGAGGCCGACGAGCGCAAGGCCCTGGGCGCGATCGAGGCCCAGCGCCAGGTGCTGCTCGACGCCAACCAGGCGATCGAGCGCGCGCAGGAGCGCTGGCGCCGGATGGAAGGGCCGGCGTATGCGGCCTACGTCAAGGCCTCGTCCAGCAAGGAACTGCGGGTGTTCCTGTACCGGCTGGCGCTGACCCTGCCGCTGCTGTTGCTGGCGGGCTGGCTGTTCGCGCGCAAGCGCCACGGCCAGTACTGGCCCTTCGTGTGGGGCTTCATCATCTTCGCCCTGTTCGCGTTCTTCTTCGAACTGGTGCCCTACCTGCCCAGCTACGGCGGCTACGTGCGCTACCTGGTCGGCATCGGCGTCACCGCACTGGTCGGGCGCTATGCGATCCAGTCGCTGCAGCGCTACCTGGCGCGCCAGAAACAGGCCGAGGCGCTGCCCGACGTGCAGCGCCGCCAGACGCTGCGCTACGACGCCGCCCTGGCCAGGCTGGCCAAGGGCGTGTGTCCGGGCTGCGAGCGGCCGGTCGACCTGAAGGACGCCAGCATCGACTTCTGCCCGCACTGCGGCATCGGCCTGTTCGACCGCTGTGCCTGCTGTACCAGCCGCAAGAACGCCTTCGCCCGCTTCTGCTTCTCGTGCGGGACGGCGACGAACACGTCGCTGGCCGACTGAGGTTTAATCGCGCAGGTCGGCCGGCACCTTGCCGCCGTTTGCCGCCAGCTTGTTCATGACCTGGCGATGCAGCCAGATGTTCATCGCGGCCGAATCGCCGGTGTCGCCGGTGTAGTGCAGTTCGGCGGCCAGTTCCTTGCGCGCCTGCAGGCTGCTGTCCAGGCCGAGCAGCTTGAGCAGGTCGACGATCGAGGTGCGCCAGTTCAGCTGCTGGCCGGACGACTTCTGCATGTTGGTCAGGATTTCCTCGACGTCGACCTGTTCCATCGCGGCCGGTGCGGCCTGCGGCTGGGCGTGTGGCTGGACCTGCGGCTGGGCCTGGGGAGCAGGCGCCGCGGGTGCGGACGGCGCCGGCGCTTGTGCTGCCGGCCCCTTGTTGGCGGCGTGTGCTTTCGGGAAGATCTTGCCGAAGATATTGCTTAGGATGCCCATGTCATTTCCTTCGTGGATGGTGGATTGGGAACGCATGCGTTGTGCCACATGGCCAAGCGCCAGCGCCAGCGCGGCGCCGCCGATTGCCTTGACCAGGGTCGGGTGTTCGGCATAGAACGCGCTCATGCGCTCGACGATGCCGGGATTCTGCTGTTCGGCCTGTTCGGCCAGTTCGCGCACCTGCTCGGGCGAGACCTGCGCCGCCTGTTCCGGCGTCACCTGCCCGCCGCCGAACAGCTTGCCGAAGGCGCCGCCGGCTACCGAACCCAGCAGGGACGGATTCACCGACCCCAGCAGCTGGTTCAGCATGCCGGCGCGGCCCTGCGCGTCGCTCTGTCCGAACAACTGGCTGACGACCTGCGGGAAGGGGGGAGTCTGGTCGGAACGCAGGGCGTTGGCCACGCCCTCGGCGACCGTGGCGCGCGGCGCATTCTGGGCCACGCGGTCAAAGTCGTCCGCTGCCCGGTCCTGGTTGCCGCCGCCCAGATACTGCGACAGCAAATTACCCAAATCAAATGCCATTTTCTTCTCCTGACGACATACGGTTGAATGTCGAGCGTAGGGCTGTTGTCGACACCGCTCTGTTCGCTACCCAACCGTGAAGGGATGAAAGCGGCGTTCGCAGGACTGGATCATTGGCGGCGCATGTTCTGCGCCATATGGCCCAGCGCGATGGCAAGGGCGGCGCCGCCGATCGCCTTGACCAGGGTCGGGTTCTGGGCGTAGAAGTCGCCCATCCGGTCGACGATGCTCGGATTCTCCTGTTCGGCCTTTTCGGCCAGCTCGCGCACCGCTTCGGGCGAGACCTGCGAGGCCTGCTCCGGCGTCACCTGGGTCGGGGCGTTGCCGCCGCTGAACAAGCCACCAAGGCCACCAAGGCCGCCGAGTCCGCCCAGTCCGCCGCCGCCGCGGTTGGCAAGCGACGCCAGCACCGTCGGTCCGAGCGTGGCCAGCAGCTGGTTGAGCATGCCGGCGCGCTGGTTCGGATTGCTCTGCCCAAACATCTGGCTCACCATCTGGGGGAAGGGTGGGGTCTGGTCGGAGCGCAGCGCCCCGGTGACGCCGCGGGCCAGCACATCCGGCGGTGCGTTCTGCGCCACGCGGTCGAAGTCGTCGTGGGCCTGCTGCTGGTTGGCGCCCATGGCGCCACCCAGGTACTGGTTCAATAGATTGCCAAGGTCAAATGCCATTTCGTCCTCCCTCGTTCGCACATGGTCGAAGGTCGAGGCTAGGCGCTTCGAGATCGCTTTCTCTGTTCGGTATCCAACCGTCGATGGTCAAAAGCAGTATTTTGTTTCCATGTAGACATCAACGCACGGCGCGGGTTAAGCTCCCCGTATACCCTGGCTGCCGCTGCTGCCGTTCGCCGTCGCGGCAAGCGGCGCATGACCTGACGCAGTCCTGATTCCCGCACGGAGGAGTGGAGCATGTGGCGATATCCCCGGATCCTGGCGCATCGCGGCGGCGGTACGCTCGCGCCCGAGAACACCTTCGCCGGTTTGAAACGCGGCATGGACTTCGGCTTTCGCGCCATCGAGTTCGACGTCATGCTGGCGCGCGACGGGGTGCCGGTAGTGATGCATGACCCCTACCTGGGCCGTACCGTGAGCGGCGCCGGCCACGTGTTCGACTACGACGCCTTCGAGCTGGCGCGCATGGACGCCGGCAGCTGGCTCGGCGCCGATTTCCGTGGCGAGCCGGTGCCCCTGTTCGTCGAGTTCGCACAGTACTGCAAGGCGCACGGCATCTGGATGAACATCGAGGTCAAGCCGGCACGCGGCTTCGACCGCGAAACCGGCGAGACGGTGGCGCGCATCGCCCACGCCATGTTCGCCGACGAGTTGGCGGCCGGCGAGCTGGCGCAGGTGCCCCTGCTGTCCTCGTTCAGCCTGGCCGCGCTGGAAGCGGCGCGCGACGCCGCGCCCGACCTGCCGCGCGCCTTCCTGATGAGCGAGCTGCCGCCCGGCTGGGAGCCGCTCGCGCGTTCGGTCGACGCGGTGGCGATCCACGCCAACCACCGGCACCTGACGCCGGCCCTGGCCAAGGCCGTGCGCGACGCCGGTTTCGGCCTGTTCTGCTACACGGTCAACGAGCCCGAACGGGCCCGCGAGCTGCTGGACTGGGGCGTCGAGGCCTTCTGCACCGACCGCATCGATTTGATCAGCCCCGACATGCGGTGAATTCGTCGTATAAATAAATCAAGTCCGCCCTTCAGAAAATTGACCAGTTGTCGATAAGCTCTGACAACTGCCGAAAGGAATGACGCTGATGTCATTGTCAATCAATAACAACGTGCTGTCGCTGAACACCCAGCGCAGCCTGGGCAAGCACCTCGCCGCCCAGGAAACGTTGATCAACCGCCTGACGGCGGGCACGCGCATCAACAAAGCCGCCGACGACCCGGCAGGGCAGGCCATTGCCGCGCGGATGGATGCGGGCATGCGCGGCGCCAGCCAGGCGATGCGCGCCATCAGCGACGGCGGTTCGATGCTGCAGGTGGCCGACGGCGCGCTGGCGAACGTCGCCGACAGCCTGCAGCGCCTGCGCGAACTGGCGGTGGCGTCCGGCAACGGCAGCTACGGTGCCGACGACCGCGCCACCTTGCAGCGCGAGGCCAACGAAATCCTGAATCACATCAACCAGGTCGGGGCGCAGACCGCCTTCAATGGCGAGGCGGTGTTTTCGCAGGACCGCGTCAGCATCGGCGGCGACGAGAAGAAGCGCGCAGTGCTCGACGGCCTGCGCAGCGGCTGGCTGAGTTCCTCGGAAAAGATGCTGAAGGACCTGTTCGGGATCCAGGCCGACGGGGTCAAGCTGACGGTCAACCTGGACCAGACGACGTGGACCCCGGGCGTGCTGGCCTCGGTATCCGGCACCGTGACCGGCGACGGCAAGTTCACCGACGTGCGCCTGAACATCAACATGGACCACTTCGGCACTGCCGCCACGGCGGACGGCGGCAGCGCCCCGGTGTACAGCGACCGGATCATCGCGCACGAGATGGCGCACGCGATCATGTCGCGCTCCATGAATTTTGATCCGCTGCCGCAATGGTTCAAGGAAGGGGCGGCGGAGCTGATCCATGGCGCGGACGAGCGGGTGGCCGGCGCTCTTGCAGGCGGGGCCAGTTCGCAGGACGTCGTCGACGTGGTGGCCGACGGCGGCTTCAGCTACGAAGGCGGCTATGTCGCGGCGCGCTACCTGCACGAGCGCCTCAAGGGCCTGGGCGTGGAAGGCGGGATGAAGGGGCTGATGCAGTACCTGACCCGCAACCAGGGCGCCGATTTCGACACCGCCCTTAACGTCGTCTCGAAGGGCGAGTTCGCGAGCGAGACGGCGTTCCTGGGCCAGTTCAAGAGCGGCGGCGCCAATTTCGTCGACAACCGGATGAACCTGGCCAACGCGGACACCGGCGCCATCGGCGGCTTCGATGCGGACGGCGGCCGCGTGCTGGATGCGCGCGGCGTGGTGGCCGACAGCGGCGACAACAATGCCGACGACGGCCTGGGCGGCTTCGTGGTGGACTACCCGGAACTGGGCGGCGCCACCGGCGTGCGCCGGGTGCAGGTGCAGGCGGGCGCCGGCGCGGGCGAACTGATCGACCTGCAGTTCAGCGCCATCAATGCGGCGGCGCTCGGGCTGGCGGACCTGGACATGCAGCGCGGCGCGGTGGCGCTGCTGCATTTGGACCAGGCGCTGGCGTTCGTGAACCAGCAGCGCGTGGTGGCGGGCGCTTCCAGCAACCGCCTCGACATGGCGGCCGGCGCGCTGCAGACCAGCCAGGTCAACATGGCGGCGGCCAAGGAACGCATCGAGGGCATCGACTATGCCGGCGCCTCGGCGGGGCTGACGCGCGCGCAGATCCTGCAGCAGGCCGCATCGGCGATGCTGGCCCAGGCCAACAGCCAGCCAAGGGCGGTGCTGTCGCTGTTGCGCTGACGTGCGCAGTAATCGACGGGCGTTACATGGGGCTCCGGCCTGCGCCGGGGCGGCGTGCTCGAGGCAGCGATTACCGTCGAATATCCTTGGCCTGCGGCTGAAAAGCTGTCGTCCCAGCGCAGGCCGGGACCCGATTCCGCTGCGTTCCTGCGGCGCCAGGCTCCCATCGACGGTAAATATCAGCCGAACTAATAATCCTGCAAGCTACGCTATAATCGATTTTTTATAGCGCACGCTCCCTCATTCCGCCCCTACGACATGAAATCCTCCGAAATCCGCGAAAAGTTCCTCAAGTTCTTCGAGTCCAAAGGCCACACCATCGTCCGTTCCAGCCCGCTGGTGCCGGGCAACGATCCGACCATGCTGCTGACCAACAGCGGAATGGTGCAGTTCAAGGACGTGTTCCTGGGCCTGGATACGCGCCCGTACTCGCGCGCCACCACCGTGCAGCGCTGCGTGCGCGCCGGCGGCAAGCACAACGACCTGGAAAACGTCGGCTACACCGCGCGTCACCACACCTTCTTCGAAATGCTGGGTAACTTCAGCTTCGGCGATTACTTCAAGCGCGACGCCATCAACTACTGCTGGGAGCTGCTGACCAAGGTCTACATGCTGCCGGCCGAGAAGCTGACCGTCACCGTCTACTTCGAGGACGACGAGGCCTACGACATCTGGGCCAACGAGATCGGCGTGCCGAAAGAGCGCATCATCCGCATCGGCGACAACAAGGGCGCGCGCTACGCATCCGACAACTTCTGGCAGATGGCCGACACCGGCCCATGCGGCCCGTGCACCGAGGTGTTCTACGACCACGGCGCCGACATCTGGGGCGGTCCTCCGGGCTCGCCTGAAGAAGACGGTGACCGCTTCATCGAGATCTGGAACCTGGTGTTCATGCAGTTCAACCGCGACGAAGCCGGCGTGCTGACCCCGCTGCCGAAGCCGTCGATCGACACCGGCATGGGCATGGAGCGCCTGGCCGCCGTGCTGCAGCACGTGCACAGCAACTACGAGATCGACCTGTTCCAGAATTTGATCCGCGCCGCGGCCCGCGAAACCGGCGCCACCGACCTGGAAAACAACTCGCTGAAGGTCATCGCCGACCACATCCGCGCGGCGTCCTTCATGATCGTCGACGGCATCATCCCGAGCAGCGAAGGCCACGGCTACGTCCTGCGCCGCATCATCCGCCGCGCACTGCGCCACGGCCACAAGCTGGGCCAGACCAAGCCCTTCTTCTACAAGCTGGTGGCGGACCTCGACATCGAGATGGGCGAGGCCTATCCGGAACTGCGTGAAGCGAAAGAGCGCGTGGCGCAAGTGCTGAAGGCCGAGGAAGAGCGTTTCGGCGAAACGCTCGAGAACGGCATGAAGATCCTGGAAGCCCAGCTGGCCAAGGATGCCAAGAACCTGGACGGCGCCACCGCCTTCACCCTGTACGACACCTACGGCTTCCCGCTCGACCTCACCGCCGACATCTGCCGCGAGCGCGGCGTCACCCTGGACGAAGCGGGCTTCGCCGCCGCGATGGAGCAGCAGAAGAAGACCGCGCGCGCCGCCGGCAAGTTCAAGATGGCCGCCAAGGTCGAGTATGCGGGCGAGAAGACCAAGTTCGTCGGCTACGAGTCGCTGGCCCACAACACCCACGTGCTGGCCCTGTACGCCGAAGGCGTCTCGGTTCAGGAACTGAAAGCCGGCCAGGAAGGCATCGTGGTGCTGGACACTACCCCGTTCTACGCCGAGTCGGGCGGCCAGGTCGGCGACCAGGGCGCGATCCGCGGCGGCGGCGCCCTGTTCGAAGTCGAGGACACCCTGAAGATCCAGGCCGAAGTGTTCGGCCACCACGGCGTGCTGCGCGAAGGTTCGCTGAAAGTGGGCGACACCGTGGATGCGCAGGTCGATACCGTCAAGCGCGCGCGCACCATCCGCAACCACTCGGCGACCCACCTGATGCACAAGGCCCTGCGCGAAGTGCTGGGCAGCCACGTGCAGCAGAAAGGCTCGCTGGTCGACCCGGACAAGACCCGCTTCGACTTCAGCCACTCGGCGCCGATGACGGCCGAAGAAATCGCCCGGGTCGAGGCCATCGTCAACCGCGAGATCCTCGAGAACCACCCGACCCAGGCGCAGCACATGTCCTTCGACGACGCCGTCAAGCACGGCGCCATGGCGCTGTTCGGCGAGAAGTACGGCGATACCGTGCGCGTGCTGGACATCGGCTCGTCGAAAGAACTGTGCGGCGGCGTGCACGTCACCCGTACCGGCGACATCGGCCTGTTCAAGATCGTGTCGGAAGGCGGCGTGGCCGCCGGCATCCGCCGTGTCGAGGCGGTGACGGGCGAGGGCGCGCTGGCGCTGGTGCAGTCGATTACCCGCAAGCTGAACGAAGCGGCCGGCGCCCTGAAGACCAGCCCGGACGAGCTGGCGAGCCGTATCGGCCAGGTGCAGGACCAGGTCAAGTCGCTCGAGAAGGAAGTGGCCGCGCTCAAGTCGAAGCTGGCCGCAGGCCAGGGCGAAGAACTGCTCGCCAAGGCAGTGGACGTGAACGGCATCAAGGTGCTGGCCGCGACCATGGACGGCGCCGACGTCACCGCGCTGCGCGAGACCATGGACAAGCTGAAGGACAAGCTGGGCACCGCCGCCATCGTGCTGGCCAGCGTCCTGGAGGGCAAGGTCAGCCTGATCGCGGGCGTGACCAAGGACGCCACAAGCAAGGTCAAGGCCGGCGAGCTGGTGAACTTCGTCGCCCAGCAGGTGGGCGGCAAGGGCGGCGGTCGTCCCGACATGGCCCAGGCCGGCGGCACCGATCCGTCCGGCCTGCCGCAGGCGCTGGCCGGCGTGGCCGGCTGGGTGGGCGAACGCGCCTAAGCGGCGCACGCTTGCTGTAGAGACGCCGCCTGCGGGCGGCGTTTTTTTCGGCGCTGTCATCGTTCACTATGGATGACGCCGACTGCGATGCGCAGCAATTGCTCGGCAGACGTGATCCGGTTGCCGTCGAGCCCCCGGCGCCAGCCCAGGTAATTGGGCAGGTAGCGCGAGTAAGGCAGGCCGTTGCACCGCACTGGTGCCCGCGCATGCGGCCCCGCGCGGGCGCTTGCCGCGCGCCGGTGCATAAACATGCTCCACTTCACAATCGGTTGTGGTCGTGCAACAATGTGTGACTATTTTGGTGCGCTGCGTCATACTGCCGGAAAAGGAGTAGTATTCGACTTCCTAGCACCATCTACTTTGCAGGCATGCGATGAGCGACACCACTATCGACATTGATACCATGGAATTCCAGAGAGACCTGGATGCGCGCGGACTGAATTGTCCGCTGCCGATCCTGAAAGCCAAGAAGGCCCTCGCCGAGATGGAGAGCGGGCAGGTGCTGCGCATCGTGGCCACCGATACCGGTTCCGTGCGCGACTTCCAGGCGTTCGCCAAGCAGACCGGCAACGCCTTGCTGGCCCATTCCGTCGAAAACGGCGAATTCACCTTCCTGATGCGCCGTAAGTAAGCGTGTGCACGGGCGCGCCGCACGCGTGCCCGGCGCCGCGCAAGCGCGCGCAGCCTGTGCCGTCAAGCGCGGCGCAAGCAAGCGGGGCGGGCCTGCGCCAGCCCTGTGCAATCTTCCCCAAAAACTGTCATGATCGCAATTTAGTCGGAATCCTCTAACTAAAAATCGCACGATCGTGCTTTAATTTCGACCTGAAGCCGAATTTCTCTTATAATCTAGGCCATTTTCGTCTGTCATCCCATTCATTTTCTAAAGGCACCCTATGAAAGTCCTGGTACCCGTCAAACGCGTGGTCGACTACAACGTCAAGGTCCGCGTCAAATCCGACGGCAGCGGCGTGGATATCGCCAACGTCAAAATGTCGATGAACCCGTTCGACGAGATCGCGCTGGAAGAAGCCACGCGCCTGAAGGAAGCCGGCAAGGTCACCGAAGTGGTCGCCGTGTCGGTGGGCGTGCCCCAGTGCCAGGAAACCCTGCGTACCGGCATGGCGATCGGCGCCGACCGCGGCATCCTGGTGGAGACGGGCGTCGAGACCGAGCCGCTGGCCGTGGCCAAGATCATGAAGGCGCTGGCCGACAAAGAGCAGCCGCAGCTGATCATCCTGGGCAAGCAGGCGATCGACGACGATTCGAACCAGACCGGCCAGATGCTGGCCGCGCTGCTGGGCTGGCCGCAAGCCACCTTCGCCTCGAAAGTGGTGCTGGAAGACGGCAAAGTGACCGTGACCCGCGAAGTCGACGGCGGCCTGGAAACCGTTGCCTTGACTCTTCCTGCCATCGTCACCACCGACCTGCGCCTGAACGAGCCGCGCTACGTGACGCTGCCGAACATCATGAAGGCCAAGAAGAAGCCGCTGGAAACCATCAAGCCGGAAGACCTGGGCGTCGACGTGAGCCCGCGCCTGAAGACCCTGAAAGTCACCGAGCCGGCCAAGCGCTCGGCCGGCGTCAAGGTGCCGGACGTGGCGACCCTGGTGCAGAAGCTGCGCACCGAAGCCAAAGTCATCTAATCAGATTAGGAAAAGAACATGGTCGCACTCGTCATTGCTGAACACGACAACGGCTCCCTCAAGGGCGCTACCCATCACACCGTGACCGCTGCCGCCCAATGCGGCGGCGAAGTACACATCCTGGTCGCCGGATCTGGCTGCGGCGCCGCTGCCGAAGCCGCCGCGCAGATCGCAGGCGTTTCGAAGGTGCTGGTCGCCGACGCGCCGCACTTCGCCGACGGCCTGGCCGAGAACGTCGCCGAGCAGGTGCTGGCCATCGCCGGCGGCTACTCGCACATCCTGGCGCCGGCCACCGCCTACGGCAAGAACATCCTGCCGCGCGTGGCCGCCAAGCTGGACGTGGCCCAGATCTCGGAAATCACCAAGGTCGACTCCCCGGACACCTTCGAGCGTCCGATCTACGCCGGTAACGCCATCGCCACCGTGCAGTCGAGCGACCCGGTCAAGGTCATCACCGTGCGCGGCACCGCCTTCGACTCGGCCGCCACCGGCGGCTCGGCAAGCGTCGAGCAGATCGCCGCCGTGGGCGACTTCGGCAAGTCGGCCTTCGTCGGCCGCGAACTGGCCAAGTCGGATCGTCCGGAACTGACCGCCGCCAAGATCATCGTCTCGGGTGGCCGCGGCATCGGCTCGGCCGAGAACTTCAAGCTGCTCGAGCCGCTGGCCGACAAGCTGGGCGCCGCCATGGGCGCTTCGCGCGCAGCGGTGGACGCCGGCTTCGTGCCGAACGACTGGCAGGTCGGCCAGACCGGCAAGATCGTCGCCCCGACCCTGTACATCGCGGTCGGCATCTCGGGCGCGATCCAGCACCTGGCCGGCATGAAGGACTCGAAGACCATCGTCGCCATCAACAAGGACCCGGAAGCGCCGATCTTCTCGGTGGCCGACTACGGCCTGGTGGGCGACCTGTTCGAGGTCGTGCCGCAGCTGGTCAAGGAACTGGGCTGATTCGTCCGGTGGGCGCGCAAGAATGCTGCTCCCACCTTCGATAGCGCATGCACGTCGTTCCGGCGCAGGCCGGAACCCAATTTCGAAGCGTACCTGTAGCGTTCGACGTTATCGGCAACGCAGGCAAACCTGGGTTCCCGCCTGCGCGGGAACGACGTTTTAGCTTGTAACGTACATTGGCTGTGGCGTTCGACGCCCGCAGCGCGAACCAAAGACATACCCGTCACATCAGGAGACAAAGGTGAGCTATCAAGCCCCGCTGAAAGACATGCAGTTCGTCCTGAACGAACTGGCCAACCTGGCCGAGATCAACCAGCTTCCGGGCTGCGAAGACGCGACCCCGGACACCGTCGATGCCGTGCTCGAGGAAAGCGCGAAGTTCTGCGGCGAGGTCATCGCCCCGCTGAACCACGCCGGCGACAAGGAGCCGAGCTACTGGCGCGACGGCAGCGTCACCACCTCGAAGGGCTTCCGCGAGGCCTTCCGGGCGTTTGCCGAAGGCGGCTGGCAGGGCATCCAGCATCCGAGCGAGTTCGGCGGCCAAGGCCTGCCGAAGCTGGTCGCGACCCCGTGCATGGAGATGCTGCATGCGGCCAACCTGTCGTTCGCGCTGGCGCCGCTGCTGACCGACGGCGCCATCGAGGCGCTGCTGACCGCCGGTTCCGACGAGCAGAAGAAGCTGTTCCTCGAGCCGCTCATCAGCGGCAAGTGGACCGGCACCATGAACCTGACCGAACCGCAGGCCGGTTCCGACCTGGCCGCCGTGCGCACCCGCGCCGAGCCGCAGGGCGACGGCACCTACAAGATCTTCGGCACCAAGATCTTCATCACCTACGGCGAGCACGACATGGCGGAGAACATCATCCACCTGGTGCTGGCGCGCACTCCGGATGCGCCGGCGGGCGTGAAGGGCATCTCGCTGTTCATCGTGCCGAAGTTCATGGTGAACCTTGATGGCTCGCTGGGCGCGCGCAACGACGCCCACTGCGTCTCGATCGAACACAAGCTGGGCATCAAGGCCTCGCCGACCGCGGTGCTGCAGTTCGGCGACCACGGCGGCGCCATCGGCACCCTGGTGGGCGAGGAGAACCGCGGCCTCGAGTACATGTTCATCATGATGAACGCGGCCCGCTTCGGCGTCGGCATGCAGGGCGTCGGCCTGGCCGAACGCGCCTACCAGCAGGCAGTCAGCTTCGCCAAGGACCGCGTGCAGTCGCGCGAAGTAGCCGGTTCGCCTGGCCCGGTGGCCATCATCAACCACCCGGACGTGCGCCGCATGCTGATGTCGATGCGCTCGCAGACCGAGGCGGCGCGCGCGCTGGCCTACGTCGGCGCCGGTCTGTCGGACATCGCCCACAGCCACGCCGACGAAGCGACCCGCAAGGCCAACCTGGCGGTCTACGAATACCTGGTCCCGATCATCAAGGGCTGGTCGACCGAGATGAGCGAGAACGTGGCGCGCGACGGTGTGCAGGTGCACGGCGGCATGGGCTTCATCGAAGAGACCGGCGCGGCCCAGCACTACCGCGACGCCAAGATCCTGACCATCTACGAAGGCACCACGGCGATCCAGGCCAACGACCTGGTGGGCCGCAAGACCGTGCGCGACGGCGGCGCCGTGGCCAAGTCGCTGATCGCACAGGTGCGCGCGGTCGAGGCGCAGCTGGGCGAAGTGCAAGGTGAAGAATTCGCGGCGATCCGCCGCCAGCTGGCGCTCGGCTCCACCGCGCTGGAGCAGGTGGTGGACTTCGTCGTCGCCAATGCCAAGCTCGACGTGCGCGCCGTGTTCGCGGGCAGCGTGCTGTACCTGAAGCTGGCCGGCATCGTGCTGGGCGGCTGGCAGATGGCGCGCGCGGCGCTGGCGGCCCAGAAGAAGCTGGCGGCAGGCGAGGGCGACGCCTCCTTCCTGCGCGCGAAGATCGCCACTGCGCGCTTCTTCGCCGACCACGTGCTGTCCTCGGCCCCTGGCCTGCGCACCGCGATCGTCGAAGGCGCGCCGGGCGTGCTGGCGCTGGAAGTCGACCAGTTCTGACGGCATCCCGACCGTCTTTCCGAAGCGGCCTGCAGGCCGCTTTTTTCATGGCGACGTCGGCCGCAGCGGCTGTACCTGCGCGCTGCACACCCATGATGTGACGGGGGGGGGTACCTCGAACAGCAGCGCAAGCCCATGAACCGTCGTTCCGGCGAAGGCCGGAACCCGGGTTTGCGTGAGCAGTATCAGCCGTACGATCCACCCGTGTACAGCAGGTCGAACACCCGCGCGATGGTCCCGATCAGCACGATCGCTCCCACTCCCAGGATCAGCACCAGCACCAGCGCCAGCATCCAGTTCGAGCGCGACTGCTTGCCGCTGCCCTTGTTGACCTGCGCATCCCAGGCTTCGTCCGGCGTCAGGCCGATGACCAGTCCCTCGACGAAGCCGGCGATGTAGGACACCAGCAGCGGCAGCAGCACATAGAAGGGATGCGGCTGCACGGCGCCCCACAGGATACCGGTGAGCGGCAGGCTGCACAGGTGCAGCAGCCCGAGCCGGTCGGCGCCGCCTTTCAGGTAGAAGCGGTGGATGCCGAAACCGCCCAGCAGCAGGGCGAGCAGGGCGGCGAAAGTCTTGTTCTTGTGTGCGACTGCCATGAGCGTTGTCAAAAGTTCAGGAAAACAGGAGTATGGTGCAAAATGACAAGGAAGGCACGCATTGCGTGAACCCGGCCATTCGCCGCCTGTCGAAGCACGCAAGCCCATCGATCGCGCCCGCCATGCTCAAGACCCGCTCTTACCTCGCAGAAATCCAGCGCAAGCCGACCGCCCCGGTCGAGCCGCCGGTATTTCCTTTTACCTTGCCGGCAATCCGCTCCCTCGAGCGCCTGCCGCTGCATCCGAACGTCACCTTCCTGGTCGGCGAAAACGGCTCGGGCAAGTCGACCCTGCTCGAAGCCATCGCGGTCGGCATGGGCTTCAACGCGGAAGGCGGCAGCCGCAACTTCAACTTCGCCACGCGCGCATCGCATTCGGATTTGCACGAGCATCTACGCTTCGTGCGCGGCGTCGAGCGTCCGCGGGACGGCTTCTTCCTGCGCGCCGAAAGCTTTTATAACGTCAGCAGCGAGATCGAGCGTCTGGACGAGCACAGCAATGGATCGTTTACGCGTTCCTTCGGCGGCGGCAGGTCGCTGCATGAGCAGTCGCACGGCGAGGCTTTCCTGAGCCTGTTCATGCATCGCTTCCGCAAGGACAGCTTCTATGTGCTGGACGAACCCGAGGCCGCCCTGTCGCCCCAGCGCCAGCTGGCCCTGCTCAGCCGCCTGCACGACCTGGTCGGGGACCGCTGCCAATTCGTCATCGCCACCCATTCGCCCATCCTGATGGCCTACCCGAAGGCCCTCATTTACGCTTTCGACGAGCAAGGCATCCGCGAGATCGCCTATGAAGATACGGAACATTACCGCGTCACACACGACTTCCTTGCCAATCCGGCAAGAATGCTGCGCGTCCTGTTGGGCGACGAGTAGGGAAGAACGGTCAACGGTGGCGGCGTCGTCAAAAATCGGCGATAATGCTCAATTCGCCGAACCTCACGTTGCGTGTCCGCCGTGTTGCTATAAACGCTTGCCCCTATCTAGGCTTACGCGCTATAATCGTCGGCTTTCTCCGTCCAATACAACTTTTTGGAAATATTATGGTCGTTATCCGTTTGGCTCGTGGCGGCGCAAAAAAGCGCCCGTTCTACAACATCGTTGCAACCGATTCGCGCAACCGTCGCGATGGCCGTTTCATCGAGCGCATCGGTTTCTACAACCCGATGGCTTCGGGCGCTGAAGTCGGCCTGCGTATCGCTGCTGACCGTCTGGCTCACTGGCAAGGCGTTGGCGCACAACTGTCGCCGACCGTCGCTCGTCTGGTTGCCAACCAGGCCCCGGCTGCTTAATTCAAGCAAGCAAGGTAGCAAGGTTTGACCGATTCAGCAGCAAGCAAGGACGCCGTCCCTGACGACCTGGTTCAGGTCGGCTATGTGTCCGGCGCATTCGGGATCGTGGGTGGCCTGCGTGTCACCCCTTTCTCGGCCGACGCCGACGCGCTGCTGAAGGTCAAGACCTGGTGGCTCGACAAGCCGGCCCTGCGTTCCGTTTCGGTGCGCACGGCAAAGATGCATGGCGGCGACGTGGTCGCCACCCTGGTCGGCATGCGCGACCGCAACGACGCCGAAGCGCTCAAGGGTGCAGCGGTGCTTGTGGCGCGCAGCGAGTTCCCGAAGCTCGAAGAAGACGAATACTACTGGTCCGACCTGATCGGGCTGGATGTGGTCAACCTCGAGGGCGAAGCCCTCGGCAAGGTGACCGACATGATGCACAACGGCGCGCAGTCGATCCTGCGGATCACGCCCGCTGCAGATGCTACCGGTGCTCCCGACGCGAAAGTGTCGGAGCGCCTCGTGCCGTTTGTCGACCAGTTCGTCAAGAACGTCGACCTGGGCGCAAAACTGATTACCCTGGACTGGGGCCTGGATTATTGACCCGCGCCGCGCAGTAGGGCAGGGGAAGCGAGGTCCCGATGCAGTTTGATGTCGTGAGTCTGTTTCCGGAGATGTTCGCCGCCTTGACGCAGTCGGGCGTGACCCGGCGCGGCATCGAGCAAGGGCGCTGGGGCCTGACGATCTGGAACCCGCGCGATTTCACGCAGGACCGCCACCGCACCGTTGATGACCGCCCTTACGGCGGCGGCCCGGGGATGGTGATGCTGGCCAGGCCGCTCGAAGCCGCGATCGCCGCAGCGAAGCAGCGCCAGGTCGAGATGGGCCTGCCGGCGCCGCGCGTGGTGTTCATGTCGCCGCAGGGCAAGCCGCTGACGCACGAACGGGTCGCGGCGCTGAAGGACGAGCCGGGACTGGTGGTGCTGTGCGGCCGCTACGAAGGCGTGGACCAGCGTCTGCTGGACCGCTGCGTGGACGAGGAAATCTCGCTCGGCGACTTCGTGCTGTCGGGCGGGGAACTGCCGGCGATGGCCCTGATGGATGCGGTGGTCAGGCTCCTGCCTGGCGTGCTGGGCGACGAAGCCTCGGCGGTCGAAGACAGTTTCGTCAACGGCCTGCTCGATTCGCCGCACTTTACGCGTCCGGAAGTCTACGAAGGCGAACCGGTGCCGCCGGTCCTGATGGGCGGCAACCATGCCGAGATCATGAAATGGCGCCGCCAGCGCATGCTGGAGGCGACATGGAAGAAACGGCCGGACCAGCTGGAGCGTGCGCGTGCCGCCGGCCAGCTGAGCAAGGCTGACGAAAAGTTTCTGGCGGAGCTGAACCAGCCTGCCGAGTAAGAATGTACTTTGTGTACATGTAACGGCGGGCATGTTGCCCGCATGTTCAACCCCATCCTCTACTGGGCATCCTGTACAGCGCCAGCAAGATGGTTTTTGGAGTAATAAAAATGGATCTGATCCAACAACTCGAGCAAGAAGAAATTGCGCGCCTCGGCCGCAAGATCCCTGACTTCGCACCGGGCGACACCGTGGTCGTCAGCGTCAACGTCGTCGAAGGCAACCGCAAGCGCGCCCAGGCGTACGAAGGCGTCGTCATCTCGCGTCGTAACCGCGGCCTGAACTCGAACTTCATCGTTCGCAAGATCTCGTCGGGCGAAGGCGTCGAGCGTACCTTCCAGCTGTACTCGCCGCTGATCGCTTCGATCGAAGTGAAGCGTCGTGGTGACGTCCGCCGCGCCAAGCTGTACTACCTGCGTGAGCGTTCGGGCAAATCGGCACGTATCAAAGAAAAGCTGCCGCAGCGCAAAGCAGCCACCGTTGCTGCTGCTGAGTAATAGCGTCTGTGCTCTGAGAAAGGCATCCGCAAGGATGCCTTTTTCTTTTCCGCCAAAGGAAATGTGATTTGGTCAAGCCCATGTTCGATCCCACCCTGATGCCCGTCGAAGGCCTGGCAGGCGAGCCCGCGCTCGCGCTCGAACTGCTGAGCGTCGAGGCGGTGCGCGCCCGCTTTGCGCGCACCTTGCCGTGGGACCCGGAAGGCTCCGACGAAGCGCTGGCCGCACCGAGCCTGCGCCTGCGCCGCGCCGCCGTGCTGGTGCCGCTGGTCGCGCGTCCGGAAGGCTTGAGCGTGCTGCTGACCAAGCGCACCGAGCACCTGTCGAGCCATGCCGGCCAGGTCAGCTTCCCGGGCGGCCGCGCCGAAGAGCTGGACTCCTCGCCGATCGAGACCGCCCTGCGCGAGGCGGAGGAAGAGATCGGCCTGCACCGCCGCCATGTCGAAATCATCGGCGTGCTGCCCGACCACGTCACCATCAGCGCCTACCGCGTCACGCCGGTGGTGGCCCTGGTGCAGCCGCCCTTTGCGCTGAGCGCCGATCCGGGCGAGGTGGCCGAGATCTTCGAGGTGCCGCTGGGCTTCCTGATGGCCGGTGACAACCACCAGCGCCGCTCGATCGAACTGCCCGACGGCGGCGGCAAGCGCCGCTTCTATGCGATGCCCTACCAGGACTATTTCATCTGGGGTGCGACGGCAGCCATGCTGCGCAACCTGTATCACTTCCTGCGCGCCTGAGCCGCACCAGTTTCGGCCTTAGCGGACCGGCGCCGGCGGCTTGAGCACCGCCCGGAACGCCTTCAGTGCGGCGGGGTGGTAGATGGTGGCGTGGGTCTCCGTGGGCCACGCTTCGTAGTGGAAGTTCACTCCCCTCAGCTTGCCGAACGCGGCGCCGATGCCGGCCGCTTCCAGCGCGCCATGGGCGTCCGCGCTGCCCGCGATGTACAGGGTTTTCGGCAACAGGCCGGCGACATGGAGAAAATCTTCCAGCATGCCGCCGTCCGGCATGACCATGAGGGGCAGCGGGGTTCCGGGCGGTATGCCCGCCGGGAGATACACGTTGATCCGGCGTGTCTCGCCCAGGACCGCGGAGTCGAGCGTCCAGCTCTCGCCGATCGTCAACGGCGCCGCCACCGAGGCGGGTGGCGCGGCATGCGCCAGGCAGGAAAAACAGATGGCGAACGCGAGAACAAGCTGGCGCAGGATGGGCATGGGCGGCACTTTCTGATGTTGTGGACAGGAGACCAGGGAGCGGATCCGCTTGCATGGATTGTATGAATGGTAACGACATTGCGCGTGCAATGGGAAACCGCGTTGCGATCCGGTCTTTTATCCTGCACCGCGCCATGGCCGGGGGCCGCCCCCAGGGCTGCCGGGTGAAGGAATTCCCGATTTGATTCCGGGCAGCTTCTCCGCTATCGTAGCGGGCAGCATGGAATTGCCAGAATAAAAAAGGATCCCTGAATGACATTTTTCTCCATCCTCGTCGCGCTGATCATCGAGCAGCTGAAGCCGCTGCGCGCCGACAACCAGGTCTATACCGGCATCAAGGGTTTCGCGATGCGCATCGAGGGCTGGTTCAATGCGGGCGAGCAGAAGAATGGCCGCATGGGCTGGATCCTGATGATGCTGGCCCTGATGCTGCCGACCTGGCTGGTCTACTGGGTCTTCATGCGCTACAACCTGGTGCTGCTGGCCTTTGCCTGGAACGTGCTGATCGTCTACCTGACCCTGGGTTTCCGCCATTACAGCCACTATTTCACCTCGATCCAGCTGGCCCTGAACCAGGGCGACGAAGCCACCGCGCGCCAGCTGCTGGCCGAATGGACCCGGCTCGACACCGTGGGCATGGACGCCACCGAGATCTGCCGCGTCGCCGTCGAAAAATCCCTGATCACCACCCACCGCAACGTATTCGGCGTATTCTTCTGGTTCCTGATGCCGCTCGGGCCTGCGGGCGCGGTGATGTACCGCGTGTCCGAATACCTGGCGCGCGCCTGGAACGAACCCGACCACATGCGCAACGAGGCCTTCGGCCAGTTCGCCGCCACGGCCTTCTACTGGATCGACTGGATCCCGGTGCGCCTGACGGCGGTGGCCTTTGCCGTGGTCGGCAACTTCGAGGATGCGATCTATGCCTGGCGTAATTTCGCCGGCCGCTGGGCCGACGAATCGAAGGGCATCATCCTGGCGGCAGGCGGCGGGGCGATGGGAGTCAGGCTGGGCACGCCGAACGAGAACGCACCCCAGTTGCTGCCGGTGGACGCGGCCACGGTCGACCTGAGCGACAGCGACACCGAGGTCTTGCCGGGCGAGGAGCCGAACCTGCGCGCCCTGCAGAGCACGGTCGGGCTGGTGTGGCGGGCGCTGATCCTGTGGATGATCCTGCTGCTCCTGCTGTCGAGCGTGGTGTGGCTGGGATGAGACGATCGGGCGATCGGTGCGGAATTGGTTCGAACTGGGCCTGAATTGCACCTGAATTGTATCGAAACGTACGGCGGGTCTCGTCGGTCAGTCTTCTATAAGATATAATACTGCGCTGAGGTTGTTCTCATCCACGCAGTATTCTTGTTTCAGCAAGCAGCACTATGGCCGAGTTACCGCACACCAAGGATGAAAAACTGAAGGACGAGTTTTTCATCCTGGGCATTACGAGCAAAGGCAGGCAGTTCCGCCCCAGCGACTGGGCCGAGCGCCTGTGCGGCGTCATGTCGTGCTTTGCCCCCGGCGCCGCCGGTCGTGATTCCCACCTTCAATTTTCCCCCTGGGTCCACCCGACCGTGGTCAACGGCGTGAAGGCCGTGGTGGTCAGCCGCGAACTGCAGAAGATCGAGCCGCTTGCCTATCACTTCGTGTTGAACTTCGCCAAGGACAACGACCTGCAGGTGGCGGACGCCTGCTTCGTGCCGCCGCCCGAAGCGAAGAAAGCGGCGGGCTAAGACCCTTCCGGATTCGGGAACTGGCGCTATGATGAAAGTCATGGCGCCAGTTTTCATTTGTGCTGGCGCAAGAGAGGGGGACACCATGCACATCCGCGACATCTGCACCAGCGAAGCCGCCCACTGCACCCGCGACGAAACCGTGCAGGGCGCGGCCCTCATGATGCGCCGGCAGCACGTGGGCGACGTCATCGTCGTCGACCAGTTCGACGGCGCCCGGGTTCCGGTCGGCATCCTGACCGACCGCGACATCGTGGTCTCCGTGATCGCGCCCGGCCTCGACCCGGCCAGCCTGCAGGTCGGCGACCTGATGACCGACGACCTGCTCACCGCGCGCGAAACCGACGATGTCTACGAGACCATCGAACGCATGCGCCTGCGCGGCATCCGCCGCGTGCCCGTGATCGACGGCAACGGCAGCCTGGCGGGGATCGTCAGCGCCGACGACCTGCTCGAATTCCTGGCCGAAGAGATGGGTGAATTGTCCCGTATTAGCCCGTATCAACAAGCGCACGAGCGCAGGGCTCGCCAGTAGCGGACTGTCTGTTACCATCCTGCATTGTTCAAGAACATGCAGGGCGGAAAGTCCTGCCAACATTGACAGGACACCATGGACAGGATGACATGCAAGCGCGGCATCGCCGCACAGCTGGTTGCCGGCAGTTTCTGCTTCGTCATGGCCGGCTCCGCCTGGGCGGCCCCGGCAAGCGCGGCGGCGGCACAGCAGAAAGACCAGCCGCAGAAGCCTGCGCCCTTGCCCAAGGGCGTCGCGCTCGGCCCCTCGGCCGAGGGCATCACCGAATACCGCCTTGCCAACGGCCTGAAGGTGCTGCTGTTCCCGGACGCCTCGCGCCCGACCGTGACGGTGAACGTCACCTACCTGGTCGGCTCACGCCACGAGAACTACGGCGAGACCGGCATGGCCCACCTGCTCGAACACCTGCTGTTCAAGGGCACGAAGAAAAATCCCGATATCACCGGCCAGTTCGCGCGGCGCGGCATGGACTTCAACGGCACCACCTCGCTCGACCGCACCAATTACTACGAGGTGTTCCAGGCTTCCCCGGACAACTTGAACTGGGCGCTGCAGATGGAAGCCGATCGCATGGTCAATTCGCCGGTGGCGCAGAAGGACCTGGCGTCCGAGATGACCGTGGTGCGCAACGAGTTCGAAAGCGGCGAGAATTCGCCGGGCCAGGTGCTGTTCAAGCGCATGCAGAGCGTCGCCTACGACTGGCACAGCTACGGCCGCGCGACCATCGGCAACCGCAGCGACATCGAGCACGTCCGAATCGCCAACCTGCAGGCCTTCTATCGCACTTACTACCAGCCCGACAACGCGGTGCTGCTGGTGGCCGGCAAGTTCGAGCCGAACGCCACCCTCGCCACCATCCAGCGCCTGTTCGGCGCGATCCCGAAGCCGAAGCGCGCGCTGCCCCAGTTCTGGACCGTGGAGCCGCCCCAGGACGGCGAACGCAGCTTCGCGGTACGGCGCCAGGGCGACGTGCAGATCGTCGCGCTCGGCTACAAGATTCCTTCCGATCTGCAGAACGAATCCGAGGCCCTCGGCTTCGCTTCCGAGATCCTGGGCGACGCGCCGAACGGCCGCCTGCACAAGCTGCTGGTCGAAACCGGCAAGGCCAGCCAGGTGTTCAGTTTCGGCCAGACCGGCTATGCGCCGGGCCTGCAGTTCTACGGGGCGGTGGTGAAGAAGGGCGAGCCGATCGAGCCGGTCCGCGAAGCGCTGGTCGAGGCAGTGGAAGGTTTGGCCAAGCGCCCGCCGACCGCCGAGGAGATGGAGCGTGTGCGCCGCTCCTGGCTCAACACCATCGAACGCAGCGTGAACGACGCGCAGGGCTTCGGCGTGGCCCTGTCCGAGGCGATCGCACTGGGCGACTGGCGCCTGTACTTCCTGGGGCGCGAGCGCATCAAGGAAGTCAAGGCGGAACAGGTGGCCGACAGCGCCGGGCGCTACTTCCTGCGTAGTAACCGCGTGGTCGGCACCTTCATCCCGGACGAGGAGCCGGTGCGCGCCGTGATTCCGGCGGCGCCCAGCGTCGAGACCGTGATGAAGGACTACAAGCCGGCCGACTCGAACCTGGTGTCGGAGGATTTCGACCCGAGCCAGGCCAACATCATGAAGCGCACCACGCTCACCACCGCCGGCGGAGTGAAGCTGGCGCTGCTGCCGAAGAAGAACCGCGGCGAGACCGTCACCGTCCACCTGAACCAGCACATCGGCGACGAACAGAACCTGTTCGGCAAGGGCATGGTGTCGGCCCTGTCCTCGGCCATGCTGATGCGCGGCACCACCAGGTACAGCCGCGCCGAACTGGCCGACGCCTTCGACAAGCTCAAGATGGCGGGTGGCCCGAACAGCTTCCAGACCACGCGCGAGCACCTGGCCGAGGCGATCAAGCTGGCGGCCCACGTGCTGAAGGAGCCGGCCTTCCCGGCTGCGGAGTTCGAACAGCTGCGCAAGCAGATCCTGGTCGGCCTGGAGGCCAGCCGCGCCGAACCGCAGAGCGTGGCGGCGCGCGCGCTGTCCACGCACTTCAACCTGTACCCGCGCGGCGACATCCGCCACGCCAACACGCTCGAGGAAGACATCGAGGACGTCAAGGCCGCGCGCCTGGACGAGGTCAGCGCCTTCCACCGCGACTACTACAACACCCATCCGGCCGAACTGGCGATCGTCGGCGACTTCGATCCGAAGGAGATCGTGCCGCTGGTCGACGCGCTGTTCGGCAATTGGAAGGCCAAGGCCAAGGTGGCCCCGGTGCTGCGCAAGCACGCCGAGGTGGCGCCGATCGACAAGACGCTCGATACCCCGGACAAGGAAAACGGCTTCTTCATCGCGCGCATGAACCTGGACCTGAACATCGAGGACGCCGACTATCCGGCCCTGATGCTGGCCAACTACATCTTCGGCGAGGGTGGGCTGAAATCGCGCCTGATGGACCGCATCCGCCAGAAAGAGGGCCTGTCCTACGGCGGCGGTTCGGACCTGGCGGCGGGCGATCTCGACCGCGCCGGCGGGTTCTCGATCAGCGCCATCGCCGCGCCCCAGAACCTGCGCAAGCTCGATGCCGCGGTGCGCGACGAACTGGCGCGCGCCGTGAAGGACGGCTTCACGGCGGAAGAGCTGGCCGACGCCAAGTCGGGCCTGATGCAGCAGCGCCAGCAGAACCGCACCAACGACGCCGCGCTGGCGTCGGGCTGGACGGGCTACCTGTACCGCAACCGCACCTATGACTGGTCGGCCGAGTTCGAGCGCAAGCTGATGGCGGTTACGCTGCCCCAGCTGAATGCCGCCTTCCGCAAGGCGATCGACCCGGCCAAGCTGTCGGTGGTGACGGCGGGCGACCAGGGCAAGGCAAAGCAGGGGGCAAACGGCTCACCCTAGAAAGCAACACTTTGTGTCCCGGTTATGACAAGGAAACCGATGCTGCGTTAAAATGTTGCCTTTAGGAAGCATTAATTGCACAGCATCAGGAGCATCATGAAAGGGATATCGAAAGTGCAAGCGGCGAATGAGCTGCCGTTCGCCGGCAAGGTGGCGCTGGTGACCGGCGCAGCCAGCGGCATCGGCCGCGCCACGGCGCTGGCCTTCGGCCGTGCCGGCGCCTGCGTGGTGGTCGCCGACACCGCCATCGACGGCGGCCATGCGACCGCCGCGATGATCGTGGAATCGGGCGGCAAGGCGCTGTTCGTGCGCAGCGACATCGCCAAGGGCGACGAGGTCGAGGCGCTGGTCGAGAAGACCATCAACTACTACGGCCGCCTGGACATCGCGGTCAACAATGCCGCGATCGACGAGGAAAGCGCCCCGCTGGCCGAGGGCGACGAAGAGCAGTTCGACCGCATCATGGGCGCCAACGTCAAGGGCGTGTGGCTGTGCATGAAGGCCCAGTTGCGCCAGATGCTCAAGCAGGGCAGCGGCGCGATCGTCAACGTGTCCTCGGTCTCGGGCCTGGTCGGCGCGCCGAACCGCGCGATCTACGCGGCCAGCAAGCACGCGGTGGTGGGCCTGACCAAGAGCGCGGCCGCCGAGTATGCCCGCGACGGCATCCGCATCAACGCCCTGTGCCCGGCGGCGGTGAAGACCCCGATGCTGGCGCGTTCGGTCGAGCGCGATCCGTCCAGCGAGAAGAAGCTCAAGGCCTCGCATCCGATGGGACGCTTCGCCGAGACGGTGGAGATCGCGAATGCGGCCATGTGGTTGTGCTCGGAGGGAGCTTCCTACGTCAATGGCCACGAACTGGTGGTGGACGGCGGATTCACGGCGATTTGAATCCGCAAGTGGATTTGCAGGCTGGGCAGCAGCCCCGCCCACCCTGCGACTGACGCCTACGACGCATTCAACTCCGCCACGAAGTCATACATGTCGCCCCTGAACCAGGAGCGGCAGAACTCCACCGCCCGCCCGTCGCGGGCAAAGCCCAGCCGTTCCACGCATAGTCCGGCATCGCCCTCCCTGGTCTGCAGAAGGCGCGCCTGTTCGGCATTGAGCAGCAGCGCCGACAGGCGCTGCAGGGCGCGCACCGGGCGGTTGCCGCCGGCTTCGAGCGCTTCGTACATCGAATCGCCCACCGCATCCAGCGATGCCAGTGCGGAGGCCGCGATGGTGGCATGCTCGAGGCACATCGGCAGCTCGTCGGCGTAGCGGATGCGGTGGAAGCGGTAGACCGCGGCGCCCGGCGAGAGCCGCAGGCGCAGCGCTTCCTCCGGCGTCACCAGCCCTTCCGAGCGCTTGAGCCACTCGTTGCGGGGAATGCGGCCGCGCGCCCGCATGTCTTCGGAAAACGAGGTGAGCTTGGCGAAGTTCTTCTCGATGCGGGTATTGATGAAATTGCCCGCACCGGCGCGCCGCACCAGGAGGCCTTCCTCCACCAGCGCGTCGATCGCCTTGCGCACCGTGATGCGCGAGATGCCGAGGGCCGAGGCCAGCTGGCGCTCGGCCGGCAGGGCCGAGGCCGAGCCCCACGCGCCCGCATCGATGGCGCGCCGCAGCGCATGCTGCAGCTGCTGGTACAGGGGGAGCTTGCCGCCGCCGGCGGCCGAGTGCATCAATTCAGCAAGTTCATTCATCCCGATATTCTACTTGGGACGCGGGTCCTTCAGGCGGTGGCTGACGACCCCCACGCGCCCGGCGCGGATCTCGCGCACGGCCTGCAGCACCGCGCGCGCCACGTTGCGCACCTCTTCCTGCACCGCGCTGTCGCGGTCGAGCGCTTCGTGGCTCTCGGCATAGGATTCGTAGTAGCCGATGAAGCGGTCGAGCTGGGCGAAGCTGCCGGCGTCGACCAGTTCCATCCAGCCCAGCCAGTCGGACAGGGCGCGGCGCGTGCCTTCGATGCCGGCCACGTCGCCGTGCACCACCAGGCCGAATGCACGCCCGGCCAGGTGCTTGGGATAGTCCCAGCCCTGCAGTTCGAGCGCCTTGGCTTCCTCGGCCTTCTTGCCGTGGGTGGCGGTGGGGTCCGGATTGCCGCCGTCGGCGCACACCAGGCGGTCGATCATCAGCTTCAGCACGGCCGGCGCCTGGTACCAGTACACCGGCGTGACGATGATGACCCCGTGCGCCAGCACCCAGCGCTCGTAGATCTCGTTCATCCAGTCGTTGACCTGGCGCTCGGCGTGGTTGGGATAGCAGCTGCACGGCCAGTGGCACAGCGGCATGGCGGTCGACACGCAGCCCTTGCAGGGGTGGATATGGCGGTCGTAGTCGGAATTGACCAGGCTCAGGTCGAGCACGTCGGCCTCGACCCCCTCGGCGGCAAGCAGGTCGCGCGCCAGCATGGTCAGGCGCCAGCTCTTGGAGATCTCGCCCGGGCAGGTGCCGTCGTTGCGGGCCGCGCCGTTGATCAGCAGGATGCGGTGCGGCGAGGCCGGATCCTTCTGGTGGCGCTCGGCGGCGAGCAGGCGGTCGCGCGCTTCCTTCCACTCGATCGACAAGTCGTAGTCCGGGTCGGCGAAGCCAGGGCCGGCCTTGACGGTACGCGGGGCCTTGCGGCCGTCCTCGTAGGCTTCCCAGGCTACCTGTTCGATTGCGTCCAGTTCCTGCGCCAGCTTGTCGTAGGCGGGATCGTAGAACGCCTGCCGGAAGCGCAGGTGGAATTCGTTGCGCCCCAGCTTGGCCGGTGCCTGTCCTTTGCGTGCCTGTGGTACTTGTGCCATGACGCCTCCGTGATTTCCCGGCATTATCGAGCCGGCACGACAGGATGGATGTTCGCGCGCGCACATAGGGAGGCGACAAGCAGGACAAAGCAGGGACGAAAAAAAGCCGGACTCCAAAGAGTCCGGCTTTTCTCCTGAGGGGAGGATTACTGCGCAGCGACCGCGCCGCCCTGCTGCTGGAGCAGCACGACCCAGTACTTGGCCAGGTCGGCGGCGCCGCCCTTGCCGTTGATGCCCTGGAAGGTCTGGATCGCTTCGGCCTTCTTGCCGGCGCGTGCCTGTGCCATGCCCAGGCGCAGCTTGGCTTCGTCGGGCGCCTTCAGGCCGCCCTTGGCGATGCCTTGCTGGATGAAACCGACGCCCTTGTCGGCCTGGCCCATGGTGGCGTAGGCCCAGCCCAGGTTGACCAGGCCGGCGCCGGTCTTCGACTTGGCGGCGCTCGCTTCGCCCGAGGCGATGGTCTTGGCATCGTCGGCAGCCTGCTTGGTCGCCTTGCTGCGCAGCGCGTTGTGCGCCTTGGCGTCGCCGCCCTTGCCCAGCACGCCGGCCGCGAAGCCCGCGTCCAGCACTTCCTTGGCTTCGGCCGGGAAGCCGTCGCGCAGGGCGACTTCGGCCAGGTAGGTGTAGTGCTCAGGCGGCATGGCCTTCACGGCAGCCATTTCCAGGCGCAGCATGTCGGCGCCGTAGGTCGCTTCGTCGAAGCCGGCCTTGCGGGTCACGCCGCGGCTCAGCAGGTCCATCCAGAAGTCGTCGCTCGGGTAGTACTGCACCAGGTTCTCGAGGGCGAACAGGTAGCCTTCGGTATCCTTGGCCTTGTTGGCTTCCTGGCCCAGCAGGCGCAGGTCGTTTTCGGACGGCGCCTTGCCGGCCTTCTTGGCTTCGTTGATCGAGCCCAGCAGCATTTCCTTGGCGCCGCCGAAGTTACCGCTGTTGATCTGCGCGCGCGACAGGGCGCCGCGGACCTTGGCCGGATCGCCGCCTTCCTTGGTGTAGCGGTTGTACCACTCGACTGCCTTGGCGTAGTTCTTGGCGTTGTAGTTGGCGTCGCCCAGTGCCTGGTAATAGGTGAGCTGCTCGGCCGGCTGCAGGCGGCCCGAAGCGATGATCGCTTCCATCACCGGGATCGCGGCGGCGTTGTTGTCCGAACCCAGGGCTGCGGACAGTTTCATGCGGTTGATGACGTAGTCTTCGTACGGAGTACGGTTCGGCATCGCTTCCGCCTGGGTGATGCGGTTTTGCACTTCAGCAAAGTTCTTGGCATCAATCAGGGGCTTGAGGGCAGCCGGGTCGAGCAACTTGAACATTTCCGGACGGACGGTGTCCTTCGCCGCCGCCTGCGCGGCAGGCGCCGCGGCATCGCTCTTCTGCTGCGCGTATGCGCTGGATACCAGTGCCGGGGCGGAGACGCCGATCGCGGCGAGCATCAGGCAGAGGCGGGCAAGACGGAATTGGGCCATGAATAATCCTTCAATCAAGTCGATAATGGTGAGACATGCATACTCAGCAATATGGTGAGAATGCTATCTCGGCAAGACGTGCATTGTCCCATAAAACTGCCTATTTCAGGCCCGGCAATTGTGCCCTAGCGTGCGCGAGAATGCGCGCGTGCTTACATGTCGTTACCTCATGCATTCAGGAAAGCAGGCCTAGGCCGCTTGGTCGCCGCCCACCGGCGCGCCGCCGAAACCCGGCACCGGGCAGGCGCCGCCCGCCTCGAGCGTGCCGGCCAGCCAGTCGACCACCGCCTCGACGGCGGGCGCCGCGAAACCATAGGTCATCAGGGCCGGGGCGTCGAAGTCGAGCGCCTGGTAGGGGTTCCACAAGGCCACGTGCAGATCGGGCCGCCAGGTGGCGCGGGCATGCGGGCCGTAGCGCCGGCGCGAGGTCGAGGCCAGGATCGTGAAGCGGCCGTCCTGCGGCAATGTGCCCCAGTCGAAGCTGTCGGCATCGGCAAAGGTGACCAGGTCGACCTCGTACAGGCGGCCCAGGGCCGCGGCCACCGCGCCGGCGGGCACGCCGGCTTCGGACACGCCGTCGCTCACCACGTCGGCGCGCGCCACCAGGCGGATCTTGCTGCCGGGCGCAGGGCGGCGCGGCTGGCCGAGCGTGCTCAGGCCGGCGCGCCAGGCGCGCGCCATCAGGGCGCGGTCGTCGCTGTCGGTCGCGTAGGCGGCCGGCCCCGCGGGGTGGGCCGCGGCCAGCCTGGCCAGGCGCGCCAGGCGCGCTTCGACTTCCGCCAGCGGCAGCACGCCCTCGCGGATCGCCTGGGCGATCGCCTGCACGGTTTCCTCCTGCGTCTCGCGCGAGCCGATCGCCATCACCATGTCGGCGCCCGCCACCAGCGCGTTCACGGCCGCCTGGCCGGCGCCGTAGCGGTGCGCGATGGCGTGCATGTCCATGCCGTCGGTGATGATCACGCCATCGAAGCCGAACTGTTCGCGCAGGATGCCGGTCAGGATCGGGCGCGACATCGTGGCCGGGTTTTCCGGGTCGAGCGCGGGATAGACGATGTGCGCGGTCATCACGGCCGACGCCGCATGTTCGCCCCGGGCGGCCATGCGGAACGGGGCGAACTCGAAGCGCTCCAGTTCCGCGAGCGGCTTGTCCACGGTCGGCAGGTCGCGGTGCGAATCGACATGGGTGTCGCCGTGGCCGGGGAAGTGCTTGACGCAGCAGGCCACGCCTTCGCTTTCGCTGCCTGCCATCCAGGCCATGGCGATGCGGGTTGCGGTGTCCGGGTCGGCGCCGAAGGAACGTTCGGCGATCACCGGGTTGTGCGGGTTGTTGTTCAGGTCCAGCACCGGCGCGAAGTTCCAGTTGAAGCCGAGCGCACGCACCGCGCGCGCCACTGCCGCGCCGACTTCGCGCGCCAGTTGCGGATCGTTCGCCGCGCCCAGCGCCATCGCGCTCGGCGGCGCCGGCACCCAGGTCGCGCGCACCACCGCGCCGCCTTCCTGGTCGAGCGCGACCAGGGCCTGCGGGCCCATCGCCGCGCGCAGCGCGCCGGTGAAGCGGGTCAGCTGGCCGGCGTCCAGCATGTTCTGGCGGAACAGGCAGGCGCCGCGCACCTTGTAGCGGCGCAGGAAGGCATCGGTCTCGGCATCGAGCTCGGTGCCGAACAGGCGCACCATCATCAGCTGGCCGGCGAGGTCGAGGTAGTCGCTCATCGTGGATCCAATCAGTTGGTCTTGGTGACCTTGCTCAGGTGGCGCGGCTGGTCCGGATCGAGGCCGCGCGCTTCCGACAGGCGCGCCGCCATCATGTAGAAGGCCTGGATCGCGGCGATCGGGTCGAGGTCCGGGGTAGCGGCGGTCGGCAGCAACAGGTCGCGGCTGGCGACGTCTTCCGGGGCAGCGAGCAGCACGTGCGCGCCGCGCCCGCGCATCTCGTCGGCCAGGGCCACCAGGCCGGCCTGGGCCGGGCCGCGGGTGGCGAAGATCAGCAGCGGATAGCCTTCCTCGATCAGGGCCATCGGGCCGTGCTTGATCTCGGCGCCGCTGAAGGCTTCGGCCTGCAGGGCCGAGGTTTCCTTGAATTTCAGGGCCGACTCCAGCGCCACCGGGAAGCTGATGCCGCGGCCCACCACCATGATGTTGCGGGCCGGGGCCAGCACCTCGATCGCGGCCGACCAGTCGGCCCGGGCGGCCTGGCGCAGCGCGTCGGGCAGGGCGGCGATGCCGTCCTTCAGTTCCGCATCGTTCTGCCATTCGGCCACCAGGCGCGCGCCGGCGACCAGGCTGGCGATGAAGCTCTTGGTGGCGGCCACGCTCTGTTCCTTGCCCGCGTGCAGGGGCATGGTCCATTCGGCGGCCTGGGCCAGCGGCGAGCTCGCGTCGTTCACCAGCGCCACCGTGGTGGCGCCGCCGTCGCGGAAGTACTTGATGGGCTCGACCACGTCCGGACTCTGGCCCGACTGCGAGATCGACACCGCCAGGGTGTCGCGCGTGACCAGCGGCGACTTGTACAGCGTGACCAGCGACATCGGCAGCGAGGTCACCAGGCGGCCCATGCGCGCCATGATCAGGTAGGCCAGGTAGCTGGAAGCGTGGTCCGAGCTGCCGCGCGCGACCGTCACCGCGCTGTGGAAGCTGGTCGAGCGCAGCGCGCGTCCCAGTTCGGCATAGCGCTCGGCGTCCTGGGCCAGTTGGTACGCCACGCAGTCCCCGGCGGACAGGGCTTCCTGGTACATCAGCGAATTCGGGACGGTCACTGCATTTCTCCTTCGATATAAACGGCTTTGATATTCAGTTCGCGGTCGAGCACCACGTAGTCGGCATGGCAGCCCGGGGCCAGGCGGCCGCGCCGGGTTTCGCCGAGGTAGTCGGCGGCGTTGGTCGACACCCGCAGGCTGGCCTCGGCGAGCGGCAGCCCGATCTTCACCAGGTTGCGCAGCGCCTGGTCCATGGTCAGGGTGCTGCCGGCCAGGGTGCCGTCCTGCAGGCGCACGCCGCCCATGCATTTGTGGACCACCTGGCGGCCCAGCATGTATTCGCCGTCCGGCATGCCGGCGGCGGCGGTGGAATCGGTCACGCAGAACAGCTTCGGGATGCAGCGCAGCGCGGTCTTGATCGCGCCCGGGTGCACGTGCAGCAGGTCGGGGATGATCTCGGCGTATTCGGCGTGGGCCAGCGCGGCGCCGACCATGCCGGGCTCGCGGTGGTGCAGGCCGGGCATGGCGTTGAACAGGTGGGTGAAGCCGGCCGCGCCGTGGGCCAGGGCCTGCACGCCGTCTTCGTAGGAGCCGTTGGTATGACCGATCTGCACGCGGATGCCGGCGTCGGCGATCGCGCGCAGCAGCTCCATGTGGCCGTCGATCTCGGGCGCCACGGTGATCAGGCGCATCGGCGCGGCCGCGTTGAAGCGCTTGACTTCGTCGAGCGTGGCTTCGCGCGCGTAGGGCGGCTGGGCGCCCAGCTTGCCCGAGTTGATGTAGGGACCTTCCAGGTGCACGCCGAGGATGCGCGCCTCGCCCTTGCCGCGCGCCCTGGCGGCGCCGCCGATGG
The DNA here is from genome assembly GCF_041023745.1 of Massilia sp. X63. Taxonomy (NCBI): domain Bacteria; kingdom Pseudomonadati; phylum Pseudomonadota; class Betaproteobacteria; order Burkholderiales; family Oxalobacteraceae; genus Massilia; species Massilia sp. X63. The sequence continues at coordinate 55,810 of NZ_JBFTEF010000019.1, forward strand.
CGCCCAGGGCGCGGTCGATGTCCTCGATCGGGGCGGTCATGGTGGTGGCCAGCAGGGCGGTGGTGCCGTGCTTCGCGTGCAGGGCCGCGATCACGTGCGGCGCGTCGCCGCCTTCCATCATGTCGCGGCCGGCGCCGCCGTGCACGTGCACGTCGATGAAGCCGGGCAGGATGTAGTCGTCGCCGTTGGCCGCCGGGTCCACCTCGTGGCCGTCGACGGCCTCGATGAATGCGCCGTGGCGCAGTTCGCCGTGGATCCAGCCGCCGGGCGTCAGGATATTGCCTTTCATTGTGTCGTTCCTTGTAGACGTTGGCGGATCATGCGCAGCGCGCCGGCCGCCGAATCGCCCTGGGCCGGCACGCAGCGCGCCAGCGTGGCGGCCGGCAGCCAGGGGCGCAGGGCCTCGCCCAGGCCGCCGCACAGGGCCAGCGGCAGGGTGGCGCTGCGGTCGAGGGCGTCGGCGATGCTGGCCACCTCGCGGCCCGCGTGTTCGAGGATGGCGCGCGCCACCGGGTCGGTGTCGCCGTGGGCCACCACGAAGCGCGCCAGGCCGGCATAGGCGGTCTGGTTGGCGCGCCCGAGCCATACCTGCACCGCGTCGCGCGAGCCGCCGCAGAAGTCGATCAGGTCGCGGGCGAAGGCGCCGCCCTCCACGCGGCCGTCCAGCACCTGCTCGATGTGGTTCAGGGCGCGCAGGCCCATCCAGGCGCCGCTGGCTTCGTCACCGGCCGGGAAGCCCCAGCCGCCGACTTCGACCTTGCTGCCGTCCGCCAGCATGGCTTCGCCGACGCTGCCGGTGCCGATCGCGACGATCGCGCCGGGCTGGCCGCCATGGGCGCCCATCAGGGTGGTGAAGCCGTCGGTGTCGAGCGCCAGCGCGGCGTAGCCGGGATTGGCGGCGACGAAAGCGGCCGCCCATTCCTTGTTGTGCACGCCCGCCAGGCCGAGGCCGATGGCGCAGGAGGCCATCGGGATGGTATCGATGCCGATGGCGGCGAAGGCCTGCGCGACCACGCCGTCGATGGTGGTCCAGGCATTCTCGATGCCGCGCGACAGGGCCGACGGGCCGCCGGTGGCCTGGGCGATTTCCGTGAGGTCGGCGCCGCCGCAGCGGGCCAGGCGCACGCGCGTGCCGGTGCCGCCGCCATCGACGCCGATGAGATAGTCGGTCATGGTTGATTGTTCAGCCGGGGAAGGTCAGCGCACTATAGGCAGGCGCTACAACGATGTCAACAGGTATTTAACTGGTATGCAAATTTGCTCTGCAGCTATGGCTGGATAACCGCCGGTTATTTGCATAAACCATTGATTTTGCGAATCTTTTTATTGGTACGAGAACTGGTATTGTCGAGCGCAGGAAGGCGGTATGGAAGAGTAGGTGCGCCGCCCGAAGGCAGCGCGGGGGGAGGAGACTGGATTACTGCCCGCTGCGGCTGCCGTTGCGGTCGACCAGCAGCAGCTGGGTGCGCTCGTCCTTGCGGGCGCGCTCGCGCTCGGCCTTGCGCTCGGACCTGCGCTCGTCCTGTCCGCTCACGTTCACCGCCGCGGTGGCGGGACCGGTGACGGCGATCTCGGCGCGGCCGGCCGTCAGGCGCCGGCCATCGAGCCCGCCGGAGCCGCTGAGCTGGGCCTTGACCAGGTCGACCTTGCCGTCGATGTGGGCGCTGCCCGGGCCGCGCAGCTTGAGCAGCAGGCGCTTGCCCTCGATGCCCGCGTTCAGGCCGCCCGAGCCGTGCAGTTCCGCGTCCAGCGTGTCGGAGACCCTGGCCAGCTCGACGCCGCCGGGGCCGCGCGCCCTGACGGTCGCGCGCCTGACCTGCAGGCCGCCGCCTTCCAGGTCGCCCGAGCCGCTGACGTCGGCGCTGAGCTCGCCCACGCTGCCGCTCAGCGTGGCATTGCCCGGGCCGCCCAGGCGGACGACGGCGCTGGCCGCCTGCAGGCCGCTGGCCTGCAGCTCGCCCGAGCCGTTCACCTCGGCGTCGAAGCGTTTCAGGGTGCCGGCCACGCAGGCATTGCCCGGCCCGCTCTGGACGGTGGACGCCGCCTCGGCCGCCAGCGCGCAGGCGTCGAAGTCGCCCGAACCGCTGATCTCGGCGCGCAGTTCGCGCGCGCTGCCCGACAGTTTCATGCCGCCCGGGCCGCTGAGGCGTGCGTCCAGGCGCGCCAGGCGCAGCGCATCGGCCTCGAGGTCGCCGGAGCCGCCGATTGTCGCCGCGAGGGTATCGCCGACGCCGGACAGGCGCACGTCGCCCGGCCCGGACATGTTCAGTTCGACCTTGGCGGCCTTCACGCGCTGCAGGTCGAGGTCGCCGCTGCCGCTGGCGCGCACCGCCAGCTCGCGCACCGCGCCCGAGGCCTGCAGGTCGCCGGGGCCGTCGACGCTGACGCTGAAGCGCTCGCCCGCCAGCTGCGACAGGTCGACGTCGCCGCTGCCGGACATCTTCAGGCTCTTGAGCTGGCCGGCGCTGATGTGGATGACCACCGTGTCGCGCCGCTTGCCCCAGCTGAAGTGGAAGCCGTTGCGCTGGACCGGCCGCACCACCAGGGTGTCGCCGCGCACGAAGGTCTCGACCTGGTCGAGCAGCTTGCGCTCGCCCGACAGCGTGACCGCCTGCGGGCCCTGGGCGCGCACCACGACCTCGTAGGGGCCGGACAGTTCGATGGCGCTGAAGGCCTGCAGGCTGCGCTGCTGCGCGACCGGGGCGGGCGGCGCCTCGGCATGGCTGGCCTGGGCGGCGAAGAAGCCGGTGGCGATGGCGGCGGCGAGGAGGGCGGGTTTCAGGGCGGTATGCATGTTCTTGTTGTGCGAAGGACATCGGAGCCTGAACGATAAGCCAGGCCGGCGCCGCTTGCATGGGCAAGACGACGGATGCGCGAAATCGGGGAACAGAGTGCAGATTGCGGGGATGAAGCGCGGCGGGCGATGCTATATTGGCAGCCCCATCCAAAGGAGCCCCGATGTCCTCGCTCACCGTCCGCCAGGTCCACGTCGACCTGTCGCGCGGCTTCGGCCGCCGCTGGCTGGGCGGCGACGCCTACCGCACCCAGTTCTTCAATGCGCTGTCGATGACGTTCCCGATCGGCGAGCAGATGTTCATCGACAGCCTGCGCGCGATTCCCCCGGAGCGGCTCGCCGACCCGGTGCTGCGCGCCGAGGTAAAGGATTTCGTCGGCCAGGAAGCCACCCACCGCCACATGCACGTCCAGTACAACGCCGAACTGGAACGGCAGGGGCTGTCCTTCGTCACCGGCGCGCGCCTTGCACGGCGTGTCGCCCGGGTGAACGGTTTCAGTGTGCGCAGCCGGGTGGCGATCACCTGCGCGCTGGAGCACTACACGGCGATGCTGGCCGACGGCGTGCTGCGTCATTCCGAATGGATCGCGGACGCCGAGCCGGCGCTGCGCCGCCTGTGGGAATGGCATGCGGTCGAGGAACTCGAGCACAAGGCGGTGGCCTTCGAGGCCTACCGCGCCGCCGGCGGCGGCTACTGGCGGCGCGTGCTGTGGTTCCTGCACGTGAGCCTGGTGTTCTGGTTCGACAACTTCATCCAGACCGCCCACAACCTGCAGCGCGACGGCGCCCTCTGGCGGCCCGGCACCTGGCTGAGCGCCGCGCGCATGTGGTTCGGGCGGCGCGGGCTGGCCTGGCACATGGCCGGGCCGGTGCTGCACTATTTCTCGCCGCGTTTCCATCCTTGGCAGCATGACAACCGCGACATGGTCCGGCTGTGGCTGGACCGCAACAGCGCCGCCTACCGTACCGTGCGCACGAGCGCACCCTGATCGCGCATTGACCAATACATGGGCCTGGCGCGTGGCCGGGCAGCGGTGGCAGTGTCATAATGCGGGCATGGAAGGAGAACTCCCGTGATTCGCTATATGGGCACCCGCAAGAACGACGACGGGGCTGCGGTCTACGTCTTTCTGGTCAACGGCATGCAGAAGGAAGTGCGCGAGCATGCGCTCAAGCAGCATCCTGGCTGCTATGAAGCCCTGCCGGCCCCGGTCAAGGCCCAGATCGCGGCCAACCGCGCCTGGCTGTCCAGGCTCTGAGCCGCCGTGCGCGCATCCCGACCGGCGCCTGGCGCCATGCTGCTTGCCGTGCTGGTCATGGCCGCGCCGGCCCAGGCCATGCCCTCGACCTTCAGCCAGGTGGTCGGCAATGCGCTGCTGTGCCGCAGCCAGCTCGACAACCGCTATTTCCACGATTACCTCACCACCTCCTTCGGTCCCGCCTACAAGCGCGAGGGCGGGGCGTACTGGTTCCGGGTCGAGGCCACGCTGTGGGGCGCCGAGGTGAAGCAGGTGGTGGTGAGCGACGACAGCAGCGAGCTGGTCTTCATCGGCGCCCTGACCGACAGTGCGCCCGAAGCGCTGGAAGGCGCGGTGCGCGCCGCTTCCGGCGCCGCGTTCCGGGCGGCGGACGCCTCGCCCTATCCTTTGCGGGTGTCGAACACGGGCAGCACGATCGCTTACATGAATGACAAAAGCAAGATATATTGCGCAAAGTTCAAATCGCAGCCGGTCCGCTAGCACCAGCGCGCATCGCCAGCCCGCACTACTAGCTTGGATCACTAGCTCATGTACAAACATTATTTCCAACTGAAGGGCGCGCCTTTCTCGATCGCTCCCGATCCGCGCTACCTGTTCATGAGCGAGCGCCACCGCGAGGCGCTGGCGCACTTGTTGTATGGCATCGGCAGCGGCGGCGGCTTTGTCCTGCTGACCGGCGAGATCGGCGCCGGCAAGACCACGGTGTGCCGCTGCTTCATCGAGCAGATTCCCGAGAACTGCCGCCTGGCCTATATCTTCAACCCGCGCCTGAGCGTCGAAGAGCTGCTGCAGAGCGTGTGCGACGAACTGCGCATCGACCTGCCGCCGGCCACCGGGACGCCGGGCATCAAGGGCTATGTCGACGCGATCAACGCCTACCTGCTGGCCTCGCACGCCCAGGGGCTGAACAACGTGCTGGTGATCGACGAGGCGCAGAACCTGTCGGCCGAGGTGCTGGAACAGCTGCGCCTGCTGACCAACCTCGAGACCAGCGAGCGCAAGCTGCTGCAGATTATCTTGATCGGCCAGCCCGAGCTGCGCAGCATGCTGGCCCGTCCGGAACTGGAGCAGCTGGCCCAGCGCGTGATCGCGCGCTACCACCTGGGACCGCTGACCGAGCCCGAGACCGGCGCCTATGTCGCGCACCGGCTGGCGGTGGCGGGCGCCGCGGCCGGCACCGCCGCGGCGCCATTCCCGCCTGCGCTCACGCCCCGGATCCACGCGCTGACCCATGGGGTGCCGCGCCGCATCAACCTGCTGTGCGACCGCGCGCTGCTCGGCGCCTACGTCGAGAACAGCCCGCAGGTCACGCGCCAGATCCTCAAGAAGGCTGCGGCCGAGGTGTTCGCCGGCGAAGCGGCGGCGCCGCGCCGCCTGCGGCTGCCGCTGGTGGCCGGCGGGGTGCTGGCCGCGGCCGCGGTCAGCGCTGCCGCCTGGCAGGCGCTGCCCGCCCGTTCGCCCGCGCCGCTAGCCGTCGCGGCGCAGGCCGCGTCCGTGGCCGCGCCTGTGGCCACCACGGTGCCGCCGGTACAGTCCGACGAAGCCAATGCGCTGCGCGAACTTGCCGCGCTCTGGGGCCAGCCGCTGGCGGGCGACAAGCCCTGCGAGGCGGCGCAGCGCCTGGACCTGCGCTGCCACCAAGGCCGCGGCGGCCTGTACGAGCTGCGCCTGCTCGACCGCCCGGCCGTGGTGACCCTGCACGACGGCCCGCGCACCGGCTACGCCGTGCTGTCCGCGATCGACGGCAACAGCGTCACCCTGAGCGCCGGCGCGCGGCGCGAGAAGATCGACCTGGCCAGCTTCGTCGCCCGTTTCGGCGGCGAGTTCACCACCTTCTGGCGCATGCCGCGCGGTTTTCGCGACGAGCTGGCCGAAGGCGACCGCGGTCTCGACGTGGACTGGGTGGCCGGCCGCCTGGCCCAGCTGAACAAGGCCCAGGCGCCGCAGGCCGGCCGCCCGCTGGATGCGGCCACGCGCACCTGGCTGCGGCGCTTCCAGGCCGCGCAGAACCTGAAGGCGGACGGCCTGGCCGGTCCGCGCACCTATATGCGCCTGAACCAGCTCTCCGGCGTGCCCGAGCCGCGTCTGCTGGCCCAGGCCGGGAACGGAAAATAAGGCATGTCCTACATCCTCGAAGCCCTCAAGAAGGCACAGGCGGAGCGCCAGCTCGGCAACGCACCGACCATCCACGCCCCGGCCCCCAGCTATGCGCCGGCGGCAACCCGCGCCGGCCGCAATCCGCTGTTCCTCGGCGTCGCCGCCGGCGCCCTCGTGGTGGCGCTGGGCGCGCTCTTCCTGCTGCGCCAGCCCGCTTCCGCACCCACCCCGGCGCTGCAGGTGGCCAGCGCGCCCGCGGCTGCGCCGGTGCCCGCCCCCGCTCCTGCTGCCGCTCCTGCTGCTGCTCCTGCTGCTGCTACTGCTACTGCTGCTCCTGCTCCTGCTCCTGCTCCTGCTCCTGCTCCTGCTCCTGCTCCTGCTGCGCCGGCCGCTGCACCGGTGATCGCAGCCGCGCCGGTGACGTCGCCCACGCCGGCCAAGCCGGTGGCGCCGCCGGAAGCGGTCAAGCCGAAGTCGCCGCCGGTCGCCGACAAGCCTCCGGCGCCCGCTGCGAAGGCGGCGCCGCAGCCGCGTGTGGCGGCAGCCGAGGCAGCGCCGGAAGCGCCGCGCCCGGTGCCGGTGGCGGCGCCCCCGGCCCCGGCCGCGGAGGACAGCATCGGCCCGGCGCAGTCGCTGCCGGAAGCGGTACAGCGCGAGCTGCCGAAAGTCGCCTTCGGCGGCTACATCTACTCGCCGAACCCGGCCGAACGCCTGCTGCTAGTGGACAAGATGCTGCGCCGCGAAGGCGAGGAGGTCGCGCCCGGCCTGGTGCTGGAGCGCCTGCTGCCGAAGGCGGCGATCATGAATTACCGCGGCTACCGCTACCGTGTCGCCTACTGATTGCGGCCGGGTGCTGGGCGTGGTCGGCTGGTCCGGCAGCGGCAAGACCTCGCTGCTGGAGCGCCTGATCGCCCGCCTGGCCGGGCAGGGCTTGCGCGTCAACGTGGTCAAGCACAGCCACCACGACGTCGAGCTGGAGCCGCCGCGCAAGGACAGTGCGCGCCTGCGCATGGCCGGGGCGGCCGAGGTGATGCTGGCTTCGCCGTACCGGGTCGCCATCCTGCGCGAGCTGCGCGGAGCCCGCGAGCCGTCCCTGGCCGAGCACCTGGCGCGCCTGGCGCCGGCCGACCTGACCCTGGTGGAGGGCTATAAATGGGAGCCGATTCCCAAGCTCGAGGTGTTCCGTCCCGGCCTGGGCCGGCCGGCCCTGTATCCGGACGACCCCCACATCGTCGCGGTGGCGTCGGATGCGCCGCCGCCGGCGGGGCAGGGCGGGCCGGCCTGGCTGGATTTGAATGATCCAGATCAAGTGCTGGGCTGGCTGGGCAACTGGATGCGCTGAAGGCCTCAAGTTTTCTCCGCGGCTGCCGTAAAGGGTGGATACGCCCTCGTGCGCCTTCAGGGAGAATGACATGGATGTGTCCAGCATCGCCAAGCTGTCCACCAGCATCGCCGAAACCGGCAACCGCCAGGAAGTGAGCCTCGCCGTTTTCAAGAAAGCCCAGCAGATCCAGGAAGCCACCGCCACCCAGCTGCTCGAGGCGCTGCCCGCGGTGCAGTCGGCCAACCTGCCGGCGCACCTGGGGAACAAGATCAATACCACGGCCTGAGCTGCGCAAGGCGGGAGCGCTTGCGCTGCCGCCAGCCCACGCTCACCCCGCCTTGCATCTTTGCCCCGGCTGATAAATACTGGCGTCTTTCATCAGCCAGGAGTACCGCATGACCCATCGCCACGCCCTGATCGCCGCCGCCCTTGCCGGCGTCTGCGCCCACGCCGCCGCCCAGGACCAGATGGGCGTGCCGAAGGCCGACCAGGAAGCCTGCTACGGCGTGGCCAAGGCCGGCCAGAACGATTGCGGCACCGCTACCCACGGCTGCGCCGGCGTCGCCAAGGTCGACAATGACCCGAACGAGTGGAAATTCGTTGCCAAGGGTACCTGCGCCAAGCTCGGCGGTTCGCTGGAAGCCGGCCGCGCCGCGCAGGACAAGGCCGGTCCGGACAAGGCCGAGCCGGCCATGACCGACGCCAAGAAGTAAGCGATGCCTGCTCCCGCCGCGGCCATTCCCGCCGCGGCCATTCCCACCGGCATAGGGCTGCGCGCGCCGCACTACCGCGCCTTTCTGGAAGGGCGCCCGGCGGTCGGCTTCATCGAAGTCCACAGCGAGAACTACCTGGCCCGCGCCGGCTGGGACTGGCACGTGCTCGGCGAGCTGCGCCGCGACTATCCCCTCAGCCTGCACGGTGTCGGCCTCGGGCTCGGCTCGGCGCACGGTTTTTCCGAGGCCCACCTCGCGCGCGTGCGCGAACTGGTCGAGGCGCTCGATCCCTTGCTGGTCTCCGAACACCTGAGCTGGGGCGCGCTGGCCGACCGCCAGCTCAACGACCTGCTGCCGCTGACCTTGAATGCCGCCGCCCTGGCCCTGCTGTGCGAGCGCGTCGACCGGGTGCAGGACCGTCTCGGCCGCCGCCTGCTGGTCGAGAACGTTTCGAGCTATGTGCGCTTTCGTGCCGACACCATGAGCGAGGCCGAGTTCCTGGCTGAACTGGCCAGGCGCACCGGCTGCGGCATCCTGCTCGACCTGAACAACCTCTACGTCAACCAGCACAACCACGGCGAGGACGCGCTGGCCGCCATCGCCGCGCTCCCGCGCGGCAGCGTCGGCGAAATCCACCTCGCCGGCCACCTGGAGACGCCGCTGGCCCTGGTCGACCACCATGGCGCGGCGGTGGCCGATCCAGTCTGGGAACTGTACCGCGCCGCGCTGGCGCGGTTCGGCCGCGTGCCGGCGCTGGTCGAATGGGATGCCGACCTGCCGCCGCTCGCGCTGCTGGTGGCCGAAGCGGCCAAGGCCGAGGCGATCGCCCGGGATTTCCCGCTGCCGGATGCCCCCGCAGCCCCGGTAAGGTGCGCGGCGCCGCAGGCCGCGGACGGCGCGGCGCTGGCCGCCCTCCAGCAGCAGTTCGGCGACGCCCTGTTCGACCGCGGGCGCGAAGCGGTCCTTCGGCCTGCCCTGAGCACGGGCAGCATCGCGCGGTTGGCGCTGTACCGCGGCAACCTGAGCGCGGGCTGGGAACGCGCCCTGGGCGCGGCCTATCCGGTTCTGCAGCAGATGGTGGGCGAAGAATTCTTCGGCGGGCTGGCGTGCGCCTACGGCAAGGCCTGGCCCTCGCAGGACCCGGACCTGGCCGGCTTCGGCGCGCGTTTCGCCGATTTCCTTGCGGGCTTCGCCCCGGCCGCGGCCTTTCCCTACCTGCCGGACCTGGCGCGCCTCGAATGGGCGGTGCACCGCGCCGGCCTGGCCCCGGACCTGGCGCCGCTCGGGATTGCCGCGCTCACGACCCTGACGCCGCAGGCCCTCGACGCCGCCCGTTTCGGCCTGCAGCCGTCGGTGGCGGTGGTGGGCAGCCGCTGGGCCGTCGCGGCGCTCTGGCACGCGCACCAGCCGGGCGGCCCGGCATTACCGGAGGACGTGGCGCGGCCCTGCAGCGTGCTGGTGGTACGGCGCGGCTGGAAGGTGGAGGTGGCGGAGATCGGCGCGCCGGAGGCGGCCGCCCTGCTGCGGCTGGCGGAGGGCGCCAGCTTCGGCGAGGCCGTCGACGCCGCACTGGACCTCACGCCGGCAGGGGAGGGCGCAGCGGACATCGGCGCCATGCTGCAGGGCTGGTTCAGGCGCGGCGTGGTGAGCGCGATTGCGGCGGGCGAAGCCGGCTGACACCGCCCGGACGATTCGACAGGGGATTCGGCAAAAGCGTCGGCAAAAGCGCAGGCAAAAACGCCGGTAAAAAACGCGTCAGTGGAAAGCGCGCAGGATGCGCTGTTCGCCGGTGCGGTCGCAATAGTGCTCGTTGGCCGCGCGGGTGGCGGCCATCATGCGCTCGAGCTGGGCGTCTTCGAAGCGCGCGAGCTCTTCGTTGGCCGCCTCCAGCGCCAGCGCCAGCTTGGCGCGCGCGTTCTGGTACAGCGCGCTGGTGTAATGGTCGGTATTCTTCAGCAGCTCTTCTGCGTTTTCGATGACGAGACGCAGGTCTCCGATGAGCTGTTCCTGGGACTGGGCGCGGTTCGGGGTTTCCATCGCTTCACCTTTGTCGAAAGCCTAAGCCGTTCTGATGACTTAAAATATAAACAAGGAAGCCCCGCTCTGTTTGTTAGGGCGCAAACATAAGCCCGCTGTTTTACGCCCCTTCACCCGCCTTTTTTCGTACCAGTTTCCGTGGGCGTTTACTGCACGCGAATCTGCACGTCGCCGAGGGTGACGGTCTGGCCGCTGCGGATCTTCGCGGTCTTGCGCAGTTCCTGCTTGCCGTCGACCGACACCACGCCGCTGGCGACCACGTTCTTGCCGGCGCCGCCGCTGTCGACCAGGCCGACCAGCTTCAGCAACTGGTTGACTTCGACGAATTCCGATGTCAAATCGAACACTATTTTTTGCATGCTATCCTCGGGATAAAAAATGAAACGGGCGCCTGTCTGCAGGGCGCCCGCAAGGGTGTCATCGATCGCGGCCGGCCGCGCCTCAGGCGGCGTCGGGCCGGGTCATGTCGATCGGCACGATCCACTGGTCGAACTGCGCCTCGCTGAGGAAACCGGACTGCAGCGCGGCCTGGCGCAGGGTCAGGCCTTCGTGCGAGGCGGTCTTGGCGATTTGTGCGGCGCGATCATACCCGATGTGCGGCGCCAGTGCGGTCACCAGCATCAGCGATTTTTCCATCAGCTCGGCGATGCGCGCATGGTTCGGCTCGATGCCCTGGGCGCAGTGCGTGTCGAACGAGCGCATGCCGTCGGCCAGCAGGCGCGCGCTCTGCAGGAAGTTATGCGCGATCATGGGCTTGAACACGTTCAGCTCGAAGTTGCCCTGCGAGCCGCCGACCGTGATCGCCACGTCGTTGCCGAACACCTGGCAGCACAGCATCGTCAGCGCCTCGCACTGGGTCGGATTCACCTTGCCCGGCATGATCGAGCTGCCCGGTTCGTTTTCCGGAATGGTGATCTCGCCCAGGCCCGAGCGCGGGCCCGAGGCCATCCAGCGCACGTCGTTGGCGATCTTCATCAGGGCCGTGGCCAGGGTCTTGAAGGCGCCGTGGCTCGATACCAGGGCGTCGTGGCCGGCCAGGGCCATGAACTTGTTGGGCGCGCTCTTGAAGGACAGGCCGGTGCGCGAACTGATCTCGGCCGCGATGCGCGGCGCGAAGTCCGGGTGCGCGTTCAGGCCGGTGCCCACCGCGGTGCCGCCGGCGGCCAGGGCCAGCAAGCCGGGCAAGGTAGAGCGGATCGCGCTCTCCGCAAATTCCAGCTGGGCCACATAGCCCGAGAATTCCTGGCCCAGGGTCAGCGGCGTGGCGTCCTGCAGGTGGGTGCGGCCGATCTTGACGATGTCTTCGAAGTCGCGCGATTTGCGCAGCAGGGTGGCGCGCAGCTGGGCCAGGGCCGGCAGCACGTCCTTGGCCACGGCCGTGGCGGCCGCGACGTGCATGGCGGTCGGGAAGATGTCGTTCGACGACTGGCCCATGTTGACGTGGTCGTTCGGGTGCAGCAGGCGCTTCTCGCCGCGCTCGCCACCCATCAGTTCGGAGCCGCGGTTGGCCAGCACTTCGTTCATGTTCATGTTGCTCTGGGTGCCGGAACCGGTCTGCCAGACCGCCAGCGGGAACTCGCGCGCATGGCGCCCTTCGAGTACTTCGTCGGCGGCGCGGATGATGGCGTCGGCCTTGTCGGCGGGGAGCTTGCCGAGCGAGCGGTTGACGGCGGCGGCGGCGCGCTTGACCTGGGCCAGGGCCGCCACCAGTTCCGGCGCCATGCGCTCGCTCGAGATGTGGAAATGGTGCAGCGAACGCTGGGTCTGGGCGCCCCAGAGGTGCTCCGCCGGTACCTCGATCGGGCCGAAGCTGTCCTTCTCGATCCTGTTTTCCATGGTTTTTCCTGTCGAATGCGGGCGGTAGGGAGAGATGTTACTAAAGAGTTTAGCCGATTGTCCGTTAAAGACGTTCCGGCTTCATTTTTCCTCCCGCTTATGGCGTGCCGCCTTCCATTGATATTCGCATGTGCGCTGCTGGCCGGCGCTGCACCGGCTGCCGAGCTCGGCGAGCCGCGCGTCGGCTCCTTCATCGGCCAGCCGCTGGTGGCCGACATCGAGCTCACCATGCTGGAAGACGCGGCCACGCCGGTACAGGTGCGGCTGGCCAGTCCCAACGTTTACCGCGGCGCCAGCATCGGCATGCCGGCGGTGCTGTCCACCCTCAGGATGTCGGTGATGCGGCGCGACGGACGCCAGTTCCTGCACCTGACCTCGCTCGGCCCGGTGGAGTCGGAGCACCTGCACCTGTACCTGGAACTGGCCGACGGCAGCCAGCGGGCCGTGCGGCTGGCAACCCTGTGGCTGTCGCCGGATCCGCATCCGGCGCCGCCGGCGCCGGTGGCGGCGCCCCCGGTCCAGCCGCAGACAGCCGCCAAAGCGGCAGAACCCGCGCCGCCTGCCGCGCCGGCACCGGCGCCCGCACCGAAAGCGGCCCCGAAGGCGGCCCCGAAACCGACCCCGAAGCCGGCGCCGAAACCGCATATCGTCTCCAGGCCGGCGCCGCCTGCCGCCCCGCCCACGGCGACCGAGGCTGCACCGCCGAAGCTTGAGCCGGCCGCGCCGGCCGGCGCCTGCGCGCCACAGCCCCGGCAGCAGGTCGATGCCTGCGTCATGCTGGGCGCGAAGAATGCCCTGCTGCGCGAGCGACTGGACCAGCTCGAGGACAAGGTAAAAGTGCTGCAGGTGGCGGCCGGCGCCTCGCCGGCCTCGGTCATGCAAGCGTCCGCCACGTCCGGGCAGGTACACAAGCCGAAGAAGAAAAAACCGGAACCGCCGCCGGAGACCGGCTCGCCCTGGCTGATGGCCGGCGCCGGCGCCGGTGTGCTGGCGCTGCTGGCCGGCCTGTGGATCGTCCTGCGCCGCAGGCGGGGCGCGCCGCGCGCCGGCGCGCGCGGCCCCGGGTTGGGCGCGCGCCTGAAGGCCAGGCTCGGACGCAAGCCGGAGCCGGTCGCCGCGGCGGAACCCACCCTGGAACAGGACGCGCACAACTCGTCTACACAAGTCTGATTTTTGCGTTATACTGGATTTGTGGTCGCGAGATCACGAACGGCACAGAGGCCTGGCGCAGCCACCACCGATAGCGTGGCGCGGAAAGCAGGCAGACGTTGAGGAAACGCCTGTGTCCGGAAGCGGTTCGTATGCCAACTGCGGCAGCGAACGCCGGATGCAACCGGCAAGAGGCGACGCCAGGAGATACCTGGAGGTCGCTCTCCCCCACATTCCGTGTCCGAGCCTGTCGCTCGGGCACACACAAAGCGCCTGCGGGCGCTTTTGTCTTTTCCGGCGCCGTTTCACTGGCCTCCCGCCGGACAGGCTACAATCCTGGTGCCGGACAGACCCGGACCTACTATGAAAAATTGGATCAATCGTTTGCTGGGCGGTGCGGAATCGCCGCCCGACGCGCCCGTGCTCGAGGAGGCGCAGGCCGCTGCTGCAGGGCAGGGCAGCGCCGCCGTCGACGCCTTGTATTACCGTTGGCTGGCCGGTCCGGCCCGCTTCGACGCGCCACCCGAGACCGAAGCCCTGATCCTCGAACAGGTGCGCAGGCTGGCGGAGAACCCGGCCGTGGCGGCCGAACTGGTGCCGCGCGTCCCCGAGCTGATCCCCAAGCTGCTGCGCAGCCTGCGCGACGAGAGCGTGACCACGGGAGAGCTGGCGAACCAGGTGGCCGAGGACGTGGTGTTGATGGCCGACGTGCTGCGCGAGGCGAACAGCGCCTATTACCACCCGGCCACCCCGATCAAGACCCTGGACGCGGCCATCATGCTGCTGGGCCAGAACGGCTTGCGCATGCTGCTGGCGCGGGTCGCCTTCCGCCCGGTGATCCGCCTGCACGACGCCGGCTTCGCGCGCCGTGCCGCGCCGCTGGTCTGGAATCACTCCGAGAAATGCGCGGTCGCGGCCAGCCTGATGGCTTCCGGCCTGGCGGCCGACATCTTCGAATCCTGCCTGGCCGGGCTGATGCAGGACGTGGGGCTGGTGGTGGCCTTCCGGCTGGCCGACCGCGTCTGCCTGAACGGCAAGGTGCCGGCCTCCGATAGCTTCGGCGTCGAACTGCTGGCGCGCAGCCGCACGCTGTCGGCGCTCATCGCCAGGCACTGGGATTTTCCGCCCCGGGTGGTCGAGGCGATCGCGCAGGCCGGCGCGCCGGACGGGTCGAACCTGGCCCAGGCGCTGGCGCAGGGGGACCACATCGCCAAGCTGCGGCTGCTGATCGATGCCGGGTTGGTCGGCGAGGACGATGCGCTCGTCATGGAAGGGCTGAACGGCTACCAGCGGCGCTGCCTGGGCAAGCTGAGCAAGCTGGACGCATAAAACCAAAAGCGCCGTCATCCTTTGCCATGGATGACGGCGCCAAAAACAAAGGCAATGGGATGGACGCCCCCTCCCGAAACGGCATCGATGTGCCAAAGTGGAAGTGTCAACTCACCACGACATCGAGGGGGGCGTCATCATGAAGATTACGACAATCGGCATCGATCTGGCAAAGG